>JADZAI010000096.1 GCA_020852655.1 Alphaproteobacteria bacterium
GTCGTCTTCGCCACGCAATCGCTCTCCGACATCGACGGCTCGGCGATCGCGCCGGCGATCATCGAAAGCTGCCAGACCCGGATGCTGCTGCCGAACGAGCGGGCGATCGAGCCGCAGATCACGGCCATCTATCGCCGCTTCGGCCTCAACGACCGGCAGATCGAGATTCTCGCCCGCGCCATGCCGAAGCGCGACTATTACTGCCAGTCGCGGCGCGGCAACCGGCTCTTCGAGCTGGGCCTGAGCGAGGTCGCGCTCGCGCTCTGCGCCGCGTCATCCAAGACCGACCAGGCTGCTATCGCGCGCATCCTCAAGAGCGAAGGCCGCGACGGCTTCCTTGCCGCGTGGCTGCGCCACCGTGGCGTCGCCTGGGCCGCCGACCTCATTCCCGACCTCACCAACCTGGAGATCAAGCCATGATTATCCATCGTTCCCGCGCGGCGCTTCTCGCCGCGACCATCTTGGCGCTGCCCGTCGCCGTCTCTCCCCTGTTCGTGCAGCCGGCAGCCGCCGCCTGGATCGTCTACGATCCGACCAACTATGCGCAGAACGTGCTGCAGGCGGCGCGGGCGCTGGAGCAGATCAACAACCAGATCACCTCGCTTCAGAACGAAGCGCAGATGCTGATCAATCAGGCGCGCAACCTTGCCAGCCTGCCTTACTCATCGCTGCAGCAGCTCCAGCAATCGGTGCAACGCACGCAGCAGCTCCTGAATCAGGCGCAGAACATCGCCTTCGACGTCCAGCAGATCGACCAGGCGTTCCAATCGACCTACGGCAGCGCCTCGCTCACGGCTTCGGATCAGCAACTCGTCACCCAAGCGCGCGAACGCTGGCAGAATACCGTCGCCGGGCTTCAGGATGCGATGCGCGTCCAGGCGGGTGTCGTCGGCAATATCGAAACCAACCGCGCGCAGATGTCGGCGCTCGTCGGCCAGAGCCAGAATGCCGCCGGCGCGCTGCAGGCAACTCAGGCCGGCAACGAGCTTCTCGCGCTCCAGGCGCAGCAGCTCGCCGACCTGACCGCGGTGGTCGCCGCCAACGGGCGGGCACAGGCACTCTCCGAAGCCGAGCGTGCCGCAGCAGCCGAACAGGGCCGCGAGCAGCGCCGGCGGTTTCTGACGCCGGGCGTCGGCTACCAGCCCGGCAATGCCCGCATGTTCCAGAACGGCAACTGAGGGCGGGGTCATGGACGGCAAGATGCTGGCCCGCCTCGGCGCCGTCGTGTTCGTCGCGGTGGCGATCACCGCAACGGCCATCGAGCTGACCCGGAAGGGCGAAGAGCCGGCCGCCCGGTCTGAGAGACCGGCCGAGACATCCTCGGCCGATCCGCTTCGCGACGAATTGCGGCGCTGTCAGCGCCTCGGCGAGGCGGCGATCCGCGACCCCGCCTGCCTGCGCGCCTGGGCTGACAATCGCGAGCGCTTTCTCGCACCCGGCTCATCGCCCGCCGTCCCGCCGTCGGCATCACCTTCAGACACCCGATAGGCATCATGGGCGGCACCGGCGTCATCGACCATTTTCTCGAGGTCTTTACCCGCTACATCGACAGCGGGTTCGGCCTGCTTGGATCCGAGGTCGCGTTCATCGCGACCACGCTGATCGTCATCGACGTGACGCTGGCCGCGCTGTTCTGGAGCTGGGGCGCCGACGACGACATCATCGCGCGCCTCGTCAAGAAGACCCTGTTCGTCGGCGTCTTCGCCTACATCATCTCCAACTGGAACAATCTCGCCCGCATCGTCTTCGAGAGCTTCGCCGGCCTCGGCCTCAAGGCGAGCGGGACCGGCTTCTCGACCGCAGATCTCCTGCGACCCGGCAAGGTGGCGCAGACCGGCCTCGATGCCGGCCGACCGCTGCTCGACTCCATCTCCGACCTGATGGGCTACTGGTCCTTTTTCGAGAACTTCCTCCAGATCGCTTGCATGTTGCTCGCCTGGGCTCTGGTGCTGCTCGCCTTCTTCATCCTCGCCGTCCAGCTTTTCGTCACGCTCATCGAGTTCAAGCTGACGACGCTCGCCGGCTTCGTGCTCATTCCCTTCGGGCTCTTCGGCAAGTCCGCCTTCATGGCCGAACGGGTGCTCGGCAACATCATATCGTCGGGCATCAAGGTTCTTGTGCTCGCCGTCATCATCGGCATCGGGTCGACGCTCTTTTCCGAATTCACCGCCGGCTTCGGCGGCGCGACCCCGACCATCGACGAGGCGATGGCGATTGTCCTCGCCGCGCTGTCGTTGCTCGGCCTCGGCATTTTCGGCCCCGGCATCGCCAATGGTCTCGTCTCCGGCGGCCCGCAGCTCGGCGCGGGCGCTGCCGTCGGAGCCGGCCTCGCCGCCGGCGGTGCGATGGTGGCGGCAGGAGCGGCAGGCGGTATGGCGCTTCGCGGAGGCGCGGCCGCCCTGTCCGGTGGAGCCGCCGCCGCGCGGGGCGGGGCCGCGCTCGCGGGCGGCGCATCGACCGCCTACAGCCTCGGCGCCGCCGGCCAGACGGGCGCCGCGAGTGTGGCTTCCGGCCTTGGCGCCGTTGCCCACGCAGCGGGCGGCGCGGCCATATCGCCCCTTCGCCGTGCGGCAACGCGCACCTCCCAAGCCATGAAGTCGAGCTTCACCGGGGGCGGCAAATCCGCCCTCGAATTCACGGGCGGCACTTCGACCATGGGCACGATCGGCGGAGGCGGGGCCGAGGCGCCCGCTCGGGCTGACGGCCCGCCGGATTGGGCTAGGCGGATGAAGCGCTCCCAGACCATGAGTCACGGCGTGTCCGCCGCCGCGCACGCCGTCCGTGCGGGCGACAGCCATGGCTCCGGCTCTTCCATCAATCTTTCCGAAAGTGATCGCTGATGTTCAAACGACCATCCACCCATTACGGCAGGACGCCCGAGCCGGAAACGCCCTACCAAAAGGCCGCGCAGGTGTGGGACGAGCGCATCGGCTCGGCGCGCGTCCAGGCGAGAAACTGGCGGCTGATGGCCTTCGGCTGCCTGATCCTCTCGGCCGGATTCGCCGCGGCCCTCGTCTGGCAATCGGGGCGCGGCACCATCGTCCCCTGGGTGGTGCAGGTCGACAATCTCGGTCAGGCGCAGGCGGTGGCCCCGGCGGTTGCAGACTATCGACCGACCGACCCTCAGATCGCCTGGCACCTAGCCCGCTTCATCGAACAGGTCCGCTCGATTCCCGCCGACGCAATCATCGTGAGGCAGAACTGGCTCCGCGCCTACGACTTCACCACCGACCGGGGCGCGATGGCGCTCAACGATTACGCCCGCTCGAACGACCCCTTCACCAGGGTCGGCAAGCAGCAGGTCGCCGTCGACGTCTCCAGCGTTATCCGGGCATCGCCCGAGTCTTTCCGCGTCGCCTGGACCGAACGGCATTTCGAGAACGGCGCGCTCGCCTCGACCCAGCGCTGGACCGCGATCCTGACCATTGCCCTCCAGCCGCCGCGCGACGCCGAACGGCTCAAGGTCAATCCACTCGGAATCTACGTCAACGCCATCAA
>JADZAI010000097.1 GCA_020852655.1 Alphaproteobacteria bacterium
GCCCCCAGCATCGCCGATGGTCCCAGGCGATCCCCGTAATCACAATGACATCTCCCGCGTGACCGGCGGACAATGACTCCATTTTTTGCAAAAGCAAAGACTTTTTACAGAGAAAAAAGAGTGGAGCCTCCGCCTGGGGGATCGTCAGTCGAAGACGAAGGTGAAGATTTCGGCGTCGCGCATCAGAAACGTCTTTGCCTCCGACGGCCGCCGGAGCCGGTCGCGGCGGGCGGCGTGCTTCCGCGCCCCGCAATTCGACCAGGCGGCGCTGGTCGTCCGGGAGAATGGCGAAGTCTGGATGACCTGCCGCAGCGGGACCGGCGGTCGGGAAAGCGTGTCGCGCGACAAGGGAGCCAGTTATAGCGCCTCCGAGGCCTCCGGCATCGGCCACAGCAAGGCCCGCCATTGCCTGATCCTCCCACAATCGGGGCCGCCTGCTGCTCGTCAGGCACGGACAGGATGCGGCGCTCGCCACGCCCGCGCGCCACGATCTGACGCCAACCGACAGTCCCGATCCTGGAACTAGGACCCCGATGCGGACCGATATTCGCCACAGGCGAAATATATACGCGATATCAATATCTTATGCTTGATATCTGGCGGAGAGAGAGGGATTCGAACCCTCGAGACGGTTACCCGCCTACACACTTTCCAGGCGTGCGCCTTCGACCACTCGGCCATCTCTCCGCGCTGGGCATGCGCCGGATCATCTCACGGGCACCCAAACCTTTGACCGCGAGCGGATGAGGGGCGGAACACCCTCCAAAGGCGCGCGCAATATACTCATCGCCGCCCCGACTGCAAGCCACCGCGGGAGAGCCGCCCCGCCCTGCTTGTGTCGCCAGCGCGGCGCATGCAAGAAGGGCGGAACCGGCGCGCGCCGGCGGGTCGAAACGGGCAGATGCGGCTTTTCCTCAGGATCCTTGGCACCTTGCTGATCGCCTGTGCGATGATCTTCCTGATCATCGACGGCACGCGCTCGCTCGCCGCCAGCAGCCTGGTCTTCACCCCGCTCGCCGTGACCTGGGAGCAGTTGCACGCAGCGAGCCTCGCGGGGCTGCGCGAATTCCTTACGACGCGGCTCTTCGGACCGCTGATCGAGCCGCTCGTCGCCGCTCTGCTCGGCTGTCCCGGCTGGGCCGTCCTCGGCGTTCCCGGTCTCGTCCTCGCCTGGGCCGGCCGCTCGCGCCGCGAGCGCGTGTTCCTGCGGCAGGACCAGTTCTAGTCTGGGCCAGCGCCAAGCCATCCCGCGTCGCCGAAAAGCAAAAAGCCCCGCGTCGGGCGGGGCTTTGAGGACGGTTGGTGGAGCCAATCGGAATCGAACCGACGACCTCTTGAATGCCATTCAAGCGCTCTCCCAACTGAGCTATGGCCCCGTACCGTCCTTGGGAAGCGCCGCGGCGGCCGGGGCCGTCGAAGCGCGGGTGTTGCATAGTCGAGCGACTGACGGGACGCAAGCGCGAAATCAGCGCTCGTCGCCGCCCCCCACGTCGAAATCGAGGTCGCCTTCTTCTTCCTCGTCTTCCTCGAGGAAGACGTCGGCGTCGTCGTCGCCGATATCCTCGACATCCTCGACGTCCTCGACGTCGGGAATGTCCTCGCCGTCATCGCCGCCCGCCTCCTCGGCGTCGGCGTCTTCGAGCGAAATCACCTCGGGCGCATCCGGAGAGGCGGTCGAGACTTCCTCGACCTCGACCTCCTCCTCGTCGTCCTGCTCCTCGTCGCGGCCGGCGCGGCGCGCCGTCACCGTCTGCTCGAAATAGGAACGGGGATAGGATTTGCCGGTATAGGGGGAAATGATCGGGTCCCGGTTGAGGTCGTAGAACTTCTTGCCGGTCTCCGGATCTTCCCGTTTGGTGCCGCGGTCCTGATTGGCCAATGCTGCTTCCCTCGGGTTGAAAAGGCGGGGCCTCCCGCTTCGGGTTCGTCCGGTTATGAGGAAAGCAGGGCCCTGTCAAACGCAAAAGCGGCGCAGGGGCCAGCCGCCGCACAGCCTCCCCGCCGCGCCGGCTTGACCCCCGCGCGCGCTTCGGGTTTGGCTCGCCGCCATGATCATCGCAGTCGACGGTCCCGCCGCGTCGGGAAAGGGCACCCTGGCGGCCGGGCTGGCCCGGCATTACGGGCTGCCGCATCTCGATACCGGCCTGCTCTACCGGGCGGTGGGGCTGGCGGTGCGCGCCGCGCCCGGCAGCACCGATTTCGACCGCGAGGCGGTCGCGGCGGCGCGGCGGCTCGACGCGGCGCATCTGACCGATCTCGACCGGCTGACCGGCGCCGAGGCCGGCACGCTGGCCAGCCGCGTGGCGGTGATCGCCGAGGTGCGGCAGGCGCTGCGCCAGTTCCAGCGCGATTTCGCGCGGCAGCCGGGCGGCGCGGTGCTGGACGGGCGCGATATCGGCACGGTGATCTGCCCCGAGGCCGATGTGAAGCTGTTCATCGAGGCCGACAGCAAGGCGCGCATGGAGCGTCGCGCCCGCCAATGGGAGGCCAGGGGCCAGCTGGTTGACCGCTACGCGCTCTATCACCAGATCGAGGAACGGGATGCGCGCGACCGCGCCAACCCGCATGGCGGCTTCTTCCGGGCGGCCGATGCCCACTTGCTGGACACCACGCGATTGGATATAGACGCCGCACTCCGTGCAGCCGTCGCCATTGTCGACGGGGTTCTGGCCAGCAAGGCGGCGTCGCCCTAGACGCCCAATCCAACCTTCCGGCTCCGCCCCTTCGCCATCGACCAAGGACCGGCCGCGGAATCAACCCGACATCGTGGAGGCGGCGCCGTGCGCCCCGGATCGCCTTTGCCGTGCAAGGCGATAGGCCCGTTTCCACCTCACACCAGCCACCGGGCGCCTTGGAGAGATTTTTGGCTACGCAAACCGCACTGAAAGACGATTTCGAGTCCATGCTGATGGACTCCTTCCTCGACAACGAGCCGCTGGAGGGCACCGTCGTCAAGGGCATCGTGGTCGCCATCGAGAAGGATCTGGCGATCATCGACGTCGGTCTCAAGACCGAGGGGCGCATCGCGCTCAAGGAATTCGGCGCTGCCGGCCGTGACGGCACCATCGCCGTGGGCTCCGAGGTCGAGGTCTATGTCGACCGCGTCGAGAACGCCATGGGCGAGGCGGTGCTGAGCCGCGAGAAGGCCCGCCGCGAGGAGAGCTGGGTGAAGCTCGAGGAGCTCTACAACAAAAACGAGCGCGTCGAAGGCATCATCTTCAACCAGGTCAAGGGCGGCTTCACCGTCGACCTCGAAGGCGCCGTGGCGTTCCTGCCGCGCTCGCAGGTCGACATCCGTCCGATCCGCGACATCGGCCCGCTGATGAATGTGCCGCAGCCCTTCCAGATCCTCAAGATGGACAAGCGCCGCGGCAACATCGTGGTCTCCCGTCGTGCCATCCTGGAAGAATCGCGCGCCGAGCAGCGCTCGGAGATCGTGCAGCAGCTCGAGGAAGGTCAGATCGTCGACGGCGTGGTCAAGAACATCACCGATTACGGTGCGTTCGTCGACCTCGGCGGCATCGACGGCCTGCTGCACGTCACCGACATGGCCTGGCGCCGCGTCAA
>JADZAI010000098.1 GCA_020852655.1 Alphaproteobacteria bacterium
AAGACTGCGAGCGTCACGCCCGAAAAACCGTCGCCTTCATCCGCCTCGCCATGATCCGCATCATGCTCAAACGCCTCGCCTCAAACCCCTCCCCTTGAATCACAACTTTCCGGTCGGGCTCTGAGAAATTTGAGATGGAGGACGCGCTAGTTCTGCGCGGCGCGGTTGGCGGCCATAGTACTCCCAAAGGAGCATGAGGTTCTCAAACAGTCGCTCATCCGAGATATTGATCTCGTTTGCGACCTGCAATCCGGCAGCCGCCACAGCCCTATTCCATGAACGAAAGCGCCTTGAGGCAGTAGTTGGATCGTACTGACCAAGTTCGGAGTACAGTCGCTGCGAGAGTACCTCGGTGCCGGCCGATTGAGCCGCACGCCGTAGATCATCAAGAATTTCTTGATCAGTTACACGCGCGCCTTGAACACGCTCGATCTTGAACTTGGAGTGGTTCATTTCCGTATTCGGAGCTTTGTCCTAAACATCCAAATGGCAAGAAGGTGGCAGGAGCACGAAGCGTGGTCAAACTCACGGGTCGCCACTGAGGTTGACACTATCTTGTTCGACGCATATCTAATTAGACGCGTGTCGAATAAGATAGTGCCATGACCTCCACCCAAACCGAAGAGCTGCTGAAATTCTTCAAGGCGCTCGCCCATGAGAGCCGGCTGCGGCTGCTCGGCCTCGTCGCCCAGCGCGAGCACAGCGTGCAGGAGCTGGCCGCGGCGGTCGGCGTCACCGAGCCCACGGCGTCGCACCACCTCGCCATGCTGCGCGATCTCCATCTCGTCAGCCGGCGGACGGAGGGCAACACCCACTGGTACGCCTATGTGCCCGACGCGCTGGCCCGCCTCGCCAAACAGGTGCTGAGCCGAGAGGGTGTCGCGAAGCTCGCCGCGACTCCGGCGCGCAATTCGCCGGAGGCGATCGTCGCGAACTATCTCGGCGACGACGGCAAACTCACGCATATCCCGGCGCAGCGAAAGAAGCGCTACGCCGTGCTGTCATGGCTGGTCCGGAAGTTCGAGGAGGATCGAACCTACGCGGAGCGCGAGGTCAACGAGCTGCTGCAGCGCTATCACTGGGATTCGGCGACGCTGCGCCGCGAATTCATCGGCTATCGCATGATGGAACGCGACAAGGGCATCTACCGCCGCCTCTCCGACTTCGACTGGCGCAGCGCCGACGGCAGCGAGCCGATCGCTTACTAGGCCTGCCGCACGTCATGGAAGTTCTATCGGCCGCCGCGACAGCTTGTTAAACTTGTCGACGGTCAACAGGGAACGTTCCTACGAACGGCTGATCGCCATGGCTTCAAACGATGTTCCGGCGTCGATCGAACCGTCTTGGTTTTATCGCGAGGGGGGCAATCAGAAAGGTCCGGTAACGCTGGATGAAATCGTCAGTGCCTTCAAGGCAGGCGGAATTTCAGGCGAGACTTTGGTTTGGAATGCCAAATCCCCAAAGGCCGAATGGGTTCAGCTAAAGACCGTTGAAGAGTTCCTGCGCAGGGACGGCGTACTGCTTGTCCCTGCTCCGCCTCAGACTATTGGGGATATGCTAAAGAGTATCGGATGGCTCCTGTTAAGTTGCTTCTCCATAATTTTCATTCTCAACAAGATAGACTCACCCATACTAAATAGCCTGGCAATATATGTGATCGTTATCGGTGCCGTTGTGTTGTTTTGGGGTATGGTCTTTCGCGGTGTAATTCGCGGCATCAGAGATATCTGGAAGGAGTAGGCTCCAGCCAATCCCGCCGTAAAGCCAGCGCTACCGGCGCTCGCGGGGGTCGTCGTCGGGGTTGTTCATGTTGCCGATCGGCGAACCGCGGCCGACATTGCCGAAGATCTGCTGGAGGAAGGTCAGCTCGCGGCCGCGGGCGGGCGTTTCGCGGTCGCTGAAGTCGACGTCCTGGCCGTCGGCCAGCGCGTAGGTCTTCACCGAGGCGACCTTCTCGTCGGCGCCGAAATTCACCGCCACGATCTGGCGCTCGACCTCTTCGGGCCGGAAGAACAGGAAGTCCTCCTGGCGGCTCGAGATGTAGTACCAGGTGTTCTCGTTGAAGGTGCCGAGGGTCGAGGGCGAGCCCAGCGACGACTGGAGCGAGGCCTTGTTGTCGACGCCCACGCGGATGAGCTTCGTCATGTTGCCCGGGGCAACATAGCCGCGCTGGTTGACGGTCGACTCGCACCCGGCCGCGCCGAGCGCGCACGTAACTACAGCCGCGCTGACGCCCAGGCGGACCTTAGCGGAAAACATGCGATTCAGTCCTACTTGGGCCAAGTGTTGACGGCACGCGTGTTCGTGACCTACCCCCCTCGCTCCGCGAATTCAAGGCGAGGCCGGAGGGCCTGCACCATTGCGTAGCTTCCTCACCCATATCTTCGGATCCAGCGAGCGCCGGGCGCGAACCGACCGGCTGCTGAAGGCGATCAGCGCCCAGGCGCGCCAGCCCGTCTTCTATGAGGAACTCGGCGTGCCCGACACGCTCGACGGGCGATTCGACCTGATGGCGCTGCATGGCTTCCTCGTGTTCCGCGCGCTGCGCGGCAAGGGGCGGGACGGGCGGACTCTGGCGCAGGACACGACCGACCTGATGTTCTCGGCTTTCGACGATGCGATCCGCTCGCTCGGCGTCGGCGACATGGGCGTGCCGCGCCGCGTGAAGACGATGGCCAAGGCCTATATCGGGCGCTCGGCGGCCTATGATGCGGCGATCGATTCCGGCGACATGGCGGCGGTCGAGGAGGTGCTCGACCGCAACGTCTACCGTGCCGGCGAGCCGCCTGCGGGGGCGCTCGGGCCCCTGGCGGCGTATGTGCTCAAGGAGGCGGGGCGGCTCAAGGAGCTGCCGCTGGAGCGGTTCCAGGCCGGCGACCTGGCCTTCGGAGATGTGCGTGATGGCCGATCCGGACCATAAATTTCATCGCTGGATCAATCCGTTGGGGCGCAACGCTAGCAGTGCGCCGCAGGTGATCGAGGCGACCGCCGAGGAGCGGGCGAGCCTGGCGGCGTGGCTGGAGATTCCGGCGGTGAACGCCTTGAAGGCGATCGTCAGCCTCGCGCGCGAAGCTGCGGGCGGCGTTGCGGCAAAGGCGTCCTTCGAGGCGAGCGTCGGCCTCGTCTGCGGTATTTCGCTGGAGACCTTCACCGACGAAGTAAAAGGCACGGGCGAAGTGCTCTTCAGCCGGGATTCCGATCGCGAAATCGCCAGGCTGGACAGCGACACCGAGATCGACCTCGAGGCCGACGAGCCCCGTCCCTGGACCAGCCACGGCATCGATCTCGGCGCCTGGATCGCCGAGGAATTGTCTCTCGCGCTGCCGGACTTTCCGCGGAAGCCCGGCGCCGCGCCGGAGGCCGAAGCCGGCGCGGCGGCCCCCGTGGAGCGGGAAAACCCGTTTGCCGTCCTGAAGGGGCTCAAGAAGCCGCCTGCGTGAGCGGGGCAGGGCGCAGTTCGGCCTTGCTTCGTTCGCCCGTTTCAGGGCATATCGCGCGCCTGATTTGACGCCCCCCTCGATTGCGTGCGTTTCCCGGCCGTCGCAAAGGCGGCCAACGTGCGTTTTGAGGTTACTGTTTTGGAGAGAGACCCATGGCGGTCCCTAAGAGGAAAACCTCGCCGTCGAGGCGCAACATGCGCCGGTCGCACCATGCCCTGAAGGCGGTTGCGTATAGCGAGTGCTCGAACTGCGGCGAGCAGAAGCGCCCGCATCATGTCTGCTCGCATTGCGGCCACTATGACGGCCGTGAGGTCGTCTCGGCCTCCGCGTAAGCGCGCCGCCGGCGCGGGCCATGGCGGACGCAGCGCCACGCACCAATCCTCTCGTCCTGTCGATCGACGCGATGGGCGGCGACCGTGCGCCGGGCGCCGTTCTCGACGGGATCGACATTGCGCGCGTCCGGCATCCGGGCGTGCGCTTCCTGCTGCACGGCCCCCAGGGCGAGCTTGAGCGCCTGATCGCCGGCGAGGCGGGGCTCCAGGGCGTCGTCGAGATTCGCCATGCGGCGAATGTCGTCGCGATGGACGAGAAGCCGAGCCAGGCCCTGCGCCGCCGCGCCGACACCTCGATGTCCAACGCGCTCGATTCGGTAAAGAACGGCGAGGCGGCGGCCTGCGTCTCCGCCGGCAACACCGGCGCGCTCATGGCGATCGCGCAGTTCAACCTCCGGCGCATCGAAGGCATCCGCCGTCCGGCCATCGCCGCGCTGTGGCCGACGATGCACGGCCAGACCGTCGTGCTCGACGTCGGCGCCAATGCCGGCAGCGACGCGCGCCATCTCGTAGACTTCGCCGTCATGGGCGCCGCCTATGCGCGCGTCGTGTTCGGCCTGGAGCGGCCGCTCGTCGCGCTGCTGAACATCGGCGCCGAGGAGATGAAGGGCAACGATGCCGTCAAGGGCGCCGCGCAGGCCCTGCGCGAAGCGACCGGCCTGCCGATGTCGTTCCAGGGCTTCGTCGAAGGCGACGACATCAGCGCCGGCACGGTCGATGTCGTGGTCACCGACGGCTACACCGGCAACATCGCACTGAAGGCCGCCGAGGGCACCGCGAAGCTCATTCAGCACTATCTGAAGGAAGCGCTTAAGCGGAGCTGGATGTCGATGCTGGGCGCCGCGATCGCGAGCGGCGCGTTCCGCATCCTCAAGATTCGCATGGACCCGCGCTCGGTGAACGGCGGCGTTTTCCTGGGGCTCAACGGCATCGTCGTGAAGAGCCACGGCGGCGCCGACGGGCTCGGCTTTGCGAGCGCCATCGATCTCGCCATCGACATGGCGAAGCAGAACATCGTTCAGCGCATCGCGGATGGCCTCAAGGGCGTCTCGGCCGCGCTGCCTGTGCCGGCTGAGTCCGCCGTCGTAGAAGGCGAGGCGGCAGAATAACGTGACAGTACGCCGCTCCATCGTTGCGGGTTCGGGCTCGTATTTGCCCGAAAAGATCGTCACCAACGCAGATCTCGCGAAGATCGTAGACACCTCGGACGAGTGGATCGTCGAGCGCTCCGGCATCTCCGAACGCCGCATGGCGGCGGAGGGCGAGACGACGTCCGATCTCGCGGTGAAGGCGGCGGAAGCGGCGATGAGTGCCGCCGGCGTCAGCGGCAGCGACCTCGATCTCATCATCGTCGCGACGACGACGCCGGACGAAACCTTCCCGGCGGTCGCGACCCACGTGCAGCGCCGCGTCGGCATGACCCGCGGTGCGGGCTTCGACGTGCAGGCGGTCTGTTCGGGCTTCGTCTACGCGGTGAACGTCGCCGACAATTTCATCAAGGCGGGACAGGCGGGGACCGTGCTCGTGATCGGCGCCGAGACGATGACGCGGCTCATGGACTGGAGCGACCGGACGACCTGCGTGCTCTTCGGCGACGGCGCCGGCGCGCTCGTCTTCAAGGCGGGCGAGGGCGAGGGCACGGCGGCCGACCGCGGGGTGCTCTCCAGCCACCTCTATTCCGACGGTCGCCTGCACGATCTGCTCTATGTCGACGGCGGCCCCTCGACCACGCGCACGACCGGCTTCCTGCGCATGCAGGGCAAGGAAGTCTTCAAGCACGCCGTCACGAATATCTCGGATTCCATCCGCGTCGCGCTCGAGCACAATGGGCTGACGGCCGACGAGGTCGACTGGTTCGTGCCGCACCAGGCCAACAAGCGCATCCTTGACGCGACGGCACGCAAGATCGGGCTCGCCCCCGAGAAGGTCGTCTACACCGTCGCTCGGCACGGCAATACGTCGGCGGCCTCGATCCCTCTGGCGATCGACGAGGCGGTTAGGGACGGCCGGATCAAGCAGAACGATCTGGTGCTGATCGAGGCGATGGGCGGCGGGCTGACCTGGGGTTCCTCCCTCATCCGCTGGTAGCTTACCGGCGCGGGCTCCGAGCCGGGCTCAACATTAACGTCTATCGCATTGAAATCGGGAAAGTTTTCGTCTTCATTGCATCATCTTCGATTCCACCGCCAAGAGGGCGAACCAGGAGGGAAGATGGCGAAGACACTCACCCGGGCCGACCTGAGCGAGGCGGTCTATCAGCAGCTCGGCCTGTCGCGGAACGAATCCGCCTCGCTGGTGGAGCATGTGCTTAACGAGGTCGTCGAAGCGCTCCTGCGCGGCGAGCAGGTGAAGCTGTCCTCCTTTGGAACCTTTCTCGTACGCGCCAAGGGCGGCCGTGTCGGACGCAATCCGAAGACCGGCCAGGAAGTTCCCATCTCGCCCCGCAAGGTCCTGCTGTTCCGGCCGTCGCATGTGCTGAAGGACCAGATCAACGCGGGCACGAGCGGCGGAGCGGCATGATGGCGGATGCCAGCCCCGACTATGATTCGGAGCGCCCGGCGAGTCAGAAGGCCCCGGACGCCTTCCGTACGATCAGCGAGGTCTCGGTGGATCTCGACATTCCGCAGCACGTATTGCGCTTCTGGGACGGCAAGTTCACGCAGATCAAACCGCTGAAACGCGGCGGCGGCCGACGCTATTACCGGCCCGAGGACGTCGACCTCCTGCGCGGCATCCAGCATTTGCTCTACGGCGACGGCTACACGATCAGGGGCGTGCAGAAACTGCTGCGCGAGCATGGCGTGAAGTTCGTGGTCGCCGCCGGCCGCAAGCGGCTCGAACAACAGCAGGCACGCATGAAACCCGCGCCGCGCATCGTCGAGCCGGCGCCCGTCGTAGCTCCGGTCGCGCCGGCGCCGGTCACCGCGGACGCGGGCCTGCCCGTCCCGGTCGAGGTGGAGGCCGCCGATGCGATCGCCGAGACGGTGCCAGCCGCCGAACCCCAAGAGACCGTCACGGCCGATCTGACTCCGGCTCCTGCCGCCGACCGCATGGCCGCGGCGGCGCAATTGCTGAGTCGCCTCAAGGCGATACGCCGCGAATATGACCTGCGCCTCCAGGCCGCCAAGAACGGCCGCCGCGCCGCCTGATATCAACTCGCCAATTGCGTCGGTCCGCCTCGACGCCTATAAGCCGCGTCCGCCTCGGGTCTACCCCGGGGCTCCCCCGTAGGTCGGAGCGTAGCGCAGCCTGGTAGCGCATCAGTCTGGGGGACTGGGGGTCGTGGGTTCGAATCCCGCCGCTCCGACCATTTTCTTCCGCGGTTTCTCGCTTCTGATCCCCGCGCAAAACGAAGCGCGAGCTTGCGCCGCGGCGATTTGCCCGTGTTGGCGCTCAGCGGCATCCGCTAGGCAGGCGGCGTGGACACCCCATTCCTGCTCGGCAGCGTGGCTGCGGCGCTGCATGTGTGCGGCTACGCGCTCTATCTCGGTTTGGCGATCCGCAAGGTCATCGAGCCGAACGCGATCACCTGGCTCATGTTCGCCTACGGAACGACGCTGCTGGCGACGCTGGAGGCCGTCTCGGGCGCAGCCATTCCGGAGCTCATGCTTCCGGTCATCTGCGCGACCCTGGCTGTCGTTGTCGCCGGGCGCTGCTGGATCGTGAGCGGATTTCGCTGGGACGGCGACTGGGTCGATACCCTGGTCTTCGCGGCCGATGTCCTGCTGACCGTCCTGTTCGTCTCGGTGTTTGCCTGGAGCCAGTGGGGCAGTTTGTCGGCAGAGGCGGCCGCACTCGCCTATGTCGTCTTCCTGCTGCTCTCGAACCTGACCTCGATCACGTCGTTCCTTCCGATGTTGCGCTCGACCTGGGTCGCACCGAAACGCGAAGACTGGCGCCCGTGGGTGTGCTGGACCTTCGCCTATCTCTGCCTCGGCGCGGCGACCAGCCTCAACGACCGGTCGGACCATTTCTGGATTCTGATGCTCTATCCGGCGAGCAATGCGATCATGCACGGCGGTGTTGCGCTGATCTCGCTCCTTCGCGCCGGCCCGACCCCCCTTGCCGCCACGCGGACACCGGCTTAGCCCGTGGGGGCACCGATTTGGCGATCTGGCCGTTGAACGGTGCGTCCGGCGTGCCCAGATCGCCAGCAGGTCCACGAGCGAGGCTGCCATGCAGATCGTCTGTCCTCATTGCAGCGCCACCAACCGCCTTCCTGACGGTCGCGATGCGCGCGCCGCCAAGTGCGGCAAGTGCAAGAGCGCGTTGTTCGACGGTGCGCCCGCAGCGGCGAACACGGCACAGTTCGACAAGCAGATCGCGTCCAGCAGCGTTCCCGTCATCGTCGATTTCTGGGCGGCGTGGTGCGGGCCTTGCCGGACGATGGCCCCGATCTTCGAACGGGCGGCGGCCGAACTCGAGCCCAGGGCCCGCTTTGTGAAGATCGATGTCGACGCCGAGCCGGCGCTGGCCCAGCGCTACGGCATCCAGGGCATTCCCGCGCTGTATCTTTTCAAGGGCGGCAAGGTGGCGGCGAGCCATTCCGGCGTCGCCGATCTCGCCTTGCTGCGCGCTTGGGTTGGCGGCTAGCCAAAGAAAAATCGCATGACGTATGCGGCATGCGACTTTCGGCGCGGTCGCGGGCATCATCGGGCGCGCTAGTTTGGCAGAGTCGGCAGCAGGCGGGAGCGTGCGGCCTCAACAAGACCGGAACGCGGCCCAGGATGAGATCGGCTTTCGCATCGCTATTGTCTCCCGACGGGACCTTCGGTCCGCTGCGGCACGGCATATTCCGCCGCATCTGGTTCGCGAGCCTTGCCTCCAATTTCGGCTTCCTGATCCAGGGCGTCGGCGCCTCGTGGGCGATGACCGAGATGACCGGCAGCCCCGACATGGTGGCGCTGGTCACGACGGCGATGATGCTGCCGCAGATGTTCGTCGCCATCGCGGCCGGCGCGATAGCCGACATGTACGACCGCCGCATCGTCGGCCTCGTCGCGCTGATGCTGTCGCTTGCCGGCACCGCGACGCTCGCGACCCTGTGGGCGCTCGGCTTCGTGACGCCGTGGGTGCTGCTCGGCCTCTGCTTCTTCATCGGCTGTTCGATGTCGCTCTTCGGGCCGTCCTGGCAGGCCTCGGTGAGCGAGCAGGTGCCGTCGGAAATCCTGCCCGCCGCGATCGCGCTGAACGGCATCAGCTTCAACATCGCCCGCAGCTTCGGGCCGGCGATCGGCGGGTTGATCGTGGCGGCGGCAGGCACGATCGCGGCTTTCGTCGTGAACGCCTTCATGTATCTGCCGCTGCTGATTGTGTTGTTCTTCTGGCGGCGCGAGAAGGTCGTGTCGCGCCTGCCGCCCGAGCGGCTGAACCGCGCCATCATCTCCGGCGCGCGCTACATCATGCACTCGCCGCCCATCCGCGTGGTGCTGATCCGCACCTTCGTCACCGGCATCGTCGGCGGCTCGCTGTCGGCGCTGATGCCGCTGGTGGCGCGCGACCTGCTCGGCGCGGGGGCGCAGATCTTCGGGATCCTGCTCGGCGCCTTCGGCATGGGAGCCGTGCTGGGTGCGCTGAACGTCTCGCGGGTACGCAGGACCTTCAGCGTCGAGACGTCGATTCGCGGCTGCGTCGTTATAGCCGGCACGGGTACGGCGCTGGTCGGGCTCAGCACGATACCGGCGCTCACCTGCGCGATCCTGCTGGTCGCCGGCGCAGGGTGGACGCTGGTCATCACGCTCTTCAACATCGGCATCCAGATGGGCGCGCCGCGCTGGGTCGCGGGGCGCACGCTTGCTGCCTTCCAGGCCTCGATCGCCGGCGGCATCGCGATCGGGAGCTGGATCTGGGGCCATGTCGCCGAGGTCGTCGGCGTCGATGGCGCGCTGATGATCTCCGGCTGCGGCATGGCTTCGACGATGATCCTCGGCCTGCTGATGCCGGTGCCGCCGACGACGGAGAATGCCGATCCTGCCGCCGACCCGCTTGCCGACCCCGAGGTGCAGCTCGCGATCACCCCGCGCTCGGGCCCCATCGTCATCGAGCTGGAATACCGGGTGAACCCTGCCGATGCGCGAGAGTTCTACCGTGCCATCCAGCATGTGCAGCTCGTGCGCTCGCGCAACGGCGGCTATGACTGGTCGATCTCGCGCGACGTCGCCGATCCGGAACTGTGGATCGAACGCTTCCACTGTCCGACCTGGCTCGACTATCTGCGCCAGCGCACCCGCCTGACGCAGGTCGAGAGCGAGGTGCAGGCGGCGGCGCGCAAATATCACATGGGGCCGGAGCCGGTGCGCATCCGTCGCATGCTGGAGCGGCCGTTCGGCTCGGTGCGCTGGAAGGACGAGGCGCCGGACCCTGCCGTACAGGGTGTCTTGCCAATTCCCGTCGCATCGACCACCGGTACCTGAGCGCCATGCAACACAGGGAGGAAGCGATGCGTGCACTGAGCCGGTCGGTGAAAGGCTTGACGGTGCTGGTGACGGGGGCGGCGAGCGGCATGGGCCGGGCGACGGCTGCCGTCTTCGCCGCGGACGGCGCCAATGTCGCCGTCACGGACTATAACGGCGAGGGCGCGGAAGCGGTCGCCAGGGAGATTACCGGCGGCGGCCAGAAGGCGATCGGCTTCAAGCTCGATGTCGGCGACAAGGACGCCATCGAGGCGGCGGTCGCGCGGACCGTGGAGGCGTTCGGCGGACTCGACATCGTCGTCAACAACGCCGGCATCGCGGAATCCCGCGCGCTGGAAGATCCGGGCTACGAGGATTACTGGGCCCGCGCCGTGAACGTGCTGCTGACCTCGCACCAGCGCATGATCCGCGCCGCGCTGCCGCATTTGCGGAAGTCATCCTCGCCGCGCATCGTCAATATCGCCTCGACCGAAGGCCTCGGCGCCACGCCGCGCAACAGCGCCTACTCGGCGGCCAAGGCCGGCGTGATCGGCCTGACGCGCGGCCTCGCGATCGAACTCGGCCGCGAGGGGATCACGGTCAACTGCATCTGTCCCGGGCCGATCAACACCGGGATGACCAAGGGCATCCAGGATGAGCACAAGGCGATCTTCGCCAAGCGCCGCACCGCACTTGGCCGCTATGGCGATCCGGAGGAGGTGGCGCACATGACGCTGAGCCTCTGCCTCCCGGCGGCGTCCTATCTGACCGGCGCGATCATCCCCGTGGACGGCGGCCTCGTCGCCAAGAACGGGTAGCCCTCGCCAAGCCTGCGTTGTTTGCTAAGCTGGCACGGCAACGCGGAGAGGCGGCGATGAAGGACTACGAGAACTACGATGCGCTGGGCTTGGCCGAGCTGGTGCGCAACCGTGACGTGACGCCCCTGGAGCTGCTCGACGCCGCAGTGTCGCGCGCCGAAGCAGCACAGGCGCGCGTCAACTGCTTCTCGGCGCTCTACCCCGATGTCGCGCGGCGGCAGATCGCGGACGGGCTCGGAAAAGGTCCGTTCGCCGGCGTTCCTTTTGTGCTGAAGGATCTCGGCGCGACGCTGGAGGGCCAGAAGCTCACGCAGGGCTCACGGCTCTACAAGGATTTCGTCGCGACCGAGGATGCGACGCTCACACGGCGCTACAAGGCCGCGGGCTTTTCCATCTTCGGCCACACGACGACACCGGAGTTCGGCAGCACGACGACGACGGAGTCGGTGCTGTTCGGCGAGACCAGGAATCCCTGGAACACCGATCGCATCGCCGGCGGATCGTCGGGGGGCGCTGCCGCGGCGGTCGCCTCCGGCGTCGTGCCGATCGCACATGCGAGCGACGGCGGCGGCTCGATCCGCATTCCGGCGGCCTGCTGCGGCCTCTTCGGACTCAAGCCCTCACGCGGCCGCATGCCCATGGGACCGTCGCGCACCGAGGGCTGGGGCGGATTCAGTACGGCGCATGCGGTTTCGCGCTCGGTGCGGGACTCCGCCGCGCTGCTGGATGCCACGCACGGGATGGAGCAGGGCTCCCGCTATGTAGCGCCGAGCCCCGAGCGGCCGTATCTGGATGAAGTGGCGCGCGACCCAGGCAAGCTGCGTGTGGCGCTTTGGAGCAAGGCCGCGAACGGCACGGAGCCCGACGCCGACGCCCGCCGCGGCCTCGACGCGACCGTGAAGCTGCTGCGTTCGCTCGGCCACGAGGTCGAAGAGGCGGCGCCCGAGATCGACGGCCCGGCCGTGGCCGCGGTGCTCGGCCGTATGGTCGGCGCCCATCTGGCGGCGTCGGTCGAACTTGCCGGCGAACAGCGCGGGCGGCCCGTGACGGAAGATGAGCTGGAGCCGATCAACTGGTCGATGATCCGCAACGCGCGCGAGACGACCGGCATCCAGATGGCGAAGGACGAGGTCACGCTCCAGCTCGCGGCGATCGCCTACGCCAAGCTGATGAGCCGCTTCGACGTTACGCTGTCGCCGACCATCACGCGCAAGCCGGAGGTGCTGAAGGTTCTCAGCCTCTCGCCGCCCGACACCGGCGCCTTCGTGCGCGCGATCAACAGCTTCCCGGCCTTCTGTGCGTTCTACAATCAGACCGGCGCGCCGGCGATGTCGGTGCCGCTGCACTGGACCGACGACGGCCTGCCGCTCGGCATGATGTTCGGCGCCGCCTATGGCAACGAGAGCCTGTTGTTCCGCCTCGCAGGCCAGCTCGAGAAGGCGCAGCCCTGGTTCGACAAGCGCCCGCCGAAGGCCTGAGCCGGCTCAGAAGCGCGACGAGACCAGGACGACGTCGGCAAGCTGCCAGGCCGCGCGCTGGTCAGCCGCGACCTTCGCCGCCTCGCGCGTCTTGCCTTGCCCTTCGAGCGCCAGCGTGAGCCCGCGCAAGGCCCAGCCGTCACGGCGATAGACCTTGAGGCTGTCGCGATAGACGGCCTCGGCGTCCACATAGCGATGCGCTTCGAGCAGCACGGCGCCGAGCAGGTGGCTGACCGGCTGATGCCAATAGGGTGGCTCGGTATAGGGCAGGGCGCGCTCGTGCGCCGATGCCTGCTGGAAGATGCGGATCGCGGTGGCGAGGTCGCCCTTCGTCCGTGCGATCTCGCCGTCGACCAGCAGCAGCGCGAGCTCGGCCATCGCGGGTGCCGGCACCGTCTGGGACTGGAGCTTGGCGAGACCGGGCGCCTTTTGCAGGCCGGCCAGGAGATCGCGCTCGCGTTTCGCCCCGGCCTGATCGCCCGTGTTGGCGTAGGCGAAGGCGCGCGCGTAGTGCGCAACTACCGTGTCGAGCGCCAGGTCGACCGGCGGCAGCGGTTCGGCGAGAACCTCATCCCACTTGCCGAAGCGCACATAGGTGACGAGCGGCGTGAAGACGAAGAGTTCGCTCTGGCCGATCTGCCGCGCCACGTTCACCGCGTCGACCGCCTTCACGAGACGCCGGGCGGCCGTGATCGCCGTCTCGTAGCGGCCGTCCATCTCGGCCGACGTCCACAGGAAGTGGATGTTGTGGCCGTAATAGCCGAGCGGGTAGAAGCCCTGCGCCTTGCAGGCCGCGATATAGGTCTCGTCGACCAGCGCGGCCTTCTCGTTGGCCGCGGCCGCGTCGCGATAGCGTCCGACGCGATAATAGATATGCGACGGCATGTGCACGATATGCCCGGCGTCGGGCATCAGCGTGGCGAGCCGATCCGCGGCCGCCTCGGCGCGTTCCGGTGTCGTCGACGCCTCGACGGCGTGGATATAGAGATGCAGCGCGCCGGCGTGGTTCGGCTCCCTGGCGAGGATGCCTTCCAGCACGCGCACGATCTCGGCCCCATGGCCCTTCGGCGTCGTCCCGTCGGCTTCCCAATAGTCCCAGGGCTGCGTGTCCATCATCGCTTCGGCGTAGAACTGCGCCACGTCGAGATCGTCCGGATATTTGGCAGCGAGCTTCCCCATCGCCTCGGCAAAGGCCGCGTCCAACGGGGGGCGCGGCGTCGTTGCATCCGGCGCGTAGCGCGTCGCCAGCGCCGCGATCCATGCCTGTTCTTCCGCCGCCGCCTTGGGCGCCAGCGCCCTGGCCTTGCCGAGCGCCTCCCAGGCGGGCGCATAGGCATCGTCCTGCATGGGCAGATTGATGTTCGGCCCCAGCGCGAAGGCGACGCCCCACCAGCACATGGCGCATTCGGGATCGAGACGTGCCGCCTCGCGGAACGACCGGATGGCCTCGGCGTGGTTGAAGTTCACCAGCAGCCTCAGGCCCTGGTCGAAATAGGCCTGCGTCTCGGCGACGTCGGTCGTGATCTTGTGGTGGTGCGTGCCGAGATTCTTGAAGACCGGCGCGCCGGCCTTGTCCGCCTGGCCCATATAGACCTGCGGCATCGGCGGCATCGCCATGTTGTGCATCATGCCCGGAGGCATGTCGCCATGGTCGTGCGACATGACGGTCGATGGGGGCGCGGCGCACCCGCCCAGCAGCGCGGCCGTGAGTAGTGCGAGAGGCGCCTGACGCGACATGCTTCCCTCCCCAAGAGACGAGCGAAAATGACGCTAGGTCAGCCGCGGCTGCCGCACAATCGGGCTCAACGCCGCACCGCCGGCTCCGACATCCACTGGATCAGGAAGCCCGGAGGGATGATCCAGGCGAGGCCGGCGAAGGCGTAATAGGCAAGCTGCGTCAGCCAGGTGAAGTGCGCGGACAGCGCGACGGCCAGGCGCATGGCGAACAGCGCGTAGAAGAACAGCCAGACCAGGATCAGCAGCGTTCCGACCAGCTTCTTCAGGCGCTCGGGCAAGGTGGTCGTCTCTTGAATTCGGCTCGCGGTCGACGGGGCGGTGCGCTATCACGCGCGCAGCCCCATGTCGAATTATCCCGCATCCCGCCGGCCGTCGCGCGCTGTCACGATCTGGCTGGCCGTCGTCATCGCCATGATCGCCGGCATCGTTCTGGTCGGCGGCCTGACCCGCCTGACCGACTCGGGCCTTTCGATCACCGAATGGAAGCCGGTCACCGGCGTCGTCCCGCCGCTCAGCGAAGCGGACTGGCAGGCCGAACTGGAGAAATACCGCTCGACCACCGAGTACCAGGTCCAGAACAAGGGCATGACGCTCGAGGCCTTCAAGGCGATCTTCTGGTGGGAATGGGGGCACCGGCTGCTCGCCCGCGCGATCGGCCTCGTCGTGCTGTTCCCGCTGCTCTGGTTCTGGTGGCGCGGCAGCGCGTCGCGCGCGACGCTGCGCTCGGGCGCCATTCTCTTCGGGCTGGTCTGTGCCCAGGGCGCCCTCGGCTGGGTGATGGTGGTCAGCGGACTGGTCGGAAGGCTGGACGTCAGCCAGTACCGGCTCGCGGCCCATCTCGGGCTCGCCTTCGCGATTTTCGCCTGGGCGTTGACCATGCTGCTCCAACATATGCGCGGCCCCCTGCCGGCGCCGCGGCCGGAGCGGCGCCTGCCGGGTGCGCTGGTCTGGCTCGTCTTCTTGCAGGTCCTGCTCGGCGCGCTGGTCGCGGGGCTGGACGCGGGCCTCACCTACAACACCTGGCCGCTGATGGACGGCGCGCTCGTGCCGTCCGGACTCATGGCCGAACAGCCCTGGTGGCTCAATTTCGGTGAGAACGTCGCCATGGTACAGTTCCAGCACCGCATGGTCGCCTATGCCGTGGCGGTGCTCGCGCTTGCCGTTGCGGGGCTGGCTGCCATGCGCGGACAAGCCAAGGCGTCGGCATTCTTCCTGGTCGCGGTGGTCATCGCGCAGATCACGCTCGGCGTCCTGACGCTGTTGGGCGGAGCGGAAGGGGTTCAGCCGGTAGCGCTCGGGGCGATGCATCAGCTCGGGGCGCTCGCTCTGCTAGCAGCAGCCTTGATACACTACCGCTTGGCCGGAGAGTCAGCGGCGATACGTTTTGCCGCACCTGCGAAGACCGGCTTCACTTCGCCACAATGATTTGGGATTGAAGTGGTGCGTGCGCGGGTGCGGCCGCGCTCTGAAGGGGACCCGTCATGATCTACATCATCTTCTTGCTGACGCTTGCACTGCTGATTGTTCTCGGACTCGTTTCCACGGCCAAGGGCGCTGGACCAGCAGCCCTGAAACCCGTGCAGGACGTGCTGAAGCCGGTTGCCGAGCCGCTTTCGGCCGCCGCCGGTACGATGGGCATCATCGCGGTGATCTGGGGGGTGTGGGGCATCATCACCTTCGTGGTCTTCATCCAGACCCTGGGCAGCAACACGCTGTCGGCCCTGATCGGGCTCCTGACCAACCTGGTGCTGATCACGGTGGGCGTGCTGGCCGGCTATCCAAGCGTCGCGGCCTTCTTCGGCGCCCCGGCCTCGGGAGCGGGTAAATTCGTCGACTGGTTCAAGTCGACCTTTGCGCCCAACGAAGCGATTGTCGGTATCGTTACCCTCGTGCTGGCGCTGTGGGAGCTGATTGAGTTCATCCTCAACCGCAGCGGCGTCTACATCTGACGCGGCCGGATTTGTCGCACCTGTCCGGGGTTTCCGGAGAGGCAGGAAGCAGGCACGCTGCTGCGGCGCGGCGGATTCGCGCCGTCGCCGGCCACAAAAGGGGGGCTACCGCATGCTGACCATGATCCTGTCCGTTCTTCTCCTGCTGGCGATGGGCATCCTGGGCCTGTCGGCGACGGGCGGCCTGCCTGGCGCATCCAAGGGCGCGCAGGACGCGACAAAAGACGTTGCCGCAACACTCGCGCCCTATGCTGCCATCATCGGCATAGCCGGGCTCGTCGTCGGCATTCTTGGTTTCATCGACTGGCTGAGCATCATCGGCATGGTCAGCTACTTCCCGATCACCTTCCTGATCGTGACCGCCTCGGTGTTCGTCCTGATCGGACTCGGACTCATTCTCGCCTATCCGCTCATCGCGAAGGCATTGGCCGGTTCGGGCGGGCAGGACGCTCTCGACCGTTCGCTGGCCACGGTGAAGCCCTTGCAGCGGCCCCTGTCGCTCGCCGCGATCGCGATCGCGATCCTTTACCTGGTGCTCAACGTTCTGGGACGCGCCGGCGTCATTCTCTAAAGATTTGAGTCGATCGGGCGGCGGGAGCGATCCCGCCGCCCTTTCTTTTGCGCTTATGCCTTGAGCGCTTGATCCAGGTCGGCCGTGATGTCGGCGACGTCCTCGATGCCGATGGACAGGCGCACGACATCCGGACCTGCGCCGGCCGCCGTCTTCGCCTCGTCGCTGAGCTGCGAATGCGTGGTCGAGGCGGGGTGGATGATCAGCGAGCGCACGTCGCCGAGATTGGCGACATGCGAGAACAGCTTCACGCCGTTCACCAGCTTCAAGCCGGCGTCGTAGCCGCCCTTCAACCCGAAGGTCAGCACGGCGCCTGCACCCTTGGGGCAATATTTCTTCGCCAGCGCATGTAAGCGGTCGCCTTCGAGCCCCGCATACGAGACCCACGTCACGCCCTCGTGTCCCTTCAGCCATTTCGCCACGGCCAGCGCGTTGTCGCTGTGCCTCTGCATGCGCAAATGCAGCGTCTCGGCGCCGGTGATGAACATGAAGGCGTTGAACGGCGAGATGGCCATGCCGAGATCGCGCAGGCCCAGAACGCGGCACGCGATGATGAAGCTGATCTCCTTGCCGACGGCGTCGTTCAGCACGGCACCGTGATAGCTGCCTGACGGTGCGGTGATCGAGGGATAGCGGCCGGAACCCTTCCAGTCGAACGTGCCGCCATCGACGATCGCGCCGCCGATGGACGTGCCGTGACCCCCGATGAACTTCGTCAGCGAGTGCACGACGATGTTCGCGCCCCACTCCAGCGGGCGGATCAGGTAAGGCGAGGCCAGCGTGTTGTCGACGACATAGGGCACCTTTGCATCGGCCGCGATCTTCGCGATGCCTTCGAGGTCCATCACGATCCCGCCGGGGTTCGCGATGCTCTCGGTGAAGATCATGCGCGTCTTATCGGTGACGCCGCGCTTGACCGCGTCGAGGTCGGTCGCATCGACCAGCTTCACGCCCCAGCCGAACTTCGCGAAGGCCTGCGTGAACTGGTTCAGCGAACCGCCGTAGAGCTGCCGGGCGGCGAGGATTTCATCGCCCGACTCCATCAGCGTATGCGCGACGAGGGCCTGCGCCGCATGCCCGGACGCCACCGCGAGCGCCGCGGTACCGCCTTCGAGGGCCGCAAGCTTGCCCTCCAGCGCGGCCTGCGTCGGGTTCATGATGCGGGTGTAGATGTTGCCGAACTCCTGGAGGCCGAACAGGCGGGCCGCATGGGCCGCGTCCTGGAATTGATAGGAGGTCGTCTGATGGATCGGCGTGGCGCGCGAGCCCGTTGTCGGGTCAGGCGCTTCCCCCGCATGCACTGCCTTCGTCGCAAAACCCTGTTCGCTCATGGCCTCTCTCTCCGGAACCGGCCTCAGTCTAGGCGCGTGAAGGCGCCGGCGAAACCGGGCTGCGGCTCAAATACTGGCTAACCGCGCGGCCCGACGAGCCGCTGGCGGGCATACTCGATCTTGGGACATTTGTTCATGACGACGGTCATGCCGCCGGCGACGGCCTTTTCGGCGGCCTTGGCATCGACCACGCCAAGCTGCGTCCAGATCGCCGGGATCTTCGCCGCGAGGCACTGATCGACGATGCCATCGACATATTCGCTGGCACGGAAGACGTCAGCCAGATCGACCGGGAAGGGGATGTCGCCCAGCTTCGCATAGACCGTCTCGCCGAGCAGGCCCTTGCCGGCGAGGCCGGGATTCACCGGGATCACCCGGTGCCCCTTGCGTTGGAGGAACGCCATCACCTCATGGCTGTCGCGGTCCGGGTTGGCGCTGGCGCCGACCAGCGCGATGGTCCTGGCGGCATTCAGCAGGGCGCCGATCTCGGCGTCGGACGGGTTCGCAAAGGCCATGCGTCGTACCTCGCTATCGGCAGCCAACCGCAGTCAGGGCTGCGCCGCTTTCACCGACATCTTATAGTAGAGGAAGAGCGACAGTTCGAGCTGGCCCGACTGGTACCACTGGATCTGGTTCTGGAGCCCATCCAGCGTCACCTCGTAGTTCTGCCCGAACGTGGCCGCCGTGGCGCGCGCGTCGTCGGCGATGAGACGGAGCAGCTCGGGCCGGCTCTTTTCGGGGCCGACGATCGAGAGATTGAAGGACCCCGACACGAGGACCTCGCTGCGGCCCACCTTCTCCGTCGCATCGACGAAGCTCTTGATGCGCCCTGTTGCGGAATCGAAGGTGTCCTCGGGGCGGATCGCCGTCTTCACGACTATGCTGGCCTTGCTCGTCTCGGTCTTCTCCGTATCGGGAATGATGACCTTGTCGAGCATCGTGTCGTTGAAATCGACCAGGATGTCGTCGCCGACGCTGAGCGTGATCGAGCCCTCGCGGGAAGCCGCCGAGATAAGGCTGCGCAGCGTGTCGCGGAGCTCCTGCTCGCGCTGCTTTTCATCGCGCGTGTCGCAGACGACCGTCACGGTGGTGATGATGTTGTCGGCGCGCCGCGCCAGCGAGACGTGCGGCGTATCCGAATAGTCGGAGTACTGGGCGCGCTGGGCGGTGACGACGATCTCCTCGTCGCCGCCGCCCCCGAAGGCCGGCGCGGCGAAGGCGGCGGCGAAGATGATCGCGAGCGTGCGCTTCCTCATGGTTTTCCCTCCCCATCCGACGGCCATTTCGGCTCTCGCTTTTCGACGAAGGCGCAGATGCCTTCGACGGCTTCCCGCGCCATCATGTTCTGTGTCATGACCTCGGCCGCATAGGCATAGGCGTCGTCCAGCTTCATCTCCGCCTGCGCGTAGAAGGCCGCCTTACCGAGCTTCAGCGTCGCCCATGGCTTTCCGGCGATCTGCGCCGCCAGCGCCAGCGTTTCCGGCAGGAGCCGGTCCGCGGCAACCACACGGTTCACAAGTCCCAGTTCCCGGGCCCGGACGGCTCCGACCGCGTCCCCGGTCAGCAACATCTCCATCGCATGCTTGCGCGACACGTTGCGCGACAGCGCGACCATGGGCGTGGAGCAGAAGAGCCCGATATTGACGCCAGGGGTCGCGAAACTGGCTCCTTCCGCCGCAACCGCCAGGTCGCAGCTCGCGACGATCTGGCATCCCGCCGCCGTCGCGATGCCCTGAACCATCGCTATCACCGGCCGCGGATGGCGCACGATGGCCAGCATCAGATCGCTGCACTGACGGAAGAGTTCGGCGTAAAAGCCGCGCCCGCCGTCGGCGGCGGCGCGATGCGCGGTCATCTCCTTGAGATCATGGCCCGCGCAGAAGGCGGGGCCATCGGCCGCGAGGATCACCACCCGCACGGCCGGATCGGCGGCTGTCGCCGCGAGCTCCTCCTGCAAGGCGCTCATCATCTCTGCCGACAGGGCATTCCGCCGGGCGCCCCGGTTCATCCGCAGCAGCGCGACGCCGGCTGCGGGAGCCTCGACGAGGACGGCCGCCGGGCCTGATGTCACAGGATCGCGCCGATCCCGGCCATGTTCCACAGAACGCCGACCAGGCTGCCGAGCAGCAGGATCAGCGTGGCCAGGGCCTGGATGCCGAACCCGGCGCTCCGCTTCTCCGGCGCGTCGATATAGCCCTCCATGTAGACATAGCGTCCGACGATCCACATCACGCCGAGGGCGGCGGCGATGTAGTCATGCACATACGCGGCAAAGAGGAAGAGCGAGGGCAGGTAGATCACGAGCCCTTCCAGCGTGTTCATCTGGACGCGAAACGTGCGTTCGAACTCCGGCTGGCCGGTCATCGCCGGCGCCGGGACATTGAATTTGGTCCGCGCCTGACCGACGCGGATGCCCATGTAGAAATAGAGCGCGAGCGAGAGGATCGCGACGATCGCGACCAGATGCGTGCCGAACATGGTTTCCCCCTGGGACCGGATTTTCCCGGGGATGATAGTAGGCAGGTCCGGTCGGCCCAAGCCCTTCACAAGGGGAAATCCGTCGGCTATCGACCCCGGCTTCAAGCCAAAGGGGCCAGCATGACCGCCATCGTCGATATCGCAGCCCGGGAAATCCTGGATAGCCGCGGCAACCCGACCGTCGAGGTCGACGTCCTGCTGGAAGACGGCAGCACCGGGCGCGCGGCGGTCCCGTCGGGCGCCTCGACGGGCGCGCACGAGGCGGTCGAACTTCGGGACGGCGGCGCCCGCTATGGCGGCAAGGGCGTGCTCCAGGCGGTCGATGCGGCCGAGGGCGAGATCTTCGACGCGCTGACCGGTCTCGACGCCGAGGAGCAGCTCAAGCTCGACCGGCTGATGATCGAACTGGACGGCACGCCCAACAAGTCGCGCCTCGGTGCCAATGCCATCCTCGGCGTCTCGCTGGCGATCGCCAAGGCCGCCGCGCAGGCCCATGACCTGCCGCTGCACCGCTATCTCGGCGGCCCCGCCGCCTGCACGCTGCCGGTGCCGCTGATGAACATCGTCAATGGCGGCGCGCACGCCGACAACCCGATCGACTTCCAGGAGTTCATGATCGTCCCGGCGGGCGCGCCGACCTTCGCGGAAGGCCTGCGCTGGGGCGCCGAGGTCTTCCATGCCCTGAAGAAGGAGCTCAAGGGCAAGGGCCACAACACCAATGTCGGCGACGAGGGCGGCTTCGCGCCGGACCTCAAGTCGCCAGACGAGGCGCTCGCCTTTATCGTCGCGGCGATCGAGAAGACCGGCCTGAAGCCCGGCGAGGACGTCTATCTCGCGCTCGACGTCGCCTCGACCGAGTTCTTCAAGGACGGGTCCTATCACCTGGAAGGCGAGGGCCGCACGCTGAAGGGCGACAAGCTGATCGCCTACTACCAGGAGCTCGGCGGCCGCTACCCGATCGTCTCGATCGAAGACGGCATGGCGGAGGACGACTGGGAGGGCTGGGCGGGCCTCACCGAGGCGCTCGGCACGCGCGTGCAGCTCGTCGGCGACGATCTCTTCGTTACCAATCCGAAGCGCCTTGCCGACGGCATCTCCAGGGGCGTCGCCAACGCGATCCTGGTGAAAGTCAACCAGATCGGCACGCTGTCGGAGACGCTCGACGCCGTGACGATGGCGCAGCGCGCAAGCTACGGCGCGGTGATGTCGCACCGCTCGGGCGAGACCGAGGATTCGACCATCGCCGACCTCGCCGTCGCCACCAATTGCGGGCAGATCAAGACCGGCTCGCTGGCCCGCTCGGACCGGCTCGCCAAATACAACCAGCTCCTGCGCATCGAGCAGATGCTGGGCGAGAGCGCCGTCTATGCCGGCCGCTCGATTTTGAGGACGTAAGCATCATGAAGACGAAAACTGTGTTCGCTGCCGCAATCGGGCTCGCAGCCCTATCGGCAGCCCAGGCCGCCGACCACCCTTGCGCCGAGGACGCCAAGGCGCGCGCGCAAAAGTTGCTTCAGTTCCATTTCACCGACGGCGACATGAGCGAGGTCGGGAATATCGGCATCGACGACCAGGTGAAGGTTCTCGCGCCCGTCAAGGCGGCGCGCGGCACCGGCAAGTTCGATGTAATCGAGGTGATCGGCTACATCTACAAGGCCGAATACCGCATCCATCTGCTCTACGCGCAGATTCCCGATAGCTGCGTCCTGATGGGCCAGGAAATCCTGGAACTCAGCGATCCCTACTGAAGGCCAGGCCGTTATTTGGTCCAGCGCATAAGCAACCCATTGATGTCAGAGGAAAATCGACTGCCTCAACTCTTTGTTGAAACTTAACCTCCGCGGAGTTATTTATCCCCTAGGTCGATGGCGGTGAACAAACGACCACCAGCCCTTTCGGGGGTTCTGCGGTTCGCGGAGGTAAGTGGTTTTCCGCACAAGATAGCCTCCGTACCAACGGGGGCTATTTTCTTTTGATCGACCGGCGGTCACGCGGCACCTTGACCTTTTGGCCCTTCGACACCGCATCCACGAGCGTCCGCATCGTCACCGCGGGCAGCATCGTCGGCAGCTCCGGCTTCATATAGGCGCTGACGACGAACATAGTCGCCGCAAGGCCCTTCTGTCGCGAGCGCTCAAGATTGAAGAACACCGCGTATGGCGCGACTTGCCCCTGCGGGAAGTCCACGTAAAGCATGTAGCGGCCCTCGTGAAAGAAGGCCCGGTTTGAGGATCGCACAAGCTCTGGCAGCCGCATCGAATAGCCGTGACGCTCAGCGCAGAAGCACCGGACATCGCTCCCATCGACGAAACGGAGATGGGCCTGATCGCTGATTTTCCACTCCCGTGTGAACGTGTGCGAGCCGAACGTCACCAAAACGTCGTGCTCGTCGGCTATCCGCATC
Organism: Alphaproteobacteria bacterium; assembly: GCA_020852655.1. GTDB lineage: Bacteria > Pseudomonadota > Alphaproteobacteria > Micropepsales > Micropepsaceae > JADZAI01. Next base: position 22,931 of record JADZAI010000098.1, read on the forward strand.
GTGAATGAGTCTAGATGCGACAGATCGTAGGCCTCGCCGCCCGGCATCTTGAATTGGGCCCAGCGCATTTAAGTTGCCTCGGCAGGGCTCATCGGCGTGACAGAAGACAGGACGTCCACAGGATGTATGGACATCTGAGGCCATTTTGCCAAATGGCCCGTGCACATGTCACACCCGGCAAGGTCTCGTTAACCGCGCTGCGGCAGTAATCGCCGTGCAGCAAACGGGGCAGAACGCCATGCGCCGCCGAATGACCGTCAAACGCTTTGCCCAGGGCATGATCGTGCCCTCGCTCTGCGTTGTGCTCATCAGCTATTTCTCGTGGCATGGCTTCTATGGCGAATATGGCGCCTTCAAGCTGGCGCGCCTCGACGAGCGCGTCGCGATTCGCAGCGCCGAACTGGAGCAGATCAGCGCCGAGCGCTCGCGCCTCGAACGCCGCGTCAAACTGATGGAGCCGGGGCATGTGGATCCCGACATGCTGGACGAGCAATCCCGCAGTTCGCTGGGGTTTTCGCGCCCGGATGAGTTGACGATCTACTGGGGCAGCGTCTCGCGCTGACATGTTGTCAAGTGCATCGCGCGGGTGACTTTGCGCACCCGCCCGGGCTAGAAACGGCTTCGACCGATTTCTGCACGGGATCCGATGTCCAAGACCGCCACGGCCCCTAGCGGCAATGCCGCGCTCCTGACCCAATTCTACCGCGACATGCTGCTGATCCGCCGCTTCGAGGAGCGGGCCGGGCAGCTCTACGGCATGGGCCTCATCGGCGGCTTCTGCCATCTTTATATCGGCCAGGAAGCGGTCGTCGTCGGCATGCAGGCGGCGATCGAGCCCGGCGACCAGGTCATCACCGCCTATCGCGACCACGGACACATGCTGGCCGCTGGGATGGAGCCGAACGGCGTCATGGCCGAGCTAACGGGGCGCTCGGGCGGCTATTCCAAGGGCAAGGGCGGCTCGATGCACATGTTCAGCCGCGAGAAGAATTTCTATGGCGGCCACGGCATCGTCGGCGCCCAGGTGCCGCTCGGCACCGGCCTCGCCTTCGCCAACCGCTATCGCGACAACGACCGGGTGTGCCTGACCTATTTCGGCGACGGCGCGGCCAACCAGGGTCAGGTCTACGAGTCCTTCAACATGGCGGCGGTGTGGAAGCTGCCCGTCGTCTATGTGATCGAGAATAATCAATACGCGATGGGCACCGCCATCTCGCGCTCGACCTCGGAGACGCATCTGCACAGGCGGGGCGTCAGTTTCAACATCCCCGGCGAAGAGGTCGACGGGATGGATGTCGAGGCCGTCTACGCCGCCGGGCGGAAGGCGGTGGAGCACTGCCGCAAGGGGAGCGGCCCGTATATCCTGGAGATGAAGACCTACCGCTATCGCGGCCACTCGATGTCCGACCCCGCCAAATACCGCACCAAGGAAGAGGTGCAGGAGATGCGCGAGAAGCACGACCCGATCGAAGGCCTGCGGGCGAAGATGATCGCGGCCGGCGTCGGCGACGAAGCCGCACTCAAGGCGATCGACAAGGAAATTCGCGACATCGTCGCGGGCGCGGCGGAGTTCGCGCAGCTCAGTCCCGAGCCTGAACCGAAGGAGCTCTGGACTGAAATCTATGCCTGAGCCGATGGGGCCGGGTGACTGAGGGGGAGTGAAACCGATGCCTGTCGAACTATCGATGCTTGCGTATAGCGTGGCGCTGCTCATCGTCCTGGTGGTGATACAGGCGAATGCCGGCGTGTCGTCGCAAGGCCTCATGCCGCTCGTGAACAACCGCGACGGCCTTCCTGCACCGACCGGGTTTCATGCGCGCATGCTGCGTGTGGTCGACAACCACCGCGAGGGCCTGACCATGTTCGCGCCGCTGATCCTGGTGGCGGCACATACCGGCTTTACGCCCATGACGGCGCTGGGCGCGCAGCTCTTCTTCTACTCGCGCGTTGCGCACGCCGTTCTCTACGTCTTCGGTGTTCCCCTGGTCCGCCCGCTTGTTTGGGCCGTCGGCCTGGTCGGCACCGTTCTCGTCCTCCTGGCGATCCTCAAGATCGTCTGACTCGGTTCAAAGGTCGCTATGTCCGTTCAGATCCTGATGCCGGCCCTCTCGCCTACGATGGAGGAGGGCACGCTCGCCAAGTGGCTGGTCAAGGAAGGCCAGGCCATAAAGGCCGGTGACGTCATCGCCGAGATCGAGACGGACAAGGCGACGATGGAGGTCGAGGCCGTCGACGAAGGCACGCTCGCCAAGATCCTGATTCCGGAAGGCAGCGAGGGCGTGAAGGTCAACACGCCCATCGCCGAATTGACGGCGGATGGAGAGGAGGCCGGTGCGCCCCCTCCGGCGCCGGAGGCAAAGAGCGAGCGGAGCGACCAGGCATCGAAGAAGGATGATGCAGCGCGCGAACCCGTTTCCTCCCCCGTTCACGGGGGAGGTGGCAGCCTGAGCGAGGCGAAGGCTGACGGAGGGGGCGCATCGCCCTCGCCTTCGAAGTCCCGCACCGCCACGCCGCTGAACCGCGAGGAAGCTGCCGTGCCCTGGGGCGAAATCCCCAACGGCACCAAAACCGAGATCCAAACCGTCCGTGAAGCGCTGCGCGACGCGATGGCCGAGGAGATGCGGCGGGATGCCGCCGTCTTCCTCATGGGCGAGGAGGTCGCGCAATATCAGGGCGCCTACAAGATCAGCCAGGGCCTGCTCGACGAGTTCGGCCCGAAGCGGGTGATCGACACGCCGATCACCGAGCAAGGCTTCGCCGGCCTCGGCGTCGGCGCGTCCTTCGCGGGCCTCAGGCCCATCGTCGAGTTCATGACGTGGAATTTCGCCATGCAGGCGATCGACCAGATCGTGAACTCCGCCGCCAAGACGCTCTACATGGCCGGCGGGCAGATGGGCTCGCCCATCGTTCTCCGCGGCCCCAACGGCGCCGCTGCCCGTGTCGCCGCACAGCACAGCCAGAACTATGCGGCGTGGTACGCCCATGTGCCCGGCCTCAAGGTCGTCGCGCCGTATTTCGCCGCCGACGCGAAGGGCCTGCTGAAGGCCGCGATCCGCGACAACAACCCGGTGATCTTCCTCGAAAACGAGATCGTCTACGGCCGCAGCTTCCCGGTGCCGGTGATGGACGACCTCGTGCTGCCGATCGGCAAGGCGCGTGTCGTGAAGCCCGGCAACGACATCACGCTGGTGTCGCTGTCGCACTCCATGGGCTTGATCCTCGATGCTGCGGATGAATTGGCCAAGGACGGCATCGACGCTGAACTGATCGATCTGCGCTCCGTCCGCCCGCTCGACACCGCGACGGTCATCGCGTCCGTGAAGAAGACCAATCGGCTGGTCGTGGTGGAAGAGGGCTGGCCCATCTGCTCGATATCGTCGGAGATCGCCGCGCAGGTTCAGGGCGACGCCTTCGACTATCTCGACGCCCCTGTCATGCGCGTCACCGGCAAGGACGTGCCCATGCCCTATGCCGCCAATCTCGAAAAGCTGGCGCTGCCCTCGCTCGACGAAGTGATGTCGGCCGCCAAGGCGGCGCTGTACCGGTGAGCACCCACCTTCCTGTCATGGTCCGCGAAGGCGGACCATCCACGCCCTCCTGGCACGGAGGCGGCTGCCATTGCGGCACGGTGCGGTTCGAAGTGCGCGCGGACAGCACGGCCGTCGAGATCGTCGATTGCAATTGCTCGATGTGCGTGATGAACGGCTTCCAGCATCTCATCGTTCCGCGTTCGGACTTTCGCCTGAACCAGGGTGCCGAGAAGCTGTCGCGCTATACCTTCAACACCGGCACGGCGCAGCATCTGTTCTGTTCGGTCTGCGGCATCAAGTCGTTCTACGTGCCGCGCTCGCATCCGGACGGGTTCAGCGTCAATGTCCGCTGCCTCGACCATCCCGATGCGCTCTCTCAAGCCGCCCATGTGCCGTTCGACGGGCGCGACTGGGAGAATGCCGAACGCCTCGCTCCGCTGGAGACCGAATAGTGGCGACGAACATCCTCATGCCGGCGCTCTCGCCCACGATGGAAGAGGGCACGCTGACCAAATGGCTGAAGAAGGAAGGCGACGCGGTGAAGGCCGGCGACGTCATCGCCGAGATCGAGACCGACAAGGCGACCATGGAGGTCGAGGCGGTCGATGAAGGCACCCTGTCGCAGATCCTCGTCGCCGACGGCACCGAGAACGTGAAGGTCAACACCCCCATCGCCGTCCTGACGGAAGAGGGCGAGGCCGCGCCCCCTCCGTCGCCGGCTAACGCCGGCGCCACCTCCCCCGCAGGCGGGGGAGGAAACAAACCGGCGCCTGAAGCAAAACCAGCGCAAACGGGCGCGATGTCGAAGAAAATAGATGAAGCGCCACGCCCTGTTTCCTCCCCCGTTCACGGGGGAGGTGGCGGCCTGAGCGAAGCGAAGGCCGACGGAGGGCGGACTCCCGCACCAGGCGAGCGCGTCTTCGCCTCGCCCCTCGCCCGGCGCATCGCGGGCGAGAGCAAGCTGGACCTGAAGCTTATCGTCGGCACCGGCCCCGGCGGCCGCATCGTGAAGGCCGATGTCGAGAAGGCGCTGGCCGAAGGCCCAAAAAAGGCTGAGGGCGCTGCGCCCGCCGCGAAGGACGATCGCGCCAAGCCGGCAGGCACGGGACCCGCGCCCACTGGCGCGCTGCCCGATGCGCGCCTGTTCTACAGGGAAGGCACCTACCGCGCCGTCCCGCACGACTCGATGCGCAAGACGGTCGCCAAGCGCCTCACCGTCTCCAAGCGCGATATCCCGCACTATTACCTCACGGCAGATATCGAAATCGGCGCCCTGCTGGCGGCGCGCGAGGCGATCAACGCCAGATCGCCGAAGGACGGCGACGGCGCCTACAAGATCTCGGTCAACGACTTCATCGTGAAGGCGGCGGCGGCGGCGCTCATCAAGGTGCCGGACGTGAATGCGTCCTGGACCGAGAACGAGATGCTGCTCCACAATCACGCCGATGTCGGCATCGCCGTCGCGCTGCCGGGCGGCCTCATCACGCCGATCATCTTCGCGGCCGAGACCAAGGGCCTCGTGCAGATCTCGCGCGAGGCGAAGGACCTCGCCGCCCGCGCCCGGGCGAAGAAGCTCAAGCCGTCCGAGTACGAAGGCGGCACCTTCTCCGTCTCCAATCTCGGCATGTACGGCACGCGCGACTTCACCGCCGTCATAAACCCGCCGCAGGCCTCGATCCTCGCCGTCGGCGCCGGCGAGAAGCGCCCCATCGTGCGCGGCGACCGCATCGAGACGGCGACGATCATGACGGTCCGCATGTCCTGCGACCATCGCGTCATCGACGGCGCCCTCGGCGCCACCTGGCTGAAGGCGTTGAAGGAGTTCCTCGAAGACCCCGTGACCATGTTGGCTTAGGCCTGACCCTTCAGGCGCTTCGCCTTCTGCACCGCCGTATCCAGCGCCTGAAGAAACCGGGACCGGTCCTGGGCGCTGAACGGCTTCGGCCCGCCGCCCCCTTCGCCGAACGAGCGCAGATGCTCCATGACCGCGCGCTGGGCGAGGGCCGTGCCGATCATGTCATGCGTGAACGGCTTTCCCGTGGCGCCAAGGGCCATCCCGCCAGCTTTCAGCGCCCGGCTCGCCAGTGGTATGTCGTTGGTGACGACGATGTCGCCGGCCGTCACCCGTTCGGCGATCCAGTCGTCGGCGGCATCGGCGCCTTCCTGAACCAGCACGAAGGTTACGTCCGGCGGCGTGCGGATGGTCCCGTTGGCGACGACGAGCACCGGGCATCCGGTGCGCCGGGCGACCCGATAAACCTCTTCCTTGACCGGACAGGCATCGGCATCGACGAAGATCGTGGGCGGTGCGGCCAAGGCGTTCCCCGATTACGGTTCCGAGCGAATGGGGCGACCCGGCGGTAACGATATCGCGACATGGCTGGCACCCTGCGCCCATTGCGCCTCTAAACTCCGCCCGGTGCAATCGGCCAGTCCCGGCCGGGCTACACGGGGATCAAGCGATGACGAAGCGATATCTCACCTTCTGCGCCGTTCTGCCCCTGCTCGGCGCCACGGCGCTCGCCGGCGGTGAGGCGCCGAAGCCGGCGCAGGAGAGCGCAGCCGCTGTCACCGACCGCCACTTCACGGCGGAGGAGGTGCGCACCAGCGGGTCGGTCACGATCAACGGCGCGCGCCTCGACTATCAGGCCATCGCCGGCACGCTCGTCGTCCATCCGCGCGATTGGGACGACGTGCCGCGGCCGGCGGACGAGGACAAGAAGGCCAAGGAGTCGGACAAGAACGCCGACGCCGAAGCGGCCATGTCCTTTGTCGCCTACATGAAGTCCGGCGCCGATGCCGCGTCGCGGCCGGTCACCTTCATCTTCAACGGCGGCCCCGGCTCGGCGACCGTCTGGCTGCATATGGGCGCCTTCGGGCCGAAGCGCGTGCTGACGGCGGAAGACAGCCACACGCCGGCGGCGCCCTACAAAATCGTCAACAACGACCAGTCGATCCTCGACGCCAGCGACCTCGTCTTCATCGACGCGCCGGGCACCGGCTTTGGACGCATCGCGGGCGAGAACAAGGAAGCGGCGTTCTGGAGCGTCGATGCCGACGCCTATGCCTTCTCGGAATTCATCACCCAGTTCCTGTCGAAATACGGCCGCTGGAACTCGCCCAAATACCTCTTCGGCGAAAGTTACGGCACGACCCGCGCGGCCGTTCTCGTGAACCAGCTTCAGAACGAGCGCGACGTCGACGTCAACGGCGTCATCATGCTGTCGCAGATCCTGAACTTCGACCTCAGCCCCGACGGGCCCGACAACAACCCCGGCATCGACCTGCCGTATCAGCTCGCCCTGCCGACCTATGCGGCGACGGCGTGGTATCACAAGAAGCTGCCCGGCTATCAGGGCGGCGTCCGCGACCTCTTGAACGAGGTCGAGACCTTCGCGCTCACCGACTACGCCCTCGCGCTCCAGGCCGGCAGCAGCCTTGGCGACGAACAGCGCCAGGCGATCGCCGAGCGGCTCCAGCGCTACACCGGCCTGCCGGTCGCCTACATCCTCAAGGCCGACCTCCGCATCGACGGCGGCGAGTTCGAGAAGTCGTTGCAGGACGATACGAATACGACGACCGGCCGCCTCGACACGCGCTTTTCCGGCCCGACCATCGATCCGCTGAGCAAGGACGCCGATTACGACCCGCAATCCTCGGCGATCAGCTCGGCCTATGTGTCGGCCTATAACCACTATATCCGCACCGACCTGCGCTTCGGCGAAGGCAAGCGCTACAAGCCCTCGGCCGGTCTCTGGCGGACGTGGAATTTCCTCCATCAGCCGCCGGGCGAGGACGCCCCGGTCCAGCAGGCGGCGAATGTCATGCCCGATCTTGCGATGGCGATGAAGACGAACCCCAATCTCCGGGTCCAGCTTCATGCCGGCTATTACGACCTCGCGACGCCCTATTTCGAAGGCATCTACGAGATGAAGCATCTGGCGATCCCGCGCGACCTCCAGAAGAATATTTCCTACGTGTTCTACGAGTCCGGCCACATGGTCTATGCCCACGAGGAGTCGCTGAAGATGCTGCACGACACCGTGGCCGCCTTCATCGACGGCACGGACAATATCGAAGCCCCGGCGGACGGTCCGTAAGCCTCGCGCAAGCGCGTTGCCTTGGCCGCGGGTTGATGCCTAAGTCCCGTTCATGAGCGACCCATACGACGTCATCGTCATCGGGGCGGGGCCGGGCGGCTACGTCTCGGCCATCCGCTGTGCCCAGCTCGGCCTCAAGACCGCCATCGTCGAGCGCGAAAATCTCGGCGGCATCTGCCTCAACTGGGGCTGCATACCTACAAAGGCGCTGCTGCGCTCATCGGAGACCTGGCACCTTCTGCACCGGCTGAAGGAATTCGGCCTCGCCGCCGACAATCCGCGCTTCGACCTCGACGCCATCGTGCAGCGCTCGCGGAAAGTCGCCGCGCAGCTTTCGAACGGCGTCAAGTTCCTCATGAAGAAGCACAAGATCACCGTGCTCGATGGAACGGCGAAGCTGGCGGGGCAGGGCAAGCTCGCTGTCACCGGCAAGAACGGCGAGGCGAGCGACCTCTCGGCCAGGAACATCATCATCGCGACGGGTGCGCGCGCGCGTTCGCTGCCCGGCCTAGAAGCCGACGGCAAGCTCGTCTGGTCCTATCGCGAGGCGCTGGTGCCGCCGTCGATGCCGAAGTCGCTGTTGGTGGTCGGCTCGGGGGCGATCGGCATCGAGTTCGCCAGCTTCTACGGCACGCTAGGGGCCAAGGTGACGGTCGTCGAAATGCTCGACCGCATCCTCCCGGTCGAGGACGAGGAAATCTCCGCCTTCGCCGCCAAGCAGTTCAAGAGGCAGGGCATGGAGATCGTCACCGGCGCCTCAGTGACGAAGCTCGACAAGGTGGCCGACAGCGTCACGGCGACCATCAAAACCAAAGACGGCAAGGAGACGACACTCGCCGTCGATCGCGTCATCTCGGCTGTCGGCATCGTCGGCAATGTCGAGGATCTGGGCCTGGAGGCCGCCGGCGTGAAGGTCGACCGCACCCACATCGTCGTCGACAAGTGGGGCGCCACCGGCGTCGCCGGCATCTGGGCGATCGGCGACGTCGCCGGGCCGCCCTGGCTCGCCCACAAGGCGATGCACGAAGGCGTCATCGTCGCCGAACGCATCGCCGGCCACGCCGGCGCCCATCCGCTTGACATCTCGCGCGTGCCCGGCTGCACCTATTGCACGCCGCAGGTCGCGAGCGTCGGCCTCACCGAGGCGGCGGCGAAGGCCAAGGGCCACGAAGTCAAGGTCGGCCGCTTCCCGTTCCTCGGCAACGGCAAAGCGATCGCGCTCGGCGAAATGGAGGGCCTCGTGAAGACCGTCTTCGACGCCAGAACCGGCGAACTCCTCGGCGCTCACATGGTCGGCGCCGAAGTCACCGAATTGATCCAGGGCTACACGATCGCGCGGACGCTCGAAGCGACCGAAGCCGACCTCAAGGCCACAATCTTCCCGCACCCCACCATCTCCGAGGCGATGCACGAAGCCGTGCTGGATGCCTACGGCGAGGTGCTGCACATCTGACCGCCCGCGCGGGATTACGCCGCCGCGGCCCTTCCGAAGAGTCACGGCATGGATCAGGCCGCCTTTGGTTCGATCTCCGCGTCGGCGATCTTCTGGACGGCGACGTAGTTGGTCTTGCCGGTGCCGAGCAGCGGCACGTCGTCGACATGGATGATCTTGCGCGGCACGGCCAACTCGGGGACGCCGTGATTATGCGCCCAGCCGTGCAGGTCGGGGCGATTGGCTTCCTTGGAATCGGTCACCAGCACGATCTGCTCGCCCTTGCGGGCATCGGGGATTGCGACTGCGGCGTGGTGATTGTCGGGCCAGAGCGCAGAAGCGCAATTCTCCACCACGGTCAGCGATACCATCTCGCCGCCGATCTTGGCGAAGCGCTTGAGCCGGCCCTTGATCGCGATGTGGCCGTGCTTGTCGATCGCGACGACGTCGCCCGTGTCGTGCCAGCCGTCGGCGAGCTTCTGCACGACGCCCGGCTGGCTGGGACTGAGATACCCCGCCATGACATTCGGGCCCTTGATGAAGAGCCGGCCGGCATTCGGAATGCCCTCGACGGGCTCCAGCCGCGTCTCGATATGCGGCAGCGGACGCCCCACGGTGCCGGGCCGGTTGGCCTCGACCTGGTTTGCCGCGACGACGGGCGAGGCCTCGGTAACGCCATAGCCTTCGACGATCTCGATATTGTATTTCTTCCGCACGAGCTGGCGCGTCTCGTCGCGCACGCGCTCGGCGCCGCAGACCGCCAGACGCACCGAGTTCAAATCGCCCTGGTCGCCCTGACGTGCGTAGTGGCCGATGAAGGTGTCGGTCGCGAGCATGATCGTCGCGCCGGACTCGCGAATTTTCTTCGGGATGATCGAGACGTGGAGCGGTGATGGATAGAGAATCTCCTTCACCCCCACCATCATCGGCAGGATCGCGCCGACCGTCAGCCCGAAGCAGTGGAAGGTCGGCAGGGGGTTGAAGAGGATGTCGGTGTCGCTGAGCTCGATGTGGCAGCGCACCTGCTCGACATTGGCGAGGATGTTCTGGTGGCTCAGAACCACGCCCTTGGGGTCGCCCTCGGTGCCGGACGTGAAGAGAATCACGCCGGTCTCGCCCGGCTTCTGCCGTGCCTTGAAGAGCCCCGGCATCTTCGTCCCGGCCACGGCGGTCAGCTTGTCGACCAGCGTCAGCTTCTCGCGCAGTTCGTCGAGATGGACGAGATTGACGCTCGGCTTCATGTGCTCGACCAGATCTTCCAGCTTGCCGATGTCGATGAAGCGTTTGGCCGTGAGAACGGTCTTGATCCCGCCGAGTTTCACGGCGGCCAGGATCGCGCGCTCGCCGGCGGTGAAGTTCAGCATTGCCGGGATGCGGCCGAAGGCGTGCAGGGCGAAGAAGGCGATCACCGCCGCCGCGCCGGTCGGCAGCATGATCGCCACCGTCTCGCCCTTGGCCGTCATGCGCTTCAGCGCATTGCCGAGCGCAAAGGCCGCCCGCACCACCTCGTCGTAGCTCAGCTTCCGGTCGTCATTGGCATCCCACAGGATTTCCCGGGAACCGCCATAGGTCTCGCGCGCCTTCAGCAGCGCATCGAAGATCGACATCTCGGTACGCTTGGCGTCATAGGCCGGCAAAGCCATCGGGCGTTTCCTGGAAATTTTCTTGAATTGTTACATTTTGTCGCAGGCCGTGAACGTAATCGGATCACCGGCCGACGCAAGGGCAGGGGGCGGCCGAATTTCAGGGATGGTGAAGCCCCGGCAAAGGCTTATATCAGCGCTTATGACGGTCGTTTTCGACAAAACCGCCGACTCGCGGCAGGCCTTCCGGCACCCGGAGAAGCGCAATCGTGCCGAGACGCCGCTCCAGCGCAAGCCGGACTGGATTCGGGTCAAGGCGCCGACATCGCCGGCCTATGCCGAAACGCACAAGCTCATGCGCGCCAACGGGCTGGCGACGGTCTGCGAGGAGGCGGCCTGCCCGAATATCGGCGAATGCTGGGCCCAGAAGCACGCGACCATGATGATCATGGGCGAGATCTGCACGCGGGCCTGTTCGTTCTGCAACGTGAAGACCGGCTTGCCGGGAGCCCTCGACACGGACGAGCCCAACCGGGTCGCCGACGCGGTCGCGAAGCTCGGCCTTGCCCATGTCGTCATCACCTCCGTCGACCGGGACGACCTCGCCGATGGCGGCGCGGCGCATTTCGCGGCGGTCATCCGTGCGATCCGCGCCGCCGCGCCGGGCACGACCATCGAGGTCCTGACGCCGGACTTCCTGCGCAAGGACGGCGCGCTGGAGGTCGTGATCGAGGCGCGGCCCGACGTCTTCAACCACAACCTCGAAACCGTCCCGCGGCTCTATCTCTCGATCCGCCCCGGCGCGCGCTATTTCCACTCGCTGCGCCTGCTTCAGCGCGCCAAGGAATTGGACCGCACGGTCTTCACCAAGTCCGGGCTGATGGCAGGGCTCGGCGAGAGCCGCGAGGAGGTCATGCAGGTGATGGACGACCTCCGCGTCGCGGGCGTCGATTTCCTCACCGTCGGCCAGTATCTCCAGCCGACCCGGCGCCACGCCGCTGTGAATCGCTTCTGGACGCCGGACGAGTTCAAAGGCCTGGAGACGGTCGCCTACGCCAAGGGCTTCCTCATGGTTTCGGCAAGCCCGCTGACGCGCAGTTCGTACCATGCCGATGCCGATTTCGCGCAGATGAAAGCGGCGCGCGCCAGGCAGGGCTGAATGCCACACGCCGAAGACACCCGCGCGGTGCCCTACAGCGCCGGACAGATGTACGACCTCGTCGCCGACGTGCGCCGCTATCCCGAATTTCTGCCGTGGTGTCAGGCGCTTCGCGTGCGCAGCGAAGACATCGATTCAAGCGGTGCCGGACTGCTCGTCGCGGACATGGTGGCGCGCTTCAAGGGCTTCGAAGAACGCTTCACCAGCCGCGTGTCGTTGCGTCCGGCCGAGAGCGCCATCGACGTCGCCTATGTCGATGGGCCGTTCCGCCACCTCACCAACACCTGGCGCTTCCAGGACATCGGGCAGGGCCGCTCGCGCGTTGCGTTCACGATCGACTTCGAGTTCCGCAGCCGGCTTCTCCAGCTTCTCGCCAACTCCATGCTCGAGCGTGCGCTGATGCGCCTGTCGCAGGCGTTCATCGATCGCGCCGACGTGCTCTACGGAGCTACGGGCGGCAGCGCGCCTTCTCGTCCGTTACAACCCACTTGACGCCCTTGCTTGCGTCGTTTGGGTCGACCTGGGTGCAGGTCAGCTTGACGCTGCCCGAGATGCAGGTCTGGGCATCGACGCTGAAGAGCTTGCTGTCGTGCACGCAGAAGGTCTTCGAGACCTGCGAAGGGTCCTGCATGTCGATCAGGATCTGAAGTCCGGCGGTATCGTCGGCCAGCGCACTCGGCGCCAGGACGGCGGATGCAAGCAAAAGCGCGGCAAGCCGGGGCGATCTCATCTGGCATCCTCCAAAGGGCGATGGCGCGTCTAGCACGCAGTTTCGGCAAACCGCAATCAGACGCTATCGAGTTGGCGTTCGATGAGGGAGAGGGCGAAGGCGACCGCGGCCATCCGGATCGGCCCGCGCCCGATGTCGCCGAACTCCTGAGCCGCGCCGATCGTCTCGCCGCCGCGCCGGGCCGCCGCGAACTGGACATGGCCGACCGGCTTCTGAGGGCTGCCGCCGCCGGGTCCCGCAACACCCGTTACCGAGGCCGATATGTCGGCAGGCGTCCGCTCCACCACGCCCTCGGCCATCGCCGCCGCGGTCTGCCGACTGACCGCGCCGAACGCCGCGATCGTCGCCTGGGGCACGCCGAGCAGTTCTTCCTTCGCCGCGTTGGAGTAGGTCACGAAGCCCCGCTCGAACACATCGGACGAGCCCGGAATCTCGGTCAGCAGCCCCGCCAGCAACCCGCCCGTGCAGCTCTCGGCCACGGCGATCCTGAGGCCCTTCGCACGAGCGCGCGCCAGGACCGCTTCGGCGCGGTGCAACAACGAACTGTCGAACATGCTCAGGGACCGAGGAAATAGGCGAGGATGAAGACCGCTCCGAAGGCATAGGCCGCGGCGATCATGTCGTCCAGCATCGCCCCAAAGCCGCCCGGCACCTCGCGGTCGGCCCAAGAGGCGGGCCAAGGCTTCGCAAGGTCAAACACGCGGAAGGCGACAAAGGAAACCAGATACCACTGCCACGTCAGCGGCGCCGCCAGCAGCGTCAGCAACTGACCGGCGACCTCGTCGATGACGACCAGCGACGGGTCCTCAATGTCCATGTGCCCGACCACGCGGCCGGCCGCCGCTACCCCGAGCAGGAAGACGGCCAGCGATCCCAGGACCAGGCCCCAATCGCCGAACGCGTTCGCGAGCAGCCAGCCGACCGGCAGCGTCGCCGCGCTGGCCCATGTGCCGGGGCCGTAGGGGATCAGGCCGATGCCGCCGCCGCTGGCAAGGATGCCCGACGGCGTCCGCATCGCTTTCCAGGCGCGGGCCTGTTCCTCCGCGGGCGTTCTCATGCGGGCAGCCGGAGCGTCGCGACGGCCTGCGCGGCGATGCCTTCGCGGCGGCCTGTGAAGCCGAGCTTCTCGGTCGTCGTCGCCTTGACGCTGACGCGGCCCGGAAGGCCGAGAATTTCGCTGATATGCGTCACCATGGCGTCCCTGTGCGGACCGACTTTCGGGGCCTCGCAGATCAGCGTGACATCCACATGGCTTATGACACCGCCACGCACCCGCACGAGATCGGCGGTATGCAGCAGGAAGCGATCCGACGCCGCGCCCCGCCAGCGTTCGTCGCTTGGCGGGAAATGCATGCCGATATCGCCGGCGCCGAGTGCGCCCAGAATGGCGTCGGTGATCGCGTGCAGGCCGACATCGGCATCCGAATGACCGAGCAGTCCGTGGCTGTGGGGCACTTTCACACCGCAGAGGGTGACATGGTCGCCTTCGCTGAACGCGTGAACGTCGAAACCCGTGCCGGTGCGGACATCCGGGAGCGCGTTGATCAGCACCGCTTCGGCGGCGCGGAAATCGGCTGACGTGGTGATCTTGAACGTCCGCTCGTCGCCTGGCACGACCGCGACGCGAAGGCCGTGGGCCTCGGCGACGGCAAGATCGTCCGTCAGGTCCGGCGGAGCGCTGCGATGAGCCGCAAGAATAGCGGCGTAGCGAAAGGCCTGCGGCGTCTGCACCCGCCAGAGCCCGCGCCGGTCGACGGTGTCGCTCACCAGCCCATCGGCGGCGCAGCGCTTCACAGTATCGAGGACTGCCAGTCCGGGCGCAGCCCCATCGACATCGCCTTGCAGGCGGTCAAGCAGCGCGGCGACGGTCTCGCCCGACAGGAAGGGCCGGGCGGCGTCGTGGATCAGGACGATGTCTGGCTGATCGGCCTCCAGTGCTTCGAGCCCCTTGCGCACGCTCTCCTGTCGCGTTGGCCCGCCCGGCAGGGGCGGCGGCAGGTCCGATCCGGCCATCGCCGCCGTGTAGGCCGCGGCGTGCTCGGGCGAGATCACCACTCTTACGCCAGCCTCGGGGAGCAGCGCCTTCAGCGTGTCGATCGTCCGCCGGAGGAGGGGAACACCGAAAATCGGCCGATACTGCTTGGAGACGCCCGGCCCGGCTCGCTCGCCGGATCCCGCCGCCATGACAAGAATTTGCAGTTTGGCGCCGCCTTGCATGGTCCCGTCTTCGCATTGGCCCTTGGGAAGCCGCAAGTCCGCTGCTATGGACGTGCCGCATTTTTAGGCAGACGGAGACCTTCGGCAAGAAATGGGCATTGGCGCGCGATATTGGGAAGCGGAGCGGCCTGTCTTGCTCGCGCCTATGTCGGGGGTGACTGACACGCCGTTCCGCCGACTCGCCCGCCGGTTCGGCGCGACGATGGTCGTGACCGAGATGGTCGCGAGCGAGCGCTACGCTGCCGGCCATCACGAGGAGCTCCGCAAGTCCGACGAGGATACCCCCGGCGCGCCCTATGTCATGCAGCTCGCCGGCTGCTCGCCGCCGTGGATGCGCGAGGCCGCGATCCGCGCCGAGGCCGAGGGCGCGTCGGTGATCGACATCAACATGGGTTGCCCGGCCAAACGCGTCGTCGGCGGCTATGGCGGGTCCGCCCTGATGCGCGATCTCGATCTGGCGTCAGAGCTGATCGCGCGCGTGGCGGAGGCCGTCTCGCTGCCCGTCACCGTGAAGATGCGCCTCGGCTGGGATGACCGCTCGCTGAACGCGCCTGAACTCGCGCGGCGCGCAGAAGGCCTCGGCGCCAAGGCGCTCTCGGTCCACGGCCGTACCCGCTGCCAGTTCTATAAGGGCCGGGCCGACTGGCGCCGCGTGGCCGATGTTGTGGATGCCGTCCGCATCCCGGTCCTGGTCAACGGCGACATCCTGGGCGCTGCTGATGCCGCCGAGGCTCTGCGCCTGTCGGGTGCGGCGGGCGTCATGGTCGGGCGCGCCGCCATCGGTCAGCCCTGGCTGCTAGGCGCCATCGTCGACGACCTTGCCGGCCGCGCGCCGCCGCATATTCCGATCGAGATCCGAAAGGCTGCGATGGCGGAGCATCTCGACGGCAGCATCGAAGCCTACGGCCCGCGCCTTGGGCTGTTGAACTTCCGCAAGCACCTTGCGGCCTATCTCACCCATCTCGGCGTGCCGCGCAGCGATGTGTCTGCCGCTTGCGTGAAGGAAGATGCCGCGGTGGTGCGCGATCTGATCTGGCAGCTACCCGCAAACGAGGGCGAGCTTCGGGAAGCCGCATGAACATGGCCGCCGATATCGACGAAGCGCTGCGGCACCAGCCGCTGGAAGAACTCATCCTCAATGCCATTTCGCACGCCGTGATCGTCGTCGATGGCGACAACCGCACGATCTTCGCGAACCAGGCCGCCGAGCATTTCTTCGGCGCCAGCGCGGCGACGCTCGCCCGGCAGCGGATCGACAATATTCTGCCCGAAGGCAGTCCGCTGCTGTCGCTCATACGACAAGCCCGCAGCGCCGGAACGGCGGTCAGCGAATACGGCATGGACATCGGTGCGCATCGCATCGGCGCCAACCTCACCGACGTGCAGGTGTCGCCGCTGGGGGAGGGCGATGCGCGTTGCATCGTCAATCTTCAGGAACGTTCCATGGCGCAGAAGATGGATCGCCAGTTGATCCATCGCGGCGCCGCGCGTTCGGTGTCGGCGATGTCGGCGATCCTCGCGCACGAGATCAAGAACCCGCTCGCCGGCATCCGCGGCGCCGCACAGCTCATCGAGCAGAACGCCTCGGCCGCCGACCGCGCACTGACCCAGCTCATCTGCCAGGAGACCGACCGCATCCGGAAGCTGGTCGACCGGATGGAGATCTTCGGCGACTCCCGCCGGCTGGAACGCGCGTCGGTCAACATCCATCAGGTGCTCGACCATGTCCGCCGGATCGCCGAAGCGAGCTTCGCGAAAGGCATGCGCTTCGCCGAAACCTATGATCCCTCGCTGCCGCCGATCCCCGGCGATCGCGACCAGTTGATCCAGGTTTTCCTCAACCTGACCAAGAACGCCGCCGACGCCATCGTCGAAGGTCCCAACCCCGGCGAGGGCGAGATCGCCTTTTCAACCTCGTACCGCCCCGGGGTGCGCCTTTCGGTGCCGGGCAGCGGCGAGCGCATCGGTTTGCCGCTGGAGGTCACCGTGCGCGACAATGGCGGCGGCGTGCCGAAAGACATCGAGCCGTATCTGTTCGACCCGTTCGTCACAACCAAGCGCAACGGCGCGGGTCTCGGCCTCGCCCTCGTCGCGAAGATCGTGGGCGACCATGGCGGCGTCATCGAATGCATCAGCGAGCCGCGCCGCACCGTGTTCCGCGTGCTGCTGCCCTGGCAGGCCAACACGAAGAGCTAGGCGATGAGCGAAGGCACAATCCTGGTCGCGGACGACGACTCGACCATCCGCACGGTCCTGAGCCAGGCGCTGGGCCGCGCCGGCTTCGACGTGCGCACTTGCGGCAACGCGGCGACGCTCTGGCGCTGGGTCTCGCAGGGTGACGGCGATCTCGTCATCACCGACGTCGTGATGCCGGACGAGAGCGGCTTCGAACTCCTGCCGCGCATCCAGCGCGTCCGCCCCGACCTGCCGGTGGTCGTGATGAGCGCCCAGAACACGCTGCTCACCGCGATCACCGCGACCGAGCGCGGCGCCTATGAATACCTGCCGAAGCCCTTCGACCTGAACGAACTGATCGCGGTGGCGCGGCGCGCGCTGTCGTCGCCGCGCAAGGCGCCTGCGCTGGAGGCCGACGAGTCCGGCCCCAAGCTGCCGCTGATCGGACGCTCCGCGGCGATGCAGGACGTCTATCGCGTGATGGCGCGGTTGATGGGTACCGACCTCACCGTGCTCATCACCGGCGAGAGCGGCACCGGCAAGGAGCTCGTCGCGCGTGCGCTGCACGACTATGGCAAGCGCA
The DNA here is from genome assembly GCA_020852655.1 of Alphaproteobacteria bacterium. Lineage (GTDB taxonomy): Bacteria > Pseudomonadota > Alphaproteobacteria > Micropepsales > Micropepsaceae > JADZAI01. Next base: position 40,440 of record JADZAI010000098.1, read on the forward strand.
AGCGCGGTCCGTTCGTCGCCGTGAACATGGCGGCCATCCCGCGCGAGCTGATCGAGAGCGACCTGTTCGGCCACGAGAAAGGTGCCTTCACCGGCGCCAATGCGCGGACCATCGGCCGCTTCGAGCAGGCCGAGGGCGGTACGCTGTTCCTCGACGAGATCGGCGACATGCCGCTGGAAGCCCAGACGCGCCTCCTGCGCGTACTCCAGCAGGGCGAGTACACTGCAGTCGGCGGCCGCCACATCGTCAAGACCAATGTCCGGATCGTCGCCGCCACCAATCGCGACCTGCGCCAATTGGTGCAGCAGGGCCTCTTCCGCGAGGACCTTTATTACCGCCTGAACGTCGTGCCGCTGCGGCTGCCGCCTTTGCGCGAGCGGAGCGACGACGTCGCCGATCTCATTCGGCACTTCCTCGGTCAGGCGGTCGCCCAGGGCCTGCCGCGCAAGTCGATCGACCAGGACGCTCTCGACCGCCTGCGCCGCTATCCCTGGCCGGGCAACGTCCGCGAACTCGAGAACCTCGCCCAGCGCCTCGCTGCACTCTACGCCGAGGAGACGATCAACGGGCGCATCATCGATCTTGAGCTCGCGACGGAGGCCAAGTCCGCGCGCGGTGATCAGGACGTACCGGAACAGGACACGCTCTCTTCGGCCGTCGACCGCTATCTCAGCCGCCAGTTTTCGGCCCTGCCGCCGGGTGAGCTCCCGCCGGACGGCCTCTACGACCGGGTGCTGGAAGAGGTCGAGCGGCCGCTGCTGACGGCAGCCCTGGCGGCGACGCGAGGCAACCAGATCAAGGCGGCCAAGATGCTGGGGCTCAACAGGAATACGCTGCGCAAGAAGGTGCGGGTGCTCGATATACGGCTTGCGCGCGGCATCAGGTGATGTAACAAAGCCACGCATGTTGCCGTAGCAACATCGACTCTGCCTGCTTTTGTTGGACCAGAGCAACGATACGAGCCGCGTGACCGCCGTACATCCTCTAACGCCGCCCGAGCAGCCGCCGGCAGACCGAGTCTGGCCGTTCAGCGGCGCGCGGGCGTGGATTCTGGAGCTCACGGTCGGCTTCATCGCCTTCCTGACGGCGCTCGCGACCTTCCTGATGCTCAGCGGGGCAGGGCCGATCGAGCCTTCGCAGAAGGCGGTCGGCATCCTGCTGGTCGTCAACGTCATGCTGGCGGTGGTGCTGATCTGCGCCATTGTCTGGCGGCTCTACAATCTCTCCCGCACCCGCAGCAGCGGCGTCGCCGGCGCCCAGCTTCACGTCCGCCTGGTGATGGTCTTCGCCGCCATCGCGATCGTCCCGACCGTCATGGTGGCGGTGTTTTCGGCTGTCATGCTCAACCTCGGTATCGACGCCTGGTTCAGCGCGCGGGTGAAGACCGCGATCGACAACGCCGCGAGCGTGGCGCAGGCCTATGTGGCGGAGCACAAGCAATCGATCCAGGCCGACGTGCTGGGTCTCGCGGCCTCGATCAATCGCCAGTTCGCGATGGCGAGCGGGGACGGCACGACGCTTTCGGATTTCCGCGACTATCTGAGCCGGCAGGCGGATGACCGCCACCTGTCCGCCGCCGTGATCCTGGACGGCAACGGCAACACGATCGTCGGCGTACGCTTCACCTTTCTGGTCGACGTGGAGGCGCTGCCGATCGAGGCCTTCCAGCGCGCCGCGGCGGGCGAGGTCGTGATCCTTGCCGACGGATATGACGACCGGGTTCAGGCGCTCATCAAGCTCCAGAGCGCGATCGACCGCTATTTGCTGGCGATCCGCTACGTCGACAGCACGGTGCTGACAAATCAGCGGCAGACGATCGATGCGGCCAAGGAATATGCCAGCCTGGAAAGCAACCGAACCAACGTGCAGCTTACATTCGCTGCGGTATACGGCGTGGTCGGCCTTCTCATGCTGCTGGCCGCAGTGTCGCTGGGCCTGGGCGCCGCGAACCGCATCGTGCGCCCGATCGGCCGCCTGATAGGCGCCGCCGAACGGGTGAGCGCCGGTGACCTGACAGCACGCGTCGAAACCCACGATACCGATGGCGAAATGGCGACGCTCAGCAACGAGTTCAATCGCATGACGAGCGAGTTGCAGAGCCAGCAGGAGGAGCTTGTCGAGGCGAACAGGGAAGCCGAGGACCGCCGCTTGTTCGCGGAAGCCGTGCTTTCCGGCGTGTCGGCCGGCGTCGTCGGCCTGGATGCCCTGGGCCGCATCGATGCTGCCAATCCCTCGGCGGCAGAGGTTCTGGGCGTCGGAATTTCGGATCTGACCGGGAAGCCGATCGAAGAGATCGCCCCCGAAATTGCGGCACTACTTGCCGAAGCGCGCACCAATGTCGACGGCAAGGCGGTGGGCCAGCTCGACCTCGTGCGCGGCGGCCGCTCGCGCATCCTGTCGGTGCGGGTTTCTTCGGAGCGCACCGACGGCCGGCGCACCGGCTTCGTCGTGACGTTTGACGACATGACCGACCTCGTCGCGGCCCAGCGCAGCTCGGCATGGGGCGACATCGCGCGGCGCATCGCGCACGAAATCAAGAATCCGCTGACGCCGATCCAACTGTCGGCCGAGCGGCTCCGGCGCAAATACGCCAGGGAAATCGTCACCGATCCGGCCGTGTTCGAGCAGTGCACGCAGACGATCATCCGCCAGGTCGGCGACATCGGCCGGATGGTGGATGAGTTCTCGACCTTCGCCCGCATGCCGACGCCGACTATGCGCGAGGAGGATGCGGCCGACCTGGTGCGCCAGACCATGTTCCTGCAAAGCGTCGGCAATCCCTCGGTGGGGCACGAGTATGTTGGCCCGGAAGGCGTCGTGCCGCTGGTCTGCGACGGGCGCCTGGTCGCTCAGGCGCTGACCAATGTGCTCAAGAACGCGGCCGAGGCGGTCGGCGCGAAGTTCGACCCCGACGGCGTGGCCGGAGAGCATGCCAAGGGCGGTGAGATCGTCGTGCGCCTCAAGCATGACGAGCGGGGCGTCCGCATCGAGGTCGAAGACAACGGCATCGGCCTGCCGCGCCAGGACCGCGACAAGCTGACCGAGCCGTATGTGACGACGCGCGGAAAAGGCACCGGCCTTGGCCTCGCGATCGTCAAGAAGGTGATGGAAGACCACGGTGGGTCCATCACGCTCGCCGACGCGCCGACTTTGGGCGGTGCGCTCGTGACTTTGAGTTTTCCGCTGAAGCTTCGCGCATCCCGTTCCGAAGAAGTGACCCATGAACAAAGCAGCGAATTGGCATAAGGCGCCCGAGATTCTCGTTGTCGACGACGAGGCGGATATCCGCGAGCTGATCGCCGGGATCCTGAACGACGAGGGCTATGAGACGCGCCTCGCAAAGGACGCCGACAGCGCGCTGGCGGCGGTGCGGGCGCGCCAGCCGGCGCTGGTCGTTCTGGACATCTGGCTCCAAGGCAGCAGGATCGACGGCTTGGCGGTCCTCGAAGAGCTGAAGCGCGACGCGCCGGATCTGCCGGTCATCGTGATTTCCGGCCACGGAACGATCGAGACGGCGGTCGCGGCGATCAAGCGGGGCGCCTATGATTTCATCGAGAAGCCGTTCAAGTCGGACCGCCTGCTGATCCTCGTCGAGCGGGCGATGGAGTCGGCGAAGCTGCGGCGCGAGAACGAAGAGCTGCGCCAGCGGTCGAGCGAGGATTTCGATCTGGTCGGGCGGTCCAGCGTCATCGCCCAGCTCCGCCAGACCATCGACAAGGTGGCGCCGACCGGCAGCCGCGTTCTGATCACCGGCCCGGCCGGCTCGGGCAAGGAAGTGGTCGCACGCCTGCTGCACGCCAATTCGCGCCGCGCCCGCAATCCCTTCGTCGCGCTCAATTGCGCCATCATGGCGCCGGACCGGATGGAGCAGGAACTCTTCGGGGTGGAAGGCACCGAAAGCGTCGGCCGCAAGGTGGGCCTGCTGGAACAGGCCCATGGCGGCACGCTCTATCTCGACGAAGTCGCCGACATGCCGCTCGAGACCCAGGGCAAGATACTGCGCGTGCTGCTCGACCAGACCTTCACCCGCCTCGGGGGAACGCAACGGGTGCAGGTCGACGTGCGCATCATCTCGTCGTCCAGCAAGGACCTGCGCGGCGAGATCGCCGAGGGCAACCTGCGGGAGGACCTGTTTCACCGTCTCGGCGTCGTGCCCATTCGCGTGCCCGCCCTGGCGGAACGGCGCGACGACATCCCGTTCCTCGTCGAGCATTTCCTCAGCCGCTTCGCGCGGCTTTACGGCGGTGCGGTCTGCGCGATCGGCGATGACGCGATGGCGGCGCTCCAGGCGCATGACTGGCCGGGCAATGTCCGCCAGCTCCGCAACAATATCGAGCGGCTGGTCATCCTCACGTCGGACCAGTCCGGCGCCGTGGTGAAGGCCGATATGCTGCCGACGGAAGTCAGTTCCTCCGCCCCGGCGGTGACGCAAGGACCCTCCGGCGAGCATATCATCTCGCTGCCCCTGCGCGAGGCGCGCGAGATGTTCGAGCGCGAATATCTGGTCGCGCAGATCAACCGCTTCGGCGGCAATATCTCGCGGACCGCAGCCTTCATCGGCATGGAGCGCTCGGCCCTGCACCGCAAGCTGAAGACGCTGGGCGTCGGCAGCCGGGCGGACGAGACGAGCCACTGATGTCGCGGATCGCCTTCGTCAACGGCGCCTATGTGCCGTTCGCCCACGCGAGCGTGCATGTGGAGGATCGCGGCCTGCAATTCGCGGACTCGATCTATGAGGGCATCGCGGTCGCGAACGGCCGCTGCATCGACGAAGAGCCGCACTGGGATCGCCTGGAGCGCTCGCTGCGCGAACTTCGCCAGGCGATGCCGATGGATCGCACGGCGCTGTCGTGGCACGCGCAGGAGACGGTGCGGCGCAACCGGGTCCGTCACGGCGTCGCCTATGTCCAGATCACGCGCGGGGTGGCGCGGCGCGATCATCCCTTTCCGCGCGCCGACCTGCTCCAGACCGTCATCATCACCGCCCGCCGTTTCGACCCCGCCAGGGCGAAGGCGAGCGGGGAGGGCGGGGTGGCCGTGAAGACGATGCCCGACATCCGCTGGGGCCGGCGCGACATCAAGACGACCGCCTTGATCGCCAACGTGCTGGCCAAGCAGGCGGCGCGCGAGGCGGGGGCCTATGAGGCCTGGCTGGTGGACGAGCAAGGCTTCGTCACCGAGGGCGCCAGCACCAATGCCTGGATCGTCGACGCCGACGGCGTCCTCACGACGCGGGCCCTGTCGCATGCCTTGCTGCCCGGCTGCACCCGCAAGACGGTCCTGGGGCTCGCTGCCGACCGGCAGATGCGGGTCGCCGAGCGGTCGTTTTCGGTTGCGGACACAAAGGCGGCGCGCGAGGCCTTCATCACGAGCGCCGGGAATTACGTGACGCCCGTGATCTCCATCGACGGACAGCCGGTCGGCGACGGCAAGCCGGGGCCGGTCACGCAGGCGTTACGTCGCGCCTATATCGAGGAATTCGTGGAAATCGACGCATAGTTCGTGTTGCCGTCACGCAACCGCGGCGTTTTCGCACTTGCAGCATTCCAGGAATGCGCCAAATTAGAGGCGGTCCAAGATTCACGACCGAGCGCAACCCTGCCGGTGCCCGTTCGCCGGCCAAAAACGAGAATGTCAGCGATGAGCGACAAGCAGAACCTGCAGGATGTCTTCCTGAATGCCGTCCGTAAGACCAAGACACCCCTCACGGTGTTTCTGGTGAACGGCGTGAAACTGCAGGGCGTCATCACCTGGTTCGATAATTTCTGCGTCCTGCTCCGGCGGGACGGGCACTCGCAGCTTGTCTACAAGCATGCGATATCGACGGTGATGCCGCTGAATCCGGTGCAATTGTTTGAGCAAGAAACAGAAGGCCTCGAAGCCGCACGCTGAGGACTCCGACGGCGGAAATGCCGTCGTTCTGCATCCTTTCGACAAGACCGACCGCCGGCAGTTCGCCCGGAGCCCCGAGGCCGCGCTGGCGGAAGCGGCCGGGCTGACGCGCGCCATCGGACTCACGCCGCGGGCGGAGATACTGATCCCGATGACCGCGCCCCGGCCCTCGACCTATCTGGGCGAGGGCAAGGTCGAGGAGTTGGCGGAGCTATGCGCCCAGGCCAGCCCCGAGGTCGTGGTGTTCGACGGGGCGCTCTCGCCGGTCCAGCAGCGCAATCTGGAGAAGGCGCTCAAGGCGAAGGTGATCGACCGAACCGGGCTGATCCTGGAGATCTTCGGCGAGCGGGCGCGCACCAAGGAAGGCCGGCTCCAGGTCGAGCTGGCCCATCTGAACTATCAGAAGAGCCGGCTGGTGCGGTCGTGGACCCATTTGGAGCGGCAGCGCGGCGGCTTCGGCTTCCTCGGCGGCCCCGGCGAAAGCCAGATCGAAACGGATCGGCGGCTGATCGGCGAGCGAATCGCCAAGATCCGCAAGGAGCTGGAGGAGACGGTTCGCACGCGCGACCTGCATCGCACGGCGCGCCGGCGGGTGCCGTACCCGATCGCGGCCCTGGTCGGCTACACCAACGCCGGCAAATCGACGCTGTTCAACGCCATGACGCGGGCCGAGGTGCTGGCCGAGGACATGCTGTTCGCGACGCTCGATCCGACGATGCGGTCGATCAAGCTGCCGGGCGGGCGGAGTGTCGTGCTCTCCGATACCGTGGGCATCATCTCGGACTTGCCGACCCAGCTCGTCGCCGCCTTCCGCGCCACGCTGGAGGAGGTGCTGGAGGCCGACCTCATCCTGCATGTTCGGGACATCTCGCATCCCGACAGCGAGGCGCAGCGGCAGGATGTCGAGGCGGTGCTGACGGAACTCGGCATCGAGGGCGAGCGGCTCGACCAGGTGGTCGAGGTCTGGAACAAGGTCGACGCGCTGAGCGCCGAGGATGCCGAAGCGGCGCGGCGGCGCGGGGCGCGCCCGGGGCCGTCCGGCCCGGTGGTGATCTCGGCGATCACGGGCGAGGGGATCGATGCCCTCAAGGCGCTGATGGAGCGCCGGCTCAGCGACAACGAGGAGCTGATCAAGATCGTCATCCGCCCCGAGGACGGGCAGGGGCTTGCCTGGGCCTATTCCCACGCTTCTGTCAGGGGACGGGCGGAGCGCAAGGACGGCAGCGTCGAGCTGAAGGTGTCCGTACCGCGCGAGAAGGAAGCGCAGTTCCGCGAGCGCTTTCCGGTGCGAGGCCGGGCCAAGCCGGTGGTCAAGCCGCCGCGGAGCCGGCACCGTAAGCTGTCGGACGAGGCGTAAGGCCGATCAGAGGCCGGCTGCTTTCGCGGCGTCCCAGTGCCGGTCCATGTCCTCCAGGGTGGAGTTCTGTGGTGTTTTCCCTTCCTTACGAAGGAGTTTTTCTACTTTCTTGAACCTTCGTATGAACTTGGCGTTGGTCGCGGCGAGGGCCTTTTCGGGGTCGTGGCCCAGCTTCAGCGCAAGGTTGGCGGCGACGAAAAGGACGTCGCCGAGCTCGCCTTCGACCTCGGCAGGGGCGGCGCCATCGCGGATCGCCTCGCGAAGTTCCCCGATCTCCTCGTCCAGCTTGCCGAAGACCGGTTCGACGCCCGGCCAGTCGAAGCCGACGGAGGCGGCGCGCTTCTGGAGCTTGGCGGCACGGGGCAGGGCCGGGAGGGTGCGCGGGATGTCGGCGAGCACCGAATCCTGCGGCGCCTTTTTCGTGCGCTCGGTTGCCTTGAGGCGCTCCCAGTCCGCCGTCTGCTCGTCCGCGGAGCGCGGCCCGGCGTCACCGAAGACGTGGGGATGGCGGCGCACCATCTTGGCCTCGATGGCCTCGACCACGTCGGCGAAGGTGAACGCCCCCGCCTCGGCCGCCATCTGGGCGTGGAAGACGACCTGGAAGAGGAGGTCGCCGAGCTCGTCCCTGAGGGCCGTCATGTCGCCCTGCTCGATCGCGTCGGCGACCTCGTAGGCTTCCTCGACGGTGTAGGGCGCGATGGTGGAGAAGTCCTGCGCGCGATCCCAGGCGCAGCCGTCGGGGCCGCGCAGACGCGCCATCAGCGCGAGCAGGTCGGAGATGCGGCCGGGGGCAGGCGGCGCGGTCATTCGGCGGGCCCGGGGACCAGGGTGCCCTCCGCGCGCTTGCGGGCGATCGCGTCGCGCAGTTCCTGCTGCTTGAACTTGTCGATCGGGAAGTTCCACATCACCAAAACCGTCAGCAGCATGAAGGCGAGCGGAAGCAGCACGAAGACAAGGCCGAGGCCATTGATCGCTTCGGGGGAATTCACGACGCCGGGGCGGCCGTCGAACCCGACCGCCGCCAGCACCGGATAGGCAAGGCCGGCGGCGGCGTAGCCGAGCTTGTTGGTCATCACGAGCAGCGAATAGAAAAGTCCCGAGCGCTCGCGGCCGGTCGCCAGCGTGTCGATGTCGATGACATCAGCCATCATCGAGCGCAGCAGGAAACCGCCGGCGCCGTAGCCGACGCCGAAAAGGATGAAGGCGCCGGTCAGCACCCAGAAATTCCCCTTGGGCAGCAACAGGACCAGCGGGATCAGGGCGGAGGTGTAGAGCAGGGCGATGCACAGCGTGCGGTGCTTGGTCAGGCGGTAGCTGAGCTTGATCCACAGCGGCACGAAGAAGAGCCCGGCGACGAAGTAGATGAAGAGGATCGTCGAGGACGCCTTGGGCATCTCGAAATAATACGAGATCAGGAAGATGAAGAGCGATCCGGTGATGCCGGGCGCGAGACCCTGGAGCAGGTCGGCGAGCAGCAGTTTGCGCAAGGCAGCGTTGCCGGCGATCAGCCGCACGGCGGCGCCGATCTCGAGCTTATGGACACCGTGCGGCGCGTCGGGCTCTGGGACCGCCCAAAGCGTGATCGCGACGCAGATGGGCATGGAGATGCAGACGAACCAGCCCATCAGCGCGACCTTGTCGACGATCGTGGCGGTGTGATCGATCGCCTCGAGCAGGACGGGCAGGGCGAGAACGAGGAGGAAGCCGGCGATGGCGGCGAACTCGCGCCAGCCCTGCACGCGGCTGCGCTCATGGTACTGGACGCTGAGCTCGGCGCCCCACGCGATATGGCTGATCGCAGCGACGGAATAGGCGAGATAGGCGAGGATCACCCAGGCCGAGAACCATCCGATGGTCGCGCCTTCCGGCGGGAGGAAGAGCAGGAAGACGCCTGTCACGAAGAAGGGGACCGAGACCGTCATCCAGGGCCGGCGGCGGCCCCAGCGCGAACGCGTCGAGTCGCTCGCCCAGCCGATCAGCGGATCGAGCAGCAAGTCCAGCAGGCGGGCGGCCAGCAGGACGAGGCCGACCTGGGATTGGTCGAGCCCGAGTCCGCTGACGTAGAAGGGGGCGACATAGACGACGAGGGGAAGGCCGAGCGCGGCGAGGGGCGCCGTCGGAAGGACATAGGCGGCGATGGTGCGGCCGCTCAGCGTGAAATCCGACATCTATTGCGCGTTCCTCGTGCCCGTTTCTGTGTGGATGCATCTGACCGATAGTCAGGTAGGCTGTCCACCTTGGCGCCGTGTCAGGGCGCGGTTTGGAGGATGGAACGGGGCGTGATGGACGATCCGACGCGAGCGATGCATGCAGACCGGCTGGCGCGTGACGGATTCACAATCGTCCCTGAGGCCCTGGAGCCGGAACTGGTCGAGGCGCTGCGCGCGACCCTGACGCGGCTGGAGCGCCAGACCGGGGCGCGGCCGGCCGGCAACGCCTTCGAGGGCGCCCGTACGGTAAGGCTCTATAACCTGCTGGCGCACGGCACGCCGTTCGACCGGGTGCCGGTGCACGCCAATGTGCTGCCGCTGGTGGAGCAGGTGCTCGGCCGCGAATGCCTGGTCTCGACCTTCACCTCGATGGCGATCGATCCCGGCGAGGATGCCCAGCCGATCCATGCGGACGACATGGTGATCCCGCTGCCCAAGCCGCATCCGCCGCTGGTCTGTAGCGCGCTGTTCGCGCTGGACGATTTCACGGCGGCGAACGGCGCGACGCGGGTGGTCCCGGGCTCGCATCTGTGGGCGAACCCGGCCTTCGGCGCCGACTGCGCGACCGTACCGGCCGAGATGGCGCGGGGCAGTGCGCTGATCTTCCACGGCAGCCTGTGGCACGGCGGTGGAGCCAACACGACCGGCGCCCGGCGCAGCGGCGTCGCGGTCAATTACTGCGCCGGGTTCATCCGGCAGCAGGAGAACCAGATGGCCGGCGTGCCGGCCGAACTCGCCCGGAGCTATCCGCCGCGGCTCCAGGAGCTGCTGGGCTACGGGGTCTACAAGGGGCTGATCGGACACGTGGACAAGAAGAGCCCGGCGCAGTTGCTGAACGGCGGCGGAAGCTTCACGGCGCTGTGGGACCGCGGCTGAGACGGGTGCCGGCTGAGGCTTCACCGAAACTTCAGATTTTTCCTTTATCTTGTTGGCTGCACGCAATTTTCTCAGTGCGATGACTCGCGTATGGGTGCGCCTGGCGATACGGCAGAGCAGGGCGGCATAGCGCATGAATTCGCGGTGGCTGCGGCGCGCCGCATAAGCCTCCGCGGACCAATAGCCGTGGGTGCGCCGGTTGGCGTTGCCCGGCTGTCCGCCGCGCCCGCGGCTCATGGCGCGATGCCTGCCATCAGGGGGTCGAAATGCGCGGGCCGCGCGGCGGGCCGTCCGGCCTTCGATCCTCGATTTTGTGCGAAACCTTGTCCTGCACGCCTCGGCCCCACTCGTCCGGGGACCGGCGGCCGGCACGGGGTCTTTCCTTCCGCGCGGCGGCGGCGCGCTCGGCGGCGATTTCCTTGCGGGTCTCGAAATTCTTCAGGAGGTCGCGGTCGGTGAAGACACTCAGCCCGGTGTCAAAAGGCGCCTTGCTCATGCCGGGCTCGTCGCAATGCACATCCGTCGGGAGGGCGTAGCCGAAGTGCCGGCGGGTCGCGGGGGACCAGGCATTGGGGTCGTCGGGGTTCTTGCTGCGGTCATAGGCCGCGAGAATGGCCTGCTGTTTTGCCTTCGACAGCGGCTTTTTGTCGTCCGGGTCGGGATCGTCGAACTCGAACATTTTCATCAGTTCCTCCCAGTATTTTTCGTCTTGCTCCTGCGGTGCCCCGGCTGCCGGAGACGGCGGGGGCGGCAAGGGCGGCGGTTTGGCGATGCCGGGCGGCGGACGGTCCGCAAGGGGCCGCTGGAGAAGCGGCCTGGCGGAAGGCGCTTTGGCTGCCGCGGCGGCCGGCCGGCTGACGGCGGCCGGGGCAGCCTGGCCGTGCGGCACGGGCTGCTTGTAGGCGACATGGGCGAGGAAGCCGTCGATTTCGTCCATGAAAGAGGGCCGCAGCAAATCGTCGGGGTTGTCGGTGACCTCGGGTGCGGAGATGCGCTGGAGGGCGAGGCTGAGCTGGGCGACGACGCGGGTGTATTGGATCGAGCGGTGATCGGGTCCGCGTTCGACGTCGTAGGATCGCGACGTCGGCTGGGCGAGATGAAGGTTGGTCTGGGCCGCGGCGCGGGCGAGGGCACGCCAGAAGAGGCCGCGCACGCTGCCGACGAACTCACAGGCCGGCGCATGACCGAACATGACGGCGGCGCCGGTATGGCGCGCCGCGAGGATCTCGGCGTCCGGGCCCGAGGTTTCGGATTGGGTTTCGGGATATGGCATGAGTTCCGGCCTTTGCGTTCGCGGGCCCGCGGGTGGCGGGTGCATAGGCGGGTAATCTGGTGCAGATAGGCGTCAATTCCTGACATGGGCGCGGCGGGTGCGGCGATTTGCGGCAACCGCGGGGCCTGGCTTGAGCGCACGCGCTTCGAACACCTGAAATACGTATAAGATATATTATGGAAAAAATTGCATGCGGAAGATAGCTCAGCTTCGCGAAGCGCGATGGCCGCCCTCCAAGCCGCGCTACGGCGCCGGGGGCACGGTGATGTCCAGACGGTAGAGCCCCGGCGCCGTGCCGGAGAAACGCCAGTAGCGGAAGGCGTCGGAGAATGCATCGAGGACCGGACGTGCCGCTCCGAGTTCATCGACGGCCGGTTTGCCGCCTTCATCGCGGACATCGATGTAGACCGGTGGATCGGTGACGCCATCCGGGCCGACGACGGCAAGCATGCGAACCACCCAGATTTCGGCGTGCGCCGGTACAGTCGGAAAGACCGGCGACACATCGTGGGCCGGCCGTGGCGCCGTCGGAAACGAGGCCCAGAACTTCTCCTCTCGGCCTTCGACCAAGAATTTCGCATCGGTGCGATAGAGGCCCGGCTGTCCGGCAGGATAGCGAGCCTTGGCGAAGCGCAACTGCGCCGCGTCGGCAAAATCGAGGTCAGGCGGGAATTCGATGCCCGGCCATAGCTTTACAGGAACGCCGTCCTCTCCGATCTGGAGCGCGATGCGGACGATACCGCTGTGGCCTTGGCCAAGGCCGGCCAACGCCTTTGCCGGGAAGCCAAGCTTCGCCTGCACCAGCGGTTCGGGTGCCTGGGGGAGACTGCCGAAGGAGAACTCAGGCTCCTTGTCCGGCACGGGGAAGACGATCTTTGCGGTGACCATGCCGGGATGGGCGGGTTCGAAAGTCCAGCGCCGGGCGGCATCGAGGGCTTCGCGGCCGAACTGGAGTTTGGCTGGTGTCTCGGAGAGGAGTTCGACGCGGTCGACGTAACCGTCGGCCGCGACTGTGATGCGGACCCTGGCCTCGCCGGGCACGCGCTGAGGCCATGCTTCAAAGGGATAAATGGCTTCGGTGACAGTGACGGCGACCGGCTTGTCGGCGGCCGCGGTTCCGGCCAGGGCCAGCAGCGCGGCGGCGAATGCAAACAGGCGCATGGATGCCCCTCCAGGCGCAGCTACGATTGGGCCGGTGCCGCGCCGCAAGCCAGCTTGGCGAAAGCCGAGGCGGGACGCAAACGGGAGATGCCCTGCCCCGCAGCCGTCATGCCGGCGCGGTTGAAAAGGCTCCGCATATCTGCACCCTGCCCGGGCCACGAAATCAGAGCCAGGGACGCGACGCCATGCTGAGCAAGTTCGACGATTATCCGATCCACCAGACGCCGATGCCGATTGCGGTGCCGGAGACGAGCGACCGCAACGCCTATGACCGCACCTGGTTCAACGGCTATGCGAATGACGGGTCGTATTATTTCGGCCTCGGCATCGCGGTCTATCCGCTGCGCAACATCCTCGACTGCGCCTTCAGCGTGGTGACGCAGGACGGCAAGCAATATTGCTTCTACGGCTCGTGCCGGGCGCCGGCGGAACGCACCGATCAGACGGTCGGCCCGTTCAAGCTGGACATCGTCGAGCCGATGCGCGTCACCCGCGTGACGCTGAAGGACAACGAGAGCGGCCTCACCTGCGATCTGACTTTCCGTACCCGGACGGGCGCCGTCCAGGAGGCGCGCCAGACGCTGTGGAACGGCACGCGGCGCTTCATGGATTCGACGCGCTGGGACCAGTTCGGCACCTGGGAAGGCGTCGTGAAGACTCCGGAGCGCGAGATCAAGGTCGACCCCAAGGTCTGCCGCGGCACCAAGGACCGCTCGTGGGGCGTGCGCCCGGTCGGCGAACCGGAAACCGGCGGCGCCCCGGCGATGCCGCAGGGCTTCTTCTTCCTGTGGGCGCCGCTGTTCTGGGAAGACCACGCAACGAACGCGATCTTCTTCGACGACAGCAAGGGCGGCGCGCTGTGCCGGGAAGGCTTCCAGACGCCTCTCTATGACTCGGCTTCGGTGCCGGCTTCTGTGGTCGATCCGAAGAGCCAGTACATGGCAACGGCGCGGCACCGCGTGAAATATCACGCCGGCACCCGCCTCGCCTCGGCGTGCGAGATCGACATGATCCCGGTGGAGGGCGACATCCGCACGATCAGCCTGGAGCCGACGCTGAAGTTCCAGATGAAAGGCCTGGGCTATGGCCATCCCGAGTGGCGCCAAGGCAACTGGAAGGGCGAACTGGCGATCGGCCACGAGAGCTTCGACCCGCGCCAGGTCGATCCGCTGGCGCCGGAGAACCTGCATGTGCAGCAGATCGTGAAGGCGACCGACAACCAGGGCCGCAGCGGCATCGGCGTGCTGGAGCAGATCGTGATCGGCCCCTACGCGCCGGCCGGCTTCACCCAGTTCCTCGACGGCGCCAAGGGCTGAAGCCTCGCGAACACTCTCGGCTTCCTGGAGAGGACGCTACCACCTCTCCAGCGCGAGGCCGGAGATCGCGGCGAAGTCGGCGGCGTTCCGGGTGACAAGCGTATGGCGCGAGGCGATCGCATGCGCGGCGATCATGTGATCGATGATCTTGCGGCGGGAGTATCCGACCTGAGCGACCACACCGCCATAGGCCGCGGCGGCGTGTGCGGTGAAGTCCAGGACAGGGATGGCGTCCAGAATCTTGTCGAGGCGTGCGCGGCGGTTGGGCGCATTGGCGGGGTCGCGATATACGCCGGCTTCAAGCTCGACTGCGGTGATGGACGAAAGGACTATGCCGCCCGTCAGGGTCGCGATCCGGTCCGCAACGGCGGCATTGTTGTCCCGAAGGTCGATGGCGATATTCGTATCGAGCATGAAGGCCATTCAAAGGCCTGAGCGCTCTTCGATTTCGCCTTCGTCGCGAATCTCGACGCTGGTCGGCTTGGGCAGCTTATCCAGTTGCGCCAGCATCTCTTTGATGGAGAGCCTGGGGAGCGGGTATATCGTCACCACATCGCCGGCACGCTCGACGACGAGTTCCGTGCCGTCGGGATAGGCGAGGTCTTTCGGCAGGCGGATGGCCTGGCTGTTGCCGCTCTTGAAAGTGCGTGTGCGGGCGGTGGTCATGTATATACGTGTATATACATTCGAGGCTCAGGTCAAGCCCGGGAGCCCGCTCTTGCGCTTCCCCGGCGCTGCGCCATTTCCTTGGGATGCTGGATATCGTCGCGATCTGCGGGAGCCTCCGGGCGGCCTCGACCAACGGGGCCTTGATCGAGGCGGCGCGATTGCTGGCGCCGGCAGGGATGACGGTCACGCGCCATGACGCGATCGGCACCCTGCCCCATTTCAACGCCGATCTCGACGGCCCGGGCCTGCCGGAGCCGGTGGCGGCGTTCCGGGCGCGGCTGAAGGCGGCGGACGGGATCATCCTCTCCAGCCCGGAATATGCGCGGGGGATTCCGGGGACGCTGAAGAATGCGCTCGACTGGCTGGTCGGCGACGGCGACTTCGAGAACCGGCCGGTGGCGCTGCTCGGCGCCTCGGCGCGCGGGGTGGCGGGCGACGCCGCGCTGCGGCTGGTGCTCGGCACGATGGGCGGCCGGGTGATCGAAGCGGCGAGCGTGACGGTGGACCTGCTCGGCGGGACATGGACGGCAGAGCGGATCGCCGCGGAGGATGCCATGGCTCGCGCGCTACGCGATGCGCTCGCGGCGTTCGGCGCGGAGATCGAGCGCGGGGTCGTTCGATAGCGGCTGTCGAGGGCTTCGGTCATTCATCCGTAGACGGATCAAGTCCGAGGACGGCTCGCCCGAGGATGACAGGGGCGGGGCGCGCCGCCTATTCGTTCGGACGGTCTTCGTAGGGTTCGAAGATGAATTCGAGGCTCGTCAGGTTCATGCCGTGCTTGATGTAGTTGTACGGCGTCATGTTGACAGCACGGATGATGCGGCGGGCGATTTCGGTGCCCTGCCCGCTTTCCGCCGGGACGAGGTCGAAGTCGAGGACGTTCACGCAGGCGAGGTCCTGGTCGAAGGCCTGGACCGCGTTGAGGCCGGCACCGGCCATCCAACTGAGCACGACGCGGTTGATGCCTTCATGCGCGACGATGAGCGCGGTGTGCCAGTCCGGGCGCACGAGGAGGCGCAGGAAGGTGCGCTCGGCGCGGGCGAGCGCGTCGGTGAAGATCTCGCCGCCTTCCATCATGGTCGCGCCGGGCTGGCCGGCGGCGTCGAAATGGAAGGCCATGGCGGCGGCGATGTCGCGCCGGCTGCTGATGTTGGCCGGACGGCCGTTCTTCAGTTCGACGATGTCGTGGTCGTGCTCGTGCGGCGGCCTGGCGTGAGCGTTCTTCGCCATCACGCGGTCGAGCGTCTCGACGCTGCGCGGGTAGCCCGACGAGATCGTGACGTCGAAAGCGACATGCGACAGCGCGACCCCGGCCGCGTCGGCCTGATCGCGGCCGAGCCGGGTCAGCAGCGGCGACGCCATGTCGCCGGTCTTCTGCATGTGGGTGGAGAAGTAGTCCACATGGCCGTGGCGCATGAGATAGACGCGCCGGCGGCCGGTGGTGCCTGGAAGGGAGGACATGCTGCCGTTCTCTAACAAAGTGTCATCCCGGGCGAAGCGAAGCGGAGACCCGGGACCCAGGGCCGCAAGTACCGGTGCTTGTCGCCCCTGGGTCCCGGGTCTCGCGCGCCTATGGCGGGCTCGCCCGGGATGACACAGAGGGCTGACAAGCGTGTGTCAGATCGCGCCGGAGGCCTTGAGTTTGGCGACGTCGAGGCCCCAGGACTGGAGGAGGCTGTCGGTGTGTTCGCCGATGGCGGGCGCGGGACCCTGGATTTCGGACTTCGTGCGGCTGAAGCGCGGCGCGGGGGCCGGCTGCATGAAGCCGTCGATCTCGACGAAGGTCTGACGCGACTTGTTGTGCGGGTGGTGCGGCGCCTCGTCGATCGAGAGGACGGGCGCGTAGCAGACGTCGGTGCCGAGCATCAGCGCGTCCCACTCGTCGCGGGTCTTGGTCTTGATCGCGGCGGCGATCTTGGTCTTCAGCGACGGCCAGTGCGCCTTGTCCATCTGCTTGTCGAACTCGGGGTCGGTGAGGCCGGCCTTCTCGCGCAGCAGCGCGTAGAATTGCGGCTCGATCGAACCGAGCGAGATGTATTTGCCGTCCCTGGTCTCGTAGGTGTCATAGAAATGGGCGCCGCCGTCGAGCAGGTTCTCGCCGGTCGAATTGGTCCAGCCCCCGGCCGCCCGCATGCCGTAGAACATGCTCATCAGCGAGGCGGCGCCGTCGGTCATGGCGGTATCGATCACCTGGCCCTTGCCGGACTTGCCGGCCTCGACCAGCGCCGCGCAGACGCCCATCGCGAGATAGAGCGCGCCGCCGCCGAAATCGCCGACGAGGTTGAGCGGCGGTGCGGGCGGCTGGCCCTTGCGGCCCATCGCGCCGACGGCGCCGGTGAGCGAGATGTAGTTGAGATCGTGACCGGCCGAATGGGCGATCGTACCGGTCTGGCCCCAGCCGGTCATGCGGCCATAGACCATCTTCGGATTGCGCTTGAGCACCACGTCGGGCCCGAGGCCGAGGCGCTCCATCACGCCGGGACGGAAGCCTTCGATGAGGGCGTCGGCCTTCTCGAGGATCTTGAGCACGGTCTCGATCGCGTCGGGGCTCTTGAGGTCGAGGGCGATCGACTTCTTGCCGCGCGAGGCGATGTCGAACCTGCCGGCCCGACCGCCGGCGGCGCCCTTGCGGTCGATGCGGATCACTTCCGCGCCCATGTCGGCGAAGAGCATGCCGCAGAACGGGCCGGGGCCGATGCCTGCGAATTCGACGATCTTGGTGCCTGTCAGCGGACCGCTCATCGGGCCCTCCCTTTTTGATGTATACCGGTCGAAAAGGTTTAGCGGGCCAAATCGGCCCCGGCAATCAATCGGGGGCACCCTTGCGCAGGGTCATGCTGGCGACGGCACTCGCGGCGGCGGCCTGCACGCCGCCGAAGACGACGACCTATGCCGTTCCGGTCGAGACCCCTACCCCGTCCTACGGCAGTTCCATGCGGGGCGGCGCCGAGCGGGTGATGGCGGTGGATACGCTCTATGCCTGGTGCGAGGGGCCGCGGCTCAACATCATCGTCGACGCACGGACCAATAGCGGCGGCTGGACCGCCTTCCGGCTGAATCCGATCCCGGGCCCTGACGGGCGGCGGACCTTCGAGGCAGTCGGCGAGGCGCCGCACGGGCCGGTGTCGGACGGGGTGCTGGGGATGCGGATCGCGCATGAGGAGGCGCCGCCCTTCGGGGTGGAGCGGGTGCGCGTGCTGTCGCAGACGAACCAGCTTGAGGCGGTGATCCAGGGCGGACCCTGCTGAACGGCTCTGCGGCAATGGCGCGGGTGGCGGCGGACGGCGGCGGCGCGCATCCTGCGCCGATGGGCGAGGCACGGGTCTATTCGGAGCGGCTGGGGGCGATCAGCGACGCGCAGTTCGCGGCGATGGCGGAGCGCTGGGGGCTCGGGCGCTTCCTCGGCGCGGCGCCGGTCACCAGCGGGCTGTTCGGGCAGAATGTCTTCGTCACGACCGGCGCGGGCGACTTCGTGCTGCGCGGGGCGCCGCATTGGGTGCCAGACGGCGGGGGCGGCTATCGCCCGGAGGATCGCTGGCAGTTCACCAAGGAGCGCCATTTCGCGCAGCAGCTCCACGAGAAGACGCGCGTGCCGGTGCCGTGGCCGATGCTGCACGACACGGCGAACGACATCTTCGGCTGGCCGTATCTGGTGATGCCGCGCATGCCAGGGCTGTGCACGGACGAGCGCAGCATCCTGAAGACGCTGACGGCGGAGGACCGGCGCGGCGTCGCGGCGGCGCTGGGCGCGATGCTGGCGCAGATGCAGATGCTGACCTCGCCCTTCGCGGGCGACTTCGGGACGGAGTCGATCGCGCTGGAGCCCTACCCCGGCGGCGCCGTCGCGTGGATCGCGCA
Source organism: Alphaproteobacteria bacterium (assembly GCA_020852655.1). GTDB lineage: Bacteria > Pseudomonadota > Alphaproteobacteria > Micropepsales > Micropepsaceae > JADZAI01. The sequence continues at coordinate 59,052 of JADZAI010000098.1, forward strand.
GGAGGCGCGGCGCCTCGTGCGGTCGTGCGGGGAGCGGCTGACGGCGGACGAGGCCCAGTGGGTCGAGGCGGCGATCGCCGAGGCCGGGGCGGGGGCCGGGAGCAGCTATGTGCATTGCGACTACAAATTCGGGAATCTGACACTGCTGAAGGAGGGCGGCGCGTGGCGGGTGAGCGGGCTCTTCGACTTCCACGAGGCGCGCTTCAGCGACGGGGCGCTCGACCTGGTACGGAGCGCGTGCAGCTATCTCGATACGGAGGGGGAGCTCGCGGCGGTGTTCCGCGCGGCCTATGGGCGGCCGCTCGATGCGGGGCGGATGCGGCTCTACGTGCTGAACGACCGGCTGAAGATCTGGGACTATTTCACGCGGCCGGGCGTGCAGGCGCCTTGGCTGACGGCGCGGCATTTTCGTCCGTGGGCGGAGCGGTATGTGGAGGGCGTCGTGGGGCTGGTGTGAGCGGGTCTGATAGGCCGGATGCTCTATGCCGAAGGCCCCCTTCCGCCCTTCGGGCACCTTCCCCCGACGGGGGAAGGCGCTCACGCCCCAACGCCTGCGCATTGTTCCGGTTAGCGGGCCGCGTCAGTCCGTCTTGCGGGGCCACCATTTGCTGCGCCAGTGGCCGAGCAGGGTGTTGGATTTCAGGAAGTGACGGTCGAGGCGGTCGAGGGCGGCGGGGTCGTTGTCGGCGAAGAAGTCGGCGCGGGTGCGGAAGGTCTGGGCCGGGTCGAGGTCGCGGAGCGGGACGCAAGGGTTGCCGGCGGCGATGACGTTGTCGGGGATGGCGCGGGTCACGACGCTGCCGGCGCCGATGATGGAATTGCGGCCGATGGTGACGCCCTTGCCGACGATGGCGCCGATGCCGATCCAGGCATTCTCGCCGATCGCGATGGGCTTCGCCTGCCCGGCTTCCGTGGTGCGGTCGTAGATGCCGTGCCAGTCGCTGTCGGAGATGTAGACGTCGCTGGCGAGCATGGTGTTCGCGCCGATCTCGATGCCGATCGACGAGATGATGCGCGTGCCGGGGCTGATGAGGACGTTGTCGCCGATGGCGATGCGGCCGACCCGCGCGCCGGCGAACCAGACGCAGAGCCGCGTCGTGCGGTGGGGCTCGGCATTGATGTGGACGTTGCGGCCGACCGAGATGTTCGGGCCGATGACCTCGACCTGGCGCGGGTTGATGAACTGCGCGCCCTCGCCGATCGCGTCGAACTGGGGATGGAGATGACGCCGGCACCAGCGCGCGTTACGCCGCGCGTGGAGCTGTTTCAGCCAGTAGGGGCGGTGCTCGCGGCGCATCTCCTATCTTGTCATCCTTGGGCGAGCCGGCGAAGCCGCCGAGACCCGAGGAGCCATGCCGCGATGTCGGGAGATGAGTTCTGCGGCTTCGGTGGCATCGGCGCGTTCACGGCATGGCTCCTCGGGTTCGGACGCCTCCGGCGGCCGCCCCGAGGATGACAAGAATTTAGAGCGATTGCCCGTCGTCGACGGTGAAGAGGCTGCCGGTGATGAGGCGGCCGGCTTCGGAGCAGAGGAGGAGCAGCGTGCCGTCGAGATCTTCCTCGACGCCGAGGCGGCGGCGCGGGAAGGACGCGATCTGGGCCTTGCCGGCGTCGCGGCTGAACCAGTCGCTGTTGAGCTCGGTCTCGATAAAGCCGGGGCACATGGCGTTGACGTTGATCTGGCGCGAGGCCCATTCGCGGGCGAGGACCTGGGTCATCATCGCGATGGCGGCCTTCGACATGCAGTAGACGGCAAGGCCGGGCAGCACGCGCAGCGCGCCGATCGAGGCGACGTTGACGATGCGGCCGGGGGCCTTGCGCGCGATCATGCGCTTGCCCGCCTGCTGCGCCATCAAGAAGGCACCCTTTACGTTGGTGTCCATCATCTTGTCGTATTCGGTCTCGGGCATGTCGACCGCGCGGGATTCGAAATTCATTCCCGCGTTGTTGATGAGGATGTCGACCGGTCCGAAGGAGCCCTCCGCCGCCTCGAAAGAATCGATGACCGAGGCGGACTTGGTGACGTCGAGGGCGACCGAGATGGCCTTGCCGCCGTCGGCCTCGATCTCGCGCTCGAGGTCGCGCAGGCGGTCGGTGCGGCGGGCGGCGAGGACGACCTTCGCGCCGGCCTTGGCCAGCACCTTGCCGAAGCGCAGCCCGAGGCCGGACGAGGCGCCGGTCACGAGGGCGACCTTGCCGTCGAGGCGGAAGGTGGGGAGGTCGGTCATAAACGGGTCCTTGGGTGGCGGTGCTGGGGCGGGGTTAAGGCTGAGGCGCGGGCCGCGGTCAAGACGGGGGTGCGTCGCTTGGTCATTTTGACTAAGCCGCGGCGGCGCGCACACTCCGGATATTCGACGAGCGGCCACGGGGCGATCAGGCATGCTGGTATCGAAGGGAGTTGGCCGCCGTGCGGCCGGAACAGTTCTGGCCCTCCTTGTGGCGGCCGCCGTGTCGGGCGGGACGCCCTACCCCGCCGGGCCGCAACCGGAGCCGGATTTCCAGTGGCAGCCGTCCGTGGCCGCCCCGATGTTCGAGCGAAACGCCGGCCCGGTCGTGATGACCGACGGAGCGCACGGCAATTTCCACGCCGTCGACTATCGCTTCGACCCGTTCGCACGGCTGCTCCAGGCCGACGGCTATCAATTGAAGATGACCGTCGATCCGATCACGACCGCGTCGTTGCAGGGCGTGGACGTGTTCGTGATCGCCGATCCCGTGCTGGGCGGCGAGGAGGCGAAATGGGCCCTTCCGACGCCGTCGGCGTTGCGGCCCGAGGAGATCGTCGCGCTGGAGGCCTGGGTCACCTATGGCGGATCGCTGCTGCTGATTGCCGACCAGATGCCGTTCGGCGGATCCAGCGAGGCGCTCGGCAATGCGTTCGGCATCGTCTTCCACAACGGCTATGCGCTGCCGGCGCCCGGCGCGAGCGGCGAACTTGTGTTCAAGCAGGCCACCGGCTCGCTGGCCGAACACGCGATAACGCGCGGGCGCAGCGAGGCGGAGCAGGTTTTGCTGGTGAAGAGCTTCGGCGGCCAGGCCTTCCGCGCGGTCGTTCCCGTCGAGGCGCTGATGAAGATGCCGGACGACTGGAGCGTGATCCTCCCGCAGGCCGCCGGGATCATGAATGCCAGCACGCCGCGGATTCCGGCCCGCGGCCTCATGCAGGGCGCCGTGCTGCGGCATGGCAAGGGCCGGGTCGCGGTGTTCGGCGAGGCCGCCATGTTCACCGCCCAAACGGTCATGAGCGCCGGCAAGGCCAGGCCGTTCGGCCTGAACGACCGCGAGGCGCCCTATAACGCGCAGTTCGCCCTGAACGTGATGCACTGGCTGTCCGGCAAGCTGGACTGAGGGTTGGCGCTTCGGGCCGGCGGGCCTATGCTCTCTCCATGCAGATCGACATCGTCTCCGACACGGTTTGTCCGTGGTGCTTCATCGGCAAGCGCAGGCTGGAGCAGGCGCTGGCGCAGCGGCCGGACATAGAATTCGACGTGCGGTGGCGGCCCTACCAGCTCGATCCGGCCGTGCCGAAGGAAGGCATGGACCGGAAAGAGTATTACCGGATGAAGTTCGGCGACGGCGAACGCATCAAGGGCGCGAGCGACGCGATCCGGCAGATCGGGACGGAGGTGGGCATCCCCTTCGCCTTCGAGAAGCAGGAGCGCCGGCCGAACACGATCGACAGCCATCGCGTGGTGCGCTGGGCGAGCAGCGTCGGCTTGCAGGACGCGATCGTCGAGGCGCTGTTCAAGGCCTATTTCATCGAGGGCCGGGACGTCGGCGAGAAGGCGGTGCTGGTCGACGTGGCGCAGGCCTGCGGCATGGATGCGGAGCTCACCGGGGAATTGCTCGAAAGCGACGCCGATACCGATCTGGTCGAGCGCGAGTCGCGGCTGGCCGGCGAGATGGGCATCCAGGGCGTGCCGGCTTTCGTGATCGACAATCGCTTCCTGCTGGTCGGCGCGCAGGACCCCGACGTGCTGCTGCGCGCGATCGACAAGGCGCAATCGCTGCGCGGCGCCCGGGAGCCGGCGGCGGAGGCGTAGCGACCCCTGCCTGCTAGTTCAGGCGGCGCGCGGCCGGTGCTCGAGCCCTTCGATGACGGCGACGAGGTCGTCGATGCGGAAGGGTTTCTGGAGGACCGCGTCGGCGCCGAGTTTGCGGGCCATGTCGAGGACACAGTCTGCGCTGATCATGCGGCCCCCGCCGCTCATGGCGACAACCTTGGCTTCGGGCGCCTCGCGCTTGATCTCGCGGAGGATTTCCAGCCCTTCGCGATCCGGCATGAAGACGTCGGTAACGACGATCTCGGGGCGATCGGCCCTGAAGGCGGCGAGGCCCTCCTCTCCGCTCCCGGCCGCTTCCGCGTCAAAACCGCAGGCGCGCAGTCCGTCACACAGCACATGCGCGACCAGGGTCTCGTCTTCGATGATCAGGACACGGCGCGATGTCATGCGGAACCCTCCGCTTTTTGCATGCTCCGAGTGACGAAACGCGGAACTCACGCTTTCGTTGCGTGTGCAGGCTCAGCGATCGAGGATAGAACGTGCTTAACGCGCCGATGGGCGGTCATGCATCCCTTGCAAGGTCGGCGAGGCGGCGCAGGGTGGCGGCGGCGCCTTTCAGGCGGTCTTCGGTGCTCGCCCAGTCGCGCATGATGACGACCTTCTGGTCGGGACGCACTTTGAGCACTTTCGGCTGGTTCGAGATGAGCTCGATGAGCCCAGCCGGGTTGGCGAAGATGTTCTGACGGAAGCTGATGACCGCGCCCTTCGGGCCGGCGTCGATCTTCTCCACGCCCGCTATGCGGCAAAGGCGCTTGATGGCGACGATCTGGAGGAGCTGCTGGACCTCTTCGGGCAGCTTGCCGAAGCGGTCGATGAGTTCGGCGGCGAAGGCGTCGAGGTCGTTCTGCTCTTCCAGATTGGAAAGGCGGCGGTAGAGCGACATGCGGACGTCGAGGTCCGGCACGTAGCTTTCCGGGATGAGCACGGCGGCACCGAGATTGATCTGCGGCGACCAATCACCGTCGGCCGGCTCGTCCTCGCCCTTCCCTGCCCTGAGCGCCGCGACGGCCTCTTCCAGCATCTCCTGATACAGCTCCATACCGACTTCGCGGATATGGCCGGACTGTTCGTCGCCAAGCAGGTTGCCGGCGCCGCGGATGTCGAGGTCGTGGCTGGCGAGGGTGAAGCCGGCGCCGAGGCTGTCGAGCGATTGCAGCACGCGCAGGCGGCGCTCGGCATTGTCGGTGAGGAGGCGGCCGGGCGGTGTCGTCATGTAGGCGTAGGCGCGGACCTTCGAGCGGCCGATGCGGCCGCGTAGCTGGTAGAGCTGGGCGAGGCCGAACATGTCGGCGCGGTGCACGACCATCGTGTTGGCGGTGGGGATGTCGAGGCCGGACTCGACGATCGTGGTGGAGAGCAGCACGTCGTACTGGCGGTCGTAGAAGGCGTTCATGACGTCGTCGAGCTGGCCCGGCGGCATCTGGCCGTGCGCGGTGACGACACGAACCTCGGGGACCGTCTCCTTGATGAACTCCAGCGTCTCGGCGAGATCGGCGATGCGCGGGACGACGTAGAAGCTCTGGCCGCCGCGATAATGTTCGCGCAGCAAGGCCTCGCGCACCGTGACGGGATCGAGCGGGCCGACATAGGTACGCACCGCCAGACGATCGACCGGCGGTGAGGCGATCAGCGACATGTCGCGCACACCGGAGAGTGCGAGCTGGAGCGTGCGCGGAATCGGCGTCGCGGTGAGGGTGAGGACGTGGACGTCGGCCTTGAGCGCCTTGAGGCGTTCCTTATGCGCGACGCCGAAATGCTGCTCCTCGTCGACGATGACGAGACCGAGATTCTTGAACTGGATCGACTTCGCGAGCAGCGCGTGGGTGCCGACGACGATCTCGACGCGGCCCTCGGCGAGGTCCTTCTTCGTCTCGCTCGCTTCCTTCGAAGTCACGAGGCGCGAGAGCTGGCGCACCTTGATGGGCCAGCCGGCGAAGCGCGCGGAGAAGGTCTTGTAGTGCTGGCGCGCGAGCAGCGTGGTCGGGACGACGACGGCCACCTGCTTGCCCGACATGGCGGCGACGAAGGCGGCACGCAGGGCGACTTCTGTCTTGCCGAAGCCGACGTCGCCGCAGACGAGGCGGTCCATCGGCTGGCCGCGCGAGAAGTCCTCCATGGTGTCGGCGATGGCCTTGGCCTGGTCCTCGGTCTCGTCGAACGGGAAGCGCGCGGCGAACTCGTCGTAGAGGCCCTGCGGCGCGTCGAGCGCGGGCGCCTTCTTCATGGCGCGCTCGGCGGCGACGCGGATGAGTTCGCCGGCGATAAGGCGGATGCGGTTCTTGAGGCGGGCCTTGCGGCTCTGCCAGCCGGCGCCGCCGAGGCGGTCGAGCTGGATGCCCTCGGCGTCGGAGCCGAAGCGGCTGAGGAGCTCGATATTCTCAACCGGCAGGAACAGCTTGCCGCCGTCGTAGAGGAGTTCGAGGCAGTCGTGCGGGGCGCCCTGCACTTCGATCGTCTGGAGCCCGACATAGCGGCCGATGCCGTGGTCGACATGGACGACGAGGTCGCCGACCGAGAGCGCGGCGGCCTCGGCGAGGAAGTTCGCGGCGCGCTTGGTCTTGCGCGCGGCGCGGATGAGGCGGTCGCCGAGGATGTCCTGCTCGCCGATGACGGCGAGGCCCCGGGCGGCGAAGCCGTGCTCCAGCGGCAGGATGGTGATCGCGAGGCTGCCGGCGGCGAGCGCGAGGGCTTCGGGCAGCGTGGCGACGGGCTTGGGCGCATCGAGGCCGTGGTCGCCGAGGACGGTCGCGAGGCGGTCGGCGGAGCCTTCGGTCCAGCCGGCGAGGACAACGCGGTCCTTCGCCTTGCGCCGCTCCTGGATATGGGCGACGGCGGCGTCGAAGACCGTGCCTTCGGACTGGGTGCGCTCGGGCGCGAAGTCGCGGCCGAGGCGGCCGCCGGCATCGAGTTCTTCGGGCACAGCGAAGGGGTTGAGGTAGATGCCGTCGCGGCTGGTGAGCGCGGCGTCCCATTGCTGCTTCGTCAGGTAGAGCGCGGCGGGTTCGAGCGGCTTGTACTCGGCGACCTGGAGGCCCGGCTGGTTCTTCGCCATCTCGCGGGCCGCGACGCGGGCGTCGTGATAGTCGGCGATCTGGTCGAGCCGGGCGCCGATCGCCTCCTGGCCCTGCGCGTCGAAGGACAGCAGCGCGTCGGGGATGTAGTCGAGCAGCGTTTCCATGCGCTCGTGGAAGAGCGGCAGCCAGTGCTCCATGCCCTGGAAGCGGCGGCGGGCGCTGACACTCTCGTAGAGCGGGTCGCTGCCGGTCTGGGCGCCGAAGGTCGCGACATAGCCCGAGCGGAAGCGGCTGACCGATTGCGGGTCGAGCGGGGCTTCGCTGACGGGGAGCAGCGTCAGGCCGGCGAGGCGGCCGGTCGATTTCTGGCTCTCGGGATCGAAGGTGCGGAGCGACTCGATCTGGTCGCCGAAGAAGTCGACGCGGACGGGTTCGGGGAGGCCCGGCGCGAAAAGGTCGACGATGCCGCCGCGGACGGCGTAATCGCCGGGCTCTACCACCGAGCCGGCGCGGCCGTAGCCCTGCTTGTCGAGCCACTCGGTCAGGGCCTCGATCGCGATATGGCCGTCGGTCTTCAGGTCGAGGCGCGAGGCGGCGATCCAGCTCCGCGGCGGGATGCGCTGGAGCAGCGCGCTGACCGTGGTGACGACGACGAGCGGGCCGTCCTTGCGGGCGACGAGATTGGAAAGGACCGAGATGCGGCGCGCGAGGATGTCGGCCCGCGGGCCGAGGCGGTCGTAGGGAAGGCAGTCCCAGCCGGGGAAGTTCAGCCGCGGCGTATCGGGGGCGGCGAAGGCGAGCGCCGCCTCGAAGGCGGCCGCCCTGCCCTCGTCGCGCGCGACGTGGAGCACGGCCTGCTTGCCGAGCGCTGCGATGTCGGCGACCAGCCATGCGTCGTAGCCTTCGGGGGCGCCGCCGACGTTGAATCGGCCGCGTCGACCGAGGATCGTGCGGGTGATGTCCACGCTAGTTCCACTGGGCGCGGGGGAAGAAATCGAACGCCTTCAGCCGGGCGAAAAGCGGCGTGTCGTGCTGTGCCGGGACGGGCGCCTTGCCGAGATACCAGTCGTAGATGTCCTGGTCCTGCTCCTCGAGGAGATCCTCGAAGGCGCGGACCTCGCCCGGCGAAAGCTCGGCGAGATGGGCGTCGGCGAAGGTGCCGAGCAGCAGGTCGGCTTCCTTGAAACCGCGATGATGGGCCCGATAGATCAGGCGCTTGAGGCGGATGTCGTCGGTCATGGAAGCGGCGGATATAGGCGCTGACGGCGGCGTTGTCATGTCCCGCGGCAGACCGCGTCTCCCCTGTCCAGCCATCCCCTGCGTGCCCTGGCGAGGCGCGACCCCGGACCTGATCCGAGGGAACCTCGAACCATGGCAAGGAATATCGAGCGGCATGGGTTCTCGGGTTCGGCCGCCCCGAGAATGACAGGGGCATGCCCCCTCGCCTCAGACTGCGGTGTAGCCGCCGTCGATGGTGAGTTCGCTACCGGTCATGTAGGCGCTGGCGTCGGAGGCGAGGAAGGCGATGGCGGCGGCGATGTCGGTGGGCATGCCGAAGCGGCCGTTGGGGATGAGGTTCAGCCAGACGGCGGCGGCCTCTTCCGGGCTTAGCGGATTGCCGGCGGCGTCCCGGGGCGGCTCCCAGCCGGCGCCGAGATTGGTAGCGGTCGGCCCGGGGTGGATCGAGTTCACCCGCACGCCGGTCCTGGCGAATTCATAGGCAACCGCCTTCGAGAGCAGGCGCACAGCGCCCTTGGACGCGCTGTAGGCGGAGAAGGTTGCGCCGGCGACCTGTCCGTAGACGGACGAAATATTGATGATGCTGGGAGAGACATTGTGCGTCGAGGCGGTCATCAGCATCAGCGGCAACGCCGCCTGCATACCGAGGAAGACGCTCTCGACGTTCACCGCCTGCTGGTGGCGGTATTCGGCCAGCGTCGTCTCGAGGAAAGGCCGGTTGACCATGATGCCGGCGTTGTTGACGAGGATGTCGAGCCGCCCTGCCCGGTCCTGGACACGCGCGACGACGCGGGCCCAGTCTTCCGGTGCCGTAACGTCATGGCCGAGCGCGGTGGCGGTGCCGCCTACGGCGGCCGCAGTTGCCGCCGCGCCCTCGTGGTTGATGTCGGTCGCGAAGACCTGCGCGCCGAGGCCGGCGAGCGTGTGGGCAGTCTGCTGGCCGATGCCCGAGCCGCTGCCGGTGACGAGCGCGACCTTGCCGCTGAGGTCGAAGATGTGCCCGGCCATCAACTGCCTTCCTGGAAGGTAGGGACGCCCTCGAAGGCCGGAAACCACTCCGCGGTGCGCGAACGGTAGATCTCGACGGTCGGCTTGAACTGGCGCCAGTCGTCGAGTGTGCCGGCCTTGACGAAGACCATGCCGGGCATCGCCTTGACGTCGGAGATGATGGGCGAGCCGCATTTGTTGCAGAATTTACGCTCGACCTTGTTGCCGCTGTCGGCGGTGTCGACATAGGTCGTCATCTCGCCCTTGGTGATCTCGAACTGGTCGGCGGGAACGCCGCAGATCATCGAGAACAGGCTACCGCCCTGGCGGGCGCAATGGGTGCAGTGGCAGATCGCCGTGACGGCAGGCGGTGCACCGAGCCGGTAGCGGATGGCGCCGCACAGGCAGCCGCCGGTGATGTCGGTCATTGGGTTTCCTCCTCGGGCGGAGTTTCCAGCTTTTAGCGCCGCTTGTCATCCTCCGGCGCGCCGCCGTAGGCGGCCGCCGCGAGGATGACAGTCCTTTTGCGGGGCCAAAAAATGTTAAGAGCGGGCGATGCGGCCGGAAGTTCTGTTTCCTCTGTTTGCGCCTGTGCGGACGCTGCCCGGCGTGGGGCCGCGGATGGGGGAGAAGTTTGCCAAGATCGCGGGCGAGCGGGTGCTCGATGTGCTGTGGCTGAAACCGGCGGGCTATGTCGACCGGCGGCTGAAGACGGCGCTCGTGGAGGTCCCCGAGGGCAGCGTCGCGACGCTGAAGCTGCATGTGCTGTCGCACCAGCCCTCGCCGCCGCGCTCGCGGGCCCCGTACCGCATATTGTGCAGCGACGAGACGGGCGTGGTGGAACTGGTCTATTTCGGCGGCCACAACGACTATCTGGCGAAGCTGCTGCCCGAGGGCGCGCTGCGGATCGTCAGCGGGCGGATCGAGCGCCATGATGGACGGCTCCAGATGGCGCACCCGGACTATGTCGTCGCGCCGGACCAGGCGAACCAGATTCCGGAGATCGAGCCGGTCTATCCGCTGACCGAGGGGCTGACGAACAAGGCGGTCAGCAAGGCGGCGCGGGGCGCGCTGGTGGTCGCGCCCGACCTGACCGAGTGGCAGGACACGGCGTGGGTTTCCAAGCAGCACTGGCCGTCGTGGTGGGAGGCGCTGAACGCGATCCACGCGCCGCCGCGGGTGGACGAACAGGCCTCGGAACGGGCGCGCAGGCGCCTCGCCTATGACGAGGTGCTGGCGAACCAGCTTGCGCTCATGTTGATCCGGACACGGATGAAGAAGGTCGCGGGGCGCGTGCTCCAGGGCGACGGCGTGCTCAGGGCGCGGCTGAAGGACGCCCTGCCCTTCGACCTGACGCGGGCGCAGATACGTACGGGCCGCGAGATCGCCGACGACCTGAAGAGCGGCCACCGCATGCTGCGGCTGGTGCAGGGCGACGTCGGGGCGGGCAAGACGCTGGTTGCGCTGGAGGCGATGCTGCTGGCGGTCGAGGCGGGCGCGCAGGCGGCGCTGATGGCGCCGACCGAACTGCTGGCGCGGCAGCATTTCGCGACCATCGCGCCGCTGGCGGAGCGGATCGGCATCCGCTCGGAGGTGCTGACCGGGCGCGAGAAGGGACGGCTGCGGACGGCGATCCTGGACGATCTGCGCGCGGGGAAGATCCACATCCTGATCGGCACGCATGCGCTGTTCACCGAGGATGTGGGGTTCGACGACCTGGCGCTCGCCGTGGTGGACGAGCAGCACAAGTTCGGCGTCTCGCAGCGCCTGTCGCTGTCGGGCAAGGGCGGGCGGCCGGCGCATGTGCTGGTCATGACGGCCACGCCGATCCCGCGGACGCTGGCGCTCACCGCCTATGGCGACATGGAGGTCTCCAAGCTCGACGAGAAGCCGCCGGGACGGCAGGACATCACGACGCGCGCGGTGCCGCTGGGGCGGCTCGAAGAGGTCGAGCAGGCGGTGGCGCGGGCGATCGGCCAGGGCGACCGGGTCTACTGGGTGTGCCCGCTGATCGAGCAGAACGAGAAGCTGGACGTCGCCGCGGCGGAGAGCCGCTATCGCGAGCTGGAGAAGCGGTTCGGCATCGACCGGGTCGCGCTGGCGCACGGCAAGATGAAGCAGAGCGAGCGCGACGCGGCGATGGCCCGGTTCCGTAGCGGCGCGGCCTCGGTGCTGGTGGCGACGACGGTGATCGAGGTCGGCGTCGACGTGCCCGAGGCGACGGTGATGATCGTGGAGCATGCCGAGCGCTTCGGCCTTGCCCAGCTCCACCAGTTGCGCGGGCGTGTCGGGCGCGGCGCACGGCCGAGCTCGTGCCTGCTGCTCTACCAGGACGATCCGCCGCTGGGCGATGCGGCGAAGGCGCGGCTGAAGATCATGCGCGAGACGAATGACGGCTTCATCATCGCCGAGGAGGATTTGCGGCTGCGCGGCCCCGGCGAAGTGCTGGGGACGCGGCAGTCGGGCATGCCGGAGATGCATTTCGCCGATCTGTTCCGCGATGCCGACCTGCTGAGCGTCGCGAATGACGATGCGCGGCTGGTGATCTCGCGCGATACTGAGCTGACGACGCCCCGCGGCGAGGCGCTGCGGCGTTTGCTCTATCTCTTTGAACGCGATGAGGCGGTGCGCTATCTGCGGTCGGGTTGAAGCATGGTCGCCCCGGCGCGGGCCATGACGGTAAGGGACGGGTCACAGGCAGGAGCGATGGCGGGATTGGATTTTGAGCCGGCGTTGGCAGCGGCGCTGACAAGGCATGTGCAGGGGATCACCAGCGTCGGGAAGCTGACGCGGCTGTCGGGCGGGGCGAGCCAGGAGACGTTCGCCTTCGATGCCCATACGGCAAGCGGCACCCTGCCCCTGATCCTGCGCCGGGCGCCGGGCGGCAGCCGCGACGGCGGCTCGGGCCAGGGTACGGCGCTGGCGACCGAAGCGCGCGCCATCACCGCGGCGCGGGCCTGCGGCGTGAAGGCGCCGGAGGTGGTCTATGTGCTGACCCCGCAGGACGGGGTCGGCGACGGCTATGTCATGGAGCGCGTCGAGGGCGAGACGCTGGCGCGCAAGATCCTGCGCGACAAGGAATTCGACGCGGTGCGGCCGAAGCTCGCCTATCAGTGCGGGCAGGCGATGGCGCAGATCCATCAGGCCGATGCGAGCCAGGTGCCGGAGCTGCGGCTCGTGACCGGGCCGCAGCAGCTCGCCGAATATTACGAGCGCTACCGGGCCTATGACCTGCCGAAGCCGGTCTTCGAGATGGCCTTCGCGTGGCTGAAGCCGCGCATCAAGGAGCCGAAGCGCACCGTCATGGTGCATGGCGACTTCCGGCATGGGAACATCATGATCTCGCCCAAGACCGGCCTCGCTGCCGTGCTGGACTGGGAGATCGTGCATCGCGGCGATCCGCTGGAGGACCTCTCGTGGATCTGCATCAACGCCTGGCGCTTCGGCGTGACGGGCAAGGTGGTCGGCGGCTTCGGGGACGTGCCGGAGATGCTGGCCGGCTATCGCGACGCGGGCGGCGATGCCTACACGGTGGAGGACGTGCGGACCTGGGAGGTCATGGGCAGCCTCAAATGGGGCATCATGTGCATGGGCATGTATGAGGTGTTCCGCACCGGCTATGACCGCTCGGTCGAGCGCGCCGCGATCGGCCGCCGGTCGTCGGAAAACGAAATCGACCTCGTCAATCTGCTGATCGGGTGACGCCATGATGGACAAGCCGACCCTTGCCGAGATCATCACTGCGGCGCGCGAGTTTCTGGAGAACAAGGCGATGCCCGAGTTGACCGGGCGGACCGCGTTTCACGCCCGCGTGGCGGCCAATGCGCTGGCGATCGCCGAGCGCGAGATCACGATCGGACCGGCCGCGGCGGAAGCCGAACATGCGCGGCTGACGCTGCTGCTGAACCGGCACGGCACGCTGGAGGAGCTGAACGCCGCGCTGTGCGCGCGCATCTCGTCCGGCGACATGGACCTCGACACGCCGGGGCTCGCCGAGCATCTGCGCCTCACGACGATCGACAAGGTGCGGATCGACCAGCCGAACTATTCCGGGCTCAAGACGGCGCTGGCTCGTGAAGATCGGGGCGCCGCAGTATGAGCGCCCAGACGAAGATCGCCTGACCCCAGGCGAGCAGCGGGTTGAGCCAGGTCGGCTCGAACGGGCCGGGGAAGAAGAACACCCCTGCCCCGGAGCCGTATCCGCCGAGCAGCCCGGGCAGGATCACATAGGCGAGGCCGAGGATTGCGAGCGCGCCGAGGTCCGAGCGCTTGCCGACCTGCCCCAGTCCCATGATGATGAAGATGCCGCAGTCGCGCAGCAGGAAGCCTAAGCCCGCCGCGACCACCGTGCCGCCGCGCCCGAAATCGCTGTTGCCGATGGTCGCCTGATCCCAGGGGATGAAGACGATCACGACAATGCCGGCAGCGAAGGTCGCGGCATAGGCGAAGGCCCAGGCCGGCAGGCGGGCGACGAAGGCGAAGAGGTGTCCCCGGCCGAAGCGGCGGACGAGCCAGCGATAGGCGACGACCTCCTTGGGTTCGACGAAGGCCATCACATAGGTGACGACGGCCAGCGCGAGGCCGGCCTGCACAGCGCGGATGCCGATGCGGGCATCGAGCGCGATGATGTAGTTGCGCCATTCGTCGAAGCCGGCGGCGTAGATCGCGACATAGGCGATGAAGGCTAGCCAGACCAGCGGGCCGTTGCGGACCTGAAGCTCGGTGCGCATCAGCCGGTAGTTGGCGATCAGCGTCCAGGCGACGAAGCTGAGCAGCGAGCCGACATAGAAGCCGGAGGCGGTGTAGTCGAGGCCCCACCAGCGGACGGTATCAAGCACCGCGCTGCCGCCGTTCCAGCGGCGGAACAGCGAGTCCGGATCGGCGGTCTGCCAGACGCGCCAGACGAGGCCCGCGGCGATGAGGCCGAAGAGCTGGTAGATGAAGACGTCGAAGCGCGAATGGCTGAGCCGGCGCCGCACCGCGACGAGGCTGGCCATCATAGCGACGGCATGGGCGAAGAGCCCCATACCGGCGAAATAGACGATGTCGTCGAGCGCCTGGCCCGGACGGTCGCCGGTAAGGTCGGCGAAGACGATGACCGAGAGGCAGATGAGTCCGCCGAGCCAGGCGAGCGCGGTCGCGCCCAGCAACTTGCCCCAGACCATCGTCCAGGGCGCGATCGCCGAGAGGCGCTGGGCGTCCCAGGTCTTGCCGGCGATCTCCTCCACCACGGCGTTCGCGGCCATGCGCGTGCCCCAGACGACGACGATGCCGTAGAAGACGGTCTCCGCCGTGCCGACCGCGCCTTCGAGGCCGCCGGAGGTGAGGGACAGCAGCAGCAGCGCGGCGATGACGACGCCGGTCAGCAGCAGGCGGCGCTCTGTGAGCTCGACCCAGACATTACGCAGGAGTTCGGGATTCATTCGGCGGCCCGCCGGGTTTCGTCGAGATAGGCCTGTTCGAGCGAGCGTTTCGTCTCGGCGAAGGCGACGAGCTGATAGCCGGCGCCGACGACGGCGCGGATGGTCGCGGTGCGGCGGCCGGGCGAATCGAGCGTCACCTGGGTGACGGCGCCCTCGGTCACCGCCTTCTCGACGCCCGGCAGCGCCAGCACGAAGTCGTTGAAGGCGGCGATCGGGGAGTCGAGTTCGATGGCATAGACGGCACGGTCGGCCTGAAGTGTCACCGCCTGCCCGCCCACCAGCTTGCCGTCGCGGATGATGAGCATGAAGGAGGAATAATCCTCAAGCTCGGCCAGGATGTGCGACGAGACCACCAGCGTCATGCCGCCGGCGCGCAGTTCGAGGAAGAGATGCGACAGCGCGCGGCGGGCATCGGGGTCGAGGCCGGCAGCGGGCTCGTCGAGCAGGATGACGCGCGGCTCGTGGACGATGCTCTGGCCGATGGCGAGGCGCTGGCGGAGGCCGCGGGAAAGCTCGACGGCGCGGGTGTCCATGCGGTCGAGCAGACCCACCCGGGCGGCGGCTTTCTCGACGGCGGCGTCGACCCTGCGGCCGCGCAGGCCGTGCGCCATCGCGGCGAAGGAAAGGCAGCGGCGGACCGAGAGCGTGTCGTAGAGGCCGAAGAAGTCCGGCAGGTAGGAGAGGATTTCGTGGATCCGGCGCGGCGCCTGCTGGGTGTCGACGCCGTCGATGAGGACGCGGCCGCTATAGGGCATCTCCAGCGCCGCGACGCAGCGCATCAGCGTCGTCTTGCCGGCGCCGTTCGGGCCGACGAGGGCGGTGATCGTCCCGGCCTCCACGCGCAGCGAGACGCCGTCGAGGGCGCGCTTGGACGGGTATTCGTAGACGAGGTTCTGGACCTCGATCATGGACGGCTCACGCGCTGGCTCCCTCCCGGCCTGGCGCGCAGCTTCGCCTGATTTGCCGCCGGGTGCCAGATGCGCCGGTCACACGGCGGCGGCGAGAGCGGCATGGCAGGCGGCGGGCAATTCCTCCGGCGCCTGGATCATGTGGCCGGCGCCGGCATCGGCGAGCTCGGCCTGGCCGCCATAGCCCCAGAGGACACCGATGCTGGCGACGCCGTTGCGGCGGGCGGCGAGGATGTCGTTGTCGCGGTCGCCGACCATGCAGACGCGGCCCGGCGCGAGGCCATGCGTTGCGAGGATATGCGCGATGAGCTCGCCCTTGTCGTCGAAGCGGCCGTCGAGCTCGGCGCCGTAGACGGCGGAGAGGTAGGGCGCGAAGCCGAAGCGTTCGACGATGCGGCTCGCGAAAACATGCGCCTTGGCGGTGCACAGCATCAGATCGAAGCCGGCGTCCTTGAGGGCGGCGACGGCTTCGAGGATGCCGGGATAGGGCGTCGCCTCGAAGATGCCCGTGGCGGCGTAGCGTTCACGGTAAAGCCGTACCGCCTCTTCGGGATCATGCGCGCCGCCCAGGAGCCACGCGAAGGTGTGCCGCAGCGGGGGACCGATCACCCAGCGGAGGTCGTCGGCAGGGTCGAGCGCGAAGCCGATCCCGGCGAGGGCATGGCGGTAACTGCCGAGGATGCCGACCTGGGGGTCGAGCAATGTGCCGTCGAGATCGAGCAGAATCGTTCGGGGCATGCGGCGACGTAACGGGTCGGGGCAGCGGGGGCAATCGAAATGGCGCTGGATTGCCCGCAGCCGCGATTGGAGCTTGGATGCGAGGAAACGAGGGGAGCCGATGCGCAGCATAGCGATCGCGGCCGCAGTGTCGGCTGCCTTACTGCCTGCCGGGTGGGCCGAGGACAGGTCCGAAGGGGTGACGTTCGAGCCTGGCGCCAAGCTTGCGACGGTGTCAGGCACGCTGTCGGGCGCCGACGTGCATCGCTATACGCTGGCGGCACGCAAGGGCGATGTCGTCGCCTATCGCTTCAAGCCTTCCGGAACCTATCGCTGCTATTTCGACCTGGCAGGGCCGAACGGCGCGTTGCTGTTCGACGGCACGATGGACGGTCACGACACCACCGCAGCGGCCCCGGCCGATGGCGACTACACCGTGCGCATCTTCCTGGCGCCCGAAAGCGATCCGCCCGACGAGACCTGCAACTACAGCTTCGAATTCGAGATCGAGGGCTGAGCGCGGGCCGATGGGGCGGTTGGCGTTTGGCCAAACGAAAAGGGCCGGCGCGACGGCCGGCCCCTTCCCTATTCGCGTGCGCCGGATCAGGCGCCCATGGCGCCGATGATGGCGACCGAGCAGACATTCGACGACGGGGCGCCGCCGAGATTGTGGGTCATGCCGATCGAGGGGTTCTTGAGCTGGCGGGCGCCGGCCCGGCCCTGGAGCTGGAGATACATCTCGTAGAGCATGCGGAGGCCCGAGGCGCCGATCGGGTGGCCGAAGCATTTGAGGCCGCCGTCGATCTGGCACGGCACCTGGCCGTCGGCGTCGTAGAAGCCGTTCAGCACGTCCTTCCAGCCTTCGCCTTCGCGGCTGATATGCAGGTCTTCCATCGTCACCAGCTCGGTGATCGAGAAGCAGTCATGCACTTCCATCATCGAGACCTGGTTGCGCGGGTCCTTGATGCCGGCTTCCTCATAGGCCTTCCGTGACGCGATGCGGGCAGTGTGGAAATACGAGCCGTCCCACGAATTGTGCTGGCTCTCGAGGCCGTTCGAGACCGAGAGCTGGAGCGCCTTGACCGTGATGAGGTCCTTCTTGCCGAGGCCGCGGGCGATCTCGGGCGTCGTCACGATCGCGGCGGCCGCACCGTCCGACACGCCGCAGCAATCGAAGAGGCCAAGCGGCTCGGCGATCATCGGGGCGTTGAAGCACATCTCTTCGGTGATGGGCTTCTGAAGATGCGCCTTCGGGTTCTTCGCACCGTTCGCGTGGCTCTTGACCGAGACATGCGCGATGGCGCGCTTGAGCTCTTCCTTCGAGACGCCGTGCTTGGTGCGATAGGCGGAAGCAAGTTGGGCGAAATTGCCGGGCGCCGAGCCGTTCGCCATCCACAGCGGATTGAGCGTGCCGGGCTGGCCTGTGGGCAGACCGCCATAGCCGGTGTCCTTCAGCTTCTCGACGCCGATCGCGAGGGCGATGTCATAGGCGCCTGAGGCGACGCCGTAGACCGCGCCGCGGAAGGCTTCCGAACCGCCTGCGCAGAAATTCTCGACGCGCGTGACGGCGACGTTGGGCAGGCGCAGCGCGATCGAGGCGGGCGTGCCACCCTTGCCGACGCCGACCTCGTCGATGTGGGTCGAATGCCAGGCGGCGCCGATCATCGAGCCGTCAATGCCGGCATCGCTGAGCGCCTCCAGATAGGCCTCGACCATGAGCTCGTCGCCGCCCATGTCCCAGCGCTCGCCGAATTTCGAGCAGCCCATGCCAAGAATGGCGACCTTGTCCCTGATGCCGGATGCCATGCGTCTCTCCTCAAATCGGCGAAGCGGATGCGCGGAAGTCTAGGCCGGGATTGGGACTGGTTGAAGATGGCGCGCGGGGAAACGGCGTGGTATTTTGAAAGTGACTAGTCAGATGACTAGTCAAAATGAGGTTGATGTGACCGAGAAACTCAGGGAATGGCCGCTCGCGGAGGCCAAGGCGAAATTCAGCGAGCTGATCGACATCGCGGAAAAACATGGGCCACAGATGGTGACGCGGCGCGGGAAGCCTGCCGTCGTGCTCGTTCCGGCCGACCAATGGGGCGACAAGCCATCCCGGAAGTATCGCGACATCAAGGAATGGCTGCTGGCGCCCGAGGCGCGTATCGAGCACCTGCCCGTTCCGGACCGCAAGGCGTATCGGTGGCGCAAGCCGCCGAAGTTCTGATGTTCCTCCTCGATACCAGCGTGGTCGCGGAATTGCGCAAGCCAAAACCGCATGGCGGCGTTCTCGCCTGGGTGAATGCGCTGCGCCCGGACGAACTCAACATCCCTGCCGTCGTCGTCGGAGAAGTCGCGGCAGGCATTGCGAAAGAACGGCTTCGCGATCCGATGCGGGCCGCAGACCTCCAAGCCTGGCTCGATGCACTCGAGCGGGACTTTCCCATATTGTCCGCCGACGCCCCGATCTTTCGCGTATGGGGGCAGCTCATGTATCGCGGCCAGAAGCATCTGTTCGTCGATGCGCTCATCGCGGCGACGGCCATCCATCATGGCCTGACCGTCGCGACGCGCAACGTGGACGACTTCGCACCGTTCGGCGTTCTGGTCGCGAACCCGTTCGGGCGGGGGCGGTAGGCGCCGGGCGCTCTACGCCCAAGGCCCCCTTCCGCCCTATGGGCACCTTCCCCCTACGGGGGAAGGACACAATGCCAGCACGCGCGCATTATCGCCTTCCCCCGTAGGGGGAAGGTGGTCGAACGCCGAAGGGGGCTTCGGCATGAAGCATCCGCCGTATCAGGACGCGCGCTCCAGCCGCGTGATGAAATGGAGTTTGCGTTCGAAGGCGAGCGAGGCGGGCCAGGGGTAGAGGCCGGGGTGGTCGAGCCAGGTGGCGGGCTTCAGCCCTAGCTCGGCGAAGGCGGCGCGCCATTTGGCGATGGGCCAGTAGTTATAGGGCAGCACGACGCCGTGATGGGCGTTGCCGACCCAGTCCATGAAGCGCAGCGTCGGGCCGGCGAGGAAGCCGTCCTTGCCGTGGTCCTTGAGGACGATGCCGGTGCGCGCGACGCGCCTGGCCTCGCGCAGGAGGATCATCGGATCGTCGGTGTGATGCAGGACGTCGACGAACTGGACGATGTCGAAGCTGGCATCCGGGAACGGCAGGTGCGCGCCGTCGAATTTCGTGACGGGAATGTGGGTCGAGGGGCGAATGAGGACGTCGACACCTTCGATTTGGACGTCGGGGCGCTGTTGCCCGATCGCCGCGTCGATCCGGCCGTCGCCGCAGCCGACGTCGAGGACGCGGGCATTTGGCGGGAGCTGCGCGGCGAGGTGCCGGGCCAGAACGCGGACGCGGCGGCCGAAGACGAGGCCCGCGTGGAGCTTGCCGACGACGCTCATGTGCCCTTCCCGTTCGTGTGCGCCATGCCGGCTATCCCCAGCAGGAAGGCGCAGGAGGTGAGCTGGAAGCCCGCGATGATGGCGGTGGTCGACGGGACGAATACGCGCATGCTCGCCTGGTATTCGAGCGCGCCGAAGCCGGTCTCGGTCCACCGCGCGACGGCGACGATAGCGCCGGTGAAGCCGGCGATGAGGACGAGCACGCCGAGCAGGAACACGCGCTCGAGCGAGGCGGCCTTCAGCACGCGGGCGAAGCGGACGGAGGACGGGATCTGGCCGCTCGCCTCGGCGAAGCGGCGCGCGACGACACCGAAGATGATCGATTGCAGGCCGAGGATGACGGCGACGTTCGCGGCGAGCAGCGTGTGAATGTCCAGCCGCACACCCGGCATGATCTCGGCCGGACCGGGCAGCAGAAGCAGCGTCAGCAGGATGCCGGCGCTGAGCATGGCGAGGCCGGGATAGAAGAAGAGCCAGCGCGGGCTGTAGATCAGCAGGAAGCGCAAATGCCGCCAGCCGTCGCGCCAGGTGCGCAGATGTGGCGGGCGCGAGCGCCCGTCGGGGCGCAGCGTCGTCGGCACCTCGGCGATGGCGAGCTTGTTGAGTGCGCCGACGACCAGCATCTCGCTCGCGTATTCCATGCCGGTGGTGCGGAGGTCGAGCGCGGCGATGGCGTCGCGCCGAACGCCGCGCAGGCCGCAATGGAAGTCGCCGGCCGGGACATGGAAGAACAGCCGGCCGATGAAGCTGAGCACCGGATTGCCGACATAGCGGTGCAGCCACGGCATGGCGCCCGGCTCTATGCCGCCCTGGAAACGGTTGCCCATGACGATGTCGGCGCCGGCGCGCAGGCGTTCGAGGAACGGCATGAGGTTGGCGAAGTCGTAGGAGCCGTCGGCGTCGCCCATCACGACGAAACGGCCGCGCGCCGCGGCGACGCCGACGGCCAGCGCCGCGCCATAGCCGCGCCGGGACACGTCGACGACACGGGCATGCCTGACGCGGGCGATCGCCTGCGAGCCGTCGGTGCTGCCGTTGTCGGCGATGAGGACCTCGCCGGTGATCCCGCTGCGGATAAGGAAGGCCTGGGCTTCGTCGATGCAGTCGCCCAGCGTCTCGGCCTCGTCGAGGCAGGGCATCAGGATGGTGAGTTCGATGTCCGGCGGCGCGGGCTCGGTCACAGGCCGTTCCAGGCCCGGTACCAGGTGACGAATGCCGCGAGGCCGTCTTCGAGGCGCGTCGTCGGGCTGAAGCCGAAGTCGCGCCGGAGGGCCGAGATGTCGGCATGGGTGGCGCGGACATCGCCCGGCTGCATGGGCTTGTCGATGCGGAGAGCGGTGCGACCGGTCAGGCGTTCGAGGATGGCAATGAGGTCGTTGACCGAGACGGGCGCGTCGTTGCCGATATTGTAGACGCGGTGCGCGCCTTCCGGCGGCGGGCCGTCGAGGACCTTCAGGATGCCGGCAACGATGTCGGCGATGAACGTGAAGTCGCGGGTGAGCACGCCGCCGGCGAAGACGTCGAGCGGCCTGCCCTGGAGCAGCGCCTCGGTGAACAGCCAATAGGCCATGTCCGGCCGGCCCCACGGGCCGTAGACCGTGAAGAAGCGGAGGCCGGTCTGCCTGAGGCCGTAGAGATGGCTGTAGGTGTGGCTGATGAGCTCGTCGGCCCGCTTGGTCGCGGCATAGAGCGAGACGGGCTTCTCGACGGCGTCGCTTTCGGAAAACGGAGCCTTGTCGTTGCCGCCGTAGACCGAGCTGGACGAGGCGTAGACGAGGTGCTTGAGGCCGGCGCCGAGGCTGCGGGCGAATTCGAGGACGTTCACATGGCCCGCAAGGTTCGAGCGGACATAGGCGCGCGGGTTCTCGATCGAGTAGCGGACGCCGGCCTGGGCGGCGAGATGCACGATGCGGTCG
Organism: Alphaproteobacteria bacterium; assembly: GCA_020852655.1. Taxonomy (GTDB): domain Bacteria; phylum Pseudomonadota; class Alphaproteobacteria; order Micropepsales; family Micropepsaceae; genus JADZAI01. The sequence goes on from JADZAI010000098.1 coordinate 80,707, forward strand.
ATCCCCTGCCCCGCCAGCGCATTGAAGGTCGCTTCGTCGGCGATATCGGCCTTGCTGAAGCGGAAATTCGGCTGGGCGGCGAGGCGCTGGAGCCGGGCCTGCTTCAGGCGCGGGTCGTAATAGGCATTGAGATCATCGACGCCGATGACGGCCTCGCCGCGCGCGAGGAGCGCTTCGGCTACGTGGTAGCCGATGAAGCCCGCAGCGCCGGTGAGGAGGATCGGCATGGAGGGTGGGTAGCAGGCAAACGAGCGAGTTGGAAAGATGTAGTGCAGCGTTGCCGGTTCAGTGCGTGGTTCGAGGCTCGGCGGCGTGCGCCGCCGCGCTCCTCACCATGGCAAGAATTTGAAGCTAACCCACCTTGCCATGGTGAGGCGCTTGCCCGCGAAAAGCGGGCAAGCCTCGAACCACGCACGGCGTTTAGGCGGCCGCCTCAAACCTGCGGGACGGCTTTCCAGAAGTAGCGGACGTAGCCGCGTTTGTCGTCCACGTCCTTGATGCGGAAGACCATCTTCACTTCGGTGCCGCTGTCGAAGCTGCCGCGGTCGACGTCGGTGAAGTCGGAGAGGAAGCGGCCGCCTTCGGCAAAGGTGATCATGCCGTAGTGGTTGGGCGGGTCCATCGAGTAGGTGAGGAAGTCGGCCGACCAGGAGAGGATCTTCGCGGGCAGTTCGGCGAAGCAGTACGGGTCCTGGGTGTCGACCGCCTTGCAGTTCGGGTTCACGCACATGCGGCTGCGCGGGAATTGCGCCGTGCCGCATTTCGAGCATTTGCCGCCGGTGAGGCCGAACAGCATGTCGCGCTTGCGGTATTGCGTAGTGAGCGCGGTCTTCTTGTCCTGCTCGGCGCGCATACCCTTCTCCAGCTCGACGAGGCCGTTGAAGGCGAGGAACTTCATGTAGTTCGTTTCTTCCTTGCGGCGGGCGATCGAGCCGGTGATGCCGGCGCGCTTCGGGAGATCGGCGAGGGCCGATGTCGCTTCGAAGATGAGGACGTCGCAGCCCTGGGCGAAGACGGTGACGAGGATCTTGTCGCCCGGCTTCGCCTGCTCCAGCGCATGCACGAGCATGACGAGCGGATGGGCGGCGCCGGTGTCGCCGACATTGCTGCTGAGATTGTCGCGCACCTTGTCGGCGGCGATGCCGCAGGCCTTGGCGATCGTCGCGTCGAGCTTCGCGAAGGGGCACGGCATGATGAAGTGGGCGATGTCGGCGGCGGCGACGCCGGCGGCCTCGAGCGCGCGCTTCACGGTCGCCGGGACGATCTTCGAATAGCCCTCGTCACGGATCCAGCGTTCTTCCCAGGTATAGTCGTAGTCCTCGCCGGCTTCGCGGAAGTGATCGACGAAGTCGACCGTGTAGGAGGACGAGCCGACGAGCCGGGCGATGACCTTGTCGCTGCCGATCTCGACGGCGGCGGCGCCGTCACCGAACGAAAGCTCCTGCGACGAGGCGGCCTTGGCCTTGCGCTTCTCGGACGAGACGACCAGCGCGTTCTTCGCGGCGCCCGCCTTCACGGCATTGAGCGCGGCAAGCAGCGCCGAGGTCGCGGCGCGCAGCGAGCCGCCGACGTCGGTCGAGGCGATCTCTTCCGACAGCGACAGTGCGGCGGCGATGACGCCGGCGTTCTGGCGATCGGCGAAGGGAGCGGTGGTGGAGGCGAAATAGACCGCGTCGATATGCTTGCGGCCGCTGATCGGATCGGTCGCCGGGAGGCAGTCGCGGGCGGCCTCGACCGCCATGGTGATCGAGTCCTCGTCCCAGTTGCACATCGCCCGCTCGCCCTTGCCGGCGCCGACGAGGTTGGGGGCGTACCAGGCATTCGCCGCGGCGGCGGCCTTGCGCTGGAGGCGAAGGCGCGGAACGTAGCCGCCGAAACTCACAATCCCCGTCATGGCGTTTCCCTTTTATGTGCTGAGACCTGAAGTCCCGGCTGGCCTAGCAAATCGATTCGGGCGGCTCAACGTCTCCCCTACGTCAGCCCCCGCCCCTGGGGTTTGACTTGGGCCCTGCCCTGCCCCCACAAGGCCGCGACACCACTGATTTTCGAGTCGAACCATGAAGCCGATCCGCAAGGCGGTGTTTCCCGTTGCCGGCCTTGGCACGCGCATCCTGCCGGCCACCAAGTCGATGCCCAAGGAGATGCTGACGATCGTCGACAAGCCGCTGATCCAGTACGCCGTCGACGAGGCGCGCGCGGCCGGGATCGAGACCTTCATCTTCGTGACGGGGCGCGGGAAGGATTCGATCGAGGATCACTTCGACCTCTCCTATGAAATGTCGGACACGCTGGAGAAGCGCGGCAAGACGACCGAGCAGAAGATCCTGGCCGAGACGGTGCCGCCGGCGGGCGATGCGATCTTCGTGCGCCAGCAGCGCCCGCTGGGCCTCGGCCATGCCGTCTGGTGCGCACGCAAGATCGTGGGCGACGAGCCGTTCGCGGTGCTGTTGCCCGACGAGCTGATCGAGGGCGCGACCGCGGAGCTGGTCGAGGCCTACCAGGCGACCGGCGGCAATCTGGTTTCGGTGCTGAACATCCCGCGCGAGCAGACGGGCTCCTATGGCGTGATCGCGCCGGGGGCCGAGGCGAACGGGCGGATCGAGGTGACGGGCCTGGTCGAGAAGCCGAAGCCGGCGGAGGCGCCGTCGACGCTGATGCTGACCGGCCGCTATGTGCTCCAACCCGAGATCTTCGCGAAGCTGGAAGACCAGAAGCCGGGCGCCGGCAACGAGATCCAGCTCACCGACGCGATGGCGCGGCTGATCGGCGAACAGCCCTTCCACGCGGTGCCGATCGGCGGCGCGCGCTATGACTGCGGCAGCAAGGCGGGCTTCCTTGTGGCCAACCTGGTCATGGGCCTGAAACGGCCGGACATCGCGCCCGCGCTGAAGACGCTGCTGAAGGAGTCGGGGATCGATCTCGGCTGAGGCTACGGCTGAAAGGCGATAGTGGTCTTGTAGGTGCCCGGCGCGACAGAAGGGTCGAAGCGCCACTGGCGGACGGCGGCGACGGCCGCTTCGCCGAAGCCTTCGTATTTCGGCTTCTCGACGACGGCGCGGGCATCGACGACCCGCCCGCCCTCACCGATCTGCAATGCCACCCACACGTCGCCGGAGAGGCCGGATGCGCGGGCTTTCGGCGGGTAGATCGGCTCGATGCGCAACGTGGGCTCGGGCGCCTCGGGGGCGTTCCGTTCCGCTTCATAGGTCTCTTCGGACTCCGCGATGCCGAAATAGACTTTCAGCGCATAGGTACCGGCGACGCCCTTGGGGAAACGGGACTTCTTCACCGCCTTGATGGCGGCCTTGTCGAAGCCGAGATTGCGTGGCCGCTCGCTGTAGGTCCGCGCTGAGGTCACCGTCCCGTCCGCGTCGATCTCGATGATGAGGACGACGATACCGCTTTCGTTGCGATAGGCCGCGGATGCCGGGTAGTTCGGGCGAACCCGATGCACCGCCCGCGGGGCGACGGGAATGCCGGGCGGCATGTCGACGTCTGCCGTCGCGGACGGGCGGTCGAGGCTGAACTTCACCTTGACCCGGTACGTGCCGCGCGCTCCCTTCGGCTTGAAGGTCCATTGTGCAACGGCTTTCAGAGCCGCCTCGGCAAAGCCGTAACCGGCAGGCGTTTCGCTGGCGGTCTGGACGGAGGTCACTGTGCCGTCTGGTTCGATGGAGACGTAAACCTCGACCACGCCCTCGCGACCGGCGGCTGCCGCGGCGGCGGGATATTCGGGCGCGACGCGGGTGGCCGGCGCAGGCGCCTGCTCGACGCTGGCCGGTTCCGCAGCCGATGCCGACAGCAGTCCGACGAGCATCACCAACGGCCATAGCAACTTTCCGCGTGCACGCATGCGTCGCATCCATTCTGCCTGCAAGGAAGAGGCACCGGGGCCGTATCGCGAGTCAACGGTGCCAATCGTCCAAGACGGGGGGGCGCCCGGCGGCTTAGCGTGGGGTCATGCATCGGGAGGCCGTGATGAGCCAGAGTGTGGTGTCTTTCATCGAGTTCGGGGCGGGCGATCCGCAGGCGGCGGGGCCGTTCCTGGCGAAGCTGCTGGGGTGGAAATTCCATCCCATGGGCAAGGGCGGCTGGTTCGATACGCCGATGGGACGGGCCGGCATGCATGGCGACGATCCCGGGCAGCTCTATGCCTATTTCGCGGTGGCCGATCTCGAAGCCGCCATGGCGCAGGTGCGCGAACTGGGCGGGACGGCGGCGGCGCAAGGCCCGGGGGATTCCGGGTTCGGGCGATTTGCCGACTGCACGGGACCGGGCGGCGTGAAGTTCGGACTGCATCAGCGACCGCGCTGAGCTTAGCGCCCAGCGCGGCCCCGGGTGAAATTCAGCCCAGCCTGAACTTTACCGTGACGCGGTAGACGCCGGGGGTCGCCGTGCGGAATTCCCACTGGCGGACGGCCTTGAGGGCGGCCGCGCCGAAGCCGTAATTCTCGGGGTCTTCGCGGACGATCTGCGCGTCGGTCACGCTGCCGCCGGCGCCGACGGTGACATAGACCTCGACATCGCCCTCGCGTTCCCGGTCGATGGCCTTGCCGGGATAGGCCGGCTGGACGCGCCGCGTGGGCGACGGCGCGAGGGCCGGCGCCGCCGGGGCTTCGGGGACAACCGGGCCGACCTCGACCGGCGGTCCGGGATCGATCGCCATCGGAGGGACGGTTGCTGCGCCGTCGACCGGCCGAACGTCGCGGATGGTCGGACGGGGCTTGAGCGGCTTGGGCTTGGGCGGGTCGGTCTCCACGACGGGCGGCGGCTCCAGCTTCGTCGGCACGGGCGGCGCCATCGGGACAAAGGTGATCGGCGGTGTCTCGGCTTCGAAGCGCTGATCCATCACGAGGCGGCTGATGAAGTACCAGCCGATCGCGAAATGGATGAGGATCGAAAAGGCGACGGCCCAGGTGAGCCCGCTGCGCGGCAGCCGGATCGTGTAAGGGCCAAAGGGTAACGTCATCACCATGCGCGAACTCCTGCGTTTTACGGCCGGGCCCCAGTGCCCCATGGCCGGATGTCGTTGCCGAATTGCAATTGCGCGTTGGTGCTAGCGCGCGCCCCAAGTGCGGCGCGAACGGGCCTGAATCGGGGCGGGAAACGGGAGGCTTTGTGACCGAACTGCGGCACGGCCGCCCAAAAGAAAACGGCGCCCTGAGGGGGCGCCGTTTCCGGAAGGCTCGACTGTGAAGCGCTCTATTCGAGCTTGAACTTCACGGTGACGCGGTACGTGCCGGCCGAAGCCGTCGCGAACTGCCACTTCTGCACCGCGGCCGCAGCCGCTGCGCCGAAACCGAAGCCCGTCGGATCCTCGCGGACCACCTGGACATTCGTCACCACGCCGCCCGATGCGACGGTGATGTAGACCTCGACCTCGCCTTCCCGCTCACGCTCCTGCGCACGCGCAGGATATTTCGGGTTGACGCGCTTGGTCGGCTTGGGGGCCATCGCAGGCACGGTCGTATCCGCAGTCGTCTTGTTCGCATCCTCATCCGGTGCCGGCGGCTGCGGCGGGACGGGAAGCGGAGGCACGTCCGCCGGCGGCGGGATCGGGGGTGGGAAGCGAGGACGCACACGCGGCTTTTCGGGCGGCGGGGGCGGTTGATCCGGCGGCGGCGGTGGCGGGGGTGGCGGCGGAGGCGGCGGCGGAGGCGGCACGTAGACGTCGATGACGTCTTCCTGCTGCATCTTCTGCTGCTCCGCGATGAACCCCTTGAGGAAGTACCATCCGATGCCCGCGTGGATGAGGACCGCGATGATGAGGGTATACCAGAGAGAGCGTTTCATTGTGTTGAAGCGCCCACCTAGACTTTTTCTTCAGCGACCAGCGCGACTTTGTAGAAGCCGTAGTCCTGAAGAACGTTCATCACCCGCATCACGTTACCGTACACGGCTTCCTTGTCCGCCCGGATCATGATCCGGTTTTCGCGGTCGCCCCCGGTGCGCTGCATCATCTTGTCGCCGAGGTCCGAAAGCGTCGTCTCGTAGTCGCCGAGATAGACCTTCCCGCTCTTCTGGACCGAAACATAGACAGGGTCCTTGGGATTGGGAGTCGGCTGAGACGTTGACTTCGGCAGACTGACCTCGACGTTCACGGTGGCGAGCGGCGCCGCCACCATGAAGATAATCAGGAGCACCAACATCACGTCCACGAAGGGAACGACGTTGATTTCTGAGTTATCGGAGTAGTTCTTCGACGAGGTGTTCTCGTCGCCTCCTACTTTTGCGCCCATGGCTCAGTTCCTTTCTCTACCCAGAGCGCTTAACCCGCGCTCTGGTCGAGCTGACGCGAAACGCGCACCAGCAGCTCGGACGAGAAGTTATCAAGCCGCAGATTGTAGGCAGCAATGCGGCGGGCGAAGATGTTGTAGAACACCACGGCCGGGATAGCGGCGAACAGACCCATCGCGGTCGCAAGCAGCGCTTCCGCGATACCGGGCGCCACGACGGCGAGGTTCGTCGACTTCGACTGCGCGATGCCGATGAACGAGTACATGATGCCCCACACCGTGCCGAACAGACCGACGAAGGTGGCGATCGAGCCGACCGTCGCGAGGAACGCCATGCCCGCACCGAGGTCCGAGCTGTTCGACGACTGGGCGACGCTCATCGCCGAGGCGATACGCTGGGTGAGGTGATCGCGCTTCTCGCCGGTGGACGCGGGGCCCTGGGCGAAGGTGAGATCGATCTCGTTGGCAGCCGCTTCGACCATCTGCGCAGGCGGAACCGTGCGGTCCTTGCCCGACAGATTCTTCGTCATGTCCTGGAGCGACACGTTGGACGTGCGGAAGTCATTGATGAAGTTGGTCGTGCGGGCGTTGAGCGCGCGCAGGTAGAGCAGCTTCGAGATGAGCACGGCCCAGGAGACGATCGAGGCCAGGATCAGGCCGATCATGATCACCTTCACGACGGGGTGGGCGACCACGAACAGGTTGAACAGCGAGTACTGCTCATCCGGATCGATCATCACGGGGAAGCCGAAGATGTCGGCCTTGATCGGCTCCTTCTTCTTCGGGGGCTCGGGCGCGGCCGGCTCGGGCGGCGGCGGCGGAGGTGCGGCAGCGGCGACGGGCGCCGGCTCCATCACGGGCTGGCCGTCGGGGCCGATGATCGGCTTGCCGTCCGGACCGAGCTTGGGCTGCATCGGCGCGGGCGCCGGGGTGGCCGCGACCGGGAGACCATCGGGGCCGACGGCCGGAGCGGCAGGCGCCGCACCCGGCACCGGCAGGCCATCAGGGCCGACGGCCGGCGCAGCGGGCGTCCCGGCGGCGGGCGGCGTACCGGGCGCAGGGGTCGGCGCAGGAGCTGCGGGCGTGCCAGCGGCCGGCGGATCGGCCGGCGGTGTCGTCTGCGCAAGCACGGCAGAAGCCGAAACCGTCAGACCAAAAACCATCGCACCGGCCGCGATCCCGCGGACCAAACGCGATGCCAAGCGCACTTCTGTCATAAGCACCACCTTTGTTGAACCCTTGTAGCGGCTGGTCGCCGCGCCCATTTCCTGTTTCTCGCATCTGCACACAAACACCGTGCAGCACGAGTGCGTTGACGTGTCACGAAGCACTTGAGTGACAGACGAGCGTTTCCATCTCCGGTCCCTTCGGAAGGTCTTCGCCCTCTCGATTCCGGAAACACTCCACCGCGCGACGACCGTTGTCGCCTCGCAATGTACTCCCACCACCCCGAGCTTTCGCCGGCGGGCTTCTTAGCCGTAGGGTCAAGGGCCCGCAAGCTTATTGTAACCAATGTCACGCGTCAGGATTCAAGCGGAAAGTTCAGTTTGCGACGACGAAACGCATTCCATCGTACGCGGCCACGACGCCTTTGGGCAGTCTCGCTGACAGGCTGTCATAGTCGAGATCGATGTGCATGTTCGTCAGCACCGCGTGACGCGGCTTGATGCGTGCGATCCACGCAAGCGTCTGTTCGACATGGCTGTGCGTGGGATGCGGCGCGTCGCGCAATGCATCCACCACCCAGCAATCGACACCGGCGAGCGCCTCAAACGCCGCTTCATCCAGCGCGGAAACGTCGCTGGAATAAGCGAATCCGCCGATGCGGAAGCCGAGCGACAAGATCGATCCGTGCTGCTGAAGAAACGGCGTGACCATCGTGCGGGCGCCCGCCCCGCCCACCTCGAACGGATGAAGCGCGGCGTCGATGACATGCGCATCGAGGATCGGCGGATAGGAACTTCCGGGCGGCGTGCGGAAGCAATAGCCGAAGCGCTCGTGCAGCGGTCCCATGGTGACGGCGTCTGCGAAGACGGGAATGCGCCGGCGCATGAAATAGGCAAGCGCGCGCAGATCATCGATGCCGTGGATCTGATCCGCGTGGTCATGGGTGAAGAGCACCGCGTCGACGCGGCCCGGCGGATTCGCGAGGAGCTGGGCGTGCAGATCGGGGCTCGTGTCGATCAGCATCGTCACGCCGTCCGCCTTCACCAGCACCGAACAGCGCGTACGGCGGTTCTTGGGATTGGCGGGATCGCAGGCGCCCCAGTCGGGACCGTCGAGGCCGGCGCGCGGAACGCCGCTCGACGAGCCGCAGCCGAGGATCGTGACCTCAACCGGCATAGGGCTGGGTCTTGTGGAACAGGCGGTGGAAATTCGCCGTCGTCGCCGCGGCGAGCGCGTCCGGCGTCAGGCCGCGCAGCGCCGCGAGTTTCGCGGCGGTGTGGACGACGAGGGCCGGCTCGTTGGTCCGCCCGCGATGCGGGATCGGCGCCAGATAGGGCGCGTCGGTCTCGACGAGGATGCGGTCGAGCGGCAGGTCGCTGGCGATCGCCTGGAGCGCCTCCGTCTTCTTGAAGGTGAGGATGCCGGAGAAGGAGATGTAGAAGCCGAGCTCGACCGCGACACGGGCAAGACGCTCGCCCGAGGTGAAGCAATGCAGGACGCCGGTGAAGCCGCCCTGCCCCATCTCGTGTTGCAGAATCTCTTCGGTATCTTCGTCGGCATCCCGGGTGTGGACGATGACCGGCAGATTCGCGGTCCGCGCAGCCTGGATATGGGCGCGGAAATTCGCCTTCTGCGCCTCGCGCGGGGCATGCTCGTAGTAATAGTCGAGCCCGGTCTCGCCGAACGCGACGACCTTGGGATGGCCGGCATGGGCGAGGAGCTGTTCCGCCTGCACGCCGGGCTCCGCCTCCGCCTCGTGCGGGTGGATGCCCACGGAACAATAGATGCCGTCATAGGCCTCGGCGACGGCCCGTACCCCGTCGAAGGCCTTCAGCTTCGTTCCGATCGTCAGCATCGTGCCGATGCCGGCGGCGCGCGCCCGCGCGACCACGGCGTCCCGGTCGGCGGACAGGACGGGGAAATCGAGATGACAATGACTGTCGACGAGCATGCGGCCTTATGTGAGGGGCGCGGGGCATTCTGCAACCCGCTTTCATGTCGCGGCCCGCAGTTGCGGGGCGGCGCGGCAACGCCCAGATTGAGCCGATGAAACTTTCCGTCCTCGATCTCGCGCCGGTCGTGCAGGGCTCCACCCCGCGCCAGGCGCTTCTCAACGCCCGCGACCTTGCCCAGCATGCCGAGCGCTGGGGCTACACGCGCTTCTGGCTCGCCGAGCATCACAACATGTCGGGCATCGCCAGCGCAGCGACCTCGGTAGCGATCGGCTTCGTGGCCGAGGGGACGAAGACCATCCGCGTGGGCGCCGGCGGCGTGATGCTGCCCAACCACGCTCCGCTCGTGATCGCGGAACAGTTCGGGACGCTGGAATCGCTCTATCCGGGCCGGATCGACCTCGGCCTGGGACGAGCGCCGGGCACCGACCAGATCACCATGCAGGCGCTGCGGCGCAGCCTGGAGAACTCCGACAACTTCCCGCGCGACGTTCAGGAGATCCAACATTATTTCGCGCCGGTGCAGGACGGCCAGCGCGTCCAGGCGGTGCCGGGCGGGGGGCTCGACATCCCGATCTGGATCCTGGGGTCGAGCACCTATGGCGCGCAGCTCGCGGGCTATCTTGGCCTGCCCTACGCCTTCGCTTCGCATTTCGCGCCCGACGCGCTGATGCAGGCCTTCCAGGCCTATCGCCAGCTCTTCCGCCCGTCGGCGCAGCTCGACAAGCCCTATGCGATGGCGGGCTTGCAGGTGATCGTGGCGGATACGGACGCGGAGGCGACGCGGCTCTTCACGTCGATCCAGATGGCCTTCGCCAACATGGTGCGCGGCGCGCGCGGCAAGATGCGCCCGCCCATCGACGACATCGAAACCTACTGGAGCGCGGCCGAAAAGGCGCATGCCCAGCATATGCTGACCTACGCCTTCGTCGGCTCCCCGGAGACCGTGCGCCGGGGTTTGCAGGGCTTCGTCGACAAGACGGGTGTCGATGAGCTGATGGTGACGACGTCGATCTACGATCATGCCGCGCGGCTGCGGAGCTATGAACTCCTCGCCGATATCGGGCCGCAGCTTCAGGCGGCGCGGCCGATCGCGGCGTAGCGTTCCAGCAGGCGCAGGACGATGCTGCGCTTGTCGATGTTGAGGCTGTCCTCGGCGCGCGCCAGTTCGGCGGCGAGCTGCCACGAGTCGAGCGAGTCGCGATCGCCCGCTGCGGCGCGTTCGGCGAAGGCGGCCTGAAGCCGGTCGAGCAGAAGACGGAAGCGGGGCGCCTGCGCGGCGAGCGCCAGATCGTTGGCGAGGGCGTGCGCGGCGGCGGCATCGCGCCCGCCGCTCCGCGCGATCTTCTTCAGCGCGGCATCGAGGCCGGGTCCGTCGAACGCCGCCATTTCAAGCGCCGCGCCGACGCTGCCGGCGCTGAGCGCGGCAAGCGCCGGCGCGTCCTTCAGGTCCGGCGCGATACGGTCGAGCGCGCGGCGGACCTCTGCCTCGGTGAGAGGCGCCATCGTCAGCAGGCGGCAGCGCGAGCGGATGGTCGGCCGCAGCGCCCGCGGGCGATGCGCGACGACGATGAGCAGGCCGCCTTTCGGCGGCTCCTCCAGAGTCTTCAGCAGCGCGTTGGCGGCATTGCGATTGAGCTCGTCGGCGGAGTCGATGATCGCAATGCGCCGCCCGCCCTCGGCCGAATGGCGCGCGAAGAATTCGCCGAGCCGGCGCACCTCGTCGACCGGCAGTTCGGATTTCAGCTTGCCGGTCTTGGGATCGGCCGGGCGGCGCAGCACCAGCAAGTCCGGATGCGCGCCGGCGACCACCCGGCGCACCGCGGGCAGCGACGGATCGGTATCGAGCGTCCGGAGCGGTCCGGCCGAACGGCCCTGCGCCAGCAGCGCTTTCGCCAGACGATAGGCGAGCGTCGCCTTGCCGATGCCCTTGAGGCCGCCGAAGATCCAGGCATGCGGCAGGCGCGCATTCACGGCGCGCAGCAGCGTCTGCTCGGCCTCCTCGTGGCCGATCAGGCTCTGCGCTTCGCGCGGGTGCGGCCAGCCTTCGAGGCGGTCGGCTTCAGCGATCTCGCTCATGCGCCGAGCTTAGCATCGATCGCAGCAAGCGCGGTGCGGAACACCGTGTCGGGATCGAGGGTCGCGTCGATGACCACGCAGCGTGCGGCGTCGCGCCGTGCGATGTCGAGGAAGGCGGCGCGCAGGCGGCGGTGATAGGCGATGCCTTTGGACTCGAAGCGCGCTTCGCCGCCGCGCAAGCCCGCCCGGCGCAGCCCCTCTTCCGGCGGCAGGTCGAAGATGAGCGTGAGGTCCGGCTCGGTGGCACCGACGACCGCCTTGCGCAGGACGCCGATGAACTCGGGCGGCATGCCGCCGGCAGCGCCCTGATAGGCCTCGGTCGAGTCGGCGAAGCGGTCGCAGATGACGATCGCGCCGCGGGCGAGGGCTGGACGGATGACCGCGTTCAGATGATCGTCGCGGCCGGCATACATCAGCAGCGTTTCCGCCTGCGGGCTCCAGCGCGCGGCATCGCCGGTCAGCAGCAGCGGGCGCAGCGCCTCGGCCGCCGGCGAGCCGCCGGGCTCGCGTGTGAGTTCGACGTCGAGGCCGCGGCCGCGCAGCGTCTCGGTGAGGCGGCGGGCCTGCGTGCTCTTGCCGCCGCCCTCGCCGCCTTCCAGCGTAACGAAAAGCGATCGCCCGGCCTGCCTCATGAAGCCGGTTCGTAGCCGAAGAGCTCGATCGAGAGCGCGTTGGCGATGCGGCCGAAGATGCCCGTCTCGGCGACCGGGCCGGCGGCGACGAGCGAGACCGTCTTGCGGTCCTTGCCCGGGATGTCGATGAAGAGCTGGCCGATCTCCTGACCTTGCGCGACCGGCGCCTGGAGCGGCGCGGTGTAGGCGTAGGAGACCTTCAGGCCCTGGCGCGCATCGGGCGTCAGATAGAGGCGCAGCGGCTCCTTGATGGTCATTGCGACGCTGGCCGCATCGCCGTTCCAGACCTCGGCCTCGGCGATGGGCGCGCCGACGGAGAAGAAGTCGTAGCGGCGGAATTCCTTGAAGGCCGCATCCATGAAGCGGACCGCTTCCTGGGCGCGCTGCTTTTCGGAGTCGAGGCCGGTGATGACCATGATCATGCGCTGGTCGCCGCGCTTCTCGGTGCCGGTCAGGCAGTAGCCCGCCTCTTCCGTGTGGCCGGTCTTCATACCGTCGCCGGGCGGCGTCGCGTAGAGCAGCGGGTTGCGGTTGCCCTGGCTGATTGTCTTCTTGTCGGCGTCGCTCGGCAGGCCGGTGCCGGCCGACCAGGTGAACTCCTTCTCGGAGTAGAAGTGGAAATAGTCCGGGTAGGTCGAGATGATGTAGCGCGTCACCTTGGTGAGGTCGCGCGCCGACATGTAGTGGTTTTCGGCCGGCCAGCCGGTCGTGTTCTGGAACAGCGAATCGTTCATGCCGAGCTCGCGCGCCTTGGCGTTCATCAGCGCGACGAAGGCCTGCTCCGAACCTGAGATGCCCTCGGCGAGCACAATGCAGGCATCGTTTCCGGACTGGATGATCATGCCGCGCAGGAGGTCCTCGACGCGGATTTCGCTGCCGAGCTCCACGAACATCTTGGAGCCCTGCATCTTCCAGGCGTTCTCGGACACGCGGAATTTCGTGTCCATGGTGATCTTGCCGGACTTCAACTGGTCGAAGACGACCGCCGCCGTCATAAGCTTGGTCATCGAGGCGGGCGGGATGCGCTTGTCGGCATCCTTTTCGTAGAGCGCCTCGCCGGTGTCGTAGTCGATCAGAATCGCGGTCCTGGCGGGGGTATCGAAGGCATGCGCCGGCGCCAGAAGCGTCAGCGCGAAAAGGCTGGCCAGCAAATATCTCAGCATGGGCACGTACTCCTGACTCGAGCGTACGGAATCATTCGACGACGATGGTGGCGCCTTTCTGGCCGTCCATCAGAACGAGATTGAGGATCGCGTCGGCCTCGCCCACCGTGGCGATCGGACCGGCGCGAACCCGATAATAGCGCTTTCCGTCCTGCATCTTGGCGGAAATCGTGAAGTCGGCGATCGAACGCAGGCGGACGAGCAGACGCTGCGCGTTATCGCGGCCGACGAACGCACCGGCCTGGACATAGAGCCGCGCCGTATGGACCGGCACCGTCGTCACGGTGCCCGGCTCGTCCAGCGGCGACGCCTTGGGGGTGGGGATCGGCACGGGCGCCGGCTTCGGCCTGGGGGCGGGCGCAGCGGCCACGGCCCCGGGCGGCGGCGGGAGTTCGCCGCCCGACACGTTGGAGGTCGGTGCGGCCTTCGCGCCCGATGTGGGGGCATCGTCGTCGAGCGAGGCCTGAGCCCCGATCCCGTCGACGCGCTTGCCCGGGCGCCCGTTCGGCAGGTCGGCGACGCCGAGGAACTGGACGCGGACGCGCGCCATGCCCTTGGCCCTGAAGCCCAGCAGGTCGGCCGCCCGTTCCGAGACGTCGATCAGCCGGCTCGCCTTGAAGGGGCCGCGGTCGTTCACCCGCGCGACGACCTGGCGGCCGTTCTCAAGATTCGTGATGCGTACATTGGTCGGCATCGGCAGCGTCTTGTGGGCCGCGGTGACCAGCTTTGCGTCGAAGACCTCGCCATTTGCGGTACGCCGGCCGTGGAACTCCTTGCCGTACCACGAGGCGATGCCCGTCTCGTCGTAGAGCGGATCCTCCTGCGGATAGTACCAGTTGCCGTCGACCTGATAGGGCTGGCCGACCTTGTAGACGCCGCCGGCCGCGGGATTGCCCGCGCCGCCGCCGGAGGCACAGGCGGCCGCGAACAGGCAAGCCAGCACCGCGAGCGCGGCCAGGGCACGGGACAGAAGAGAATCGGGACCGGCCATCGGGCCTCTTCCTAGGGAATCGCTGCGTGACGCCGCAAGGCGCCCGGCCGGACCTTGGCAGACAGCCCGTTAGGGCTTCGTTAACCACGAAAAACCGCCCGGCGTCAGGTGCGTTCGGCCTGTCCTTGGGCTAAGCCTCGGCCCATGACCGCCCTCGCCCGCCGCCTTGCGCGCCTGATCCAGGCCAAGCCGATCACCGAAGCCGATTATGAGGCGGCGGCGCTGTTCACGCTGGATGCCGTCGCGAACGCGGTCGCGGGGGTGAACTCCGAACCGGGCGGCAAGCTGCTGGCGGCGCAGGCGGCGGGCACGCCGATCGGCCGGGCCTTCGTGATCGGCGCGCTGACGCATATTCACGAGACGGACGATCTGCACCGGGCCTCGGTGGTGCATCCGGGCTGTGTGGTGGTTCCGGCGGCCTGGGCGCTGGCCGAGCGGCGCGGCGCCTCGGGGCGCGAGACGCTGCGCGCGGTGCTCTGGGGCTTCGAGGCGGCCTGCCGGGTCGGCGCCAGCGTCGGGCCGGCGCACTACAAGGTGTGGCACAACACGGCGACCTGCGGCCCGTTCGGCGGGGCCGCGGCCGGCGCCGCGCTGCTCGGCCTCAGCGAGGACCAGTTCGCCTGGGCGCTCGGCAATGCGGGCACGCAGGCGAGCGGCCTCTGGGAGTTCATGGCCTCCTCCGCCATGTCGAAGCATCTCCATGCCGGCCGGGCGGCCGAGGCCGGCCAGGTCGCGGCCGAGCTCGCGGCGCAGGATTTCACCGGGCCGGAGACCATCCTCGAAGGCGAGAAAGGCTTCTACAGGGGCCTCTGCACCGACCCTCGCCCAGACGCCGTGACCGAGACGCCGGACGCGCCCTGGGCGCTGGTGCTGACCTCGATCAAGCCCTGGCCCTGCTGCCGCCACACGCATCCGGCGATCGACGCGGCGCTGGAGCTGCACGGCAAGATCGCCGGGCGGCCGATCGCCGAGGTGAAGGTCGAGGCCTATCGCGCGGCGCTGGACGTCTGCGACCGGGTGCGGCCGGAGACGGAGTATCAGGCGAAGTTCTCGCTCCAGCACTGCGTCGCGGTGGCGCTGCGCGAAGGCAAGGTGGACTTCGCCTCGTTCGGGCCGGAGGCGCGGGCACGGCAGGCGGAGCTTCGCCCGCGGGTGAGCCTCGCGGTCGCCGATCCCTTCGCGAGCGCCTATCCGGTGAACTGGGGCTCGGCGGTCGAGATCACGCTCGCCGACGGCACGCTTCTCCGCGCCGCACGCCGCGACGCGAAGGGCGACCCCGAGGCGCCGCTGAGCCGCGCCGACATGATCGCCAAGGCCGACATGCTGATGAAGCTCGGCGGCCTCGGCGACCCGCGGCCGCTGATCGAAGCTGTGCTCGCGATGGCGCAGGAGGGCAGCACCCTACCCGCCCTGCTCCTCGGCCGCGTCCGCTAGGCGCGCGTTGAACCGCTGCACCGATTGCCGTAAGCGCAGGACGCCGCGGATGGATGGCCGAGCGGTTTAAGGCACCGGTCTTGAAAACCGGCGTGGGTTCGCGCCCACCGTGAGTTCGAATCTCACTCCATCCGCCA
>JADZAI010000099.1 GCA_020852655.1 Alphaproteobacteria bacterium
CGGGCAGCAGCGCTTCGCGCCGCTCAACAGCTGGCCCGACAACGCCAATCTCGACAAGGCGCGCCGCCTGCTCTGGCCGATCAAGCAGAAATACGGCCGCAAGCTCTCGTGGGCCGACCTCATGATCCTCGCCGGCAACGTGGCGTTGGAGACCATGGGCTTCAGGACCTTCGGCTTCGCCGGCGGCCGCGCCGACGTGTGGGAGCCCGACGAGCTCTACTGGGGACCCGAAGGCACCTGGCTGGGCGACGAGCGCTATAGCGGCGAGCGCCAGCTTTCCGAGCCGCTGGGCGCGGTGCAGATGGGGCTCATCTACGTCAATCCGGAAGGCCCCAACGGCAATCCCGACCCCATCGCGGCGGCCAGGGACATCCGTGAAACCTTCGCCCGCATGGCGATGAACGACGAGGAGACCGTCGCGCTGATCGCCGGCGGCCATACCTTCGGCAAGACGCACGGGGCCGGCGATCCCTCGCTGGTCGGGCCCGCCCCGGAGAGCGGCGCCCTGGAGGATCAGGGTCTCGGCTGGAAGAGCAAGCATGCCACCGGGCTCGGCTGCGACACCATCACCGGCGGGCCGGAGCTCATCTGGACCACGACGCCGACCCGGTGGAGCAACAATTTCTTCTGGAACCTGTTCGGCTATGAATGGGAGCTGGAGCAGAGCCCGGCGGGTGCCAAGCAGTGGCGGGCCAAGGGCGCCGGCGCGACGATCCCCGATGCCTTCGATCCGGCGAAGAAGCATGTGCCCAAGATGCTGACGACGGATCTCTCGCTGCGCTTCGATCCGGCCTATGAGAAGATCTCGCGGCGCTTCATGGAGAATCCCGACCAGTTCGCCGACGCCTTCGCCCGCGCCTGGTTCAAGCTCACGCACCGCGATATGGGCCCCCGCGCCCGCTATCTGGGCCCGCTCGTGCCCAAAGAGGTCCTGATCTGGCAGGACGCCGTCCCGGCGGTCGATCATCCGCTGATCGACGGGCAGGACGCCGAGGCGCTGAAGGCGAAGATCCTGGGCTCGGGCCTGACGGTCGCCCAGCTCGTCTCGGCGGCCTGGGCGTCGGCATCGACCTTCCGCGGCTCCGACAAGCGGGGCGGGGCGAACGGGGCGCGTGTCCGTCTCAGCCCGCAGAAGGACTGGGAGGTCAACCAGCCGGCCGAGCTGGCAACGGTGCTCGCGGCGCTCGAGGCGATCCGGACCGATTTCACCAAGCCGGTCTCGCTGGCCGATCTCATCGTCCTGGGCGGCTGCGCCGCGGTCGAAAAGGCGGCGAAGGACGCCGGCGTCGATGTGAAGGTCCCCTTCACGCCCGGCCGCACCGATGCCTCGCAGGACCAGACCGACGTCCTCTCCTTTGCGCCGCTGGAGCCGCGGGCCGATGCCTTCCGCAACTACATCAACGCCGGCAGGCGGCAGTTCATGAAGCCCGAGGAGGCGATGGTCGATCGGGCGCAATTGCTGCGGCTGACGGGACCGGAGATGACCGTCCTCATCGGCGGCCTGCGGGTGCTGGGCGCCAATGCCGGCGACTCGAAGCATGGCGTCTTCACCGACCGGCCGGGCGCGCTGACCAACGATTTCTTCCGCAACCTGCTCAGCATGGACACGCGGTGGGAAGCTGCCGGCGAGGGCCTCTATGAGGGTCGCGACCGCAAGAGCGATACGCTCAAGTGGACCGCCACCCGCGTCGATCTCATCTTCGGCTCGCATTCCCAGTTGCGCGCCTATGCCGAGGTCTACGGTTCGGCGGACGCGGCGGAGAAATTCGTGAACGACTTCGTCGCCGCCTGGACCAAGGTCATGAACGCCGACCGCTACGACCTCGCCTAAGGAGGGAGTACGGGCTGAGCAAGTGTGGCCGGCGGCGGAGAACCGCCGGCCTCCCCGGAGCGAGCGCAAAGCAGGTTCAGCCTTTGTCCTCGCCTTCGCCGGACGGGCCATCCTCCGCCTCGTCCGCCCTGCCGGCGATGACATAGCCGCCCTTCAGCCAGCGGTTGAGGTCGACATCGGCGCAGCGGGCCGAGCAGAAGGGCTTGAAGCGCTGGGCCTGCGGTTTGCCGCAGATCGTGCAGGCCCGGACCGGTGCCGTCATTCGCCGGCTGCGGCGGCGACACGCGGCGCTTCGGCGATGACCTCGAAGCGGTCGCGGACCCAGCCCTCGCGTGCCTCGATGCGGAAGCGGCCGCCGATGCGCTCACGCAACCGCTTCAGCACCACCGCCTCGTCGCTGATCCAGCGGATGATCTCCGGGTGCGCCACGCAGTTGACGACCCGGCCGGGATTGGCGCGCGCCGCGCGCTCGATCTGGCGCAGCAGTTCGTTGGCGACCGTCGGCACGGTGCGGACCCGCCCGCCCGCCAGCGCACCGCGATAGGGTTCGGTCAGGAACTTCACCATCGGGTCGCGCACGCGCTTGCGCGTCATCTCGACCAGGCCGAACTCCGACATCGGCGCGATCTGCGTCGGCACGCGGTCGCGGCCGAGGCCCATGGCGAGCGTCTGCATCACCCGCGCGATGTTCTCGGGGTTCGACTGGTGGATGAAGTCGATCACCACCAGCCCGCCGATGGCGCGCAGGCGCAACTGGCGGCCGATCTCGGCGGCGGCATCCTGGTTGATGCGGAAGCTCGTCTCCTCAAGGCCCGAGGAGGCGGTGAAGCTGCCCGAGTTCACGTCGATGGCGGTCAGCGCCTCGGTCGTTTCGATGGTGATCCAGCCGCCCGACGACAGCGGCACGCGCGGCTGGAGCAGCGATTCGATCTCCTCCTCGATGCCCGCGACCTCGAACAGATCGGCGCCGTCGTAGAAGACGATCTTCTCCAGGATTTCCGGCATCGCCTCGGCGGCATAGGCGCGCGCCTCGGAGAGCGCCGCCGCGTCGTCGATGACGATGCGGTCGGTCTCGGCCCGCACGCAGTCGCGCAGCGCGCGGGCGACGGGATCGAGGTCGCAATAGAGCGTGGACGGCACGCGGGCGTGCTTCTTGCGCTCTTCCAGCTCGCGCCAGGCGATGGCCAGGCGTTCGGCGTCCTCGCGCAGTTCGGCCTCGCCGGCCCCCACCGCCACGGTGCGCACGATATAGCCGGCCCCCGGGACCATGCCCGGCTGGCCCTCGAAACCCTCGACGATGGCGATCAGCCGCCGCCGCTCGGGCTCGTCCTCGATGCGGCGCGACAGGGCGACGCCATGCTGGTTCGGCACCAGCACGAGCAGCCGGCCGGGAATCGTGACGTTGGCGGAAAGGCGTGCGCCCTTTTCGCCGATCGGGTCCTTGATCACCTGGGTGAAGATCGCCTGGCCCTCATGGACGCAGTCGCCGATCTCGGGCAGCGCATCCTGGAAGCCGGGGAGATCGGCGAGGCAGCGTGCCTCCTTCGCCCCCAGGAACCCGGCGCGGTCGAGCCCGATCTCCACGAAGGCGGCCTGCATCGCCGGCAGGACCCGCTGCACCCGCCCCAGGATTATGTTGCCCAGGACGCTGTGCCCGGCCCGCCCCCCGCCGTCGGGCAGGCCGGCGGTTCGTTCGATGTGGAATTCGTCCAGGCGGTCGTCCGCCGTCACGGCGATACGGGTCTCCCCGACGCCGACATTGATCAAAATTTCGTTCGCCATGCGAAACGGACTCAGATTCGTGTGTTTCCTTGAGGTCAGCTTAACGTGGCCGTCATGAAACCCAAGCCCGCCAGAAGCGAAATCGTCTCGGCCAGCGGCAGTCCGACAACCCCCGAATAGGAGCCGTTCAGGCTGGGGATAAAGGCCGCGGCACGGCCCTGAATGGCGTATCCGCCCGCTTTTCCGAGGCCTTCGCCGCATCCGGCATAGGCCTCGACCTCCTCGCGGGTCAGCCGCTTCATCTTGACGCGGGTCGAGACGACGCGGCTGTGCACCCGTCCTGAGACTGCCGCGACGGCAATCGCCGTATGCACCACATGGCTGCGGCCCGAGAGCAGGCCGAGGCAGGCCTTCACCTCGGTCGGGTTCTCGGCCTTGGGCAGGATGCGCCGGCCGCAGGCGACCACGGTATCGGCGGCGAGCACCAGCCAGTCCGCCTCGCCCGCCAGTTTCGCCCGTGCCGCCTCGGCCTTGGCGCAGGCGATGCGCAGGGCATGCGGGCGCGGCAGTTCGTCCTTCAGCGGCGTCTCGTCGATGTCGGCCGGGGCGACGGCATCCGGCACGATGCCGGCCTGGCGCAGCAATTCCACCCGGCGCGGGCTGGCGCTCGCCAGGATCAGGCGCAGGGCGGCCACGCGCGGCCTATTTGAAACGGAAGATGATCCGGCCCTTGGTCAGATCGTAGGGCGTCATGGCGACCAGCACCTTGTCGCCCGCCAGCACGCGGATGCGGTTCTTGCGCATCTTGCCCGCGGTGTGGGCGATCAGCACGTGGTCGTTCTCCAGCTTCACGCGGAACGTGGCGTTGGGCAGCAACTCCAGCACCGTGCCGGGAAACTCGAGCAGTTCTTCTTTTGCCATTCCTCACCGGGACATGAGCGGACGGGCGCCCGCGAAGGCAGGGCGAAATGGCACCAAAAGGCCGCAAGATCAAGGGACGCAGCGTGGACTCGGTGCAACGGCCTCGCGCGCGGTCGCCGTGCTAGACCTTAGGGGGCGTCCCCGGCCCCGAAGGTCATCATGCCCGGCACCCTCCCCTGCCACGTCGCGGTCAGCCCGGCGGCCCCGCACGAGCGCCCCCTCGTCGAAGGGCTGTTCCAGTTCTATGCCTACGACTTCTCGGAATTCGCCGCGCCCGATTCCCCCGATTTCGACTTCGATGCGAGCGGCCGTTTCGCGCCCTACGCCTATCTGGACAGCTACTGGCGCGAGGAGGGCCGCGTTCCCCTGCTGATCCGCATCGACGGCCGCCTCGCCGGTTTCGCCCTGCTCAACCGCCACTCGCACCGGGGCGGCGCTATCGAGCGCAACATGGCGGAATTCTTCGTCGCCCGCCGCTTCCGACGCCGGGGCGTGGCGCAGGAGGCGCTGCGCCGGATCCTTGCCGATTTCCCCGGCGCCTGGGAGATCGCCGTGTCGGAGCGCAACACGGGCGCCCTCGCCTTCTGGCCGCGCGCCATCGCTGCCGCGGGCATCGCCGGCGTCGCGCGGGTCGAAGGCGACGGCACGCAGTGGCGCGGCCCGATCTATTGCTTTCGCGCCTGAGGCGGCTTCCACGTCGCCCGATCATGGGGCATTATCTCTCCGGCTGGGCGCTTTGGGCGTTACGAGTTGCGGTGCTGGCGATCGACGGCATGACATCCTCCCCAGCCATCCTCGACTTCAGGCCCGGACCCCATTGTTCAGCGCGCTTGACCTGATCGACGCACCCGATGCGGACGAACTGGCGCAGGTCGTCCGCCTGCTGCGCGCCTATCGCCAATGGCTGCGGCGCCGCTACAAGGGCATGAACGACATCGTCCGCAGCCTGTTCGATCCGCTGGCGTGGGAAGACGAGCTCGACAATCTCGCCACGCACTACGCCTCGCCCAACGCCGCCCTGCTGCTCGCCCGCGGCGACGGCGTGCCGGTCGGCTGCGTCGCCTTCCGTCCGCTGGAGGGCGATGTCTGCGAGATGAAGCGGCTCTTCGTGCACCCGCAATACCAGGGACACGGCGTGGCGCTCCGCATGATCGAGCGCCTCGCGACCATCGCCGGCCATCGCGGCTATAATGTCGTCCGCCTCGAAACCGGGCCGCGCCAGACCGAAGCGCAGGCGCTCTATGTCCGCCTCGAACTGAAGCGCATCGATCCCTATTACGCCTGCTCGCCGTGGTCGCGCGAGAACGTGCTCTTCTACGAGGGCACGCCGGACGGCATCGCGGCGCGCGCCGGCGCCCGTCTCGACGCCCGCGGCCGCGTCGCCGCGTAGCTACACCGGCGCGAAGCGGGCCTTGATGCGCTTCAGCAGCCCGTCGCGGACGCCGCGATAGGCTTCGAGGCGCTGTTCGCGCGTCCCTTCCTGGGCGGTGAGGTCGAAGGTCGGCCAGTATTCCGCCTCGACCGCGATGGCGCGCGTGAACTCGAGCGCCTTGTGATGCGCTTCGGGCGACAGCGAAACGATCAAGTCGAAGCTCGCATCCTCCAGCTCCTCGAAGGTCTTGGGCTTGTGCGCGTGGATGTCGATGCCGATCTCGCCCAGCGCCTCGACCGCGAGCGGATCGAGCTCGGCCGTCTTCACGCCGGCGGAATCGACATAGGTGAACTTGCCGTAGAGATGGCGGAACAGCGCCGCGGCCATCGGCGAGCGCACCGCGTTGAACGTACACGCGAAGAGCACTGCGTCCGGCAGATCCTCCCCGTTCGGCCCCTTCATGAGCTCAGCGTGTCGTCCCGGGCGTGCAGCGCACAGATGAGGGTGAACAGCCGCCGCGCCGTGTCGTGGTCGACCTCGATCTTGCCGGCGAGGCGTTCCTGGAGGACCTGGCTGCCTTCGTTGTGCAGGCCGCGGCGGCCCATGTCGATCGCCTCGATCTGCGACGGCGCCGCGGTCTTGATCGCCTTGTAGTAGCTGTCGCAGATGAAGAAATAATCCTTCACGATCTTCCGGAACGGGGTCAGCGACAGCATGACCCTGCCATGCGGCGCGCGCGCTTCGGTCTGGACGTCGAAGACGAGCCGCCCCTGTTCCAGCGCGAGGCGCAGCACATAGGGCCCGCCATGCGAGCCCGCCGGCCGGAACGAGTTCGCTTCCAGCAGATCGAAGATCGCGACGCGCCGTTCCTGCTCGACATCGGCGCTCGCCGCCTGGAGGCTCTCGGCATCGAGCTCGATGTCGACCAGGCGGAAGGGCTTGCTCATCGGTTCAGCCGGATCGCGACGCTGCGGGCGTGGGCGGGCAGGCCCTCGCTTTCGGCCAGCGCGACCGCCGCCGGGCCGATCGCCGCGAGCCCTTCGGCATCGCAGCGCACCAGCGTCGTGCGCTTCATGAAGTCGAGCACGCCGAGGCCCGAGGCGAAGCGTGCGGTGCGCGAGGTCGGCAGCACATGGTTCGGCCCGGCGACATAATCGCCGATCGCTTCGGGCGTATGACGGCCGAGGAAGATCGCGCCGGCATTGGAGATCCGCGCCGCCAGCCCGTCGGGATCGGCGACCGCCAGCTCCAGATGCTCCGGCGCGATCGCATCGACCAGCGGCACCGCCTCGTTCAGATTCCCCACCACGATGATCGCGCCGTTCGCCTCCCAGCTCGCGCGCGCCGTGCCCTCACGCAGCGCACCTTTCAGCTCGGACTCGACGGCCCGCGCCACGGCGTCGGCGAAGGCCGCGTCGTCGGTGATGAGGATGGCCTGCGCCGAGGCGTCATGCTCGGCCTGGCTCAGCAGGTCGGCGGCGATCCAGGCCGGGTCGTTCTGAGCATCCGCGACCACCAGGATCTCCGATGGCCCCGCGATCATGTCGATGCCGACCTGGCCGAACACCCGCCGCTTCGCCGCCGCGACATAGGCGTTGCCGGGGCCGGTGATCTTGTCGACCGGGCGGATCGTGGCGGTGCCGTAGGCGAGCGCCGCGATCGCCTGCGCCCCGCCGATCCGGTAGATTTCGGTGACGCCGCTGAGCTTCGCGGCGGCGAAGACCAGCGGGTTCAGCCTCCCGTCCGGCGTCGGCACGCACATCGCGATGCGCTTGACGCCCGCGACCGACGCCGGCACCGCATTCATCAGCACGCTCGAAGGATAGGCCGCCGTGCCGCCCGGCACGTAGATCCCCGCTGCCGCGACCGGCGTCCAGCGCGCCCCTAGCCCGATGCCGGCGCCGTCGACATAGTCGATCGGGCCGGGCATCTGGCGCGCGTGGAAGGCGCGGATGCGCGCCGCCGCCAGCTCCAGCGCCGCCAGCGCCTCCGCCGAGGCACCCGCCGCCGCGGCATCGATCTCCGCCGCCGGCATGCGCAGCGTCCCAGGCGTCAGCGTCAGGCGGTCCCAGCGCGCCGTGTAGTCGCAGAGCGCGGCGTCGCCCCGCGCCCGCACGTCGGCGATGATGGCGGCGGCGGCGGCATCGACATCCTCCACCGTCTCGCGGGCGAGGCTCAGCAGATGGTCGAAGGCGGCCGCAAATCCGGGGTCGCGCGTGGCGAGGCGTAGGGTCATCGGAGCGGACATGTGCCGGACGCCGCCCGGGGGATCAATGGCGCCCTTGCGCCGGGCCGTAGCGTCAGCCCTGCGAAAACGGCGCATCGTGGCACTGGGCGCGGGCGTGCGCGTTGATCCATAAATAGAGCGTCACGCTGTTCCATGATCTGTTTATGGATCAAATCCTTGACATCACCCTACGAACGATCCATAAATAGTCCATTATAGCCCTTCCCGGTCTATTTATGGATCATACCCATGACGAAGCCCGCGCTTCGCCCCTATTCCCGCTACAGTCGCGAGGCTGTGCAGCTCCTCGGTCGGTCGATCCGGCGCGCCCGGATCGAGAAGAAGCTGACCGTCGCCGAGCTCGCCACCCGGGCCGGCCTCTCGCGCGGGCTGATGCAGCGCATCGAGCAGGGCGATCCCGGTTGCGGCATCGGCCCGGTCTTCGAGACCGCCGCCATCGTCGGCATCCGCCTGTTCGAAGCCGACCAGGCCGGCCTCAGCGCCATGACCGCCGCCAACGACGCCGCCCTCACGCTGCTGCCCAGGGCCGTGCGCCCGGCCCGTCCGGAGATCGACGATGACTTCTGACGCCGCCTATCGCGAAGCCTTCGTCTGGGTCTGGCTGCCCGGCGCGACGACGCCGGTCGTCGCCGGCCGCCTCGATGCGATCGGCGGCCAGCTCATCTTCACCTATGGCCGCTCCTATCTCGCGCGCCCGGAGGCGATCCCGCTCTACGAGCCCGAGCTGCCGCTGCGACCCGGTCCCCTGCCCCTCCTCAACGGCCTCGCGATGCCGAGCGCCATCCGCGACGGCGCTCCCGATGCCTGGGGCCGCCGCGTCATCATCAACCGCAAGCTCGGCGCGGCGGGGAAAGCTGTCGACCCCGCCACCTTCGACGAGCTCACCTTCCTCCTCGAATCCGGTTCCGACCGCATCGGCGCCCTCGATTTCCAGGCCTCGCCTACCCTGTATGTCCCGCGCGAGAGCGGCGGCGCGACGCTCGACGAATTGCTCAGCGCCGCCGAGAGCGTCGAGAACGGCGTGCCGCTCAGCCCCGAGCTCGACCTGGCCCTGCTTCACGGCAGCTCGATCGGCGGCGCCCGGCCCAAGGCGCTCATCGACGACGGCGACACCAAATACATCGCCAAATTCTCCTCGCAGAACGACCTTTACGCGGTCGTGAAGGCCGAGTTCGTCGCCATGCGCCTCGCCGCGAAATGCGGCCTCGACGTCGCGCCGGTGATGCTGCGGCGCACCGCCGGCAAGGACGTGCTGCTGATCGAGCGCTTCGACCGCACCCGGGTCGCCGCGGGCTGGCGCCGCCACATCCTCATCTCGGCGCTGACCCTGCTCGAGCTCGACGAGATGAACGCGCGCTACGCCTCCTACGAGGATTTCGCGACCATCGTCCGCCACCGCTTCGTGCAGCCGAAGCAGACGCTGCGCGAGCTCTTCGCGCGCCTCGTCTTCAACATCCTCTGCGGCAACACCGACGACCACGCACGCAACCACGCCGCCTTCTGGACCGGCAGGGATCTGGAGCTGACGCCCGCCTACGACATCTGCCCGCAGGCCCGCGCAGGCGGCGAAGCCGGCCAGGCGATGCTGATCCGCGGCACCTCGAATCTCAGCCGCCTCGACATCTGCCTCGCCGCCGCGCCGGGCTTCCTCCTCGGCGCGGACGACGCGCAGGCGATCGCCGCGGCGCAGATCCGCACGATCCGGAACCACTGGGACGAAACCTGCGACGAAGCCGGCCTCACCCCGGTCGACCGCGCCCTGATGTGGCGCCGCCAATTCCTCAACCCCTTCGCCTTCGAGGGCAGCCCCGAGCTCCAGCGTCTCCTGGACGCAGGCGCCTAGTCCAAGCGCTGCCGAAAAAAAATCCCGCGCCGCTGTCGGATTCCGGCCGCGTGGATCGTCCTCAGGCTGTAACCCGTTCTACGGTACAGGAGGCCGTCATGCCGAGCATTCAGCCCTTTCTTTGGTACGCCAAGGAAGCCGAGGAAGCCGCGCGCTTCTATACGTCGATCTTCCCCGATTCGCGGATCGACTCCGTCACCGCCATGCCGTCGGATTCGCCGTCCGGCCCCGCCGGTTCGGTCATTGTCGTCGCATTCACGCTGATGGGCTCGCCGATGACCGCGATGAGCGCCGGCCCGTTCGATCCCTTCAACCACGCCATCTCGCTGATGGTCGAATGCGACACCCAGGCCGAGATCGACCGCTTCTACGGTGCCCTGCTGGACGGCGGCGCGGAGGAGAATTGCGGCTGGGTGCGCGACCGCTACGGCCTGAGCTGGCAGATCGTGCCGCGCGTGCTGAACCAATTCATGCGCTCCCCCGACCGCCCCGCCGCCAAGCGCGCCACCGACGCCATGCTGCAAATGAAGAAGCTCGACCTCGCCAAGCTGGAAGCCGCCTACCGCGGCTGACGCTGGGCTTACGTCACCCCAGATCGTGCTGTGGCCGGGCCTTGGCGGCCCAGGCGGTGGTGAGGTCGTCGAGACGGACCTCCAGCGCCTCGACATGCAGTCTGACCGCGCCGCCGCCCGAGAAACTGAGCAGCACGGCGCCCGGCCCGTCGGCGGCGCCCTCGAACGTCACCGCCAGCAGCGACAGCACGGCGTCCCGTGCGCCCTGCCGGATGCGCGCGACCTCGGCCCGCGTCACGCCCTCGACATGCAGCCCGGCGCGCACCCGTTCGCCCCGCCCGCCGGCCCGTCCGGCCTCCCAGCGATAGCGGTTGAGGACGCAGGCGAAGCGGCGCGCCTTCGGCAGCCAAGCGATGTCGCCGACCTTCAGCACCGCGTCCTGGAGCAGGGCCGAGAGCGAGGCCAGATCCTCGGCATCCCCGGCGACCAGCTTCAGCGGCGCATCGGCCATGTCAGGCCCTGGCGCGCTGGATGTCGGCGCCGCAGCGCGACAGCTTCTCCTCCAGCCGCTCGAAGCCGCGGTCGAGGTGGTAGACGCGGTTGACGATCGTCTCGCCCTCGGCGGCGAGGCCGGCGACCACGAGGCCGACGCTGGCCCGCAGGTCCGTCGCCATGACAGGCGCACCCTTCAGCCGCTCGACGCCCGTGACCGTCGCGACCTGGCCATGCACCTCGATCTGCGCCCCCATGCGGGCGAGTTCGGGCACATGCATGAAGCGGTTCTCGAAGATCGTCTCGGAGATGTGGCTGACGCCGTCGGCTGTCGCGAGGAAGGCCATCAGCTGCGCCTGGAGGTCGGTCGGGAAGCCGGGATAGGGATCGGTCGCCACGTCGACGCCGCGATGGCGGGCGCCGTTGCGATAGACATGGATGCCCCGGTTGGTCGCCCGGAAGGTCACGTCGCAGCGTTCCAGCACGTCGCCCAGCGCCTCGAGGTCGCGGTAGCGGGCGCCGACGAGTTCCACGTCGCCGCCGGTGGTCGCCACGGCCATCGCATAGGTGCCGGCCTCGATGCGGTCGGGCAGCACCTCGAAGGTCGCGCCGTTCAGCCGCGACACGCCCTGGATATGCAGCGTGCGGGTGCCGATGCCCTCGATCCTGCCGCCCATCGCGACGACGAGGCGCGCCAGATCCTGCACCTCGGGCTCCAGCGCGACATTCTCCAGCACCGTCTCGCCGTCGGCCAGCGCCGCGGCCATCAGCACGCTCTCGCTGGCCCCGACCGAGACCATGGGAAAGCGGAAATGGCCGCCCTTGAGGCCACCCGGCGCCTCGGCCACGACATAGCCGGCGTCGAGCTCGATCCGGGCGCCCAGCGCCTCCAGCCCCTTGATGTGCAGGTCGACCGGGCGCGTGCCGATGGCACAGCCGCCCGGCAGGCTGACCCGCGCCTTGTGGGCGCGCGCCACCAGCGGCCCGAGCACGAAGAAGCTCGCGCGCATCTTGCGGACCATGTCGTAGGGCGCCTCGGCGCCCGTCAGGTCGCGGGCCCGCAGCCGCATGTGGCGGCCGGGGCCGCTCGCCTCGCCCTCCAGCGCGATCTCGACGCCGAGATGGCGGAGTATGTCGGCGAGCTGGGCGATGTCGGCGAGGTTGGGGATATTGGTGAGGACCAGCGGCGCATCCGTCAGCAGGCTCGCCACCATCAGCGGCAGGGCGGCGTTCTTGGCACCGGAAATCGGGATTTCACCGCTCAGACGATTGCCGCCGCGAATGACGATATGGTCCATGAACCCTATGACCGGCTGGAATGAAGGCAGGAAGCGGCACGGCAGGCCCCAAAGCCCCGAGGCACGCGCCCGAATCCGACCGTTCTTAGGCGAAGCCAGTGTCTGTCACAACATGGCTGACGGCCCCGTCAGGCGTCTTCCCCGGCTTGTGTGTCCGATTTGACCGGATCGTCCGCCTGGGCGCGCGCCTGCGCCTTGCGCCGCTTGAGGTTGGCGCGCAGCGCCTCGGCCTGGCGCCGCTCGCGCTCTTCCCGGGTGGCCGGCTTCTCGGTCATGACCCGCGCATATCGCCTTTGCGCGCGCCCCGCCATGCTGTATAGGCGGCGGCCTTCAACGGGCCGGGCTGCCGTAGCTCAGTGGTAGAGCACTCCCTTGGTAAGGGAGAGGTCGTGAGTTCGATCCTCACTGGCAGCACCATTTTCGCCCCAAAAACTCACATTTTCACTTAGCCGGGTCGATCCGCTCCGCCCGCCGGGGAGCGCTCCGGGGAGCGGCGAACTGCGCTAGCGCACCCTGTCTATCGTTCCTGCATAACTCCGGATGAAGAGTGCGGGGCCAATCGGATGCACTGCCCCGGACATCCTATGTCCAACCCAGCCATCCGACTGCCTCAAACCTCTCCGCCTGGAGATCTTAGCCCACTAGCCTGGAGCGCCCTAGGAAGGCACACAGCTTCTGATCTAAGCCGTAGCGGTCTTTCGTCTCGCATTCCCAGATAACTAACACCCGCCAGCCTTGCTTTCGTAACTCGGCCACATGCTGCTCATCCCGTTCCGTGTTCCGCTTCAGCTTCGGTCCCCAGTAGCTTTCGTTTGACTTTGGGAGCCGTGCGTCCCGGCATTTAGGGTCGGGGTGCAGGTGCCAGAAGCATCCATGCACAAAAACGATGGCCCGCCGACCGGGAAAGACAAGGTCAGGTTTACCCGGCAAGTCCCGACGATGAAGACGAAAGCGGTAACCGAGGCGGTGTGCCGCGCTCCTGACGGCTAGTTCTGGGACCATCCCTTTCGCGCGAATGCGCGCCATGTTTCGAGAACGGCGTTCGGGGTTAAGACGATCTGCCATTCTTGACGGTACCGCTCGTTCTGGTAGGTGCGCTCGCGATGGCGCAGCCTAAGAAGTTTAACGCGATGACGCAGCAGGCGCTGGACCTGCTGAAGGAGAGTCGTCACGGATTGAGTATGCCGGAGATGCGGGAGGCTTTAGCAGCCACCGCTGAGAGCCAAGAGCACTTCAACCGTCGTGTGCGCGATATCCGCAAGCGCTTCGCGCTGGAGAAATTCTACGACCAAGACCGTGGGTGGGTTTACAAAGTAGGCGCTGAAAAAGTGGGCGCGGCGGCCGATCTGGGCCAAGTGTCCGAGAAACTCCGCGCAGCAGTCATTCATCGCGCACATGGCCGATGCGAGATGTGTGGCCGAACCATCCGCGACGATGGCGTCAAGCTACAGGCCGATCATCGAATCCCGACGAGCTGGGGCGGTGTATCGACGCTTGAGAACCTGTGGGCGATCTGCGAGGCCTGCAACCGTGGTAAGCGCAATCACTTTGCTTCATTCGAAGAAGACGACATGCGCTCCGTGTTGGAATTCAAAAACGTGCACGAGCGCCTAGCGCAGTTTATGCGGCTGAACCTAGGCCGTCCGGTCGCCGATTATGCTCTAGAGTTTGTTGCCAACCTGTTCGACCGCCAAGACGATTGGCAAAAGCGCATTCGGGAGCTCCGCTATTCGGTTATTGGTCTAAAGATTGCCGTCACGAAGAAACGCGATGGTAGAGCTACTCGATCGTTTTACATGCTAACCAACTGGAAGGAGCTGCCTCCTGAGCCGACGCGCGTGATCCGAGCCTATGAAAATCGTAACCGCTCGCGTTCAAAGAAGGCGGAGTTGCCGACCTCTGACGCCGACTGATTTGCGAGCCGAAATGGCTTGCAAAATTCGTTGCCCAACGGCTTGCGCGACAGGGGGCGGGAACGCGTTGCCAACTTGACGATATGCTGGCGTCTTCGCTCCTTCAAAGCGCCACTCGTCTGGAAAACCTTGCAACCGCGCGACCATGCGAACAGTCAGCCGCGGCATCCCAACGAAGTCTCGCTCGGGCGCATGCTCCGCGACCGTGGAACCGTTGACACCCAAGCCCGCCCAAGCCCGCCGAGCACGAGTTGGCCCAAGGTCCGGCCCTCCGTGCTTGTGAGAGCCGCCTACAATCGTAGGCGCAATCTCGTCTGCTCGATTAGCCCAGGCCCTGACACCGAGCCAGCCACGTTCGGCCATCAGATCGCGAAGCGCTTCACCCACAGTAGGGGGTGGGTTGGCTCCGCTAGTATCAGGCCACGAAAACTTGTCGGCAAAGTCCGATCGGATCGCGACGATCGCTACCCGAGGGCGCAACTGAGGCACTCCGAACTCAGACGCATTCAGCAACCGCCAGTCGGTGACGTATCCGAGTTTTTTAAGGCTGCCGCGTATCTGCGTCCGGTAATCATCGAATACGGCGTCCAGAAATCCACGAACGTTCTCGAACATCACCGCTTTGGGACGCGCTTCGTCAACAATCCTTAGGGCGTTCGGAAACATGTTCCGTTCGTCGGTGCGCCCGAGCTGCTTGCCTGCCTTTGAAAACGGAGGGCAAGGAAGTCCCCCAGCCACCAACTCGACTCCATGATAGGGCCTCGCGTCAAATGGCTCCATGTCGCCTTCAAATACATTCCACTTAGGACGATTGGCCCTCAGCGTTCGGCATGCGTGACGATCAATTTCGACCAAGCACTCGTGATCAAACCCTGCCTTCTCAAGACCGAGTGCCTGCCCACCTGCACCTGCGCACAATTCCAACGATGACAACATATAGGCAGACCTCTTCCCCGAGCCCCTACGGATTGTGTAGGGGGCTTATGGCCATTGCACAAGATCGTTCATGTAACGTTCTCGTGGATTATTCCGACTGTCAACGGGGTTCTCCGGATGTACGCTGCCGCGTACATCGACGCTGTAACGCAGTCGCACGCTCGCCGGAGCCGCCGCAGACCTTACACAGGCGATTGCCGATCCACTCGCTCCAGAAGGTGTGCCCACAGGACAGGCACGGGCGCTTACCGCTTCG
The DNA here is from genome assembly GCA_020852655.1 of Alphaproteobacteria bacterium. Classification (GTDB taxonomy): domain Bacteria; phylum Pseudomonadota; class Alphaproteobacteria; order Micropepsales; family Micropepsaceae; genus JADZAI01. The sequence goes on from JADZAI010000099.1 coordinate 15,345, forward strand.
GTCGAGCGGAGCCATAGCGTTGACTAGAGCGGCGTAGTCGATCTCGGGCCGCAGGGTTAGGCGACCGGATCGGATGCAAGCCCACACCTCACCTGGCTTGAAACCCAAACGGTGCAGGTCGCGCAGCGACATCCCGCTGACCACCTTCATCCACTTCACCTCACCGGAGCGCGGCGAGACACGGTTGACGACAGACTCAGTCACCGCGCCGCGACTTCCAGGCATCAAACTCGGCCCGCTCTAGCAGTGCATCATACTCGGCAGTGGCGTACTCCTCGGGGTCGACGCCTTCCGGCCAACCGTCAGGCATGAGCACATCGGTACCGTCCTCGTTTAGGCGTAGCTGGTGCCGTGCATGCTTGAACCATGCCTGTAGGCGCATAGCCTCGGAGAAGCCCGAGCCGACAGTGAGTGACCGCTCACGCATCATCCGGTTGGTGGCGCTGAGTTCGCCCAGCGCGGTGGCTACCTCTAACGGCGAGCGCTTCTTCTTCTTCGCCTCGGCGTGCTTGCGGTCCTCGTGCTGCCGCCGGGCGCTTTCATAGTCCCACCTCTGCGCGGGGGTCAGCTGGGACAGGTCATAACGGGACGGCGTGTAACCGCCCTTGATGCTCGCCATGACGGCCTTGAAGCGCTGGTCCGCGATCTCATTCTCAACCCGGCCAGGCTTCTGGCGTTCGGCCATTCGTTCGAGGAAGCTCATGCTGCGTACACCGTTGGATGAGGTTTACGGGCGGACAGCGGCGGAGACGCGGTCATCGCGTCATCGCGCAGCTCGCGCGCGTAGCGAAGCTGCTCCTCCTTCTCGGCAAGGGTCTCCCGCAACGTCGCGAGCTTGCTTCGTAGCGCGGGGTCTCCTGCTTCCCCGTAACGCCGGTCTAGTGCTGACAGGGCGCTGACCTTGTTGTTCAGCGCTTCGACAGTCTGCTCCAGGGCGGCGAAATCCGCGCCTTTCATCACTTCACTCCTTCAAGAACGGAAATCGCATCTGACTTCGGCTTCCGCCGGTCGATGACCTCGGAGAAGCGGCGCATCAGTCGACCGCCCGCGCCCGTGGCGCGCTCGATGAGCGTGTTGACCGCTTCAAGCTGGGCGCTCTCCACACCCGCGAACTTGTTCGCCGCTCGCGCGCGGAGGATCGACATGGCTTGTGCGTCAAAGCCTGAAAGGAAGGGTGGTGCCTGGAGCAAGGCGGCGACCGTCTCGCGGTCTCCGGCGTCGACGGCCTCGGCGGCGAATTTCAGACGCTTGGCTTCCGGCAGCGACTTGAGATGCGCGCGGACCTCCGACGCCAAGGCGAGACCTTCGGGCGTCTTCCGCTTAGGATCGTCCAGCGCGGTCTCGACAGCCTTCGTCAGCGTGTCGAAGTGGCGCTTAAGCTCCTCGACGCGACGATCAATGGACGGCGACAAGCGCGCCAGTGCCCTCGAAGCGGCGTCGGCCAACTCCTCGTAGTTCATCGCGATGCTGGTGTGGTTGGCACCCGTCGCAGAGCGCCGCGTCACCTTGGGCGAGGTCTTCCGAACCTCGGCCTCGGCGTCGTTGATGCGCGCGTAGGCTTCGTGGCAGAGGCGGAGTGCCTCACGCCCAGCAGCGAACGCCGACACGCCGACAGTGTCCTTCTTATCGAGCACGTCCTGAAACGGGGACAGCATCTCGGGGTGAAGCGATATCGGGACGTCGGCCCGAACGGGTGTGGTGTCGTCAAGTGGCATGGTCTTCCTCTGTTATGGTCCGATGCGTCGGTTGCTGATGTTGCTCGGCATCCGGTCGTAGGCGTTGATGAGGTACCGAAGGGCATCCGCCGCATGGTCGTTGGCGGTCGTGTCCACGTCCTCGATGCGGACGTCGTCGCGCGGCAGTAGCGGTACGGTCTCGCAGGTGAGCCGGCACCGCTCGCTGATCCAGACACCGGGCGTCTCGCCGTCGTCCTGCATCGCGCCATGCATCATCGACTTGAGGCGTGTCCAACCGCTGATGCGGTCCTTCGTCGGCTTGCGCAGGTAGAGGCCCGAGTAACGGAGCTGTTGGAGAAGCGTGTCGTTCTCCAGCCCGCGGGCGTCGTCTCCGACGCCGTCGGGCTGGACGTTCCAACGCTTGCAGGCGGCGACGATCTCCTCTGCGAGCATACGCGGCGGCCAGCCCTTTCCGACCGACGGGTCGTCGGTGCGGGCGGTGTGCACCTCGTCCAGTACGAGGAACGAGCCCTTGGGATAGACCCTGCCGCCCGGCCCAATGAGCCCAGGCAGGCGAGGCACCGCGGCCAGCAGACACACGGCAGGTGCCGTCCAGCCCCAGTCCAGCGCAACGAGGCTGGACCACGCACGGGGCGGTGCCGGAATGCCGTGCAGCGGGTCGGCCTTCACGCGTGGGGGCACTGTCCAGCCTGTGTCGGGGAGGATCAGGTGTGGCCCCCACACGTCGCCGAAGAACGCGCCTGCGATGTCGTTCCAATTGTTATTCAGCCAAGCCTCGGACAGCGCGCGGTCGTTGCCTGCAGAGGCGATGATCGAGCGCGCGTAGCGCTCCTGATCGAGCGTCGGATTATCGACGTAGGTCGAGGGGCAGTAGATCCACTCGCTGCCGTCATCGAGCGTGTACGGCTTCCACGGTGAGCGACCGTGGACATGCATGCGAGCGATGGTGGCGTGCAGCGGACCGCCGGGGTTGCCGAGCACAATCATCCGTGTCGGCACGCCGACTGGCCCACGCAGGTTCGCGCGCAGCATGTTGATGTAGCGGAGCGACGAGAAGTTGGTGATCTCGTCCACGGCCAGCAGGTTCGCTTCTTGCCCCTGCCACTTGGCGACGTCCTTCGATGTCGAGAGGTTGCCGAGCGTCACCACCGCGCCGTTGGGGCAGCGGATGACGAAGTCGGCGCGGTTCGACTGCAAGCCGAGCGGGAAGGCGGCCGAGAACAGAGCCTCAATCTCGTCCCACAGGTTCTGGAGCGACTTGTAGGTCGCCCGGAGGATGAGGACGCGGGCCTTATCTTCGTACTGTACGCAGTGGCGCAGGACGAGGAACGAGAGGGCGGTGGTCTTACCTGACCCACGACCGCCCAAGAGGGCGAGGTTGTAGCGCTCCGGCACGGCGAGGACGCGGCCCTGCCACTCGGTGGGCTCCGTGACCTTAGGCGTCATCGGACACCACCTTCGCCTCGATGGCGGTGGCGTAGGCCGCCGGGTCCATCGCCGCCGGGAGGTTGATCTGCACGGCGACCTTGGTGCCGCCGTCCTGGGGGCCGGTCTCGCGCCAGCCAAGGCGGGTCTTCGCGAGGAAGATCGCGGCCACAACGACACCGTTGCGGGCCTGCGTGAGGAGGATGTGGGTCAGCTCGTCGGCGAGGGCCGCGTGGCCGGTCTCGAATGCCTGGGAGACCGCCGGAGTGCTCTTCTTAAGGCCTACTAGCGTCGTTCGGCCTATGCCGAGGCGCTTGGCCACGGTGGCGATGTCGTTGCCCTTGGCGGCCAACTCTTCGACCAGGCGAAGGCCCGCGGGCGTGAGGGCGACGGCAGGCTTGGGGCCGGACCCAGAACGGGAGACGAGTGCGGTAGACATAGATAGGCCATGCCCGTCGCCAGGGTGAGGTTTTGGGGTGCTAAAGCGCGAAAAACCGGGGCATCGCCAAGCACGCGTTGCGCATCGGGGAGCGTCGGGGGAGCATGGTGCGGCCAATCAGCGACCCGAGCCACATTCGCGTCCCCTTTTTTGGCAGGTCGGATGTGACACTCGTGGAAATGCGAACGCTCAAGCCATGCATGGCTGAGATGGCTGTTACCGACTTCACCGCCCTAACGCTGCACCAGCCGCAACGTCGGTAGGCCCAAAAGAGGCGGTTTCCCTAGGTTTGGCCACACCCTCTACCGACTTTACCGACCTTACCGGCTAGAATGAAAATCTACAGGTACTGGTGTGCCTGGTGGTCTCGCTTGGGCAGAACGTCCGCCTGCCCTGCAAACCCAATGGGGTCGGAAGGTCGGCTAAGTCGGTAATCCTATGCAGAACGAAGGGCTTACCATTACCGACCTAGTGCGAAGGTCGGTAGGGCGGTAGGCGAACGTCGGTTCAGAATGCTGGACGAGCACCGCCGACGTCCCATTCGGCGGTTTCGTCCCACGCCATCGCCGACCGTGCCGCGTCCCATGCCGCTCTGGCTTTAGGAAGGGGCGGTAGCACGAAGCCGCGCGGGCGACCCTGATCTCGCTTTTCGAAGCGCAGCCCTTTCAGCAGCTTGCTGACATCGTTGAGCGAGACGTCTTCGCGCCTGCTTTGCGCAGCCGCGTAGTCGCGTAGAGCAGTTGTGGCGACGAACACCGAACCGTCCGGATGCCGATGCTCAGCGGGAAGGTGCCCCACGCGAAGTAGGTCGAGGAACACCGCGTCAAAGCCGGAGAGCGAGTTAGCCTTCTGTGCGCGAAGGGGGTCGGTTTGAGGGACGTTTTTACGCGGGTGCCAGTTGCCGAGGTCGAGATGCATCAGGTCATACAACATCGCCGCTGCACCGCCGCAGCTCATCTGATCAACGATCGCTGCGAAGTAGGGATATTCCTGTGCGCGGGCATTGGAGACATCGAACACTGCGAACCGGCGCTCATCCAACCCTGCCGGCACAACCCAGTCCTCATTGCTGGCCATGATAATGTGCAGATGGTTTTTCGCCCAGGTGACGTCGATACCCTTTCGCTCCACCGCTAACTCGGGCTCGGTGATCAAGCCCTTTAAGATGCCCTCGGCCTTCTTGTCCCTTGGCGCTACGGCTTCATCTGCAAACAGCACCACGACGTCACGGAGATGCGAGTTGAAGTTGCCGGTCAGCCTGTCACTGGAGGTGATGTGCGTGCCATGCTGGCCGAAAAGGTCTTTGAAGGCGCGGATGAAGGTGCCTTTGCCCGACCCTCGCCCCCCACGAAACACAAGCGCCACTTCAGCAGGAGAGGCAGGATTCTGAACGGCCCATGCAAGCCACCGAATGATGTAGTCACGCGCAACGGCGTCACCGCCAGCGATGACGTCGCGTATGTGCGACTGCATCAGCGACCAGTCACCCGGCGCGGGCTCGACGCCCCACCCGCGCCATAGGTTCAGGTAGCCGTCTACTTCCTCACCCTGGCCTGGCAGGAAGCGAAACTGCTTATATTGACGACGCTGCTCGTGTTTCAGCCACCAGTCGCCCAGAGGGGATGTAACCGGCAGCCCGCGCTTATCGACGCCCACCGGCACACGGCGATTCGAGTACCGGTTGCGGAAGTCCTCGAAGGACTGGAGCACAGGCACCGACCTGCTTTCATCGAGCTCCGACGGAGCCCACGACAGCACGCGGCACTTGCCACCCTCTTGTAACAAGACGGCGTGCTGCTGATTCAACTCGGCCAACTCAGGGGAGATAGCATGTTCTCGCGCCCTCTCGATTTGCCGCCGTGCATAGCGCTCAGCGTTCTCATTCGTTTCAAGAATGCTGGCGCTAATGCCAAACTCGGGGTCCAGCAGCACGCCAAGAATGACCTCCTCAGGCACGCGGCAGCGGACGAGGTTGCAGACCACGTCGAACACCCACGCAGAACGACTGTTGTCGCCCACCTTGGGCTCGTCGGGATGCTCACCTTGGACGATGATGACTTTCACCCGGTCGGGTACGTTCCACGCGTCGAGTTCGGACACGTCGCCGACGTGCGCGGGTGCGGCCCCAACACTGCCGCCGCGCGCAGGCGTAACAGCGGCGCAAGGCGCAGACGTGAAGTCCGCGAGCGAGTAGGCCGAACCTTCGAACCACTCAACCGCAGCCAACGCCGGTCCACGCCCGAGCTTGCGCTTCTTCTCGTTCGGCAGGTTGACGGTGCCTGGCAGGCGCAGGACGCGGTCAACGTTATGCGTGCTATCACCGCCGAACAGAGCGCCGAGTTGTTTGCTGTAGAGCGCCGCCGCTTCCGCCCGGCCGAGGTCGCCGCCGATGTGCAGCGGCTCCTTTAGCCGCCAGAGTGCTTGGTAGCCGTTGCCGCTGAACACCAGCACGGATGGACGCGGGACGCCCGCAGGCAGGTTCTCGTCATTGAACAGTGCACGGATGCGCGCCCTTTCACTTTCGGGATCGGCGTCTGCGCGAGGATCAACGTCCACGTGGAGCCAGGCTAGCTCAGCCACGTCTTCCCGCTTCGCCTTCTTCGCGACCGGGCCGACGAGCGGGTTGACGGCGTAGTAGCAGTTGAAGAGACCGTTATGCTCTGCGAGCCATGCCTTCAGACCATCGAGTGTTTCCGGCCCGAACGTGCGGGCCGACATGCCGTTTGGCAGGAGCGCGCTGACACACCATGGCCCACGCGGTGCGAGTTGCTGGAGAAATGCGACGGATTCTGCTGATTGGGGGACAGGGTTCACGACTGCACGTGCACCCGGACAACAGGGTACCGCCCTTCGCCCCGCCCAAGAGCAAGCGCGAGCGAGTGCGCCGAGAGCGTCTCGACGTCGTCGCCCAACCAGCAGATTGAGTCATATGGCAGCCGCGCTTGGTACATATGCACCCAGCGGGAGCGGGGCCGCCCGAAAGGACGCACGAAGCCGAAGAACGCCAGCACCGGCTCGATGCGCGCGCCGTGAAAACGCGCGATGCGCTTGATGGCCTTGTAGGCTTCGCGTGTGTCGGGAACGCATTCCTCCCACACCGCACCGATAGCGCGCTTCGTTGCGCCGGACAGGTTACTCATCAAGCCCGCAGCAATATCTTGCGGGCGGCTTTGGATGGAGGCGACCAAGCCTTCGACGGCGTAGAACTGCGGAGTGCGTTTCATCGACGCGCCTCCCGCTGGGCTACAGCGTACCGGCCCTGCTCCCGGCGAGCGGCAGCACCCTCCCTGGATTTGCGGGCCTCAACGCGGGAGGCCATCCACTCGATGATCTCGCTTTCGACGAAGGCGACGCGATGTGTTCCGAGCGGGATCGGACGCGGAAACTCGCCCTTATTGATCTTACGGTAGATCTCGGTGCGGGACAGCGCGACACGATCTCGCACTGCTCCCATTGATACGAAGCGCTCGCTCACTTTCCTTCTCCAGCGCTGTTGCTAACTGGAGGGCACCCTCGGGGACTTGGATAGAGCGGTTTGGGTAGCTTAAGCCGGTTTGGCGGCTCGTGATCGAAGGCGGCTATTCTTGGAGCCTTGGTGTACCGACGCGCAGTTCGCCAAGGTATACCTTCTATCAAGCCACTCCGCGACCAAGCCGAACAGGCGCGCTTGGGGATTGCAGTAATCCAGCTCCAACTCGCCGCCTGTGTAGGCGTTCTTGAACGTCGGGCTATACCCGCGGGTGCCAAACGTGCTCATCCACCAGCGCCGAAGTGCGTAATACACGCCGTAAAGTGGGGTGATAGCCAACTCTTCGCCGAGGCGGATAGTCGCTCTCGTCTTACCGGGATTAGCTTGGGCTTGCGCGTAGTGCTCTTGGTACCAAGCGTCCCAATCGGCAATCGGGTCGCCCTCCCAAGCGTCGTGCTTCCCATAGTCGTATGGAGGGTCCTTCTGACCTACCCAGTTGTCCTCAAGCCGTTTTTCTGGCCGCCGCGTATCTCTCCGGGTCCGCCAATCCTGTAGGTCGAGGTGAAATTGTTCCTCGATCTCGGCGCACAACTCGTAGAAGGATGTCTTGTGTTGACGAATGTCACGGCCCTGACGCGAACCGCTGGATGCGTTATCGTGCTTCACCGGTAGCTGCATGATGGCGACAATTCTTTCCCAGCGCGCCTCGAACTTGCCGCCGGGCCGAGGCCCCCAAACCGGCTCATTCGCACGCGTTTGGTGGTTCATAGCCTCGTTGATCTGTTGCCTAGTCCAGCCACTCACCGCACCAACTCCATCAGGTGCGCCTCGTAGGCCAGAAGCGCCTCGCGCTTCTCCTTGAGATAGTCGTAGTGGTTATACACCCGCTGCAGGCCTTTCTTCTTGTGGCCCAACACCTCCTCACGGGTGTCGAACACGATGCCGACCCGCGCCATGTGCGTCTCGCACGTCCGGCGAAGGTCGTGTGCAGTAAAGCGCGGCAGCGTCAGCCCTGCGTCGCCGCGCCAGTGACGTAGCTTCGAAAGCACAGCGTCGTTCAGCGCGTCAAACATTTTACTTCCGAGCCATACAGGTTTCTTTCCTGCAGTGGTCGAGAACAGGAAGTAGCTGCCCGTCTTCGTCTCCCACTTCGGGAGGGCGGTCGCGATGCTCAACGCCTCACCCACGAGCGGCACGAGGTGCGCGTGCGGGTTGGTCTTCCGGCTCTTGGTCTGGGCGGCAGGGATGATCAGCCCCGGCACCTTCATGTCGAGCCAAGCGCTCGTCGCCTCGCTCCACTCAAAGTTGCGTTTGCCGGTAAGCAGCAGCAGGCGGAACAGCGGGCCGAACGGATAGGCCATCTCGCCTGTGACGGCCCAGAACGCCCGAAGCTCCTCGTCCGTCAGTGTCCGCTCGCGCGGCTTCTGGGCGAGGTCGGTGCGCTTCATGGACGCCATGGGGGACGCGACGATGAGCCCACGCTGGACGGAGTAGTTCATCAGCCGCGACATGTGCTTGCGCACCTCGCGTGCTGTGCCGACGCGACCGTCTGAGACGATCTGGTCGAGCAAGGCGTGTATCTGGGCGTTCGTAACGTCCGAGATCGGACGCGATCCGAGGGTGGGCCAAACGTGTTGGCGCAGGGTCTGTTCAACCTTCTCCCAACTCGCGACGTCCTTCTTGATGAAGTCAATCATCCGCTTGGAGACCGCCTCGACCGAGTTCACGAAGCGGGTCTCCATCTCGGTGCGTAGCGCGGGGGCAGGGTCCACGCCCTCGACCACGCGCTCCATGATCTCGCGCGCCTCCTTCCGAGCCTTGACCAGCCCAACGATGGGGTACTGGCCCAACGTGAAGCGGTGCTGCTTGCCCCGGAGGGGGCGACCGTTACGCGAGAAGCCACCCTCGCCAGGCACCTTGTAGATCACCGACCAGCTTTTCACGCCGCGCTCGGTGACACGAAGGACGAGCCCAGGGGCGAGCGCGTCGGCGATCTCCCGCCTGCCTGTTCTGGGCGGATTGAGCTTTAGGACTGCGGCCTCGGTGAGGGCCTTCTTCGCGGTGCTAGGCAATATCCGTTCCTTCCTAGGGGAGCGCCGGGGGAGCGGAATTGCATCCTATCCAGCGAAACTAGCTGGAACGGCAGGTGTCCAGAAAAAGCAACAAATTCAATGCCTTGAAATCTCACTATGTAACTCTGGGGTACTCGCTGGAACGTCTCACTCCACTCTTGGTAAGGGAGAGGTCGTGAGTTCGATCCTCACTGGCAGCACCATCCGGACCCCGCGGCCGCGGCGCCTCACGCGCCGATGAACTTGCCCGGGCGGCGTTCGTTCACGGCCCTCACCCCTTCGGCGAAATCGGCGGTCTTGCGCAGTTCGGTCTGCTGGACCAGTTCGTGGTCGGTCTGGCGGGTCACGATGTCGAAAAGCTCGCCGCGCATCGTGGCGCGGGTCGCCTGGACGGCCAGCGGGGCGGCCTCGGCGATCTCCGCCGCCAGGGCCTTGGCGGCATCGTGCAGTTGCTCGGCCGGCACGAGCTCGTCGACGAGGCCCCAGGCAAGCGCTTCCTCGGCCTTCAGGCGGCGGCCGGTGAGGCACATCAGCAGCGCCCGCTGCTTGCCGACGACACGCTCCAGCGTCGCGGTGATGCCGAAGCCCGGATGGAAGCCGAGCTTCACGAAATTGGCGGCGAAGCGGGCCTCGGGCGAGGCGACGCGGAAATCGGCGACCAGCGTCAGGCCGAGGCCGGCGCCGATGGCGGCGCCCTGGACGGCGGCGACGATGGGCTTCTTCACCTGGAAGAGCCGCGCGGCCTCCAGGTAGAACGGGTCGCGCTCGCCCTGGCGCCCGGTGCCGACCGTCGGGTCGGCGGCGAGATTGGCGCCGGCGCAGAAGACCTTACCGCCCGAGGCCAGCACGATGGCCCGGATTTCGCGCTCGCCGTCGAGGTCGAACAGCGCCGCCGTCAGGTCGCGCAGCAGAGAGAGATTGACGAAATTGCTGGGCGGGCGCGCGAACGCGACCGTCGCGACATGTCCCTCGCGCTGCACCGTCACGTCGCCATACTGGTCTTTCATGGGTCCTCCGGAAAATGCGGGTGCGGGCGTCAGGCCGCGGTGAGCTTGAACGAGGGCCGCTCGGCGATCGCGGCGAGGAAGGCGGCGAGCTGCGGCCGGCCGTCGCGCCAGGGAATATCCTCCGCGAAGCGCAGATCGAGATAGCCGAGCGCCGCGGCGACGCCGAAATCGGGCAGGCGCAGCGACCCGTCAGCCGGCGGCGGCGCGGCTTCGAGCGCGTCGAGGGCGCGATGGATCTTGCTGCGCTGGCCTTCGCTCCACTCGGCCCAGCGATACTGCGCCGGGCGCAGGAAGGTCTCGTAGCGCAGCAGCACCGCCGCATCCATCAGGCCGTCGGCGAGGGCGATGCGGGTATCGCCCGCCCAGTCGCCCATGCGGCGGACGCCGGCGAGGCTGGCGAGATAGGCGACGATGACGCGGCTGTCGTAGAGCGTCTCGCCATTGTCGAGCACGAGCGCCGGGATCTTGCCGAGCGGGTTGGCGTCGTTCACCGCGTCGACCCCGCTGACCGGCGAGACCGCGACCGCGACCGTCTCGATGCGGCCGGCGACGCCGTATTCATGGGCGGCGATCAGGACCTTGCGGACGAAGGGCGAGGCCGGGGCGTAGAACAGCTTCATGAGGGACCTGGGGAGAACGGGCGGCGATTGTCGCCATTCCCCGGTGAACCCGCAAGGCGCGCCGCCGCATTGACACGCCGCCGGGCCGGGTGCTTGTCGGACGGGACGGCCGGGCGGAGGGTCACGACATGCCGAGCAACGAAGAACTCCTGGCGCGCCGCAATGCGGCGGTGCCGCGCGGCGTTTCGACCGCGCATCCGGTCTTCGCGGCGCGCGCCCAGAATGCCGAGATCTGGGACGTCGAGGGCAAGCGCTATATCGACTTCGTCGGCGGCATCGGCGTCCAGAATACCGGCCACCGCCATCCCAAGGTGGTCGCGGCGATCGAGGAGGCGCTGAAGCATTCGATCCACACGGCGTTCCAGGTGAACGCCTATGAAAGCTACATCGCGCTCGCCGAAGGCCTGAACGAACGCGCGCCGGTCGAAGGACCGGCCAAGACGATCTTCTTCTCGACCGGTGCCGAGGCGGTGGAGAACGCGGTCAAGATCGCCCGCGCCGCGACGCGCCGGGCCGGTGTCGTCGCCTTCACCGGCGGCTTCCACGGACGCACCTTCATGGGTATGGCGCTGACCGGGAAGGTCGCGCCCTACAAGCTCGGCTTCGGGCCGTTCCCCGGCGAGGTCTATCGCCTGCCGTTCCCGATCGCCTCGCACGGCATCACGCCGGAGATGTCGCTGGAGGCGCTGGAGCATCTCTTCAAATACGACATCGAGGCCTCGCGGGTCGCCGCGATCATCCTGGAGCCGGTGCAGGGCGAGGGCGGCTTCTATGCGGCGCCCACCGACTTCCTCCGGAAGCTGCGCGAGGTCTGCGACGCCTATGGCATCCTCATGATCGCCGACGAGATCCAGTCGGGCTTCGCGCGCACCGGCAGGCTCTTCGCCATCGAGCATTCCGGCGTGACGCCCGACCTCATCACGACCGCGAAGTCGCTGGCCGGCGGCATGCCCTTGTCGGCGGTGATCGGCCGCGCCGCGGTGATGGACGCGGCGGAGCCCGGCGGCCTCGGCGGCACCTATGCCGGCAACCCGCTCGGCTGTGCCGCCGGGCTCGCGGTGCTGAAGGTGATCGAGGAGGAGGACATCCTGGCGCGGGCGACGGCGCTCGGCGAGACGCTGATGCGGCGGCTGAAGCAGATCCAGATGCGCAACGACCTGCCGCCGCTGGACGACATACGCGGCGTCGGCGCGATGGTGGCGTTCGACATCGTGAAGGAACGCGGCGGCCACGAGCCCGACCCCGAAACGACACGCAAGCTGGTCGCTGCGGCGCGCGACAACGGCCTGCTGCTGCTGACCTGCGGCCTCTACGCCAACTCCATCCGCATCCTCGTGCCGATCACCGTCGAGCCCGCGGTACTGGAGGAGGCCTTCGGACTGCTGGAAAAGAGCCTGGCGGAAGCCGCCGGCTAAACGCCCCACGAATCATCGCTGCCTTCACACCCCCTCCCTGTCATCGCCGGAACAAGTCCGGCGATGACAGCACGGAAGGACCGGCGCCCCTCACCCTGCGAGCTGGAAGCCCTCGTAGCCCTTGGCCGCGACCTCGTCGATCCGGATCTTATAGTTCTGCCCGACATAGGGCATGAAGACGCGCGGCTTGCCGGGGACGTTGGCGCCCAGGTACCAGGAATTCGCCTCGCCGTAGAGCGTCTGGTCGGCTTCCGCGTTGACGTGCTGGACCCAGGCGTCCTGCGCCGTCGGCGTCGCTTCCATCGTCGCCTTGCCCTTCGCGCGCAGGTTGACGATGGCGTCCATGATCCAGTCGACATGCTGCTCGACCGAGGTGATCATGTTCGACAGCACCGACGGACTGCCCGGGCCGGTGACGGTGAAGAGATTGGGGAAGCCCGCAACCTGGAGGCCGAGATAGGTGCGCGGGCCGTGCGCCCATTCCGCGCGCAGCGATTTGCCGCCGCGGCCGGTGATGTTCATCTTCATCAGCGCGCCGGTCATCGCATCGAAGCCGGTCGCGAAGATGAGGATGTCGACGTCGTACTGCGCGTCCGAGGTCTTCACGCCCGCCGCCGTGATGCGCTCGATCGGCGTGTCGTTGAGGTCGACCAGCTTCACGTTGTCGCGGTTGAAGCTGACGTAATAGTCGGTGTCGACGCAGGCCCGCTTGGTGGCGATCGGGAAATTGCCCGGCGTCAGCTTCTGCGCCAGCACCGGGTCCTTCACCAGCTCCTTCACCTTGGCCCGCACATAGTCCGCCGCGGCGTCGTTGATGCGGCGGTCGCGCGTGATCTTGGGGATCGAGGAGAGCGAGAGCAGGCCCATGCCGTTCCACAGGCTCTCGGTCAGCGCCTTCAGCTCCTCGGCATTGGGCTCCCAGTCCTCGGGCGGCAGCGGGATGCCGGGCAGGCCCTGGCGCAGCGCCTCCTTGTAGGCCGCATAGCCTTCGTTGAAGGCGGCGACCTCGGCATCGGCCAGCGGCGCGTTCAGCGCGGGCAGGCTGAAATTCGGCGTGCGCTGGAAGACATAGACCTCGGCGGCCTCGGCGGCGATAATCGGCATCGACTGGATGGCCGAGGAGCCCGTGCCGATCAGCGCGACCTTCTTGCCCTTGAAGTCGATCTTCTCGTGCGGCCAGCGGCCGGTGACGATCTTCAGCCCCTTGAAGTCCTCGTGGCCCTTGATGTCGGGCTCCTTCGGCACCGAGAGGCAGCCCGTGCCCATGATGCAGAACTGCGCCTCGACCGTGTCGCCCTTGTCGGTCTTCACCGTCCAGCGCTTGGTCGCCTCGTTGAAGGTCACGTCGCCGACGCGGGTGTCGAAGAGAAAGGCGGAGCGCAGGCCGAAGCGGTCCGCGACATGGTTCGCGTAGTTCAGGATCTCGGGCTGCGGCGCATATTTCTCCGACCACTTCCATTCGTCGTGCAGCTCGTCCGAGAAGGTGTAGGAATAGAGCAGGCTCGGGATGTCGCAGCGGGCGCCCGGATAGCGGTTCCAGTACCAGGTGCCGCCGACGTCGCCGCCGGCCTCGAAGCCCTGGACGCTCAGCCCCGCCTGGCGCAGGCGATGGACCATGTAGAGGCCGGCGAAACCGGCGCCGACGACGACGGCGTCGACCTTGGAGGACACAGGCGCCCGATCGGGCGTCTTTGCGGCTGCGGACATTGGGGTTCCCGAATATTATGCTTGTGTGCCGGCACTATGGCGCATTTCGAGGCCCGCACAAACAGAGCCCGCGCCCGCTAGGCCTTCGGCACGACTAGGAAAATAATGACATATTCTCGGACAAGGGTCTTGAACTTGCCCGCCGTTCTCCTACGTCGATGGGAGGAGGAGAGCGGCATGGACGGCAGCAAGGGCAGCGGCGATCTCGGGCCTCAAACGCGCCGGCGGCGGGGCGGCCAGCCGGGGAACCGCAATGCCGTGAAGACGGGCTATCGCTCGGCCGCCGCGAAGGCCGAACGGGCAACGATCCGCGCCTTCGTGCACCGTGCGCGCCGCCTGTGCGCCCTGGCGAGGGCCGTGGCCGCATGCCGCGACGCCCGGCTCACGCGGGAGGCGCCGGCGAAAAGCGACAAACGAATGCCGGCACCCGCTGCCCCGATCGCAAAAAGCGACGAACGAATGCCGCGCGGGGTGGCGGCCGGGTCAAAAACCGACAAACGAATACCGCCCACGCTACCGCCGGCTCCTGAAAGCGGCGCGCGAAACCCTACCCTTCTACCCGCCCCGGCTCATGGGCCGCCTGTTCGATCCATGCCGCGAGCACCGATTCCGGCTGGATGGAGCGCACCGCGGTCAGTTCGATATTCTTCCGCCGCAGGGCGCGCAGGAGGTCCGGGGCGTTGGCGGTCGCGAGCTTCGCCCGGCTGCCGAGGTCGAGCGCCTCCAGCAGCAGCGTGACGCCCTCCACCACCTTGGGGATGCGCATCAGGTCGGCCCGCTGCGCGAGAGCCTGAAGCAGCGCCGGGTCGAGCCCCGTCGCCGCCGCCAGCTCCGCCCGTGCCGCGGCCGGGCCGGCCCGCTCCAGCAGCGCCTCGCTCGTCTCTATGCCCTGCCCCGCCAGCGCCTTCGCGGTCGCCGGCTCGATCGCTTCCATCTCGGCAATCAACATCAAACCCCCTCGGCGTCCGCTTGCTGATATGTTAGCGCTCGCTGAGACGGGAGCCAAGCATGTCCATCCAAGCCCAAGCCCTGGTGACGCCAGGCGACGGTCGTTTCGACCTGGAGACCATCGCCCTCGGCGACCCGGCGCACAGGCGCCGGGAGACATCAAACATGTCAGCCGCCCTCCGGTCGAGCGCTACCGCGACGACTGGCCGTCGTCGATCTTGATATAGGTGCCGGTGACGAACTCCGACGACGGCGAGCAGAGATAGAGCAGCGTCGAATCCATCTGCGCGGGATCGCCGAGCCGCTGGCGCGGGAAGCCCTTGGTGATGTCGCCGATGCGCTGGAGCATGCCGTCCATCATCTCCGAGGCGAAGGCGCCCGGCGCGATGGCGTTGACGTTGATGTTGAAGCGCGCCCACTCGACCGCCAGCGCCTCGGTCATGCGAATGACCGCCGCCTTCGAGATCGAATAGAGCGCCGCACCGCCGCCGCCATACTCGAACGCCGCCATCGAGGCGATGTTGACCATGCGGCCGGGCAGCTTCGCGGCCATCAGCCGGCGCGCCACCTCGCAGCACAGCAAATAGGGCGCGCGGACATTGGTGTCGAGCACGCGGTCGATGAGGTCGAGCTCCATCTTGTGGGCGCGCTGGGCGTCCGGGATGCCGGCGTTGTTGACGAGGATGGTCACGGTGCCCAGCGCCTTCTCCGCCTCGGCGACGGCATTGAAGCACTGCGCCGCGTCGGTGACGTCGAGCGCGATGGGAACGGCGGTGCCGCCGTCCGCCCTGATCTCGCCCGCCAGCTTCTCCAGCCGCTCGACGCGCCGCGCGGTGATCGCGACCTTGGCGCCCGACGCCGCCAGCACCTTGGCGAAGCGCCAGCCGAGCCCCGAGGAGCAGCCGGTGACGAGGGCGACCTGTCCCGTCAGGTCGGTCGAGAAATTGGGCTTGGTTCGGCTCATGGGCAGCTCCTCCTGAGATATCTGTGGGGGCGGACCCTAGCCGCCCCCCGCCCGCCAACTCAATGCGCACGCCTGTCGCTTTTTCGCGGCGGCGATGTCTACACTTCCAGGCATCCGGGCGGACACGGCCCACAGAAAAATCCGGGAGGACCGCACATGGCTGCGGGATTGTTTGAGGACCTGCTCGTCATCGACTGCGCGAGCTTCATCGCCGGCCCGGCCGCCGCGACGATCATGGCCGATTTCGGCGCGCGGGTGATCAAGGTCGAGCCGCCCGGGATGGGCGACAGCTATCGCCAGTTCCGCTACATGACCGGCTCGCCCAAGGCCGAGATGGACTATGGCTGGGTGCTCGACAACCGGAACAAGGAGAGCCTCGCGCTCGACCTCAAGCAGCCGGAGGCGCGCGCGATCCTGGAAGATCTGCTGCGCAAGGCCGACGTCTTCATCACCAATTTTCCTGGACCCGTGCGCGACAAGCTGAAGCTGCGCGCCGAAGACCTGATGCCGCTCAACGACCGGCTGATCTATGCCTCCATCACGCCCTACGGCGAATTCGGCCCCGACAAGGACCGCACCGGCTACGACACGACCGCCTGGTGGGCGCGCTCCGGCCTGATGGACCACGTCCGCGCCGCGCCCGACCTGCCGCCCGGCTTCTCGACGCCCGGCATGGGCGATCATCCGACCGCCACGGCGCTCTATGCCGGCATCGTCAGCGCGCTCTACCGCCGCATGAAGACCGGCAAGGGCGACCACGTCACGACCTCGCTGCTCGCCAACGGCCTCTGGTCGAACGGCGTGCTGCTCCAGGCCGCGCTGTGCGGCGCCGATCTCTACGCGCCGCGCGACCGCAGCGCCCTCGCCAACCTGTATCGCTGCCGCTGCGGCCGCTGGTTCATCCTCGCCATCATCAACGACACGCGCGACTGGCCGCGCCTGCTCGCCTGCCTCGGCGTAGAGGCATGGGCCGACGATCCGCGCTTTGCCACCTCGGAACTGCGCAAGGCCAACGTCGCCGACCTCGCCGCCCGGATGAGCGAGCTCTTCGGCACCGACGATTTCAGCGTCTGGGGCGCCCGCCTCGCCGCCGCCGGCATCCCGATCGGCCATATCGGCCGCACCGTCGACCATTTCGAGGATGCCCAGGTTGCCGCGAACGCGTTCCTGAAACCCATTTCGGACCAGCCGGAGCTCCGCACCATCGACAGCCCCGTCCGGCTGGACGGCATCGCCAAGTCCGAACCGCGGCTCGCCCCCGACATCGGCCAGCACAGCGCCGCGATTCTCGCGGAACTCGGCCTTTCCCGGGACGAAATCGACCGCCTCGCCGCCCAGGGCGCCGTCGGCCTTTCGGGCTGACGGCGAAGGATTGGCGCGGGCAGCCGCGGCCATTGCGCGGCGCCGGACCCTTCGCTAGCGTTGAAACACGATATAAAAATCGTCAATCGACGCATTGCCGGAGGAAGGTCATGGACGGCACCACACCCGAGACGAAAGGCGAGCTGGGTTTCGACCCGGCAGCGATCCGCGAACGCTACCGGCAGGAGCGCGACAAGCGCCTGCGGACCGATGGCGAGCTGCAATACCAGGAGATCGTCGGCGACCTCTCCCGCTATATCGAGCACGACCCCTACGTGGCGCCGGGCTACACCCGCGCGCCCATCACGGACGAGATCGATGTCGCCGTCATCGGGGGCGGCTTCTCCGGCCTGCTCGCCGGCGCGCACCTGAAGGAAGCCGGCATCGAGAATATCCGCATCATCGAGATGGGCGGCGACTTCGGCGGCACCTGGTACTGGAACCGCTATCCGGGCGCCCAGTGCGACATCGAATCCTATTGCTACCTGCCGCTGCTCGAAGAGCTGAACTACGTCCCGAAGGAGAAATACTCCTATGTCAGCGAGATCTTCGAGCACTCGCAGCGCATCGGGAAAGCCTATGGCCTCTACGATCTCGCGATCTTCCAGACCCAGGTAACCGCCACGCGGTGGGACGAGACGCTGAAGCGCTGGCGCATCTCCACCAACCGCGGCGACGACATCAAGGCGCGCTTCGTCATGATGTGCCTCGGCACCTCCAGCCGCGCGCGCCTGCCCGGCATCCCCGGCATCACCGACTTCAAGGGCCACAGCTTCCACACCGCCCGCTGGGACTACACCTACACCGGCGGCGACACGACCGGCGGCATGACGAAGCTCGCCGACAAGCGCGTCGCCATCATCGGCACCGGCGCCACCGGCATCCAGTGCGTGCCGCGGACCGCCGAATACGCCAAGCATCTCTACGTCTTCCAGCGCACGCCCTCGTCCGTCGACTTCCGCGGCAACAAGGCGACCGACCCGGACTGGGCGAAGACGCTGGGGCCCGGCTGGCAGCGCGCCCGCCGCGCCAATTTCAACGACGTCTTCATGGGCAAGCGGGTCGAGGTCGACCTCGTCAGCGACGGCTGGACCGACATCGCGCGCAAGCTGATGTCGATGCCGAAGAGCGACAAGCCGCTGACCCCCGAACAGATCGGCGAGATGATGGAAATCGCCGACATGGAGAAGATGAACGGCATCCGGGCGCGCGTCGACAACGAGGTCAGCAACAAGGACGCGGCGGAATCGCTGAAGCCGTGGTACCGCCAGATGTGCAAGCGGCCGACCTTCAACGACGAGTTCCTGCCGGCCTTCAACCGGCCGAACGTGACGCTGGTCGACGTCAGCGAAGCCAAGGGCGTCGAGCGCATCACCGAGAAGGGCGTCGTCGCCAACGGCGTCGAATACGAGGTCGACTGCATCATCTATGCGTCGGGCTTCGAGGTGACGAGCGAGTTCAGCCGGCGCATCGGCATCCCGGTCATCGAAGGCCGCGGCGGGCAGTCGCTCTACGAATACTGGAAGGACGGCTTCCAGACTCTGCACGGCTTCTCGACCCGCGGCTTCCCGAACTGGTTCTATGTCGGGATTTCGCAGAACGGCTTCTCGGTGAACGTGACCTCGGTGCTGGACGACCAGACCAAGCACATCACCTACATCATCAAGCAGGCCATGGAGCGGCAGGCGGCGACGGTCGAGCCGACGCAGGACGCGCAGGACGCCTGGGTCGAGACGATCCGCAAGCTCGCCCTCACCAACCGCGCGTTCCAGCAGGCCTGCACGCCGGGCTACTACAACAACGAGGGCGGCCAGCGCACCGGATCGCTCAACGGCGAGACCTACACGCCCGGCATCAACGCCTTCAACGACCTCATCGCCAAGTGGCGCGAGCAGGGCGGCCTGGAAGGGCTGGAGCTGCGCCGGTAGGGCGGTTCTCGTTCAGGCAAGCCGTACGCATGCGCGAGCATTGCGTACGGGTCGCCGTGTTCGAGCCCGAGCCGGCTCCGCATTGACGGCGCCTTGGGCGCCGTTGCATGAGAACCCGATGGGGAAACGCCGATGAATCTTGATCTTACGCCCGAAGAAGCCGCCTTCCGCGACGAAGTACGGACATTCCTGGAAGAGAACCTGCCGCCGCTGCTGCGCGAATCCGGCCAGCTCACGGTCAGCGCCTTTACCGACAAGGACTTCAACCTTCCCTGGCACAAGATCCTCTACAAGAAAGGCTGGGTCGCGCCGACCTGGCCGGTGGAATATGGCGGCACCGGCTGGACCGAGATGCAGCGCTATATCTGGTCGTCGGAATGCGCCCGCATCGGTACGCCCGCGCTCTCGCCGATGGGCCTCAGGATGGTCGGCCCGGTCATCATGCGCTACGGCACGCCGGAGCAGAAAGCCTTCTATCTGCCGCGCATCCTCGCCGGTGAGGATTACTGGTGCCAGGGCTATTCCGAGCCCGGTTCGGGCTCCGACCTCGCTGCACTCCAGCTTCGCGCGGTCAGCGACGGCGACGACTATGTGCTGAACGGCACCAAGATCTGGACGACCCACGCGCATTTCGCGAACCGCATGTTCTGCCTGGTGCGCACCTCGACCGAGGGCAAGCGCCAGGAAGGCATCTCCTTCGTGCTCCTGGAGATGTCGAGCCCCGGCCTCACCGTGAAGCCGATCATCACGATGGCGGGCGACCACGAGGTGAACCAGGTCTTCTTCGACAATGTCCGCGTGCCCAAGGCGAACCGCATCGGCGAGGAGAACCAGGGCTGGACGGTTGCCAAATATCTCCTGGAATTCGAGCGCGGCGGCGGTTCGGGCGCGGGGCTGAAGCGTGGCCTCCAGCGCGTGCGCGAGATGGCATCTAAGGAACGCAGCGACGGCGGCGTGCCGCTGAGCGACGATCCCGCCTTCCAGACCAAGCTCGCCGCCATGGGCGTGCGCCTCGAAGCGATCGAGATGGCCGAGCATCGCGTGATGTCGGCCCTCTCGGCCGGCAAGAATCCGGGGCCGGCCTCATCGATGCTGAAGGTGCAGGGCACCGAGGCGATGCAGGCAATCGACGAACTCGCGATCGAGGCGGCAGGCGTCTACAGCGCCCCCGACCAGAAGGACGCGCGCCATCCCGGCTCGAATGTCGAATCGATCGGCCCGCGCTACGCCCTCACCGCCATGCCGCGCTACCTCAACAATCGCGCCGGCTCCATCTACGGCGGCTCCAACGAAATCCAGCGCGACATCATGTCGAAGCTGGTGCTTGGGCTCTGACCACATCGGTCATTCTCGGGGCGCCCGCCGAAGGCGCGCGAACCCGAGAACCCCTGCCGTGACGGCTGGACTGAACAAGCGGTCCGGAATACGGCACTGAGCGTAAGTCCTGGCCGCCGGCTGCACAGACAGCTCACGGCATGGTTCCTTGGGTCTCGGCGGCTACGCCGGCTCGCCCAAGGATGACAGCCGAGGGTCAGGCGTCTTGCGCCTCGCCCCCCAACGGCCCAACACTTCGCCGCACAAAATCACACGCACGGAAACGCCATGGCCGAGTTCCAATTTCCGCCGGGCTGGCCCAAGGCCAGCATCGCCGAGACCTACAAAATCCTCACCGCCCCGGGCGCGCCCTTCGAGATGGAAGAGGCGGTCGTCCGCGGCAACAGCTTCCGCGTCTACAAGAACGCCCGGCCGCATCTCCGCGCGCTTTACGACGAGGGCGTGAACTTCGCCGAGCGCGAGTTCATCGCCTATGAGGGCGAGTCGATCACCTATGGCGAACACTGGCGCGCCGCGAACGCGCTGGGCCGCGTATTGCTGGAGCGCTACGGCATCAGGAAGGGCGACCGCATCGTCAACGCGATGCGCAACCTGCCGGAATGGTCGATCGTCTTCTGGGCCAGCGTGGCGATCGGCGCCGTCGCCGTGCCGCTGAACGCCTGGGGCCTCGGTCCCGATCTCGCCTACGGCATCAAGGATTCCGGCGCCACGGTCGCCATCCTCGATGCCGAGCGCCTCGACCGGCTGCGCCCGCATATCGGCGAACTCGGCGGCGTGAAGCTGATCGTCGTGCGCCCGACGGCGGGGCAGGACGACATTCCCTCGCTGGAAAGCCTCATCGGCAAGCAATCGGATTACGCGAAACTGCCGGGCGAGCCGCTGCCCGACCCCAAGCTCGCCACCGACGACAACGCGACGATCTTCTACACCTCCGGCACGACCGGCCAGGCGAAGGGTGTGCTCGGCACCCACCGCAACATCATGACCAATCTCGTGACGCTGGGCTTCTCTGGCGCGCGGGCCTTCGTGCGCCGCGGCGAGCCCGTGCCGGCGCCCGACCCGAACGCGCCGCAGCAGGTGATGCTGCTGCCGGTGCCGTTCTTCCATGTCACTGGCTGCCATTCCGTGCTGGTGCCGACCTATGCCGCCGGCAACAAGCTGGTGCTGATGCACAAGTGGAATGCCGACCGCGCCTGCGAGCTGATCGAGGAGCACAAGGTCAACGCGACCACCGGCGTGCCGACGATGATCTGGCAGTTGCTGGATTCGCCGGAGTTCGAACGCCGCGACCATTCCAGCGTCACCGCCATCACCTATGGCGGCGCCGCGGCGGCGCCCGAACTGGCGCAGCGCGTGATGCGGCTCTTCCCCGGCACGCTGCCCGGCCAGGGCTATGGCGCGACCGAAACCTCGTCGGTCTCCACCTCGAACGGCGCCGAGGACTACCAGGCGAAGCCGCAGAGCGTCGGCATTCCGGTGCCGATCGCCGATCTGCGCGTCACCAATGCCGACGATCAGGTCCTGCCGCAGGGCGAGGTCGGCGAATTGTGGATCCACGGCTGCCATGTCGCGGTCGAATACTGGAACAAGCCGGAGCAGACGGCGCGCGCCTTCCAGAACGGCTGGTACCGCACCGGCGATGTGGTGCGCATCGACGAGGAGGGTTTCGTCTATCTCCTCGACCGGGCCCGCGACATGCTGATCCGCGGCGGCGAAAACATCTACTGCGTCGAGATCGAGGACGCGCTGATGGCCCATCCCGACGTCATCGACGCCGCGGTCGTCGGCCTGCCGCACAAGATCCTGGGCGAAGAGGTCGCTGCGATCGTCCGCCTGAAGCGCGGCGCGAAGACCGACGACGCCAGCATCAAGGCCCATGTCGGCCGCCTGCTGCCGGCCTACAAGGTGCCCGTCCTCGTCGAATTCCGCGACGACGAACTCCCCCGCAACGCCAGCGGCAAGATCCTGAAGACCCAACTGCGCCAGGAGCTGAAGAAGGACTGAACGCCATGTCCCAGGCATCGTCGCAATTCACCGGCGGCATTCCCGAGAGTTACGATGCCTGCCTCGGTCCCGTTCTTTTCACCGGCTACGCGGACGATATCGCCGCCCGCGCCGCCGCGTCCCCGGCAAGCGATGTTCTCGAACTCGCGGCAGGCACCGGCATCGTCACGCGACAACTGCGCAACAGGCTGACGACGGCCGCGCGACTGACGGCGACGGACCTCAACGCGCCGATGCTGGCGATCGCGAAGCGCAAATTCACGGATGGCGAGGCGGTCGACTTCCGGCTGGCGGACGCGATGGCGCTGCCCTTCGATGACAGTGCCTTCGACCTCATCGTCTGTCAGTTCGGCGTCATGTTCTTCCCGGACAAGGTCGCGGCTTTCCGTGAAGCGCGGCGCGTGCTGAAGCCGGGCGGGCGCTATCTTCTCAATGTCTGGGCGCCGATCGAGGCCAACCCCTTCGCCGATATCGCCAGCCGCGTCGGCGCCGAGATTTTCCCGGACAACCCGCCCATCTTCTACCGCGTCCCCTTCGGCTACGCCGACATCGATGCCGTCAGCGCCGACGTCGCGAAAGCCGGCCTCCGCGTTGCGAATGTCGAACGCGTCAGGCTGGACCGGCCTGTGAAGGACTGGTCCGCCTTCGCCCGCGGCCTCGTCCACGGCAACCCCCTCATCGCCGAAATCGAATCCCGCGGCGCCGCCTCGGCCGATGCCGTCGTCGCCCGCATGTCGGCGGCCCTGCGCGAACGCTTCGGTGCGGACGCAATCTCGATGCCGCTCGAGGCCATCGTTTTTGACGTGCGCCGCGACTGAGTCCGGCGCCTCCCTATGTCATGATAGGAATATGGGCTTGATTTGTAGCCGGACGGTCCTATCTAGGGGCGTTGTCGGGAGCTCGTCAAAAGGGGGGCGTGGTATGGCAGAATCAAAAACAACCGCCCCCGCGGCAGCGCCCGGCGCTTGCCTTGTCCGCAGATCGGCCGAGTTATCCACAGGCCGAACACGAAAAAGGGAGAAAGTGGAAAAAGAATGGTACGCGGCACGCATGATGCGCCGGACCAGAGCGAGCGAATGGACCAGCGCTTCGGACATAGCGCCTATTTGACCCCGACGCGCTCGGCGCGGAGCTGCGAGCGGCGGACCTTGCCGGCGTCGTCGCGGAGGGGCTCATTGACGAACTCGAAGGTGCGCGGGCGCTTGTAGATGACGAGGCGGCCGGCGATGTGGTCGAGCAGATCCTTCTCGCTCAGCGCACCGCGCGGCTGCACGATGGCGTGCACCTTGTTGCCGAGGTCGTCGTCCGGGATGCCGATGACGCAGCTCGACGCGACAAGCGGATGCTCGTCGATCGCCGCCTCGACTTCGGCCGGATAGACGTTCGCGCCGCCGACCAGGATCATGTCGGTGCGGCGATCGGCGAGGTAGAGGAAGCCTTCCGCGTCGAAATAGCCGATATCGCCGATGGACTCCCAACCGCCCTCGAGCGCCCGCGTTTCGGCGCCGAGATATTTGTACGACGGCGGCGCGCCCTCGGGCAGCTTCATGTAGATTTCGCCGACCTCGCCCATCGGCAATTCCCTTCCGTCGGCCGAGAAGGCGCGCATCGTGCTGCGCCCGAAGACACGCCCGACCGAGCCCTTGTGCGTCATCCATTCACGGCCGGTGATCATGGTCAGCGAGACGCCTTCGGTGCCGCCGTAGAGCTCCATGACGACGTCGGGGCCGAGCCAGTCGATGAACGCCTCCTTCAGCCAGGGCGGACACGGCGCGGCGAGGTGCCAAAGCACGCGCAGCGAGGACACGTCGTAGCGCTCGCGGTCCGGCAGGCGCCACATGCGGCCCATCATCGTGGGCACGGTGTAGATCCACGTGACCTTGTATTTCTCGATCAGCTTCAGCGTCTGCTCGGCGTCGAATTTCGGCATGATGATGACGGGCGCACCGATCTCGAGCGCCGCGAAGGTCGTCGAGAACGGGCCGTTGTGATAGAGCGGCCCGGGCATCAGCACGATGTCGTCGGGCTCGATCTGCCACAGCATCGCACCCGCGCCGGTCGCGACCGCCGAGGCACCCGAGACGATGAGCTTCGGCCTTCCGGTCGAGCCGCCCGAGGTCGGCGCCTTCCAGGAGGGCGAGACGACTTCCGGCAGGTCCGACGCGTCGTCGGAGAGCGCCAGCAGGTCGTCGATCGAAACGCTCGGGCGGCCGATGTCGTAGGGCGCGCCGACGACGACCGGGCCGTCGGCGAGGTCGGCGATGGCCTTCAGCTCGCTCTGCGGCAGGCGCGACGACACCGGCTGCGGCACCGCGCCGACCTTCCAGGCGCCATAGCAGGCCTCAACGAAGCCGATGCTGTTGGGCAGGGCGATGGTGAGATAGTCGCCCTGCTTCAGCCCCTTGGCGATCAGCGCGCGGGCGATCCGGTTCGACCGCTCATGCAGGGCGCGCCAGCTCAGCGTCTCGTCGTTGAAGATCACGGCGGGCTTGTCGCCGTGCCGTGCCGCTTCGCGGGCGAGCGCCGCGCCGAGCGAGATGAGCTTCTCGGGCGCTGCCGCGATTTCGGCCCCCAGCGCGGCGTAGCGCTCGGCCAGATCGTCCAGCGACAGCGGCGGCCGCTCCTTGGTCTTCGTCATGGTTCCTTCCCGGATGCTGTTATCGGCCGATCATGGGCCGCGCCGCCGGGTGTCGCAATGGCGCGTCAGCCGCCCTTGAGCACCAGCGGCAGGCCGGCAGCCACGAACTCGACACGGTCCGCGGCCGCAGCGATCCGCTGGTTCAGCCGCCCCTGCGCGTCGCGGAAATCGCGGCCGAGGGCGGTTTCGGGGACCAGGCCGAGGCCGATCTCGTTCGAGACGAGGATGGTCGGCGGCACCCGATCGGAAAAAGCGGCGACGAACTGCTCGGTTTCCCTGCCGATGTCGCGCCGGTGTTCGAAAAGATTGGACAGCCACAGCGTCAGGCAGTCGACGACGACGCAATGTCCTGCCGCTTCCGGGCGCGTCAAAATGGCAGTCAGCGCCAGCGGCTCCTCGATCGTGATCCATCCTGCCGGGCGGTCCGCCCGGTGGCGGGCGATGCGCTCGCGCATTTCCGCATCGCGCGCTTCGGCGGTTGCGATGTAAAGACACGGCGCACCGGATTCGACGGCCAATGTCTGCGCCCGCGCGCTCTTCCCGGAGCGCGCGCCACCAAGGATGAAGATCGACCCCATGCCGAACGATGGCGCAGATCAGCTTGGCGAAAGCAAGGGCATGGCGGCCGCGGCGCGGGCGCGGCTGGACGCGCTGGCGAAGCCGCAAGGCGCGCTCGGGCGGCTGGAGGATCTCGCCATCCGGCTGTGCCTGGCGGCGGGCACGCTGGCGCCGCAAACGCGGCCACGGCGCCTGGTCGTCTTCGCCGCCGATCACGGCGCGGTCGCGTCCGGCGTCTCGCTGTGGCCGCAGGCGGTCTCGCGCGCCGTCGCCGCGACGGTGCTTGCAGGAAGGGCCGGGTGCAGCGTGCTGGCGCGGAGCACGGATACGGCGGTGACGGTGGTCGATTGCGGACTGGCGACGGAGCCGCTGCCGCCGGGCGCCCCGCTGCAAGCGGCACGCGTGCGCCCCGGCACGCGGGACATGACGGCGGAGCCGGCGCTGACGGTGCCGGAATTCGATGCGGCGCTGGAGGTCGGGCGCGCCGCCGCCGCGGATGCGGTGGCAGAGGGCGCGCGGCTTCTGGTGGCGGGCGATATCGGGATCGGCAACACCACGGCGGCGGCGGCGATCACGGCGCTGCTCTGCGGCTGCGGGACGGAAGAAGTCATCGGACCGGGCGCCGGCGCCAACGACACGGTGCTGGCGGCCAAGCATCGCACCGTCGCGGCCGCAGTAGCGCGCGCCCGTGGGCTTGGCGGCAAGGCGGCGATGGCGGCGGTGAGCGGTCTCGAAATCGCGGGGATGGCGGGGTTCTATCTGGAGGCTGCCGTGCGGCAGGTGCCGGTGGTGCTGGACGGCGCGATCTCCGGCGCTGCGGCGTTGATCGCGCAGGCGCTCGAACCGCATGCGGTGGACAGGATGATCGCCTCGCATCGCTCGCCGGAGCCAGCGCATGGCCACGCGCTGCGGAGGCTGGGGCTGGAGCCGTTCCTGGCGTGGGGCATGCGGCTGGGAGAAGGGACGGGCGCGCTCGCGCTGCTGCCGCAGCTCGACATGGCCGCGGCGCTGATGACCGAGATGGCGACGCTCGACGAGGCGCTGGGGCTTGCGCATGGCTGAGACGGCGGTGCGGCGCGAAGGGCGCGCCTTCCTCTCGGCAATCGGCTTCCTCACGCGCGTCCGCGTGCCGGCCGGCCCCGCCGATACCTGGCGCGCCGACCTCGCACGGGCGCCGCGCTATTTCCCGCTGGTCGGTGGGCTGATCGGGGCGCTGACCGGGCTCGCCTTCTGGGCCTGCTGCCATGTCGTGCCTGTGCCTTTGGCGGCGGCGCTGGCCCTGGTCTTCGAGGCGCTGCTGACCGGCGCCTTTCACGAGGATGCCCTCGCGGATTACTGCGACGCCTTCGGCGGCGGGCAGACGAGCGCGCGCGTGCTGGAAATCCTGAAGGACAGCCGCCTTGGCTCGTATGGCGCACTGGGGCTGGGTCTCGGCGTGCTGGTGCGCTGGTCGGCGATGGCGGCGCTGCCGCTGGGGCTGATCATCCCGGCCTGCATGGCGGCGGGAGCGATCGGGCGGTTCGGCGCGGTGCTGGCGATGCGCCTGCTGCCGCCCGCACCGGCGCGGGAAAGCCTGTCGAAGGATGTCGGTGCGCGGATCTCGGACCGGGCGGTGGTGTTCTCCACCGGTCTCGCCGTGCTGGCATCGGTGCCGGCGCTGCTGGTGGCGCCGGTCGCGGTGTTCGTGGGGATCGGCCTCGCGGTCCTGCCGCTCGCCTATATCTGCCGCGCCATGAAGCGGGTGGCAGGCGGGGCGGTCGGTGACGGCCTCGGCGCCATCACCTACATCGCCCAGGCGCTCTGCCTCGTCGCCTTCGCCGCGCGTCCTTAAGGGAAGCGCGGCGCGCCGGCCTGTTCGGCCACCTGCGCCTGGAGTTTCAAGAGGCGGATGTTCTCCTCGTGGCGCTCGCGGGTGATGCCGTAGCCCTGGAGGATGGCGACCGCGAGCCCGTAGAGGCCGGCGAGAACCGGGATGTAGACGAGGGCGAGGTTGCGGATCACTTCCGGGTCCACGTCCGCCGGCTTCGCGCCGACCGGGAACGAGATGATGCTGAGCACCACGCCCGCGACCATGACGCCGACGCCGCTGACCGCCTTCTGGATGAGGCTGGTGAAAGCGAAGAAGAGGCCTTCGTTGCGGCGGCCGGTGCGGACCGCGGCGTCTTCGACGACGTCGGTCAGCATGGCCGAGATCAGGATCGCCGCCGTGATGCCGAAGGCCCCGCGTACCAGCCCGTCGGCGAACAGCAAGGGCAGGAGCCACGGTGAGTCGTTCTCGGGAAAGAAGCCGAGCAGGCGCAGCATCATCGGCAGGAAGCCGATGAAGACCGAGGTGGCGAGCAGGAGAGAGCCGGCGATCTTCTTGCCGGAACGCCTGGCGAGATAAGGCGCCGCGAACAGGGCGATGGCCGACGCGACATAGGCGTCGGCGGTTAGGATGGAGGTTGCTTCCGGCGAGAGCGCCCAGAAATAGGTCGAAAAATAGATCGCGAGCGAAAAGCTCGTGCCCTGGGCGATCGCCGCGAAAAGGCCCACCAGCGTGATGATGACGAAGGAGCGGTTCGACAGCGCCGCACCCATCTCCTTCA
Source organism: Alphaproteobacteria bacterium (assembly GCA_020852655.1). Taxonomy (GTDB): domain Bacteria; phylum Pseudomonadota; class Alphaproteobacteria; order Micropepsales; family Micropepsaceae; genus JADZAI01. The sequence goes on from JADZAI010000099.1 coordinate 43,521, forward strand.
ACTGGCCGGCGATGGTGTGGCTGGACGTGCCCGTCGGCTGCGCGAGATAGGGGATATAGCGATGGGTCCCGAGCGCCGAGACCAGGATGGATATGAACATCACGCCGGCGGCGACGTAACCCCAGTTGGCGTAGCCGTCGCGATTGAGCTGCCCGACCGGATATTCCGCGCTCGGCTGGAGGAAGATGAGCAGATTGACGATGATGAGGGTGAGACCGCCCCAATAGGCGAAGAAATAGCGATAGCCGAGCAGCGAGGTGCGCTCGTCGTAGTCCAGGGTCAGCTCTGCGCCGAGCGACGAGGAGGGAATCTCGTAGAGCGTGATGAAGGTGCGAACCAGCACCGCGACGCCGATGAGATACCAGAACAGCGCCTCGTGCGACCAATCATAGGGCGGGTTCCAGAGCAGCAGGAATGACGCCGCCGCCGGCACGGCCGAAGCATACATGAAGGGATGGCGGCGGCCCCACTTGGAACGCCAATTGTCGGACACCTGACCGATGAAGGGATCGATCGCACAGTCGATCAGCATCGCGATGAGGATGGCGCTGGTCACCAGCGTCGCAGGAAGGCCGACCACCTGATTGTAGAAAAGCAGCAGGAAGATGCGGAAACCGTTGTCCTTCACACCATAGGCAATCGAACCGAAGCCATAGAAGAACTTGGTTGCGAGTGTGATCGTCGGCCGGGCGGCGACGACACCGGGCGCGATGGCATCCGTCATGCGGCAGTCTCCCTGGAGATTGTCACGGGGATGCTCTGGCGGCATCTTTGCGTGCAGGCTGGTCAGCCTTGGCGCGCCTGTCAATCCAGCGCATGCCTTGCCGCGCCGGCAGCTACCGTCATGGGCCTGTGAAGGCGGAATCGCCCGACGCGCGTGTTGCCGCTAAGCTGCGGCCTTTCGCAACGCAGGCTGTCCATGAAATTCGTCCGCATGCCGATCGAGGTCGAGTCGCCCGAGGAGCGCGGCTATTCGACCATCCGCTACAATCTCGCCGAAAGCTCGGTGACCGACCGGCCGCTGTCGGAGTTCGGGCTGAAGCTCGACGACATCGTGCTCGCCTATGCCGACCACCGCGGCCTGCCGCAATTGCGCGCCGAGATCGCCGGGGATGGCGGCGTGGCGGAGCGCGACGTGCTGACGACGCCGGGCGCGGCGGGCGCGCTGTTCTTCATCGCGACGACCCTGCTCCAGCCGGACGACCATCTGGTCGTGGTTCGGCCCAACTACGCGACCAATCTGGAGACGCCGCGCGCCATCGGCTGCGCAATCGACCTGATCGACCTCCGCTTCGAAGACGGCTTTGCCCTCGACCTCGACCGGCTGCGGCGGGCGATCCGGCCGAACACGAGGCTGGTCAGCCTGACGACGCCGCACAACCCGACGGGCGTCTGCCTTAGCCCGGCGCAACTGCGCGAGGCGGCGGACATCGCCGCGAAGGCAGGCTGCCGGCTGCTGGTCGACGAGACCTATCGCGACATGGTGTTCGGAACGAAGCCGCCTTTGGCCGCGACCATCGGACCGCATGTGCTGTCGGTGTCGTCGATGTCGAAGGCCTACGGCATCCCCGGCATCCGCGTCGGCTGGGTGGTCAACACGGATCCGGAACTGATGACCGGCCTGCTCGCCGCCAAGGAGCAGATCGGCATTTGCGGCAGCATCATCGACGAGACCATCGCCGCGGCGGCGCTGGCGGCGCGCAGGAGCTTCCTGCCTCCGCTCATCGAACGCCTCCGCGCGGCGCGCGACACGGTCGAAGCCTGGATCCAAAGCGAGCCGGGCTTCGAGTGGGTAAAGCCGGAAGGCGGCTGCGTCTGCTTCCCGCGCATCCGGCGCGACGTCGCCGTCGACATCGACCGCTTCTATGCCGTGCTCGACCAGGAGTTCGGCACGGCCGTCGGCCCCGGCCACTGGTTCGAGATGGACCGCCGCTTCCTGCGCGTCGGTTTCGGCTGGCCGACGGCGGCGGAACTGGCGGAGGGGCTGAAGGGCCTGAGTGGTGCACTGAAGGCGGCTCGCCTATAGCAGCCCGCTCCGGTCGCCTCCGAACGCCTCATCTCAATGCCCTCAACGACCAGCCCGCCCCGCACGGGCGCACGCGAAGCCGTTCCGTTGCTCGTGCTCCTCCTGGGCGCCGCGACGATCGGCTTTGCCCCCATCCTCGTGCGGCTGACCGAGACGGGGCCGGCGGCGGGCGGCCTGTGGCGGCTCGTCTTCGCTGCGCCGGCCCTGCTCGCAATGCATCTTGCGGTGCGGCGCGACAACGGCGGCGGCGGGAGCCGGGGCCTGCAACTCGGTCTGCTCGCAGGCCTTCTTTTCGCGGGCGATCTTGCCTGCTGGCACTACGGCGTTGCGATGACCTCGGTCGCCAACGCAACCGTGCTCGCCAATCTCTCGCCGATCGTCGTCGCTGTGACGGCCTGGTGGCTGCACGCCGAACGGCCGCGGCCGCTCTTTGCGGCCGGCGTCCTCATCGGCGTGGCGGGCGCCTGCGGCATGGCGCTGTTCGGCGACCATGTCGCGCGGCCGAGCAGCCTTGAGGGCGACGCGCTCTCGGCCGCGACGGCCTTCTGGTACGGCCTCTATATGCTCGCGGTGAACGCCGCGCGCCGCTTCGTGACCGCGGCGACGGTGATGTTCTGGTCGACGATCGCGGGTATCCCGGTCCTTCTCGCCGTGGCGCTCGCCATGGGCGAGTCCATCATGCCGGCGTCAGCGAGCGGCTGGCTCGCCTGCGCCGGGCTTGGTGCGGTGCATGTGGTGGGCCAAGGCGCGATCGCCTGGGCGCTCGGCCGGTTGCGGGCGACGCTGGCGTCGGTCGTCATCCTGGTCCAGCCGGTGGTGGCCGCGATCGCCGGCGTGTGGCTGTTCGACGAGCGCCTCGCCGCCCTCCAGATCGCCTCCGGCCTGCTCGCCCTGACCGGCATCGTGATCGCCAGGAGCGCGGCGAATCCCAAGGCTGCACCCGTCGCCGCGCCGGCGTGACCCCCTTCCCAAGACACGGCCAGAACGCGTTATAGTCTCCGGCACAAACATTCGGAGGAAGCATGTCCAGGAAGACCATCGGTGACGCGTTCGGCGGCGTGAAGACGACGCTGGAGGAACAGCGGGCGATCTGGCCCGACGCCATCCATCCGGATGCGATCTGGGAGGGGCCGATGTTCGAGACGCCGGTCGCCTTCATCGGCTTCGAGGCCTGCGCGCGCTTCTTCGAATTCCTCCTCGCGACCGTGCAGGAATTCTCCACCACCGTCGTCGGCGCCTACCCGACGCAGGATCCCGACACGATCATCATCGAATCCCACGGCGGCGGCCCGACGATCCACGGCGGCCGCTATACGCAGCGCTATTTCTCGCTCGTCACGAACAAGGACGGCAAGGCGTTCCGCATGCGCGAATATTGCAACCCCTTCCAGACCTACAAGGCGTTCGGCCGCGAGCACTGGGAGAAGGGCACCGCCGAGATCATGGCGAAATACAACAAGCCTTGGCCGGCCTCGCAGGCCAAGGACCCAATCACCCTCCCGCCGATCTGACGTATCCCATGACCGCCGTAACGACACAGGAGGACTCATGTCGCGCCTGCCGTTGATCGAGCCCGATGCGCTGCCGCCCTATCTGAAGGCGATCCACGACCAGATCCCGGAAGACCAGGACGTGCTGCGGAATTTCTCGCGTGCCTTCGGGGCGAACCCGGAGCTGATCCAAGAGTACCAGAAATTCTACACGCCCTGGCACACCGGCGGCGCCGGCATCCTGCCGCCGCGGCTGAAGGAGCTGGTGCGCCTCAGGATCGCGACACTGAACGGCTGCGTGCTGTGCAAGTCGGTGCGCATGGCGCCGGCCGTCGTCAGCGAGGCGGAGGCGTCGAAGGGTGTCGACAACGCCGACGACACCGCCTTCACGCCGCGCGAACGCGCCGCCATCCACTTCGCCGAGCGGATGGCACTCGACCATCACAATATCGGGGACGACGACGTCGCGGAGATGCGCAAACATTTCTCCGACGCCGAATTCCTCGAGCTGGCGATGATGACGGGCCAGTATATCGGCTTCGGCCGCGTGCTCGCGATGCTCCAGCTCGAAGTTTCGGCCTGCCCCGATCTGAGCTAGGCGACGACGGCGGCGAGGAAGCGCCGGAAGCGCTCCTCTTCGATCCGGAAATCGCCGACCGGGCCGTCGCCCTCCCACGTCATGTAGGCCATCGCCTGCCGGCGGAAGTCGGCAATCATCGTCTGCGTGAGATTGTGGAAGCCGAGTGTCGCGACGCGTGTGCCGGGGCCGGAGAAGATCGACCCGTGCAGGCCCGATCCGAACGCGCCGGCCAGCACCGACGCGCCGGCCATCAGCTTCACCTGCGTCGGCCACGGCAGGGTTTCGGGCGCCAGCACGGCGAAGCCGAACTCGCGCGCCGCGATGCCCGCCAGTTCCAGTTCGTTGAGGCAGCGCCGCGCGCCGGTCTCGGGATTGGAAAAGAGCACCCGCGTGACGAAGAGGCGCGGCGCGAGCCCGGTATCGACGGGACCCGATACGGTCTCGCGTACCCGGTCGATCAGCGGATTGAGGCCGGGGTGGAAGCCGGTGCGCTGAAGCGGATACTCCGGCAGCACGCCATCGGCGAGTTCGACCTGCTCGGAGCCCGGGTCGTAGCGCACGAACGGGCCGTGCACGCCGCCGAGCGCCATCGCGACCATCGGCTCGAACCAGCCGGCGACCGGCATCGGCACCAGCAATTGGGCGGTCGCGAACTCCTCGCCCAGGAATTCCCGCGCGATCAGAAGCCGTGGCAGCATCTCGATGAGGAAATGGCCGTAGACCTTCGGCCCCCAACCCGAGAAGGCTATCGTGCGGCCTTCGATGCGCCGTACGGGGCGCTGGCGCTCGGCCGCGGGCATACCGGCCCAATCCTCGCGCAGCTTGCGCATCCAGTAGCCGGGGATCAGCTCGGCCGAGACGATCATCTGCCCGGCGACATGGACATGGCCGATGCCGCTGATCCGGAGATCGGGGATGGCGTAGCAGCGCACGGGCCGCGCCGTTTCACTGCGCGGCGTGCCGTGGCGCTGGCAGATCCAGTCGGCGCAGAATGGCTCCGTGCCCGGGATCAGCGGCCGGGACGGCAGGAACGCTTCCTTTTTCAGGATTTTGCGATGCTCGATACCGCGCCCGTCGAGCTGACCCGTATGGATCAGGTCGCTGATGCGGCCTTCGAGATGGGGCACGCCCCGCAAGTCCATTGGGTTCGCCTCCCCTGCGGCGCAGCCATACGGGAGGGCACGGACGGCCCGCAAGCGCCCTGACGGCGCGGATATGCGACGATCGCCGAAAAGCCCCGCTTGCTTTCGGCAAAAGGCGCGGCTACACACCCGCCTCCCGTGACGGAGAGTAGCTCAGCCTGGTAGAGCACTGCTTTCGGGAGGCAGGGGCCGGAGGTTCGAATCCTCTCTCTCCGACCACTGGGACAAAAGGAACACTGAATGATGCGACCGATGGATATTCGAACCCCCACCTGATCGGCCGCCCCATGCCTGGCGGCCTCCCACCCTGAGCCTCAAATTCAGGACCGCCGGACATGATCCTAGAAGCCCTTCAGGCCGACCGTCGGCCTTCGTTAAAACTTCCCAAGACGTTCCTCGCAGAGGCCCTTGCCACCGGCCGCCTCGCGGGCCCGCTCGTGCTCACGCAGCTCGCCTCGATGGTGATCGGCACCACCGACGTCCTGTTCCTGGGCCATCTGGGGCCTGATGCCCTGGCCGCCGGCGCGCTGGGCCTCAGCCTCTATTACATGCCGATGATGTTCGGCTTCGGCCTCAGCTCGGCCCTGTCGCCGCAATTGGCGCAGGCGGTAGGGGCCGATCCGCACGGGCTCAACCCGGCGCTGCGCCGGCTCTCGACCACCGAGGAGCTGCGCACGCATTTCCGTACCGGCATGTGGGCGATCGGCCTCGCGGCGCTGTTCGCGATCCTCGTGTTGCAGTTCGCGCATCCGGTCTTCGGCCTGCTGGGCCAGGACAAGGCGATCTCCGACACCGCGGCGCTCTATATCCTGGCGATGCTGCCCGGCCTGCCCTTCTCGCTGCTGATCGGCGTGATGCGGAACCTGTTCGCATCGCTCAGCCAGCCGCGACCGGCCCTGATCGTCACCCTGGTCTGGATCGGCGTGAACGCGCTGTTCAACTGGATCTTCATCTTCGGGCATTTCGGTTTTCCAGCGATGGGCGTGATGGGATCCGGCATCGCGACCTCGTGCGCGACGATCCTGGGTGCGGCGGTGATGGCGGCCTGGGTTGCCCTGCACCCCGCGACCCGGCCGCTCCGTCCGTTCCACGGCATCCTGCGCTTCGAACCGGCGCGGGCTTGGAAATTCGCACGCCTCGGCATGCCGATCGGGCTGACGCTGTTCTTCGAAGGCGCGGTGTTCAACGTCGCGCTCTGGCTGGTCGGCATGTTCAGCCCGGCCCAGCTCGCAGGGCACCAGATCGCCATCAACATTGCCTCGGTCACCTTCCAGGTGCCGCTGGGCGTGGCGTTCGCGACGACGGTGCGGGTCGGCTATGCCGCCGGAGCGCGCGACTGGGATGCGGTGCGGCGCTCGGGCCAGGTCGGGATGGTGCTGTCGTTCCTTGCCATGGCCGTCACCGCCTTCGTGATGTGGACCTGGCCGCTGGAGCTGGCGGGTCTCTATCTCGATCCGGACGACCCCGCCTCGCACCAGGCGATCGCGTTCGCGGTGCAGTTCCTGGCGATCGCCGCGATTTTCCAGATCGCAGACGGCCAGCAGGTCTCGGCGGCGTTCAGCCTGCGCGGCCTGAAGGACACCTCGGTCCCGATGTGGGTCGCCGGGTTCTCGTACTGGGTGATCGGCTTCCCGACCTGCGTCGCCCTCGGCTTCGGCCTCGGACTTCAGGGCCAGGGCGTCTGGATCGGCCTCGCGTTCGGCCTGGCCGCGGCGGCGGTGCTGATGACCTGGCGCTTCGAATACCTGACCCGCCGGCACAAACTGGGCGCGGAGGCGTAAGATGAAGAAGGGCGGTGCTTGCGCGCCGCCCTTTCTTTTCGCTTTGATCAGCCCTGAAGGAAACGAACGGGAACGATCGCGATGACAGGACGCCTGATTTCCGGAGACCGCGAGATCGGCCTCCCTGCCCTCCAGGACCATGCCGAGCGCGCTGCCGCCGGCTTTGCCTCGCTGGGCATCGGCAAGGGCGATTCGGTCGCCATCATGCTACGCAACGATTTCGCCTTCCTGGAGGCTTCGATGGGGGCCGGCCAGCTCGGCGCCTATCCGGTGCCGGTGAACTGGCACTACACGGAGGACGAGGCCGACTATCTCTTCACCAATTGCGGCGCGAAGGTGATCGTCATCCACGCCGACCTGATCCCCGGCATCGAATCGGCGCTGCCGAAGGATGTGCCGGTGCTGGTCGTCCCGACGCCGCCCGAGATCGCGCAGGCCTATCGGATCGACCCGGCGCAGTGTGCGGTGCCGGCCGGGCGGACCGGCTGGAGCGCGTGGCTGAAGGGCTTCGAGCGCCGGCCGCCGGAGGTGACCGAGCCGCCGGGCGCCATGATCTACACCAGCGGCACGACCGGCAGGCCCAAGGGCGTGCGGCGCAGCCCGCCCACGGCGGAGCAGGCGATGGCCTCGACCGTCACCGTCGGCAAGGTCTTCGGCCTCGTCAGTCAGATCCTGAACCCGGCGGCCGAGAAGATCGTCACGATCATCCCCGGCCCGATGTATCACTCGGCGCCGAATGCCTATGCCGGCTTCGCCGTACGCGCCGGGGCCGACACGATCCTCGAGCCGCGCTTCGATCCGGAAGACCTGCTGCGGCTGATCGAGAAGCACCGCGTCACGCATATCCAGATGGTGCCGACGATGTTCGTGCGCCTGCTGAAGCTGCCCGAAGAGGTGCGGCGCAAATACGACGTGTCGTCGCTGAAATTCATCGTCCACGCTGCGGCGCCCTGCCCGCCGCACGTGAAGAAGGCGATGATCGAATGGTGGGGACCGATCATCAACGAATATTACGGCGCGACCGAAACCGGCGCGGTGGTGTTCTGCGACTCGCATGAATGGCTCGCGCACCCCGGCACCGTCGGCAAGCCGATGGACAATGTGAAGCTGCGCATCCTCGATGACGACTTCCGCGACGTCGCGCAGGGCACGCCGGGCGACATCTATGTGCGCCTGACGACCGGCGGCGACTTCACCTATCACCGCGACGACGCCAAGCGCGCCAAGTCCGAGCGCGAAGGCCTCATCTCGGTGGGCGACGTCGGCTATCAGGACAAGGACGGCTTCGTCTATCTCTGCGACCGCCGCAACAACATGGTGATCTCGGGCGGCGTGAACATCTACCCGGCCGAGATCGAGGCCGAGCTGCTGAAGGTGCCGGGCGTCGCCGACGGCTGCGTCTTCGGCATCCCCGACGAGGAGTTCGGCGAGGCCCTGTGCGCCGTGGTGCAGCCCGCGGCCGGCACGACGCTCGACGCCGCCTTCGTCCGCGCCGAACTCGGCAAGCATATCGCCCGCTACAAGATCCCCAAGACGGTCGAATTCCAGCCCGAACTGCCGCGCGAGGACTCCGGCAAGATCTTCAAGCGCAAGCTGCGCGAGCCCTACTGGGCGAACGCGGGGAGGACGATCTGACACCCGCGCAGGCAAGGTCCGCCTGCCCCCTCCAAGTGCGGGCGCGCATGGCCTATAGGGAGGAGTGCGGCATGGCCGCGCCTCGCGTCACAGTCCAGGAATCCTCATGCCCGTTGCGCATCTGAAGCGTTGGAACATTTCGATCGGCGACGGCCAGCCGCTGGTGGTGATCGCCGGGCTCAACGTGCTGGAGAATCTGGACCTTGCGCTTGAGGTCGGGCGCGAGTTGAAGGCGATCACCGCCGAACTCGGGCTGCCCTATGTCTTCAAGGCGAGCTTCGACAAGGCGAACCGGTCCTCGATCACGTCCTATCGCGGCCCCGGCCTGAAGGATGGCCTTGCGATGCTGGCCGAGGTGAAGAAGACGCTGAACGTCCCGATCGCCACCGACTATCACGAGCTCGACCAGGCCGGGCCGGTCGCCGCCGTTGCCGACATCGTCCAGCTTCCGGCCTTCCTCTGCCGCCAGACCGACCTCGTCGTCGCGGGGGCGCGCGCGACGGCCGCGGCGGGCGGCTGGTTTCACGTCAAGAAGGCGCAATTCCTCGCGCCGTGGGACTGCAAGAACATCATCACCAAGTCGCGCGAAGTCGCGCCCGACCTCGACATCGTGCTGTGCGAGCGTGGCAGCTCGTTTGGCTACAACAACCTCGTCGTCGACATGCTGGGCATCGGCGAGATGCAGCGCCTCGGCGTGCCGGTGACGGTCGACGCCACCCACGCGGTCCAGTTGCCCGGCGCCGATCCGCGCACGAGCGGCGGCTCGACGGGCGGCCGGCGCGCCGGCGTGCCGATCATCGCGAAGGCAGGCGTCGCGGCAGGCGCCGACGGCATCTTCCTCGAATTCCATCCCGATCCCGACAAGGCGCTCTGCGACGGGCCGAGTTGCCTGCCGCTGGACGGGGCGCGCGGCCTGCTGACGACGCTGAAGGCGATCCACGCCGCCGTGCGTTAGGACGCGGCGGCGGCGCGTTCGAAGCCGTAGGTCGCGCCGCAGAACTCGCATTTGGCCTCGATGGCGCCCGCGGGCGTCCGCAGGTCGTCGAGTTCCTCGTCGGAGTAGCTGTTTAGGATGTTGTCGACGCGCGCCTGCGAGCAGCGGCACGCGAAGCGCACCGGGCGCGGCTCGAACACCCGCACGCCGTCCTCGTTGAAGAGGCGGTAGAGCAGCTCTTCGGCCGTCAGCTTCGGGTCGAGCAATTCGTCCGCCCCGACGGTCGCCATCAGCGCGCCGAAACGCACCCAGTCGTCCTCGTTGACCTCGGCCGTCTTGGTGCCGCCTTCGCGTGCGATGCGCTGGAGCACGATGCCGCCGGCGCGCCATTGCGGCGGCTCGCCCGGCACCTGCACCTCGCCGACCGCGATCTGGAGCCGCGTCGGAATCTGCTCGGACTTCTCGAAATAGGCGAGCGCGGCTTCGCGCAGCGACCCGGCAAGTTCGACGACGCCCTGGTAGCGGTTCTGCCCCTCGTCCGGGTCGATGGTCAGCGCGAAGGTACCCTGGCCGAGGAGCGGCGCGTCGGGCTCGGCCTTGGGATCGACGGTCACGACAGAGCGCACCTGGCCTGGCGTGACGAAGTCGGCGACCACCATGGTCGCGCGGCCGTCACCGCGCGTCTGTAGCGTCAGCGTGCCGTCGAATTTCAGCGCCGCGCCGAGCAGGCTGACGATCGACAGCGCCTCGCCGGCGAGACGCGCCGCGACCCCGCTATAGCCGTGGCCGTCGATGACGCGCTGGGCGACCGCGCCGAGGCGTACGACGCTGCCGCGCGCCTCGGCGCCTTCGATCGCGAAGGGCAATACGAAATCGTCGGCAACTCTGGTCACGTCTTCGCCTTGGTCGGGAAACCTGGGGCGCCTGTGCGCCGGCAAGCCTCCTATGTGGGGTTGCCCAGCGCCCAGACAAGCACGGCCTTCTGGGCGTGCAACCGGTTCTCCGCCTCGTCCCAGACCGCAGAGCGCGGCCCGTCGATGACCGATTCCGCGACCTCCTCGCCCCGCTTGGCAGGCAGGCAGTGCATGAAGATCGCGTCCCTGTTGGCCGCTGCCATCAGCCGGTCGTCCACCTGGTAGGGGCGCAGCAGATTGTGCCGGTACTCGCGGTCGGCATCGCCCATCGAGACCCAGCAGTCGGTGATCACGCAATCGGCGCCGGAGACCGCCTCATAGGGATCGCGCGTCAGCTTGATGCTGGCGCCCTCGCGGCGGCCCCAGTCCATCAGCGCATCGGGCGGCGCGAGCTGTTCGGGCGTCGCGATCTGGAGCTTGACGTCCAGCCGCGCCGCGGCGTGCACCCACGAGGCCAGCACATTGTTGGAATCGCCCGTCCACGCGACCGTGCGGCCGGCGATCGGTCCGAGGCGCTCCTCGAAGGTCATGACGTCGGCCATCACCTGGCAGGGATGCGAGCGCTTGGTCAGCCCGTTGATGACAGGCACGGTCGCGTAATGCGCTAGCTCCTCCAGCTCGTGATGGCTCAGCATGCGGATCATGATGCCGTCGACGTAGCGCGACATCACGCGCGCCGTGTCGGCGATCGATTCGCGCTGGCCGAGTTCGATCTCGTCCCCCGACACCATGAGCACATGGCCGCCGAGTTCGTTGATGCCGACGTCGAACGACATGCGCGTGCGCAACGAGGGCTGCTGGAAGATGACGGCGATCTTCTTGCCCGCCAGCGGCTTCTCTACCGCCGGCTGGCCCTTCACGCGCGCCGCCTTCAGCGCCTTCGCATCCTCGATAAGACGGCGGATCTGGGCGGAATCGAAGGAGGAGATGTCGAGGAAATGCCGCGTCTGCGTGCTCATGCCGCCTGGTCCTTCGGCATCGACAGGGCCGCACAGGCCGAGGCGATGGCCGCTGTCGCCTCCGCGATCTCGGCCTCGCCGACGGTCAGCGGCGGGATGATGCGCACGACGTTGTCGCCGGCGCTGATCGTGATCAAATGCCGCTCGCGCAGCGCGTTGACCAGGTCGGTATTGGAGACGCGGCACTTGAGGCCGAGCAGCAGGCCATCGCCGCGCACCTCTTCGATGACACCGGGATATTCGTCCTTCAGCATCGCGAGCTGCTGTTTCAGCCTGAGCGACGCGTTCCGGACCTTGTCGAGGAAGCCCGGCGCGAGCACGACGTCGAGCACCGCGTTGCCCATCGCCATCGCCAGCGGGTTGCCGCCATAGGTCGAACCGTGCGTGCCGGCGGTCATGCCGGCCGCCGCGCGCTCGGTCGCGAGACAGGCGCCGAGGGGGAAGCCGCCGCCGATGCCCTTGGCGATGGCCATGACGTCGGGGGTGATGCCCAGGCGTTCATGCGCGAACAGCGTGCCGGTGCGGCCGACGCCGGTCTGCACCTCGTCCAGCGCCAGCAGCAGGCCATGCTCGTCGCACAGCGCCCGCAGCGCGCGGAGGAACTCGGGTGATCCGGCCCGCACGCCGCCTTCGCCCTGGATGGGCTCGATCAGGATGCCGGCCGTCTCCGGGCCGATCGCCGCCTTGACCGCGGCGAGGTCGCCGAACGGGACCTGGTCGAAGCCGTCGACCTTGGGGCCGAAGCCCTCCAGATATTTCGCCTGGCCGCCGGCGGCGATGGTCGCCAGCGTCCGGCCGTGGAAGGCGCCTTCGAAGGTTATGATGCGGAACTTCTCGGGATGGCCGGCGTGGCTCTGGTATTTCCGCACCATCTTGATGGTGCATTCGAGCGCCTCGGCGCCGGAATTCGTGAAGAACACCGTATCCGCGAAGGTCGCCGCGACCAGCCGTTCGGCCAGGCGCTCCTGGCCGGGGATGCGGAACAGGTTCGACACGTGCCACAGCTTCTCGCCCTGCGCCTTCAGGGTCGCGACGAGATGCGGGTGGGCGTGGCCGAGCAGGTTCACGGCGATGCCCGAGCCGAAGTCCAGATATCGCTCGCCCGTGTCTGTGAACAAATAAGGGCCATCTCCCCGCTCGAAGGCGAGGTCGGCGCGCGCATAAGTCGGCAGGACAGGCGTAATCACGGCATTGGGCTCACGGAAACTCAGCGTGCTGCCATACGGGATTTAGCCGCCGGGCGCGACCCCGCATTTCCGGGGAACGCATTCCGGATTCGGCGATTCTCCGTACACGGAATCGTCGCAAATGAATCAGGCCGACACATGATTCGTGAAATGTTCCTGTTGGCGAGGCGGAACCAGACCTTGTGCTGTCAAGTGGCGCGTGGTCCAAATCTGGTGTGCTGATTGTGGTTCACGAGATCGTAACCACCAGCATTTGGGGGCCGTGTCTTTCACCATTGGCAGAGGGGACGCCGAATGTCCTGGACCGACGAGCGTATCGAGCGACTGAAGACCATGTGGGCCGAGGGGCTTAGCGCCAGCCAGATCGCGCGTGCCCTGGGCGAAGTCACCCGCAATGCGGTGATCGGCAAGGTACACCGCCTCGGTCTCGCCGGGCGTGCGACCGCGCCACGGGTCGAACGCCCCCGCCCTGCCCCGGCGCCGCGCCTTCATGTGCCGCGCGTCTCGGTCATGCGGGCAGAGCCGGTGGTCGAGGAGCCGCTGGAGCCGATGCCGGAAAATGCCGTGACCGTGGCCGACCTCTCGGCCTCGGTCTGCCGCTGGCCGATCGGCGATCCGGCGCAGTCCGACTTCCGGTTCTGCGGACGCAAGTCCAAGGCGGGAGCGCCCTATTGCGAGGCCCATGTGCGCATGGCCTACCAGCCAGCGCAGAGCCGCCGCGACCGCGACCGCGAACTGGTCCGCAAGCGGCTCAATTTCGGCTGATCTGACGGCTTGCGCAGCCACGGAAAGGCGGCGGCCCGATATTCAGCCCGCCGCCTTCAGGTGCTCGTCCAGCGAGTAGCCTGCCGAGCGGACGGTGCGGATGGGATCGCGCTCGCCGTTGGCGATCAGCGCCTTGCGCAGCCGGCCGATATGAACGTCCACCGTGCGGGCCTCGACATAGACGTCCGAGCCCCACACCGCGTCCAGCAATTGCTCGCGGCTGAACACGCGGCCCGGATGCTGGATCAGATGGTCGAGCAGGCGATATTCGGTCGGCCCGAGATGCACGTCGCGGCCGCTGCGTTTCACGCGGTGCGCGGCGCGGTCGATCGCGATGTCGCCGAAGATGAGCGTTTCGTCGGCGAGGGCCGGACGGATGCGCCGCAGCACGGCGCGCAGGCGCGCCAGCATCTCGGTCATCGAAAACGGCTTCACGACATAGTCGTCGGCACCGGTGTCGAGGCCCCGGATGCGGTCGGTCTCCTCGCCGCGCGCCGTCAGCATGATGATGGGCGTGTTGCGCGTCTCGGACCTGGCGCGCAGGCGGCGGCAGACCTCGATTCCGGAAAGGTTGGGTAACGCCCAGTCGAGGAGGATCAGGTCGGGCGTCTCCTCGTCCGCGACGATGAGCGCTTCCTCGCCGTCGCGCGCTTCCACAACCCGGTAGCCATCGCGTTCGAGATTGTAGCGCAGCAGGGTGACCAGTGCGGCCTCGTCCTCGACGATGAGGATGGTCAGCTTCTGACTCATGCTTCAGGCAATCCTCAACTCGGCTGCTCGAACGGAACGGCGGTTGTGCTGGTCGCATCGCCCTTCGGACGGTCCTCGCCCAGATAGGCGCCGCGCACGAGATAGGTCACCTGCTCGGCGATATTGGTAGCATGATCGCCCACCCGCTCGAGATTCTTGGCGATGAACAGAAGATGCGTGGCGAGCGAGATCGTCCGCGGATCTTCCATCATATAGGTCAGAAGCTCGCGGAAGAGGCTGTTGTAGAGTTCGTCGATCTCCTCGTCGCTGCGCCAGACGGCCGCCGCGGCGTTCGCGTCGCGCGCCGCCAGCGCATCGAGCACGCGCTTGAGCTGGACGAGGCACTCGCGTCCCATGCGCACCAGGCCCTGCGTCAGCCGGACGGGCTGTTCGCGGTTCAGAACCAGCGCGCGCTTTGCGATGTTCTTAGCGAGGTCGCCGATGCGCTCCAGCTCATTCGCGATCCGAAGCGAGGTGATCGTCAGCCGCAGGTCGATGCCGACCGGCTGGCGCAAGGCCAGCAGCTTCACGGCCATCGCTTCGATCTGGCGCTCGTAGTCGTCGATGCGGCGATCGCTTTCGATCATGCGGTCGGCGAGCGCGGAGTCACGCCTGGCGACGGCGTCGATCGCGCCCTGGAGGAGATTTTCAGCCACGCCCCCCATTTGAGCCACCTGGGTGGACAGGGCTTCCAGCTCGCCTTCATACGACTTGACGGTATGCTCGCTCACGGCCCGCTCCCCTGTATCCGCAGCGCCCGCTCATACGTCGGGCACACCGCGCCTTTGTAAACCTTTTGTGACAGTTTGATGAAAGCGACAGTCAGGGCGCCGCGGCGATCCATGTGGGAAGATGAATCGTGAACCGGCTGCCCTTGCCCGGTTCGCTTTCGATCTCCAGCCGTCCGCGATGGCGGTTCAGGATATGCTTGACGATCGCAAGGCCGAGGCCGGTTCCGCCGCGTTCCCGGCTGGTCTTGGCATCGACACGGTAGAAGCGCTCGGTCAGGCGCGGCAGGTGCTCGCGTGCAATGCCCGGTCCCTTGTCGATGATCGCGCAGGCCGTGGTCGTTTCGGACGCTTCGCCGATGCGGATCATCACATCGCCGCCGTCGCCGCCATACTTGACGGCGTTGTCCAGCAGGTTCTGGACGACCTGGACCAACTCGTCGCGCTCACCCAGCACCGGACCGGCGCCCGGCTCGGCCTCGATGTGAACCTTTACCTTCGCGCGCCCCAGCATCGGTTGGGCGGCGTCGACCACATCCCGCGCGATGGCAACCAAATCCGCCTTCCCGGAAGGTCGCACATGCTCGTTCAGCTCGATCCGCGACAGCGACAACAGGTCATCGATCAGCCGGCGCATGCGCGCCGCCTGTTCCTGCATGATCTCCAGGAAGCGTTCCTGGGCTTCCTTGTCGTCCTTGGCCGGGCCGCGGATGGTTTCGATGAAGCCCGACAGGCTGGTCAGCGGCGTCCGCAATTCGTGGCTGGCGTTGGCGACGAAATCGGCGCGCATGCGCTCGACCCGCGTCACCAGCGTCGTGTCATAGAGAAAGGCCATCGCCATCGGCCCGCCGCCGATCGCCAGCGGCGCGATATGCGCCTCGATCGTGCGCTCGACCGGCGCCGGCAACACGAACTCCGTTTCCTCCGCCGGGTTGCCGTCGACGACGCGCTCGATGGCCTGGAGCACGCCCGGAATGCGGAGCGACGACGCCAGCGGCTTGCCTTCGGCCGCTGCCGTCAGCTCCCCCGCCGCCGCGTTGCGGACAACGACGCGGCCAGTGGCATCGACCACGATGCAGGCATCCGGCAGGGCCTCGAGGACGGCGCGAACGGCACTGAGGGCGGGGTTGGGAACGGCACCGGCGACAGGAGCGGCGGCTGAAGGCGCCGGCCTGCTCGGCGGGCGCCTGGCCCACCAATAGCGGCCCGCGGCACCGAGGCCGAGGGCAGGGACAAGACCGAGCAGCAGCCAGAGATCCATGCCGGTCAGGCGACCCCGTTCGCCTTGAACCAGCCGAGCATCTTGCCCCACGCGTCTTTCGCGACGTCGGGCGTGTAGCTGTCGCGGTAATCGGCCATGAAGCCGTGCGGGGCTTCGGGATAGACCTCGATCTTCGACGGCGACCCGGCGGCGGCGAGCGCCGCCTTCATCCGGTCGATGGTGTCGAGCGGGATGCCTTCGTCCTTGCCGCCATAGAGGCCGAGCACCGGGGCCCTCAGTTCGGCGGCAACGTCGAGCGGGTATTTCGGCATCAGCGCGTTCGGCGTGCCGACGAGCCGGCCGTAGAAGGCGACGCCGGCTTTCAGGTTGGCGGCATGGGCGGCATAGAGCCACACGATGCGCCCGCCCCAGCAGAAGCCGGTGATGCCGAGCTTGGCCGCGTCGGCCTTCTCGCCCGTCGCGAAGGCGGTGGTGGCGTCGAGGTCCGACAGGACCTGTGCGTCCGGCACCTTGGCGACGACCTCGTCGACCAGCTTCTTGATATCGGTGTAGGCGGCGGGGTTGCCCTGCCGGGCGTAGAGCTCGGGCGCAATCGCGTAATAGCCAAGCCTGGCGAAGCGGCGGCAGAGATCCTTGATGTGCTCATGGACGCCGAAGATCTCCTGCGTCACCAGAACGACGCCTTCGGCGGTGCCGCCGGCGGGGCGGGCGCGGTAGCCGGGAATATGACCGTCCGAAACCGGGATCTGGACCTCGCCGGCGTCAAGGCCGTCGGCAGGTGTCGCGATCGGCTCGGCGGCGAGCGGTTGGACGGCAAGGGCGAAACCTGCGCTCAGTGTCGTCACGGCGAAGGCGCGGCGGGTCAGTACGGCTGACATGACATTTCCTCCGAGTCGTTGATCTGGCCCGGAAACCTGCCCCAGCCCGGCGGTCCGCTCAAACGTCATCTCTTCGCAATGGACCTCAGCAGCACCCCTCGGCAGCCAGTTGCGCTGCGACATCACCGAGCGCGTCGATGTCGATCTGTTCGATTTCGTTCATGGCCTTGCCGATTCGGAAGGTGATGTTGGCGGCCGGGTGCAACATCAAGATGACAGTCTGGCGCGCCGGTTGTCCGGGCGCCGCGCATATCGTTTCGGTGACAAACCAGGCTTCCTCGCCGGCGCCGAAACGCCCCGCCGCCCATTCCTTGATGCGGGCCGCGGCGGTGCCGCCCCGGCGGATGGAAAGTTCTAGTCCCATGCAAAAGTGCTAACACGCCGCCTGGCCGCGCGACCATGCGGGCAGCAGCGGCAAGGCAGGCGGCATGATCGTCCCGCGATGGGTGCGTATGGGACTGTGGGGACTCTTCGGCGTCGCCGCCGTCGTCGTCACCTATTATTCGCTGCGCCCCGGCAACAGCGGCTTCACCTTCTTGTGGAGCGACAAGATCCAGCACGCCTCGGCCTACGCGACGCTGTCCGGGCTCGCGACGCTGGCGGCGCGGACGCAGAGGCAGGCGATCCAGGTCGCTATCGGACTTGCGGTGCTGGGCTTCGTGTTCGAGTGCATCCAGCCCTCGGTCGGCCGCAGCTTCGACCTGCTCGACGAGGCCGCCAACATCGCCGGCTGCGCCATCGGCACCTTCGCCGGCTTCATGTTCTTGAGGATCGCCGGTGCGCGACGGGCAGCTTGAAGCCTGGCTGATCACGCTGGCCGTCGAGGGCGTCGCCGCGGCCGCTCTGGCGCGGTTCTTCGGCGTGGTGCCGTCGCGCGCCGCCCGAGCCGCCATCGCCGGCAGCCTCTGCTCGCATCCGATCGTCTGGTACCTCTTCTTCAGGCTGATCCGGCAGGAGGGGTACTGGACGACCTTTGCGATCGTCGAAAGCTTCGCCGTGCTCAGCGAAGCACCGTTCTACCGCCTCGCCGGGGCGCGCTGGCCGACGGCGGTGCTGCTGTCGCTGCTGGTCAATGTGGCGTCGGTGCTGGCGGGCTTTGCACGCTACGCGGCATGGTGAAGCCGCCGCCGAGCGCCAGCAGGAACACCGGCAGCTCGATCCAGGAATGCAGCGTCGCCGCCAGCGCATAGGCGGCCCGGGCCTGGCTGAAGTCGACATAGTAGAACGACAGCGACGCCAGCCCCGCCACGGCGAGGGCGGCATAGAACACACCCCATCTCGGCCACGGCACGAGGCGCTCGCGCGAGGCCGTTGCCGGCAACAGCCGCGGCAGCAGCACGATGACGGCGACATAGTGCATCACCTGCGACACGACCGCGGCCTGGAACAGCGGCAGGACATCGTCGAGGCGCGCCGCTGGCGGCAGGAACGACTGCAACGGCTTCAGCCCCGCCCCGAAGGCCGACGGCGCGTAGGCGGCGTCGTAGGTGAAGAGGATCTGCGCCAGCCATTGCAGCCCACCCAGCGCGACGAAGCCCGGCAGCAGGAAAAACGGCACCGACAGCGCCAGCAACGCCCGCGTCCGGGCGCGCCCCTCCAGCGCCTCGGCGACGAAGCCCAGCGGCGTCACGTTGTGCAGCCAGGCCCAGATCAGAAAGGCCGTGAACGGCGCATAGAGCGCGCCTGCCGCCACGCCCGCCGCGGCGAGGAATCCAACGATTCTGCGCCGCCGCATCAAGACCGCGGCAGCGAAGGCCATCGCCGCGCCGAAACCGAGTTCCAGCGGCCCGCTGACATAGGCGGAAAGCAGGCCGTAGGTACCGAGCAGGCGCGTCAGCACGAGGCCGCCGAGCAAGGCGCCGATGACGGCGAGCGCCGGCGGTGCGGCGCGCCCGGCGAAGCGCTCGTCGCAATAGCGCAGCTCCGCCAGCACATGCGGGATGCCGAACAGCGCAATGAGCCAGACATAAGCGGCCAGCGGCGCCGCCGCGACGAGAGCGCAGCCGACAATAGCGGCGAGGGCAAATGCCGCCGCCCACACGGTCGGCTCGTGCGCCCGGCGGGCATCCGAAACGGCGTAGTCCGGCACGGCGAAAGTCATGACGCTACCCTGCCTGAAATCCCGGCAATATCGAGGCGGCATTTTGCGCAGGCCTTGACCGGCCGCGGCCGATCCGGCCTAAGGGCGCCCCGCGGCCGGACCCGCGCCTTACGGATTGAGCCATCTTGTCGAACAGATCTTCTGTCCTGCCCTGGACGATCGCCGGCGTTGCCGCCGTGGTCGCCGCCGGCGCCCTCGGATTCATGGCGGGCCGCTACACCGCCGACACCACCGCGCCCGTCGCGCCGCCTGCCGGACGCCAGCAGGCCGCCGGCCAGGATCAGCCGCCGCCGCTGCCGCCGGGCACGACCTCCGAGAAGATGGGCGACTGGACGCTCTACTGTCAGGAGATCCCGAACGCCGGCAAGAAGTCATGCTTCGCGATGTTCGAATCGCTGAATGCCGACCGCAAGGTTATGCTCGCCGTCGTCGCCGGCTACGACACGAACGCCAACCGGACGCTGCTCGTCCGCGTGCCGCTCGGCGTCCAGATCGACAAGGGCGTGGAGTTCGCGCTCGGCGGGAAGCCGCCCGAGGCTTTCTCGTTCAGCACCTGCAACGACGTGAGCTGCGACGCCGTCCTCATCGTCTCGGATGACGGCTTCAAGCAGTTGACGGAGGCCGGCTCGTTCGAGCTCGCCTATACGCTCAACGGGCAGCGCATGGCTTCGAAGGTCTCGATGGCCGGACTGCCAGATGCGTTCGGCAAGATCGAGCGCCCGACACCGCCACCGACACCGCCTGCTGCCGCTACGCCCGAAGGGAAGCCGGCGCCAACACCAGCGCCGACGCCCGCGCCCGACGGTACGCCCCAACCGACGCCGAAACCCACCACGCCCTGACGCGGAGATCCGGCATGAGCACGCTCACCGTTGCAGCAACGCAGATGGCCTGCTCATGGGATGCCGACGCGAATATCGCGAAGGGCGAAAGGCTCGTGCGGCAGGCTGCGCAGCAAGGCGCGCGGCTGATCCTGCTCCAGGAGCTCTTCGAGACGCCCTATTTCTGCAAGGACGTCGACTACAAGTTCATGGAACTCGCGGGACCGATCTCTGAGAACAAGGCGGTTCGCCATTTCCGCACGATCGCGCGTGAGCTCGAGGTGGTGCTGCCGATCTCGGTCTACGAGCGCGACAACAACGCGCTCTACAATTCGCTCGCGATGATCGACACGGACGGCGAGGTGCTGGGGGTCTATCGCAAGAGCCACATCCCGGACGGCCCCGGCTATCACGAGAAATTCTACTTCAATCCCGGCGATACCGGCTTTCCGGTGTGGGAGACGCAGGTCGGCCGTGTCGGCGCCGCGGTGTGCTGGGACCAGTGGTTTCCCGAGGTCGCCCGCATCCTCGCGCTGAAGGGCGCGGAGGTGATCTGCTATCCGACGGCGATCGGATCGGAGCCGCAGGACCCGACGCTCCAGTCCAAGAATCACTGGCAGCGCACGATGCAGGGGCACGCGGCGGCGAATCTGACGCCGGTGGTCGCTTCGAACCGCATCGGCTTCGAAAAGGGCGACAAGGCCGACATCACCTTCTACGGTTCGTCCTTCATCACCGACGTCAGCGGCGCCAAGGTGGTCGAGGCGAACGAGACGGACGAGGCCGTGCTCGTGACCACGCTCGACCGCGAGGCCAATGCCCGCACCCGCCTCAACTGGGGAGTCTTCCGCGACCGCCGGCCCGACCTCTACCGCGAACTCCTGACGCTCGACGGCAAGCATACCCACGCCAGCCGCACTTGACCGTACAGCCTGGTCAGGCCGCCAGGTCGAACCGGATCGGCAGCGTCTTGGGGCCATTCACGAAGATCGCCTGCGTGAGCTTCGGGTCGCCCGCGAGCGACAGCGTCTTCAGCCGCGGCAGCAGGGTCTCGAACAGAATGCGCATTTCCATCCTGGCGAGATGCTGGCCCAGGCAGACATGCGACCCGTAGCCAAACGCCAAATGCTTGTTCGGCTTGCGGTCGGCGCGGAAGATGAAGGGGTCTTCGAACACCTCCTCGTCCCGGTTGCCCGAGGCGTAGCAGAGCATCAGCCAGTCATCCTTCCTGATCGTCTGGCCGGCGAGTTCTGTGTCGGCGGTGGCCGAGCGCATGAAGTGCTTCACCGGCGTCGTCCAGCGGATCGCCTCCTCGATAAGGCTGGGAATCAGCGAGGGATCCTCCTTCACCAGCCTGAACTGGTCCGGGTTCTCCGCAAGCGCCCAGATCGCGCCGGCGGTGGAGGACGACGTCGTATCGTGGCCGGCGGTCGCGACGATGACGTAATAGCTCAGCGCCTCCAGTTCCGAGATCGGCGCGCCGTCGATCGTCGAGTTGGCGATGACGCTGGCGAGGTCGTCGCTGGGGTTGGCCCGGCGGTCGGCGGTGAGCTTGCCGAAATAGGCGTAGAAGTCGGCGATCGTCTCCAGCACCGGCGCGCGCTGGTCCTGGCCGCTCATGCCGCTGGTGTCGCCGTCGCGCGCGGTGTCAGGGTCGGATGCGCCGAACAATTCCTGGGTCAGCTTGAGCATGCGCGGCATGTCGCTGTCGGGAACGCCGAGAATCTCCATGATCACGCGCAGCGGATAGTGCAGCGCCACGTCCTGCACGAAGTCGCAGACGCCGCCGCGCGAGGCCATCTTGTCGACGGCGTCTTCGGCAAGCTCGCGAATGCGCCCCTCGAGCTTCTTGATGTTGTTGGGCATGAACCAGGCCTGGGTCAGCGTGCGGTATTTGGGATGGTCCGGCGCATCCATCGAGACGAGGCTGCGGATGAGGTGGATGCTGCCGCCGGTCATCTGGCGCACGAAGCGCTCGCCTTCCTGCGTGCCGAGCGTCGTCATCTTGTCGCCCGAGTGGAAGAGGTCGTTCTGGCGGCTGACCTCCAGGATATCCGCGTGCTTCGTCACCACCCAGAACGGATCGAAGCCTTCGATCTCGGCCTTGCCCAGCGGGCAGTTCGCGCGCAGCCACGAATAGGCGTTGTGCAGCCTTTCATCGGCGTAGGCACGGGGATCGATCAGCACCTTCGCAACATCGTCCGGCACGCGCGGAACCACAGCCGTCATGAAACCCTCCCACTTTCGTCCGCCGGCCTTGTTGCCGGCTGGTTCAGAATTCCGTCCATCAGCATGGCGACCGTCGTCTCCGTGAAGCGACGGCACAGGACGTCGTCGACGTCGCCGATGCCGAATACGGCGCGCAACGTCGCGCGCTGCATGAAGATGTTGGCGCAGGCGCCGATCGCGGCGAAATGAAAGTGCATCGCATCCATGCCCGGCGCGATCGCGGCCAGCAATCGCGCCTGCATCGCCGCCAGCGGCTCGGCGAAGAAGCCCGAGACGGCCCTCGCGCTGGGGCTCGCCGGGTCTTGCAACAGCGCCGCAAGCAACGCGTAAAGATAGGGGTAGCGATGGAAGGTCGCGATCACCCCTGTGAGGTGGCGGCGCATCTTGTCGGCGGGCGGCATTTCTCGCGCCATCAACGCCTCTGCCTGCGCAAGCGCCTCATCGGCATTGCGCCGGGCGAGCGCCAGAAGCAGGCCCTCCTTGCCGCCGAAGTGATACGAGACGAGCGCGATATTGGCCCCGGCGCGCTCGGCAATCTGGCTCAGCGGAATGTCGATCGTGCCGCGCTCGGTCATGAGGGCGGCTGTCGCGTCCAGAAAGGCGTTGCGCGTCTCCGCGCCGGCCGCCGTCTTGCGCGCCGTCGCCGCCATGGCCCCCTCCGTTGCATTTTCGGCGCCAGTTAAATACTCATTTAAGCGCGGGCCCCGTCAAGAGGGCAGCCGCAAGGGACATCAGATGCAAGTCACTGCTGCGGTTGCGCGCGCGGGCGAGCCCGACTTCAAGATCGAGACCGTGACGCTGGACGATCCGCGCGAGGACGAGATCCTCGTCCGTGTCGTCGGGGTCGGGCTTTGCCATACCGACATCGTCTTCAAGGCCTCGGGCACGATCGCGCCGCCGGCGGTGCTGGGCCATGAGGGCTCAGGCATCGTCGAGAAGGTCGGCGCGAAGGTCACGAAGGTGGCCCCGGGCGACCGCGTCGCGATGACCTTCCGCTCCTGCGGCGCCTGCCCGCGCTGCCGGAAGGGCGAGCCGGCCTATTGCCACACGATGCCGATGCTCAACTACACGGGCATGCGGACCGACGGATCGAAGGCCCTCAGCAAGGACGGCGAGGCGATCGCCGGGAATTTCTTCGGCCAGTCCAGCTTCGCAACCTATGCGCTGACCTATGAGCGCAACGTCGTGAAGGTGCCGGACGGCGTGCCGCTGGAGCTGATGGGGCCGCTCGGCTGCGGCGTGCAGACCGGCGCAGGCGGGGTGATGCGCTCGCTGGGATGCGAGAAGGGCTCGTCGATCCTGATCCTCGGCGGCGGCGCCGTCGGGCTGTCGGCGGTCATGGGCGCCAAAATCCAGGGCTGTAGCACCATCATCGTGCTGGAGCCGCACGAGGCGCGCCGCAAGCTGGCACTGGAACTCGGCGCGACGCACGCGATCGACCCGAAGGCCGAGACCGACTTCGCCGCCGAGGTGCGCAGGATCGTGCCCATCGGCGTCGACTACGCCTTCGACACGACCGGCATCCCGCCGGTGCTTCAGGCGACGATGACCTGCCTCGGCCCGCACGGCGTCTTCGGCATCGTCGGCATCGCGCCGCCGGGAACGCCGATGCCGGGCGACCTCATGACAGCCGTGACCTTCGGCCACACCGTTAAGGGCATCATCGAGGGCGACAGCGATCCCGACGTGTTCATCCCCGAAATGATCGAACATTATCGCGCGGGCCGCTTGCCTTTCGACAAATTGATCCGCACCTATCCCCTGTCCGATATCAACAAGGCCATCGCCGATCAGCATCACGGCGACTGCGTAAAGGTCGTCCTGCTGACGTGAACCATGGCCGTCAGGAGGAAGTCATGGCCGACGAGGATCACGTCAGCGTCACCCGGCATGGCAAGCTCGCCGTCCTGACGCTGGAACGGCCGGCGCAGCTTAACGCCGTCACCCACCGGATGATCGGCGCCATCGAGCGCGAGGCGCGCAAGGCCGAGAAGGACCCCGACGTCGCGGCGATCTGCATCACCGGCTCGGGCCGCGGCTTCTGCGCCGGGCTCGACATGACGGTGCTGGCCGAAACGACCAAGGGCGACGGCACGCTGAGCTCCGACGCGCCGCTTTTCGGCTTCCTGCTCCAGATCTCCAAACCCGTAATCGCCGCCGTGAACGGCGTCGCCGCCGGCGGCGGCTTCGTCCTCGCGATGATGTGCGACATGCGCTTCTTCTCCGAAGAAGCGACCATGACGACCGTCTTCGGCAAGCGCGGCCTCGTCGCCGAGCATGCGACCTCGTGGCTCTTGCCGCGCATCGTCGGCCTCAGCCGCGCCCTCGACCTGCTGTGGAGCTCGCGCCGTTTTGACGCAGCGGAAGCCTACCGCATCGGCTTTGCCGATCGCATCGTGAAGCCGGGCGAACTGATCGAAGCCGTCTCCGCCTATGTCGACGACATGGCGGCCAATGTCGCGCCGACCTCCATCGCGATCATGAAGCGCCAGGTGCTGGACGATCTCGGCCTGCCCTTCGCGGAGTCGGCGACGCGCACGGCCCGCTACATCCGCGCCAATCTTACCCACCCGGACTCGAAGGAGGGCGCGCGCTCCTTCATCGAGCGCCGGCCGCCCGCCTTCGCCAAGTGGACGGGCTGGCAGGCGTGAGGTGCAGTTCACCAGGCGCCTGCGCGAGCCCATCATGCGCGGCGAGATCACCTGCTCGGTGCGCATCTGGCAGAGCCCGCGCGTCAAGACGGGCGGACGCTACAAGCTCGGCGCCGGGGCAATTGAAGTGACGTCGATCCGCGAGATAGGCTTGGGCCAGATTACGGCCGATCTCGCCCGCCGCTCCGGCTTTGCCGGCGTGGTCGACCTGCTGAAGACCGCCAAACACGGCGACGGCGAGAAGGTCTATCTCGTCGAATTCGAGTATCACCCGAACACCTGAGGAAACCCATGTCCATCAAGTTCGACGAAGACTTCACCATGACGATCGACGGCAAGGCCGTCCCCGTCGGCGCCACCTTCGACGTCCTCAATCCGGCGACGGAAGAGGTTGTCGGCAAGGCCCCGGACTGCACGAAGGAACAGCTCGACGCTGCCATCGCGTCGGCCCGCAAGGCCTTCCCGAAATGGGCGGCCACGCCGATCGAAGAGCGCAAGAAGGCCCTCCTCGCCATGGCCGGCGTCCTCGCCGCCAACGCCGAGGGCCTGAAGCGCCTCCTCACCTCCGAGCAGGGCAAGACCCTCGACGGTGCCGCAGGTGACGTCCTCGGCGGCGCCCACTGGCTCTCCTCGACCGCCACGCTCGATATCCCCGAGCACGTCAACGAGGACTCGGCCGAGCGCAAGTCGATCACCCGCCACGTTCCGCTGGGCGTCGTCGGCGCCATCGCGCCGTGGAATTTTCCGATCATCCTCGCCGCCTTCAAGCTCGGCCCTGCCCTGCTCGCCGGCAACACCGTCGTGCTGAAGCCCTCGCCCTTCACGCCGCTCACCACGCTGAAGTTCGGCGAGCTGCTGCGCGGCGTGCTGCCGCCCGGCGTCGTCAACATCGTCTCGGGCGGCGACAGCCTCGGCCCCTGGATGACCTCGCACAAGGGCTTCGACAAGATCTCCTTCACGGGCTCCAGCGCCACCGGCCGCAAGGTCATGGAATCCGCTTCGGCCTCGCTGAAGCGCGTCACCCTCGAACTCGGCGGCAACGACCCTGCGATCGTTCTCCCCGACATCGACGTCGAGAAGACGGCGCAGCAGCTCTTCTGGGCTGCCTTCGGCAATAGCGGCCAGATCTGCATCGCGACCAAGCGCATGTATATCCACAAGGACGTCTACGAGCCGCTGAAGGCCGCCTTGGTCGAAGTTGCCAAGACCATCAAGGTCGGCGACGGTTCGGAGCAAGGCACCCAGCTCGGCCCGATCAACAACAAGCTCCAGTTCCAGCGCGTCGTCAGCCTCATCCAGGACGCCAAGGACAAGGGCTACAAATTCCTCACCGGCGGCCTGCCCGAGAACCAGAAGGGCTACTTCATCCCGGTCACCATTCTCGACAACCCGCCGGAAGACAGCCGCATCGTCCAGGAAGAGCAGTTCGGCCCCGTCCTGCCGCTCATCAAGTTCGACGACATCTCCGACGTCATCGACCGCGCCAACAACACCGAATACGGCCTCGGTGCCTCCGTCTGGTCGGCGGACAGCGACAAGGCGCTGGAGATCGCCAAGCAAATCCAGGCCGGCAATGTGTGGGTCAACGAGAGCCAGCACCTCTCCCCGCTGGCCGGCTTCGCAGGCCACAAGCAATCGGGCGTCGGCGTGGAGAATGGCCTCGAAGGCCTCCTTGAATACACCAACACCCAGACGATCACCGTGAAGAAAGCCGCGCCAGCGGCAACCTGAGCGCATCGCCGCCAGCACCCACCGGCGCGCCGAGGAACCATACCCGGCGCGCATGCGTTGCAGCGCCGCGCCTCCGCGTCCCCGCGCTGCCTTCAATCCTCGTAGGAGACCTTCATGCGTTCCGTTCTGCCGTTTGCCGTTCTGATGGCCCTTGCCGTGCCCGCCGCTGCGGAAGACCCCGCCGCGCCTTCGGCGCCGATCCCCCTCGAGATCAAGGACGCATCCGGAAATCAGCTCTCAGGCGATCCGGGCAAGGAAAAGGGCGAGACCCAATTCAAGCAGTGCCAAGTCTGTCACACCCTGGAAGACGGCGTGAACAAGGTAGGCCCGTCCCTGTACAAGATCATCGGCCGCACCGCCGGGTCGGTGGAAGGGTTCAACTACTCCAAGGCCAACAAGGAGTCGGGTGTCGTCTGGACCGAGCAGAATATGTGGGAGTATCTGCAAAAGCCGAATGGCTTCATGCCGGGCACCAAGATGGCGTTTGCCGGCATCAAGGACCCGCAGAAGCGGGCCGACCTGATCGCCTACATCCAGCTCCACAGCAAATAGACACCGGCCGGTCGGCGTTAAGGTAAAGCGGAGCTATTCGGCGCCGCCCCTCGTCGGACCCCGTTCAAGGCGCGCGGGTTGCAGTCCCGATCTGCCAGGCGCACGCCGCGACACTGCGGCGTGCGTGAACGGCACAGAGGGGAACGGCGTGGTTAATCCCGGCGCGAAGATCGGCGACGATTTCTACGATGCGATGCTTCAGCACATCGCCGGGCGCTTCGTCGCCTTGCCCGACAAGCCGGAAGAGACGCCCGAGACGACCTTGCACGCGCTCTGGCATTTCGCGGCCGGCGAGCCGCAATCGGTCGAGGGCGCCATGCAGCGCGCGCTCCCGGGGCTCAACGCATCAGATACGGACGCCTTGCGCCGGGCCGTGGATCGCCGCCTGTCCGGCGTGCCGCTCGCCCACATCACCGGCCGCCAGCGCTTCCTCGGCATCGATTTCTTCGCCGGTCCGGACGCCCTCGTTCCCCGGAAGGAGACGGAGATTCTCGGCCGGCTTGCGCTGAGCCATATGGCCAAGCTGTCGGCGGAACGTGGAAAGCTGCGCATCGCCGACATCTGCACCGGCTCAGGCAATCTTGCGGTATCGCTCGCCTTGCACGAACCGCGCTGCACGATCGAGGCGACAGACATTTCTGTCCCGGCTCTTCGCCTTGCGCATCTGAACGCCGCGCACCACGGGGTAGCGGATCGCGTCACGCTGCGCGATGGCGATCTCTTCGGTGGTTTTGCCGGCCAGGGCTTCGAAGGAACTTTCGACCTGATCGTCGCCAACCCGCCCTACATCTCTTCGGGCAAGCTCAAGGCTATGGCCAGCGAGATTGCCGAGCATGAACCGTCTCTGGCTTTCGACGGCGGCGGCTTCGGCCTCAGCATTGTCGGCCGGCTCATCAAGGAAGCCCCGACCTATCTAAAGTCCCGGTCCTGGCTGTGCTTCGAGGTCGGCGCCGGCCAGGGGCCGCACATGAAGACATCGCTGGAGCGTGTCGGCGCCTATGGCGCCATCGAGACGGCAAGCAACGATGCCGGCCAGATTCGCGTTCTGGCCGCCCAAACGCGATAGACGGCGTTCTTCGGCGGCGAGGGTGGATGCGCCCGGCGCTGTTCCGGCTGCGCATTGACTCGGCGGCATCTTCGCGGCACGGCTCGCGCCATGACCGTTCATCTGCATCGCGGCGATCTGCCGGAAGGGCTGGATCTCGGCCCACTAGTGGCGATCGACAGCGAGACGCTGGGGCTGAAGCCGCAGCGCGACCGGCTGTGCCTCGTCCAGCTTTCGTCGGGCGACGGCAACGCGCATCTCGTGAAGTTCGACGACCGCGACAGCTATGACGCGCCGCGGCTGAAGGCCCTTCTGACAGACCCCAAGGTCACCAAGCTGTTCCACTATGCGCGCTTCGACGTCGCGGTGATGCGCGTCTATCTCGGCGTCGTGACGCAACCGATCTACTGCACCAAGATCACCTCCAAGCTCGTGCGCACCTATACCGACAAGCACGGCCTGAAGGACCTGGTGAAGGAGCTGCTGAACGTCGATCTGTCGAAGCAGCAGCAAAGCTCCGACTGGGCAGCGGCGACGCTGAGCAAAGAGCAGATGGACTATGCCGCGTCCGACGTGCTCCACCTGCACCGGCTGAAGGCGCAGCTCGACATGATGCTGGCGCGCGAAGGGCGGACCCATCTCGCCGAGGCGGCCTTCCGCTTCCTGCCGGTGCGGGCCGAACTGGATCTCGCCGGCTGGAGCGAAGATGACATCTTCGCCCACTGAGCCGGGCGGCGGCGTGCCCGGCTGGCTGCGTACGCCAACCGCGACCGGGGTTCTGTGGCTGACGCTGGCCGGCGCCGTGGCGCTGCTGATCCTCGCCTGGCGCGAGCCGCTATTGACGGTCACGGTCACCGCGCATCTGCCTCCCATCATACCGGATCCGTTCCAGTCCTTCACGATCCTGGACGAGACCCGCAGCGTCATCACCATGATCGGACGTCTGTGGGAGACCGACTACCGGCTGATCGCCGGACTGATCACGTTTTTCGGCGTGCTGCTGCCGATCCTGAAGAATGTCGGCGTTGCGCTGCTGTTGCTCTCGCCGCCGCAGGGGCGGGCCCGGAGCATGGCGAGCCTCCTGCAATTCGTCGGGCGCTTCGCGATGGTCGACATCTTCGCCATCGCGATCATCGTTTCCGTGATGGCAGCAGGCACGATCGGCCAGGGCGACACCGGCGGCAGCCCGGCGACGGTCGAGACGGTGACGCTGCTGCGCGGCGGGTTCTATCTCTTCGTCGCCTATGTGCTTGTCAGCTTCGCCATCGACGTGGCGCTGGCGCTGCGCTACCGGCGCGACGGCGTCGGCTGACGCGCCACGCCACGAAGCGGGCGCAATTCCGCGCTTTGTTGACGGGCGGATGGACGCCGCGACCCTGCGGGCTTATGTCCGGCGTGAACATCATGGCGAACCTGCAAGAGACACGACCGCGCCTGGAGCGCCTGGAAACGCGGCGCTCGCCGGCGCGCTTCGCCGACGCCGAGCGGCACCGCAGACTCGTGTCGCGGCTGAAGATCGCGCTGCCGCTGCTGGCGGGCGCCTGCATCGCCGCCATCTTCATCAGCCTCGTCTTCTCGGGCCGTTCGACGCCGGACCGGGAGCCGGGAACCGCACCGGCGATCGAGATGGAGGCCCCCACGCTGACGGGGTTCAGCGAGGCCGGAAAGCCCTATCAGGTGAAGGCCGCACGCTCGGTCCAGACGCGCGAGGGCATCATCGAGCTGACCGACATCGCGGCGCAGATGGAGCTCGAGGACGGCACGGTGAACCTGACCGCCGAGCGCGGCCGGGTGCAGCAGGACAACCATCACGCCTCGGTCGAGGGCGGTGTTGTCGTGACGCTGTCCAACGGCTACCGCTTCGAGACCGAACGGGCCGAGGCCGACATGAAGGCCGGAGTCATCACGGGCGACGCTAAGGTAAAGGTCGACGGGCCGATGGGGACCAGCGAGGCAGCCGGCTTCCGCGTGGACAAGTCGGTCAAGAGCATCACCTTCACGGGCGGCGTGACATCGGTCCTGAAGCCGGCGGCGGACAAGGAAAAGGCCAAGACGCCATGATGCGCGCCCTCGTCATCGCCGCTGCCCTTGCCCTCGCCGTGGGCGGTCCGGCGCTCGCCGCCAAGAGCAAAACGCCATTCGGCGACCTTGGCGACGACAGCGACAAGCCGATCAACATCAGCGCCGAAACGCAGCAGGCCGACTTCAACGCCGAGACGATCACCTATTCGGGCGCAGTCCGCATCCAGCAGGGCGACCTGGTACTGCGGGCCGACAAGGTGACGGCGGACGCGCCTGATTCGAAGCTGACCCGGGTGACCGCCTCCGGCGACGTCGTCATCACCTCGCAGGATGCGACGGCGCGGGCGCCGCTGGCGGTTTACGAGGTTGCCGCGCGAACGATTCGCCTGACCGGCGACGTCGTCCTGGTCCAGGGCGGCAATACGCTGAAGGGCACCGAACTGTTCGTGGACCTGAAGGCCGGCACCGCGACGCTGACGGCCAAGGGGTCCTCAACGGGCCGGGTTGAGGGCATCCTCCAGCCCAGCACCGGCAAGCCGAAGACCAACTGAGCCGCGGAAGCGGCCTATTTCGGCCCAAATCCGGGGCCTTCGTATCGGGCGTCACGGCCTGCCTACGGGCGCAAATCCCCGTCTTGCACTGCAACAACGGAAAATGGATCATGCGCCGTTAACCGGAAGGGCAAGAAACAGGCCAACTACCCGGCCAAATTCACCCGTTGTTAAGTGCCCACCCGACTTCATGGTGTCCCGATGTCCATGCCTTCGAACGAAACCCCTGATCGCGCCGCCGGCGGCCCAGGACCTGTCGTGGTCCAGGGCACAGGCGGGCTTGTGGTCAAGCGGATCGGCAAAACGTTTCGCAAGCGCCCCGTGGTGCGCGGCATCAGCCTGGAACTGCACCGCGGCGAGGCCGTGGGCCTGCTCGGCCCCAACGGCGCCGGCAAGACGACCACCTTCTACATGATCATGGGCCTGATCCCGCCGGACTACGGGACGATCGAGCTCGACGGCGTCGACGTGACGGCGATGCCGATGTATCGCCGCGCGCGCCTCGGCCTCGGCTATTTGCCGCAGGAAGCCTCGATCTTTCGCGGGCTGACGGTCGAGGACAACGTCATGGCCGTGGCGGAGCTGACCGAGAAGAACGCCGCCCGGGCGCGTCAGCTCACCCAGGACCTGCTCGCCGAGTTCGGCGTCGAGCACCTCGCCCGCACGCCGGCCATCGCGCTTTCGGGCGGCGAGCGGCGGCGGGTCGAGATCGCGCGCGCCCTCGCCTCGGCGCCCAGCTACATCCTGCTCGACGAGCCCTTCGCCGGCATCGACCCGATCGCGGTCGGCGACATCCGCACGCTGGTCACGCATCTGAAGAATCGCGGGATCGGCGTGCTGATCACCGACCACAATGTCCGCGAGACGCTCGACATCATCGACCGCGCCTCGATCATCCACGACGGGCGCGTGCTCATGGAAGGCACGCCGGCGGAGATCGTCGGCGACCGCGACGTGCGGCGCGTCTATCTCGGCGACCGTTTCAGTCTTTAGGTTTCCGTCGGGGGGCGGAGCAGTATGGCGTTAGCGCAGCGGCTGGAGATCAGGCAGGGCCAAGCCCTGGTGATGACGCCGCAATTGCAGCAGGCGATCAAACTGCTCCAGCTCTCCAACCTCGAGCTTCAGGCCTATGTCGAGGACGAGCTGGAGCGCAATCCACTGCTGGAGCGCGAGGCGCCGAACGGGCGCGAGGACGAGCGCGACGCGACGCCGGTGCTGGAACAGGCGGCGCCCGAACGGCTGGACCAGGCGCTGGAGCGCGGCGTTGACGCCGAGTCGGCGCTCGATAACGGCTTCGAGAATGTCTACGCCGACGAGGCGCGCTCCGATTCCGCCGAGCGCGGCGACAGCGACCTCGCGGGCGGTGCGACGGACTGGTCGCGCGCCGGGTCCGGCGGCAATTTCGACGGCGAGGCGGCCGACTTTGAGGGCGTGCTCACCAAGTCGATGACGCTGCGCGACCATCTGGAAGCGCAGCTCCAGATCGCGATCGCCGATCCGGTCGAGAAGATGATCGGCGCGTGGCTGATCGATCTGGTCGACGACGCCGGCTACATCCCGGCAGATCTGGGCGATGCGCCCGAGAAGCTGGGCGTATCGGCCGAGACGGTCGAAAGCGTTCTTTCGCGGCTCCAGACCTTCGACCCGGTCGGCGTGTGCTGCCGCTCCCTGAGCGAGTGTCTCGCGATCCAGCTCCGCGAAAAGGACCGCTTCGATCCGGCGATGCAGGCGGTCGTCGGTAATCTGGAACTGCTGGCGAAGCGCGACCTCGTCGGCCTGATGCGGCTGGCCGGCGTCGACGCCGAAGATCTTGCCGGCATGATCGCCGAAATCCGTGCCTGCAACCCGAAGCCGGGCCTTGCCTTCGCGAGCGGCGACGACGCACCGGCGATCGTGCCCGACGTCTTCGTGCGCGAAACCAATACCGGCGGCTGGGCCGTCGAACTCAACAGCGACACGCTGCCCCGCGTGCTGGTGAACCAGCGCTATGCTTCGCGCATCTCGAACGGACCGAAAGGCAAGGACGCGAAGGCCTTCGTCACGGATTGCCTGCTCTCGGGCAACTGGCTGGTGAAGAGCCTCGACCAGCGCGCCCGCACGATCCTGAAGGTCGCGACCGAGATCGTGCGCCAGCAGGACGCATTCTTCGCGCATGGCGTGCGGCACCTGAAGCCGCTGATCCTGAAGAATGTCGCCGAGGCGATCTCGATGCATGAATCGACGGTCAGCCGCGTGACCTCGAACAAATACATCGCGAGCCCGCGCGGGCTCTTCGAACTGAAATACTTCTTCACCTCATCGATCCAGTCGGCCGACGGCGGCGAGGCGCACTCAGCCGAGGCCGTGCGCCACCGTATCCGCGATCTGATCGACCAGGAGCGCGCCGCCGACATCCTCTCCGACGACCGCATCGTCGACATCCTCAAAGGTGGCGGCATCGACATCGCCCGCCGCACCGTCGCCAAGTATCGCGAGGCGATGCGCATTCCCTCCTCCGTCGAACGCCGCCGCCAGAAGATGGCCGCCGCGGCCTGACCGGCCGATTGACCCTGATGTGCGAAGGCGTATCCTACGGCATGGCGACCCGCGAACGGGAGCGCATCGCCGCGCTCAAGGCCTCCCTGGAGGGCCTGGAACAAGACGGCGAGCTCGAGGCAGTCGCAGCCTCAGCCCCGTCCGACGCTGATGTCGACGCCTTCGTCGACCGCAACGGAGCCGCGATTGAAGCTTCGGTTGCTCGAGGCAAGGCCGCACTGGCACGCGGCGAGGGCCGGATCGTCACACCGGACACGGCCCCAGCCTACGTCACTGAACTAATCGAACGAGGCAAGCGCCGCCGGGCGGAACCTTAAGTTCAATCGGCCATGGCACGCATCTTCCTCCACGATGAGGCGGACGCAGATCTTGCCGCAATAGAAGACTATCTGACCGTCGAGGCTGGCTCGCGCATCGCAGGACGCAGCCTCAATCGGATCGTCGAAAAGCCTCAGACACTTGCCTTGTTCCCGTCTCTCGGCCGTATCCGCGAAGATTTGGCAGGCTCGCCGCGCAGCTTTGCTGTCGCACCTTGGATCGTCTTCTACGAAGCCCTTCCCAACGGCGACGGCATCGCCGTGTGGCATATTCTTCATGGTCGCCGCGACCTGCCAGCGACGATCCGTGCGCCGCGCCGCTGACCCGCGCTGAGCCTTCGGTCATTACCTCTCAGGTCATTGAACGGCGGCGCGGCGGGGCGTTTGTTCGGGGCATGACCGCCCTGCATGACACCGGCTTCGGCCCGCTCCTGCGCTCGTGGCGCCAGACGCGGCGCCTCAGCCAGCTCGACCTCGCGCTCGCCTGCGGCGCTTCGCAGCGCCATGTGAGTTTCATGGAATCCGGCCGCGCCCGGCCCAGCCGCGGCATGGCGCTGACGCTCGGATCCGTCCTGCGCGTTCCCCTCAAGGACCAGAATCTGATGCTGCTCGCTGCTGGCCACGCCCCCGCCTTCGCCGACCGCCCGCGCAACGCCAGCCCGCGCAAGGCGGTGGACGCGGCGCTGATCGAAGTGATCCGGCGGCAGAACCCGCTGCCCGCGATGATCCTGGAGAACGGGGTCCAGATCGCCGCCGCGAATGCAGGCGCCGACAGGCTGATGACGTTCCTGTGCGACGGGCCGCGGCCGACCGACAATCTCGGCCAGCTCTTCTTCGGCGAGGGCGGCGTCGCGCGCTTCCTGGAGAATGGCGACGAGGTCGCGGCCTGGGGCGACCGCCAGGCGCGGGCCCAGCGCGTGCTCAACCTGGGACCGGGCGAGCAGATCGTCGCGCCGCCGTCGCAGCCGCGGCGCGATGCCAACGCCTCCGACGCCGCGTTGACGCTCCGCTTCCTCAAGGACGGTGTGCGGCTGGGGCTCTATACGCTGCTCGCGACGCTGGGGACGCCGCTCGACATCGGCGTCGAGCGGCTGGGGCTCGAATTCTTCCTGCCGGCCGACGCGGCGACCGAAGCCTGGTTCAAGGACACGCCATGACCCTCGACGAACTCAGCAATGCCATGCCGTTCGCCCGGCTGATGGGCGTGACCTTCACGCACGCAACACCCGACGAAGTGCGGGCCGAGATGCTCGTGCGCGAGGATCTCTGCACGACGAACGCCATCCTGCATGGCGGCGCGGCGATGGCGCTGGCCGATACGGTGGGCGCCGCCGCGACTGTGCTGAACCTGCCCGCCGGCAAAGGCACGACAACGATCGAGAGCAAGACGAATTTCCTCGCCGCCGGGCCTGCCGGCGCCGGGGTCACGGCGATTTGCACGCCCCTCCACAAGGGCAGCCGCACCCAGGTCTGGACCACGCGAATCGAGCGCGCGGACGGCAAGACGGTCGCGATCGTCACGCAGACTCAGCTCGTTCTCTAGCCACCTGGAACCAAGCGGGAACTGCTGCGGATCGGGCGAGTTGACTTAGCGAAACGACCCGCCTATCAGTCCGCGCCTTGCGGCGAAGGGGTGGCGTTTCAATCTCTCGACGTCTGGGAATTTCGGCGTAAAAATGCGCCCAATGGGCCGGGCTGCGGGCGGCCTCTCGAAGCGGACATGCAGATCCAAATCAGCGGACAGCAGATCGACATCGGCGATGCCTTGCGCGTCCACGTGACCGACAAGCTGAATGCCGGCGTCGGCAAATTCTTCGACCATTCCCTTGATGCCGCGGTCGTGTTCTCGCGTGAAGGCGAGGGCTATGGCTGCACGGCCTCGGTCCATGTGTTCCGCGGCCTGACGCTGCGCGCCGAGGGGCGCGGGCAGGACATCTATGCGAGCTTCGACCAGGCGGCCGAACGCATCGAGAAGCGCCTGCGCCGCTACAAGGAGCGGCTGAAGACGCACAAGGGCAAGGGCGCCGCGACCGACGACATGGAAGCACGCGACGTCGTGATCCGAGCCGAGCCCGAAGAGCACGATTCGCCGGTGAACGGCGAGCCCACGGTGATCGCCGAATCGGTCTCCGCAATCTCGACGCTCAGGGTCGGCGATGCCGTCATGCGGCTGGATATTTCCGGCGCGCCCGTGGTCGTCTTCCGCAACGCGGGACACGGCGCGCTCAACGTGGTCTATCGGCGGCCCGACGGACATATCGGCTGGATCGATCCCTCCTTCGACCCCAAGCCTTAGCCGGGCGCTGTGACAACCGTTTCCCCCCTACCCCAAAGCCGTTCGCATCCCATGGCCGATCTCTCGGATCTCGTCACGCAAAACGGCGTCGTTGCCGCGATGAAGGCGCAGAGCAAAAAGCAGCTTCTTCAGGAGCTGAGCGCCAAGGCGGCCCAGATCACCAGCCTGCCCGAGCGCACCATCTTCGAGACGTTGCTGGAGCGCGAGCGCCTGGGCACGACGGGCGTGGGCCACGGCATCGCCATTCCGCACGGCAAGCTCGCCGGGCTGACCAAGATCGTCGGCCTGTTCGCACGGCTCGACGGCAAGATCGATTTCGATGCGATCGACGACCAGCCGGTCGACCTCATCTTCCTGCTGCTTGCGCCGGAAGGTGCGGGCGCCGATCACCTGAAAGCGCTGGCGCGGGTGTCGCGCATGCTGCGCAACACCCAGGTCTGCGAAAAACTGCGCGGCGCGGAAGACCGCGCCGCGCTCTACGCCATCCTCACCGAGCCGCTGGCCTCCAGCCAGGCAGCGTAACGCCCCCTCTTAGTGGACGCTGACCGGGGTGAGGTCGTTCTGTACGGCCGCCGCGAAGGCGCGCTCGCGATCGTCCATGACGGCGATGCGGCGCCCATCGGTCAGGTGGACGGCATAGAGCTTCGTGCCGGCGGGCAGCATCGCATCGGCCGGGATCGCGCCTTCCGCGATCAGCGTCTCGGGGCTGACCTGGCGGACATAGACGACCGGCTGTTCAACCGGGATGTCTTCAAAGGTTTCGTTCTTCGTCATGACAGGCCTCCTACTTTCCGGCCGATGTGATGGGGATGGTCTTCACCCGGGACTCCGGGCGACGCCGCGTCAGCATGACGGACAAGAGCCCGTGGCCGAGTTCGGCGCTGGCGACTTCCATGCCGTCGGCCAGCACGAAAGAGCGCTGAAACTGACGGGCCGCTATCCCGCGGTGCAGATAGGACCGATCGGCTTCGTCGGCCTGTTTGCCGCGGATCGTGAGCTGGTTGTCCTCGACGGTAACCGCCAGATCGCCCGGTGCGAAGCCCGCGACCGCAAGCGTGATCCGGAACATGTCGTCGCCGGTCTGCTCGATGTTGTAGGGCGGATAGCCTTCACCGCCCGACTTCGCGAGCCGCTCGGCAAGTCTCTCGAAATGATCGAAGCCCAGCAGATAGGGGCTTCCGAAGGCCAGAACGCGTGTCATGTTGCCCTCCTTAAGAGCGGCTGCTCTGCGAGGCCCGTCACAAGCGGCACCTCGCGAAGTGGGATAAATGTGGGTTCCGGCCATGTTTTGTTCAACCCGTCCCGGCCGGGGCTGGTTCCGAATTTCTGGGGCTGATCGGATTGGCTCGGGTATTTCCGACGAGGGCTGAACGCAGCCGCGCCCGTTTGGGCGGGGACCGCAGCGTCTTTGACACGATGCGCTGGCTGGTACGGCGCACATGGTCGGCGAGCCCGGAGAACCCGCGGCTCGCCCAGGCGTTCCGCAGCGAGGAGCGGGCCGGCTTCATGCTGGCGGCGCTGGTGCGTACCGCGATCATCCTCGCCGCAGCGCTGTGGATCGCTGTGACGTCAAACTACCGTGGTGGCGCCTATGCCTTCACCGTCGGCGAGGCGCTGGTCCTGGCCGCCGTGGGCGTGGTGCAGTTCGATCTCGCCCGGCGGCGCATCAATCCGCCATGGCTGAAATATTTCTGGGCGATCCTCGATTGCGCGCTGCTGACGCTGTTGATCATCGCGCGCAATCCGTTCGTCGAAGGCGGCCCGCCGCCCTCGACCGTGCTGCGCGAGAGCCTGATCCTTCTCTATCTCGTGTTCCTGGTGCAGGCGGCGTTTACCTTTTCGCCGCGCCTGGTGGCGTGGTGCGGGCTCTGCATCATCGCAGGCTGGACGGCGATCCTGTTCTGGGTGATCGCGAAGCCGGGCGTGTTCTACGATCTCGGCCTGCCCGATGAGTCCGGTATCCGTGCCTATGCCGCGCGCTACGCGAACCCGTTCTATTTCCCGCTCTCGAAGTGGATGATCGAGATCTTCGCAGTCGCACTGTTGACCTTCGGCCTGTCGATCGCCGTGGCGAGGTCGCGACGCCTGGTGGCGCAGGCGACGCATGCCGAGCGCGCGCGCTCCAACCTGGCGCGGCATTTCTCGCCGAACATGGTCGAGACGCTGTCGCTGAGCGACCAGCCTTTCGACCGCGTGCGGCGACAGAACGCGGCGGTGCTGTTCGCCGACATCCGCGACTTCACGCGCTTTGCCGAGAATGCCGACCCGGACGATGTCGTCGAGCTGCTGCGCGCCTTCCACGCGCTGCTGCAAAACCAGGTGTTCGAGGCGCAGGGCACGCTCGACAAGGTGATGGGCGACGGCCTGATGGCGACGTTCGGCGTGCCCGTTGCGAGTTCTGCCGATGCGGCGCGCGCCCTGCGCTGCGCCCGCGGCATGCTGGCGGCGCTGGACGAATGGAACGAGCAGCGCCGGTCGATCGGGCTCGATTCCATCCGCATCGGCATCGGCATCCATTACGGGCCGGTGGTTGCGGGCAATGTCGGCAGCGAGCAACGCCTCGCCTTCGAGGTTATCGGCGACACAGTGAACACGGCGAGCCGGCTACAATCGCTGTCGAAGGACCTCGGCGTGCGGCTGACCATCTCGGCGGACGCCTATACGGCCGCGCGCCGCGAGATCGGCGAGACGAATGTGCTGCTGACCGAGGGCTTCACAGCGCATGGCGATATCCAGTTGCGCGGACGCGAGACGTCGATCGGCGTATATAGCCTGACATGACGCCGTTCACGCTGCCGGACCGGGCGCTGCTGATGGATGACGCGCGCCTCGGTGGGCGCGCCACGCTGTTCCGCGATCCCGTGGGCTGGATCGAAGCGCGTGATCCGGGCGAGGCCTTTGCCGCGCTGGCACGCATCGACGCGGCGATCGAGGACGGCTTGTGGGTTGCGGGAGCGTTCGGGTTCGAGCTCGGCTATCTGCTGGAGCCGAAACTGCAT
Source organism: Alphaproteobacteria bacterium (assembly GCA_020852655.1). Lineage (GTDB taxonomy): Bacteria > Pseudomonadota > Alphaproteobacteria > Micropepsales > Micropepsaceae > JADZAI01. The sequence continues at coordinate 82,362 of JADZAI010000099.1, forward strand.
CCGCTATTCCGGCCGAGCCGCGATCCGCTGCTGGCCGTCGGGCTCTATCGCGCGCCCGAGACAGTCGATGGTGCGGCCGCGTTTGCAGGGCTCGCCTCCGGCCGTTCCTGTGTCGTCGGCGCGGTGCAGCCGCTGTGGTCGGCGAGCGACTACGCGCCGATCTTTGCGCGGGTGCGCGACTACATAGCGGCGGGCGACATCTATCAGCTCAACCTGACCTGGCCGCTGACGTTGCCGATGACGGGCGATCCCCTTGCCCTGTTGGCCGACTGGCGACGGCAGGCGCGCGCCGGCCATGCTGCGATCCTGCGCCTCGGCGACCGCGACGTGCTGTCTTTCTCGCCGGAGCTTTTCCTGGCGTCGGAGGGCGACGGCCTCCTGCGCACGCGGCCCATGAAAGGCACGTCGGCGCGCGGAGCCGACAACGCCGACGATGCCGTCGCAGCGCAGTCGCTGGCGGCGGATCCGAAGCAGCGCGCCGAGAATCTGATGATCGTCGACCTGCTGCGCAACGACATGGCGCGCGTATGCGAGGCGGGCAGCGTGCGGGTGAGCGATCTCTTCACGGTCGAGACCTATCCGACGCTGCTCACGATGACGTCGGGCATCGAGGGCCGCCTGCGCGATGACGTACGGCCGTCGGAGATATTGCGGGCACTGTTTCCGTGCGGATCGGTGACGGGGGCGCCCAAGCTGCGGGCGATGGAAATCATCGCCGAGAGCGAGCCGGAGACACGCGGCTTCTATTGCGGGGCGATCGGCGCGATCGGCCCGGACCTAAACATGAATCTCAACGTCGCGATCCGGACGCTGGTGCACGAGAACGGCAGCGGTGCGCTGCGCATGGGGGTCGGCGGCGGGCTGGTGCATGACTCCGAGGCGGCATCGGAATATGCAGAAGGCCTGTTGAAGGCGCGCTTCGCGACCGCGCCGGCAGCGCCCTTCGACCTGCTGGAGACGCTGCGCTGGTCGCATGCCGCGGGCTTCCTGTTTCTCGATGCGCATCTGGAACGCATTGCGGATGCGGCACGCTATTTCCTGCGCCCGTTCGATGCGGCCGCAATCCGTGGCGCACTAAATGCACATGTTGCGGGACAGAGCGGTGACCGGCGTGTCCGGCTGCTGGTCGACGACACGGGGCGGGCGCGCGTTGAATCGATGGCGCTGACCGATCGTTTCTCGCTCGACCCGTCGGACGCACCGCCGATGCGCCTCGCGATCGCCGAGACGAGGCTGCGGGCGGACGATCCGTTCACACGGCACAAGACGACGAGGCGCGGCGCCTATGACAGCGCGCTGGAGGAGGCCCGGGCGGCCGGGGCGGACGAAGCGGTGCTGCTGAACGCGGAAGGCCGTGTCGCCGACGGGTCGTTCATGACGATCTTCGTCCTGCGCGGCGGCGTGCTGGTGACGCCGCCGGTGCAAGACGGGGCGCTGCCCGGCATCCTGAAGGGGGTTCTCCAGGCGCACGGGACGCCGCCGGTGGTCGCGCAATCGCTGAGCACAGGCGATCTGCGCGCGGCCGAGGTGTTGCTCGTCGGGAACTCGGTGCGGGGATTGCGCCGGGCGACGCTCTGACGTCAGCCGCGGCCGCGGGCGCTCTTGGTCGGCAGCACGGAATGCTGAAGCCAGTTCTTCAATTCGCGTGAACGGATCGCGGGATCGAGCACCGTCGCGTCGAGGCCGTATTTCCAGACGAGGGGCTTGGCGGCCGGGTCGGCTTCCAGCGCGTCGAGGTCGGCGACAAAGGCATCCTGCGCCGCCATGTCGGGGAAAAGACCCTGGCGGATCAGCGCGTCGCCATAGCGGCGGAACACCGCAGCGATCTCGCCGAAAGTGTATTCGGGGTGATACTGCGTGCCCCAGAAGCCGCCGCCGCCGGGCGTCTGAATCTCGACGGCCTGCACCGGACTCCAGCCATTGGTCGCCAGCAGCGTCGTGCCGGGCGCCGGCGTTTCGACATCGTCGAGATGCACGGTGATCGCATCGAAGAGGCGCGGCTTGCCGGCGAACATCGCGTGGCCGTGGCCCGCTTCCGTCACCTCGATGCGCCGGCCGATGCCGATCTCACGTCCCTCGGGGTGTTTGCGTACGACGCCGCCGAGCGCGACCGTCGCCACCTGGAGGCCCCAGCACGAGCCGAACATCGGCACGCGCGTGTTGAAGGCTTCGCGCACCAGCGCGATCTGCGGATCGACGTTCGGGCCGCCGTCATAGACGTTGAGCGCCGAACCGGTGACGGCGATGCCGTCATAGCCGTCGAGCCCCGCGCGATCCGGCAGGTTCGCGCCGGGATCGGCGGCGTAGCAGATGTCGACGACCGTCGGCACCGGCGACAAGTGCTGGAGCAACTCGCCATACCATTCGCTCGCGACGCGCCCGCCGCTTGCGGTGGCACGGTCGCGGCCCTTCTGCGTATTGCCTTCGATGACAAGCAGACGAAGCGTGGTCATGGCGCCAGTCTAGCCGAGCGCCATCTTGAAGTCGCCCACGCGTGCGGCGCGGAAGATGCGGGTCATGTCGGCCTCGGTGATGGCGCGCGCATTGCCGCCGGTCGAGGGATCGCGGAACGCATCGCGCCCGACGATCTCGGCCTTGTCCTCGGGAATGCCGAGTTCGGCGAGAGTGTTGGGTATGCCGAGCGCCTTGCGGAAGTCGAGGATCCAGGCGAGCACGGCGTCGCCGTTGCCGCCGGGAAGGTCGAGCAGGCGCGCCAGGGGTTTCAGCTTCTCCTCGATGACCGGCATGTTGAACGCCGTCACGAAGGGCAGCAGCACGGCATTGGCGAGGCCGTGATGCGTGTCGTAATGCGCGCTCAGGGGGTGCGCGATCGAGTGGACGGCGCCGAGGCCCTTCTGGAAGGCGGTGGCGCCCATCGAGGCGGCGGCCAGCATCCTGGCGCGCGCCTCGATATTCTTGCCGTCGGCGACGGCGACCGGCAGCGCCTCCTTGATCAGCGCCATGCCGTTCAGCGCGACGCCGTCGGCGAGGGGATGGAAGCCGGGCGCGAGATAGGCCTCGAAGCAGTGGACGAAGGCGTCCATGCCGGTCGCCGCCGTGATGTGCGGTGGCAGCCCGGTCGAGAGTTCGGCGTCGGAGATGACGACGGCCGGCATCATCTTCGGGTGGAAGATGATCTTCTTCTCGTGCGTCTCCTCGTTGGTGATGACGCTGGCGCGGCCGACTTCTGAGCCGGTGCCGGCCGTCGTGGGTACGGCGACGACGGGGGCGATGCCGTTAGGATCGGCCCTGGTCCACCAGTCGCCGACATCCTCGAAGTCCCAGAGCGGACGCGTCTGGCCGGCCATGAAGGCGATGGCCTTGCCGACATCGAGCGCCGAGCCGCCGCCGAAGGCGATGACACCATCGTGGCCGCCGGCCCTGTAGGCGGCGACGCCGTCCTCGACATTCCTGGCGACCGGGTTGCCGCGGATGTCGGCAAAGATGGCGTTGGTCTTGAGGATATGCAGCACATTCGCCGTCATCGGCAGGTCGCGCAGGCCCGCGTCGGTGACGACCAGCGGGCGCGCGATGCCGGCGATCCTGCACGCCTCGGGCAGTTCCGCGATGCGCCCCGGGCCGGCCCAGACGCGGGTCGGGTAGTTCCAGTTGCCTTTAAGCGTCGTCATCAGATCGCCTGCCGCAGGTGGAAGGATTTGGGCCGGGTCAGCATCTCGAAGCCGATCGGCGAGAGGGCGGCGCCGCGGCCGGTGTCTTTCACGCCGGTCCAGGCGAGCGCCGGGTCGAGATAGTCGCAGCGGTTCATGAAGACCGTGCCGGTCTCGACGAGATGGCCGATGCGTTCGGCGGCATCGACGTCGGCGGTCCAGATGGAGGCGGTGAGGCCGTAGGGGCTGTCGTTCATGAGGCGGATGGCCTCTTCGTCGTCCTTGACCTTCATGATGCCGACGACCGGGCCGAAGCTCTCGTCCATCATGACGGACATCTTGTGGTCGACGCCCGTCAGCACCTGCGGCGCGAGATAGGCGGTGCTGTCATCGTTGGCGGCGAAGGCCTTGATGTCGATGAGCGCCTTCGCGCCCTTGGCGAGCGCTTCGGCGGTCTGCGTCCGCACGACGTCGGCGAAGCGCCTGTGGGCCATCGGGCCGAGCGTCGTCGCCTCGTCCATCGGGTTGCCGAGGACATAGCCGCGCGTCGTCGCGGCGAAGGCTTCGACGAAGCGGTCATAGAGGCTGTCATGCACGTAGATGCGCTCGATGCCGCAACAGCACTGGCCGGAATTGTAGAAGGCGCCGTCGACGAGGTTGGCGACGGCGTGATCGAACTTCGCGTCGGCGCGGACATAGGCCGGGTCTTTGCCGCCGAGCTCGAGGCCCATGGTGGTGAAGGTTCCGGCCGCGGCGTGCTCGATGGATTTGCCGCCGCTGACGCTGCCGGTGAAGTTCACGTGGTCGACGGCGCCGGAGCCGAGCAGCTTCGAGGTCTGCTCGTGGGTGAGGTTGAGGTTCTGGAAGAGGCCGGCGGGGATGCCGGCCTTGTCCATCGCCTGCTGGAAGCGGTCGCCGACGAGGATGGTCTGGGAGGCATGCTTCAGCAGCACCGCATTGCCCGCCATCAGCGCCGGCGCGATCGTGTTAACGGCGGTGAGATAGGGATAGTTCCAGGGCGCGATGACGAGGACGATGCCAAGGGGATCGCGGGCGATGAAGCGGCGGAAGCCTTCCTTCGGGTTCGACGGCAGCAGCGGCTTCAGGCTGTCCTCGGCGATCCCTGCCATGTAGCGCACGCGCTCTTCGAAGCCCCCGAACTCGCCGCCATAGCGCACCGGGCGGCCCATCTGCCGGGCGAGTTCGGGTACGATTTCCTTGTTCATGGCGAGCATGGCTTCCATGAACTTCAGGACCGCCGCGACACGGTCGGCGAGCGGCACGGCGGCCCAGGCCGCCTGGGCTTTACGGCCCGCGTCAAGCGCGGCGGCGATGGCGGCGTCGGTCGCAGGCTTGCGCCGCACCAGCTCCCGCCCGTCGATCGGCGAGATGCAGACGATGTCGTCCATGATGGCTCCGTCAGGGCGCCGGGCGGGGTGCCCTAGATGATCTCGAAATAGCGGGCCATCTCCCAATCGGTGATGGCTTTGCGGAACTCGCGTTCCTCCCATTTCCGGGTGGCCGCATAATGCTCCACGAAGGCGTCGCCGAACAGGTCCCGCGCCGCCTTGCTCGCCTCCAGCCGCTCGGCGGCCTCGTAGAGCGTGCGGGGCAGCGCCTGCTCGGCCGGAAAGGTCCGTTCATACGCATTGCCGACGATGGGATCCCCCGGATCGATGCGGTTCTCGATGCCCCACAACCCAGAGCCGATGGCGCAGGCGAGCGCGATATAGGGATTAATGTCGGCGGCGGCGATGCGGTACTCCACCCGCTGGCTCTTCGCCGACCCCGGGATGACGCGCAGCGCACAGGTGCGGTTCTCGATTCCCCAGGTCGCATCGGTCGGCGCCCAGAAGCCCGGGATGAGGCGGGTGTAGGAGTTCACCGTGCAGGCGATCATCGCCAGCAGTTCCGGCATCAGCGCCTTCTGGCCGCCGACGAACCAGCGCTGCTCGTCCGACATGGTGTGCGGCTTCGCCTCGTCGAAGAAGACGCCCTTCCCCGCCTTGTCCTTCAGCGACACATGAAGATGGCCGGACTGGCCGGGCCAGTCCTTCGACCATTTCGCCATGAAGGTCGCCATCCACCCGCGCTTCTGGGCGAGAATCTTGGCGTAGGTCTTGAAGAGCGCCGCGCGGTCGGCGCTTTCCAGCGCCTCGTCATATTCGATCGCAGCTTCGAGAACGCCGGGGCCGGTTTCGGTGTGGAGGCCTTCGAGCGGCATGCGCATCGCCGTGCACATGTCGAGCAGCTCACGGTAGAAATCCGAGTGCACGGAAGCGCGCAGCATCGAATAACCAAAGAAGCCCGGCGTGATGTTCCTGAGGTCGCGATAACCCTTGGCGCGGACGCTGTCGGGTGTTTCGTCGAAGACGAAGAACTCGAACTCGGCGGCGGCATTGACGGTGTAGCCAAGATTTGCCGCCCGATCGAGAACCCGGCGCAAAGTGCCGCGGGGGCAGATTTCCTCCGCCGGCCCTGCGAACTCGGCGAGGAAGAGCACCATGTGCTCCTCGAACGGCACGTCGCGGCAGGAGGACGGCACGATCCGTACCGGCGCATCGGGATAGGCGGTATGCCAGCCGGTGAACTTCACGTTGTCGTAGAGCTGGTCGTTCGAATCCCAGCCGAGCACCACGTCGCAGAAGCCGAAGCCCTTCTCCAGCGCGGAGAAGAATTTTTCGCGGCCCATATATTTGCCGCGCATGATGCCGTCGGCATCGAACACGCCGACCTTCACGTGGCTGAGGCCGCGCGCCTCGACGATCGCTCGCGCATCGGCAGCCGTTTTGACTGAGCTGGCGTCCATGCCTGCACCCAAAGGACAAGGGAGGCCGCCGCGTCGGGCGGCCTTTGGTTACGCGTCGCGGATCAGCCGGTTTCGCCGACCGCCGCCTCGGCCGCGGCAATCTCGGCCTGGCGGCGCGCGACTTCATCGCCGATCGGCGGGCCCTTGAAGCGCCAGTTCTCGATCGCGAGCCAGATCACCGCCGTCACGACCACGAAGCCGAGCGTGATGTAGAGCGCCCACTCATTGGGCGGCTGCACACCGATCACGAAGATCAGCACCATGGCGAGGACCGAGAGTATCGCGAACAGCTTGAACGTCGCCTCGCCGAGATTCCAGGGCCCCATACGATCCCACTTCGCCGTGCCCCAGGCGAAGAAGCCGAGCGCAATAGGGATGGTGAAGGAGAAGAAGAGGAAGATGACCGTGCACGACACGACGATCGTGTAGACGGGCGTTTCGCCGATCGAGACGAGCGAGGAGCCCCACACGAACAGCACGGCGAGCGCAGCGCCGGTCCAGATCGCCGCCACCGGCGTGCGGTAGCCCGGGCTGACCTTGGACAGGAAGTTCGAGCCCGGCAGGCCCTTGTCGCGCGAGAAGGCGAAGATCATGCGCGACACCGAAGTTACGGTCGCCAGGCCGCAGAGGAATTGCGAGATGAAGATCGCGACGTAGAGGATCTCCTTCACCGTGGCGTTCACCTGGGTGTCCATGGCCCAGAAGAAGACGTTCCAGCCCTGGCCCGCCGCTTCCTCCATGCTCGGCAGCATCAGCACGAAGGCGCAGAGCATGATGTAGCCGAACACCGCCGACCACAGGACCGACGACACCATGCCGCGCGGCACCGAATGCGCGGCCTTCGTCGTTTCCTCGGACGTATGCGCCGAGGCATCGTAACCGGTGATCGTGTAGATCGGCAGCAGGAGGCCGAGCAGGAAGACCCACAGGCCCGAGGTTTCCGGCCAGACATTGCCGCCCGCTTCGCCCGAGTAGTTCGCGAAGGTGAAGAGGCGCGCAATGTCGAAGCTGTCGACGGCGAGCAGGCAGACAACCGTCAGGGCGATCGAGGTCGCGAAGATGAGATAGCCCGAGAAATCGGTGAGGGCCGCCGTGAGCTTGATGCCCATATGGTTGATGAGGGCCTGGACACCCGTCAGCACGGCGAGGAAGCCGATACGGGTGACGATCGTGTCTTCCATCCCGAGCATCGGACCGAAGGCGCCGAAGAAAAAGTAATACGTGCCGACATTGATCGCGCCGAGCACGGTGACGAGGCCGAGCAGGTTGAACCAGGCGGTCACCCAGCCGGTGAAGCGGTTACCGAGGATCGAGCCCCAGTGATACAGGCCGCCGGCCGTCGGATAGGCCGAGGAAATCTGCGCCATCGCGATGGCAAAGACGCCGGAGACGAGGCAGCCGAGCGGCCAGCCGATGCCGATCGCGGCACCGCCGGCGCCGCCGGTCGCCTGGGCGAGCGAATTGATGCCGCCCGACAGGATGCAGATGATCGAGAACGAAATGGCGAAGTTGGAAAACTGGCCCATGCGCCGGTCCAGTTCCTGGGCGTATCCCATCGCATGGAGGACTTTGATGTCCTCCTTCTTGTCGTGGTCGCTGTAGCCGTGTGCCTCACTCATCCGTCATCCCCCACCTTTCGACAGTGCCGCCGATCGGCAATGTCGCAACCCCGCAGGGACGATAACCTGCCCAGGTTCCGCGTCCCTGCGCCTTATGTCGCAGGTGCGAAATATCGACGGGTTGGCAGGAGCAGCCTGACGCGCCATGGTTGCGCCGTCTCGTCCGGGCGGTGCATGCGATATTGTTGGTTGGTTCTGGTCCTGTGGCTTGGCGCGCCGGCGCCGGCCTATGCCGTGACGTGGCCGCTGCCGGACTGTTCGGAGGCGGAGCTGGCCGGCGTATCGCCGGCACCGGCGGCGAGCGACACCTCTTCGATGAAGGCCCTGCCGTTCGTGATGCTGCCGCGGCCGGTCACGGCGGCTTTCGTGGTGGGTCTCGACGCGGCCTATCGGCCGCTGCTTCGCTGCGTGATCCGGCAGCGAAGCGATTGGGGGCTGATCGCCGATGCTTCGGTTGCGGCTGCGGGGCTGGTGCTGTCCGCGCCGCCGGTCGCCAACCGGACCGCCGGCGAGGGGCGCTACCTGCTGCGCGTCTCGACCAATTTCGGCTTCACCTGGGTCGCAGCACCACCGCCCTACCCCATCATGCCGGACTGCCAGTCCCTGCCGCGGGACGGCGGCAGCGCACATGCTCCGATATCCGTGCCGGTCGCGCCCAAGCCCGTGACGCGCGTTCAGCCGGTGTATCCGCCGCCGGCACTGGCGGAGGAGATGGAGGGCGAAGTCCAGATCTGGCTCGACATCTTCTCCGACGGCAGCGCGAGCCCGATCTGCATCTATGGCGGAACGCCGCCGGGCTGGTTCGAAAAGGCGGCACTGGAGGCCGTGGAACAATGGCGCTTCCAGCCGCGCACCGGCATGGGCCGCTACGGCGTGACGGTGAAGTTCAAGATGGAAGACTGACGAGGGGCGTCATGGGTTTGGGAAAATGGCTGGCCACGGCTGCGTTCGTGTGGATCGGCTGCGGATGGGCCTGGGCTGACGAGTTGCGGGACTGCCGACCGGAGGAGTTGGAGAACGTGCAGCCCGCACCGATGCCGAAGGAGTTCCGGTCGATCATCCACGTGCGGGCGAACAGCAAGCAGACGGCCGGCTATCTGATCGACATCGCGGGGGACGGAACGCCGAAGGTCGTCTGCGTCATCGGGGTCATGACCGATGCCTATATCCGCAAGGATGCCGCCGAGGCCGTCGAGGCCTTCCAGTATTGGCCGGAGGATACGACGGCCGGCAACGGCGCGCAGTACATCCACCTGACCGCCGACTCCAACGGCATGAAGATTCCCTCCGTCCTGCCGCGAAAGACCGATCCGCTCTGCACCGGCGTGTCGGCCTCTGCGCCGGGCGTGAGGCCGGAAGCACCGATCTTCAAGCCGAACGCGGTGTTTCCGTACGACCACTACAAGAAGCCGATGAACGGCGATGCCCATGTGACGATGCGCGTCTCCGAGACCGGCGCTCCGCGGCTGATCTGCCGGGCGACGGGCGACAACAGCGAGGCGTTCAAGATGGCCGCGTACTACTACGCGGCCCAGTTCCGCTTCTCCGCCAAGCCCGGACGGCCGCCGTTCGAGTATTCGGTACATATCCAGTATCGGCAGTAGCCTGGGCGATCAGGACGGTGGCGCAGGACGAGATACAGCGCCCAGCAATCGCCACGGTCTGACCTCAGACGAGCTGCTTGTCGACCTCAACCTTACGCTCAAGCCAGGCCGGAATCGGCAGGTTCTTCTCGCGCAGGAAGGCCGGGTTGAAGAGCTTCGACTGGTAGCGCGTGCCGTAGTCGCAAAGCAGCGTCACGATGGTCTTGCCGGGGCCGAGTTCCCTGGCGAGGCGGATCGCGCCGGCGACGTTGATGCCGCTGGAACCGCCGAGGCAGAGGCCTTCGCGCTCCAGCAGGTCGAACACGACGGGCACGGCTTCCTCGTCCGGTATCTGGAACGAGAAGTCCGGCGCGAAGCCTTCGAGATTGGCGGTGATGCGGCCCTGGCCGATACCTTCGGTGATGGACGAGCCTTCGGCCTTCAGCGTGCCGGTGGTGTAGAAGCTGTGGAGCGCCGCGCCGAGCGGATCGGCGAGCGCGATCTTCACGCCGGGGCTTTTGGCGCGGAGCGCGATGGCGGTGCCGGCGAGCGTGCCGCCGGTGCCAACGGCAGAGACAAAGCCATCGACCTTGCCGCCGGTCTGCGCCCATATCTCCGGCCCGGTGGTTTCAACATGGGCCTGGCGGTTCGCGACATTGTCGAACTGGTTCGCCCAGACCGCGCCGTTGGCTTCCGTCTTCGCCAGCGCCTCGGCGATGCGGCCGGAGACCTTCACGTAGTTGTTGGGGTTAGCGTAGGGGACGGCCGGGACCTCGACGAGCTCCGCCCCGGCGAGACGCAGCATGTCCTTCTTCTCCTGGCTCTGCGTCTCGGGGATCACGATGACCGTCCGGAAGCCGAGCGCATTGCCGACCAGCGCAAGGCCGATGCCGGTATTCCCCGCGGTGCCCTCGACGATGACGCCGCCGGGCTTCAGCCGGCCCTTCTTCACCGCGTCCTGGATGATGAAGAGCGCGGCGCGGTCTTTCACGGACTGGCCGGGATTCATGAACTCGGCCTTGCCGAGAATGCGGCAGCCGGTGGCCGCGCTGGCGCGCTTCAGCTCGATGAGCGGCGTGTTGCCGATGGCATCCACGATGCCGTGTGCGATGGTCATGCGGGCTCAGAAGTCAAAGATGTCGCTCCACCAGCTTTCGCGCTTCTTGTAAGGGCGGCGGTCGGCGGAGTCATAGTCCTTTCGGTCACGGGACGGTTCCGGGCGGCTAAAGCTGCGACGGCGATCGTCGTCATCGTCGCGGTCCCGGCCTTCGCGGCCGGCCCGCTCGAGAATCTTGTCGAGCTCGCCGCGATCCAGCCAGACGCCCCGGCATTTGGGGCAATAGTCGATCTCGACGCTGGCGCGATCGGCCATCGTCAGGGTTTCGCCGTCGACAGGACATTTCATCCCGGGAGGGTTCCTTCTGCGGTTGCCCTCCTCACATGGGACCGGCGGCGACGCAATCAAGGCGCGCCCGCCGTGCTTTGCCCTGACGTCAGAAAACGACGACGCTGCGGATGCTTTCGCCGGCGTGCATCAGGTCGAAGGCCTTGTTGATGTCTTCGAGCTTCATGGTGTGGGTGATCATCGGGTCGATTTCGATCTTCCCGTCCATGTACCAGTCGACGATCTTCGGCACGTCGGTGCGGCCGCGGGCGCCGCCGAAGGCCGTGCCCTTCCAGACGCGCCCCGTGACGAGCTGGAACGGGCGGGTGGCGATTTCCTTGCCGGCTTCGGCGACGCCGATGATGATCGACTGGCCCCAGCCGCGGTGGCAGGCCTCGAGCGCCTGGCGCATGACGGTGGTGTTGCCGGTGCAGTCGAAGGTGTAGTCGGCGCCGCCGCCGGTGAGTTCGACGAGATGCGGGACGATGTCGCCCGGGATCGTCTTCGGGTTGACGAAGTGGGTCATGCCGAACTTCCGGCCCCATGCCTCGCGGGCGGGGTTGATGTCGACGCCGACGATCATGCCGGCGCCGACCAGCTTCAGGCCCTGGATGACGTTGAGGCCGATGCCGCCGAGGCCGAAGACGACGCAGTTGGCGCCCGGCTCGACATCGGCCGTGTTGACGACGGCGCCGACGCCGGTGGTGACGCCGCAGCCGATATAGCAGGCCTTGTCGAAGGGTGCGTCGCTGCGGATCTTGGCGACCGCGATCTCAGGCAGGACGGTGAAGTTCGAGAAGGTCGAGCAGCCCATATAATGGGCGATCGCCTGGCCCTTGTAGGAGAAGCGCGAGGTGCCGTCGGGCATCTGGCCCTTGCCCTGCGTGGCGCGGATCGCGGTGCAGAGATTGGTCTTGCGCGACAGGCAGCTTTTGCACTGGCGGCATTCGGGCGTGTAGAGCGGGATGACGTGATCGCCCGGCTTCACCGAGCCGACGCCCGGCCCCACCTCGCGCACGATGCCGGCGCCCTCGTGGCCGAGAATCGAGGGGAAGATGCCTTCGCTGTCGAGGCCGTCGAGGGTGTAGGCATCGGTGTGGCAGATGCCGGTAGCCTTGATCTCCACGAGGACTTCGCCGGCCTTGGGGCCTTCGAGGTCGACCTCCACGATTTCCAGGGGCTTCTTGGCTTCGAAAGCGACGGCGGCGCGGGTCTTCATCAGGCGTGTCCTGCGTTTGGGCGTTCCGGGGCGTTAATGCCGCATCTGCGCGGCATTTGGAAACCGCGAAAAATGGCCGTAGCGGCAGATGACGGGCCGCCTTCCCCTATCGTCATCCGACAAGGGCCTTGCCGTCCCGGGACTTACGGGTGCGGCGGCGTCCGTGCGAATTTTCCACGCATCCCTTCAGCGGCTTCCCGAGCGGAAGCCGCGGGGCGGGCTGGACGGTGGGCGGCTACTTCTGGCAAGGCTCGCGCGCGGAGCCGGTCCGCTCAAGACCGTTCGCCCACGACATAGGAAATAAGGCTGCGCCCGCCATGACGCTCGACCCGAAACTCCGCGCCGCGCTGACGCTGCCGGCGATCTGCGCGCCGATGTTCCTCGTCACCGGCCCGGCGCTGGTGCGCGAGGCCTGCAAGGCCGGCATCGTCGGCGGCCTGCCGCGCCAGAACGCGCGCTCGTTCGAAATCTTCGAAGACTGGATGAAGCAGATCAGCGACGGCATCGCCGCGCATCGCGACGCGACCGGCGCCAAAACCGGTCCGATCGCCGTCAACCTGCCGACGCGCTTCGCCGAGGACGAGCTGAAGGCGCATTTCGCGGTCTTCGCGAAGTACGGCGCCGAGATCCTGATCACCGTCGGGGGCGACCCGACGGCGCTGATCGCGCGCGCCCATGATGCCGGCATGAAGGTCTATCACGACGTCACCTCCATGCGGTTCGCGGAGAAGGCGATCGCGGCGGGGGCCGACGGCCTCACCTGCATCGGCGCGGGCGGCGGCGGGCATTCGGGGACGCTGAGCCATCTTTCCTTCATCCGGAAGGTGCGCAGCGTCTATGACGGCACGATCATCATGGCGGGCGCGGTGAGCGACGGCGCGACGATCCGGGCGGCGGAAATCCTGGGCGCCGATCTCGCCTATCTCGGCACGCGCTTCATCGCGACACAGGAATCGGATGCCCCGCAGGCCTACAAGGAGATGCTGGTCTCCGCGACCTCGTCCGACCTCATGTACACCGAGAAGGTCGCCGGCGTGCACGCGAACTGGCTGCGGCCGTCGATCATCGCCGCCGGGCTCGATCCCGACCATCTGCCTGAGCCGCTGGGCCGCGGCATGCGCCACGACCACCTGCCGGAAACGGCGCAGCCCTGGAAGACTATCTGGAGCGGCGGGCAGGGGATCGACCTGATCGACGATATCCCGACGGTGGCCGAACTGGTCGCGCGCCTGCGCCGTGAATATGCCGAAGCCTGCGCCCTGCCCCACTTTTGAGCGTCTAACTCGTAGCTCCAGTTCCCATCGGTGCCTTGTGGCTGAGTCGCGCGCCCGGTGCCTGACGAAAACGTAACGCGTTCTAGCTGCCTTGTAATTGGCGCGGCCATCGGGGACCATGGGCGAAAATAGGTGTGGGGACAGCGCCCAAGTCCATGAATGAGCAAGTCACCGTCGTGCGCGACGATTTTTCCACGCATCTCGAGGCCACCATCAAACGCGCCGTACCGGGCGCGACCGGCATCGCGCATCTGCGCCGCCTGTCGGGCGGGGCGAGCCAGGAGACCTGGTCGTTCGAAGCCGTCGGCAGGGGCTTCACGCGCAAGCTGATCCTGCGCCGGGCGCCGGGCGGCGACCGCGTGCATGACCGGGCCGTAGGCCTGGAGAAGGAAGCGGCGCTGATCGGCCTCGCGCGCGCCGCCGGCGTCCCGGAACCCGAGGTAGTCCATGTGCTGGAGCCGGGCGATGGCGTCGGGCGCGGCTTCGTCGTCGCGTTCCTGGAGGGCGAGACGCTGGGCCGCAAGATCGTGCGCGACGACATCTTCGCCGAAGCCCGCAAGACGCTGGCCCATCGCTGCGGCGAGGTGATGGCGAAGATCCACCACCTGCCGCTGTCGAGCCTGCCGCCGCTGCGCACCGCGACGGCCGAGGAGCGGCTGAACGAACTGCACCAGAACTACAAGATGGCGGGGACGCCGCGGCCGGTCTTTGCGCTCGCCTTCGAATGGCTGCGGACGCGGCTGCCCAAGGCGCCGGTGCCGCCGAAGCTGGTGCATGGCGACTTCCGGAACGGCAATCTCATCATCGGCCCCGAGGGCCTGCGCGCCGTGCTCGACTGGGAACTGGCGCATCTGGGCGATCCGATCGAGGATCTCGGCTGGATCTGCATCGCGCCCTGGCGCTTCAGCGGCGAAGGCCCGGCCGGCGGCTTCGGCACGCGCGAGCAGCTCGTCGCCGGCTATGAAGCGGGCGGCGGCGGCAAGGTCGACATGGAGCACCTGAAATGGTGGGAAGTGCTCGGCTCGCTGAGCTGGGGCGTCTCGTGCGGGGCGATGTTCCTGTCGTTCCGCAGCGGCGTCGACCGCACGATCGAGCGCGCCATGATCGCCCGGCGCGCCTCCGAGAACGAGATCGACCTCCTCCACCTTCTGGCGCCGCGGGGCTGACAATGCAGGACGAACCGACGCCGATTGAACTGCTGGACGCGGTCATCACCTATCTGCGCGACGAACTGATGCCCGAACTTTCGGGCCGCTCGGCCTTCCTGACGCGGGTCAGCGCCAATGCCTGCGACATCGTGCGCCGGCACCTGGAGAACGCCGCGGGCTACGATGCGGCGGAGATGGCGCGGCTGACGGCGCTGCTGAAGACCACCGGCACGCTGGAAGAGCTGAACCGCGAGCTCTGCACACGCATCGAGCAGGGCGCGATGACGCTCGATACGCCTGGGCTTACCGATCACCTCTGGGCCACGACCATCGAGAAGGTGTCGGTTGATCAGCCGCAATACGCACCCTACCGGCGCGCGCTAAAGACCTTCCAGGCCAAGAATTCATAACCGGAGAGACTACCCATGTTCGATATCCCCAAGGAGCTGCAAGACTATCTCGACGAGCTGGATCGCTTCATCGAGAAGGAGATCATGCCGATCCAGAACCGCGACGATAACATCCGGTTCTTCGACCACCGCCGCGAGCATGCGCGCACCGACTGGGACAATGGCGGCCTGCCGCGCGCCGATTGGGAAGCGCTGCTGGGCGAGGCGCGCCAGAAGGCCGACGAGGCCGGCCATCTGCGCTTCGCGTGGCCGACGGAATACGGCGGCAAGGGCGGCTCGAATTTCTGGATGGCGGTGATCCGCGAGCATCTGGCCGCGAAGGGGCTCGGGCTCTTCAACGACCTCCAGACCGAGCATTCGATCGTCGGCAACAATCCGTTCATCGTGATGTTCAAGGAGTTCGCGACGAAGGAGCAGTTCGCGCGCTACAGCGACGACATCATGAACGGCCGCCTGCGCACCGCGTTCGGCCTGACCGAGCCGAACCACGGGTCGGACGCGACGCACATGGAGACGCGCGCGGTTCCGGAAATCCGTGACAACCGCAAGGGCTGGCGCGTGAACGGCGAGAAGATGTGGACGAGTGGCATGCACCACGCGAACTACATCATGACCTTCGCCCGCACCGAAGGTAAGGACGGCGACGCGAAGGGCATCACCTGCTTCATCGTCCCGGCGGATGCGCCCGGCGTGAAGATCGAAGAATATATGTGGACCTTCAACATGCCGACCGACCACCCGCGGGTGTCGATCAAGGACGTGTGGATTCCGGAAGACAGCTATTGGGGCGAGATCGGCAACGGCCTCGCGATCGGCCAGAGCTTCGTGCACCAGAACCGCATCCGCCAGGCGGCCTCCTCGCTGGGCGCCGCGGTCTACTGCATCAACGAGAGCGTCAAGTATGCCCGGCTGCGCAAGCCGTTCGGCCAGGCGCTGGCGCGCAACCAGGCGATCCAGTGGCCGCTGATCGAGTTCGCGACCCAGGCCGAGGCGCTGCGCCTGCTGATCCGCAAGACCGCGTGGGACATGGACCACATGCCGCACAAGGAAATCGAGCGTCAGATCTCGGACAAGGTCTCGATGTGCAACTACTGGGGCAATCGCCTGTGCTGCGAGGCGGCCGACCGCGCGATGCAGACCCACGGCGGCATGGGCTATTCGCGCCACAAGCCGTTCGAGCACATCTACCGCCACCACCGCCGCTACCGCATCACGGAAGGCTCGGAAGAGATCCAGATGCGCAAGGTCGGCGCCTTCCTGTTCGGCTATCTCGGGCCGAAGCGGAAGGAGTTCGACAAGATGGAAGCGGATTACCAGGCAGCGCGAGCCAGCGGCCTGAACGACCGCGAGATCGGCATCTGAGCCGCCGATTGGGGCGCCTCCAGGGGCAGCGGGCGGCATTCGCCCGTTGCCCGAAAGGCGACCGGGTTATAAGTACTACGCTTACGTAAAGCGGGGCTTGCGAACGCGGCATGAAGCTGGGCGCCGGCCGGGGGCTCGCGAAGGGATTGGGCTGGTGTCGGTTGGAATAGGACGACGGGAGCAGGCAAAGGCCGAACGCCGCCTGCGCATCATCGGCGCTGCGCGTAACCTGATCCGCGAGACCGGCGACACCAACCTGTCGATGCGCACGATCGCCAAGCGGGCGCAGGTGAGCCTGGCGACGCCCTATAATCTCTTCGGCTCCAAGCGCGCCGTGGTGCTGGCGGTGCTGGAGGATGTGCGCGATTTCACCGAGCGTTTCGGGGCGCTGCATCCGGTCAACTCGATCGAGCGCATCTTCCAGGCGCTGAGCCTGGCGATGGATTACTATGTCAAGGACCCGGACTTCTACCGCACGCTGTGGAAGGCGCTGCTGGACACAAGCGGCAAGGAAGACAGCGAGATTTCCACGCCGCAGAGCCGGGCCCAGAACCGGGCCTTCTGGCAGAGCCTGATCGAGGATGCGCAGAAGGACGGGTTCCTGGAGGCGGACATCCGGGCCGACATGTTCGAACGCAACATGTCCTACACCTTCAACGGCGTGATGCTGGCCTGGGTGATGGGCGGCATCGAGAGCGAAGACATGGTCGCGGCCGCAGGTCTCGGCTATGCGCTGAAGCTCCAGGGCGCCGCGACCGCAAGCGGCCGCGAGCGTCTGGCGAAGAAGGTCAGCGCGTATCAGAAGATGCTGGCCAAGGCGTATAAGCGCACGGCCGAGTAACAGGGTGCTCCTCAGCCTAAGCTCTCCTTAGTGTCATGGTCCGCCTGCGCGGACCATATGACAACGAGAGAAAACGACTCGGCCGGACGTGGAGCCGCTCTAAGAAACCTCCGCCAGGCCGGTGTCGTTCAGCATGGCGACGGCCTGTGCGGCCATGCCGGGGGCCTGGTTCACCGCGGCGAAATTGCTCGCCACCTGACCGCTGAGGACGCGCTGGTAGACCCCCTGCATGATCGAGGCGAGGCGGAACATCCCGAAGGCGAGATAGAAATTCCAGCCCCTGATCCCGTCGCGGCCGGTCTGGCGGCAATAGGCGCGGATATAGTCCCGCTCCGACGGAATGCCGGTGTCCGGCCCCATGCCCTCCAGCACGGCCTTGCCGCTGGCGTTGCGGTGCCAGGGGAAGGCGCTGAAGGCGAGATCGGCGAGCGGGTCGCCGACGGTTGCGAGCTCCCAGTCCAGCACCGCCATCAGCTTCGGCTCGGTCGGGTGGAAGATCGTGTTGCCGAGCTTGAAATCGCCGTGGACGATGGCCTCGCGCCGGTCGCCGGGAACGGCTTCGGGGAGCGCCTTGATGAGTTCCTCCATCGCCGGGATGCGCTCGGTCTCGGCCGCGCGATACTGCTTGGTGAAGCGGCCGAGCTGGCGGTCGATGAAGTCGCCCGGACGCGCCCAGTCGCCGAGGCCGGCGGCCCTGAAATCGACCTGGTGAAGCTTGGCGAGCGTCGCGACGAAGTCGGCATAGACGGCGGCGCGATGCTGGGGCGTCACGCCGGGCAGCGAGGCATCCATGAGGATGCGGCCAGGCACGTAGTCCATCACGTAGAAGGCCGTGCCGATGACGGAGTCATCCATGCAGAGCAGGCGCGCATTCGGGACCGGCACATCGGTCGGGCCGAGCGCCTTCATCGCGGCATACTCACGATCGACCTGATGGGCGCTGGGAAGCAGAACGCCGGGCGGCTTCTTGCGCATGACGTAGCGCTTGAAGCTGCCGTCCTTCGCCTTCGTCACGAGCAGGAAGGTCGGGTTCGAGGCACCGCCCTGGAACTGGTGCACCTCCAGCCCGTCGCCGAAATCCTCGGCGCGCGCCTTCAGATAGGCGTCGAGGCCCGCGACGTCGAAGCGGTGGGTGGGGGCGATCTCACTGACGGGCAGTCCGGCCGTTGCCTGGCTCATCGTCACGCTGCCTGGCTGGCGAACATCTCACGCAGCTCGCGCTTGAGGACCTTGCCGGTCGCGGTGCGCGGCAGCTCGCCCTCCGTCAGCTTGTAGGAGGAGGGAATCTTGAACCTGGCGAGCTTGACCGCGAGCAGCGCGCGGAGCTCGTCAGGGAGCGATGCGGCCTGTGCCTGGTCGGCGACCTGGATCACGGCGGCGACCTGCTCGCCGTATTCGGGGTCGGGCAGGCCGACGACCGCGACATCCTTCACCATCGGGTGCTCGAGGATCGCGGCTTCCACCTCGGCGCAATAGACATTCTCGCCGCCGCGGATGATGACGTCCTTCTTGCGGTCGACGACATAGTGGAGACCGCTGGAATCGCGGTAGCCGAGATCGCCGGTGCGGAACCAGCCGCCGCCGAACGCCGCTTCGGTCGCGCTCGGATTCTTCCAGTAGCCGGGGATGATGTTCGGGCCGCGCACCCAGAGTTCGCCGATCTGGTTGTCGCCGAGATGGTTGCCGTTGTCGTCGACGATCACGGCATCGCAGGTCGGGACCGGACGGCCGATGCTGTCGGGGCTGGCGAAATAGTCGGCGCCGCTGTTGGTGATGATGGCGCTGGTCGTTTCGGTGAGGCCGTAGCCGTTGGCGGGCGAGGTCTTGCCCTCGAACTGCTTCTCGATCTGGCGGATGAGATCGGGCGGGACCGAGGCGCCGCCGGACGAAACGCCGAGCACCGAGCTGACGTCGGCGCCGGAGAGCCGCGCGGTCTCGAGCAACTGCCGCACGACGATGGGCACGCCGGAGACGCCGGAGAGCTTGTGCTTCTCGACGAGGCGGACGCCTTCGACCGGGTCCCATTTATAC
>JADZAI010000100.1 GCA_020852655.1 Alphaproteobacteria bacterium
CTATAAGGATATTAGCACCTCTTTGACCGATTATCGTCTCGTTCAGATCGGCACCTGCTCCGTTGATATCGGTTGAGCCCGTCAGGATCAGGCGTTCCACCGCAGAAGACGCCGCAATAGAATACGTTTGATCGCTTCGAATCGTATCGTAGCCGGAAGAGTCATTGATGCTACTGCCGAGCGGGTTCACATACGTGTCGTCGCCGGGACCGCCCTGAAGAAGGTCGTGCCCTCCCATGCCCCGAATGACATTGTTGCCGCCGTTTCCCATAATGAGGTTGTTGCTGGCGTTGCCGGTGGCGGTTGCATTTCCCGCTTCAGGCAGCAGGATCAGACGCTCGATGTTCTCCATCGCCGCGATCGAGAAGCTGACGGGGCTTTTGATCGTATCGATGCCCTCGTTGGCGAACTCCACGATCGTGTCGCCCGGCGTGTAGTAATAGGTGTCGTTGCCCTGACCGCCGGCCAGCCGCGTTCCGCCGCTCCCGACAAGAATGTCGTTGCCACTGCCGCCATCGACGGAGTCCTGCGCGCCGCCATAGATGAGGTCGTTGCCGTTGAGGCCGTTGATCCGGTCGGGACCGGGCGTTGCCCCTGCGTGCTCCACGTATGTGTGCATGCTGGGTACGTCGTGGACGGAATGGCCGTCGCCGGGTTCGTGGATGAAATCGTTGCCGGACGTACCGTTGACCGTTGCCATGCGAGTCTCCTTCACGGATGGGAGAGGCAGCCTTCAGGTTGTCCTTCTACATGTCCCCGACGAAGCGGTTAAGGGGAGTTGCAGGGCCAGCCGCTTCTATCGAACTGCGTGCATCGCCCCCGCCACGCGACCTCGCCGCCTGACGCGTCTCAGGCGGCGAGGTCGCTGCCGGCCTGGCGGATGCGCCAGAAGCGCACGACGCGCTGCGCCGCGGTCGCCGGGATGCGGTCGTAGAGCGCGATCAGCTCGTTCATCTCGGCGGGGCTGCGCGTCGTCGCGTTCGAGCCCAGCGCCAGCGCGGCGAAGGTCGTGCGCTCGAAGCGGCAGGCGCGGCAGACCACCGCCAGCCCCACCGCGTCGCGATCTTCCAGCAGGTGTTTCGCCGTCCCGGGCGGCAGCGCCGCCAGCGCGGCCAGCATGGCGGCGGTCGCCTCGCCGTCCTTCTCGCGCGACAGCTTCACGAGCTGCGCCTCGGTGATCGGCCCGGCCGGCGAACGGATCGCCGGCTCGCCGGGCTCGTTCGCCGGCATGCGGCGGCGCAGGCGGCGCTCGCTCTCGCGGATCGCCTCTTCCACCAGCTCGGGCGGAAGGTCGGCGGCGCGCTGCACGATCGCCCGCTTCAGCGAGGCGGAGACGACGAAGAACAGCCCGCTCAGCAGGTCGGGCGGCACCGCCTCGCGCACCACCAGCGGCTCGCGCAGCGCCTCGTTCTGGCCGGCCCGGGCGATCATGATCTCCAGCGTGCCGCGCGTCAGCTCGGCTCCGGGGTTGTTGATCAGCTCCAGCAGCACGCCGTCGCCGCCCCGCACCGCCAGTTGGTCGGTCACCGGCGTCGTGATGCGGCCGCGCCGGGCGATCGCCTCCAGATGCTCCTGGCCCACCAGCTTGGCCCGCGCCACGAGGTCGGGCTCGGTCAGCACCAGGCTGTCGGTCAGGATCGGCCGGGCCACCGTGATCTCGTCATTCGCCAGCTCCAGCAGCAGGCCGCGCGGCGCTTCGGGCAGCGCCGCGATGCGGGTCGCGAGGGAGCGTCGCACCTCGACGTCCATCTCGCGGGCGAGGGTGGAGAGGATGTCGCTGATCTGTCCGGTCTGCCGGGAGTCGAAATCCTGCGGCGCCTCGACGAAGGCGTCGGTCAGGCGCCGCAGCAATTCGCGGCGGCGGTCGCTGGATCGCTCGCCCGCCAGCTCCAGCAATTCGAGGAGGTTGGACCGAGGTGTCATACAGGTCGTCCGGGAATGGCAATACCCGGCGAACGTGCCTCAGGACGCGTAAAAATTGGGTTTCAAGTTCCCTAAAAATGGAACTTGACCCTACCTGCGGCTGTCAGCCGTCGCGCAGCTCGCGGCGCAGTATCTTGCCCGTGGGCGTCTTGGGCAGTTCGGGCAGGATCACGACCTGGCGGGGATATTTGTAGGCCGCCATGCGCGGCTTGCACCAGGCGATCAGGTCGGCCGGCTCCAGCTTCGCGCCGGCCTTCAGGCTCACCGCCGCCTTCACCGTCTCGCCGCGATAGTCGTCCCTGACGCCCACCACCGCCGCCTCGCGCACCGCCGGGTGGGTGTAGAGCACGTCCTCCACCTCGCGCGGCCACACCTTGTAGCCGGCGGCGTTGATCATGTCCTTCTTGCGGTCGGTCAGGTAGAACCAGCCGGCCTCGTCCATGAAGGCGACGTCGCCGGTGCGGAAGCCGTCCGGCTTCATCGACGCCGCCGTCTCGGCCGGCTTGTTCCAGTAGCCCGGCACCACCATCGGCCCCGAGCTCACGATCTCGCCCGCCTCGCCCACCGGCGCGGCGCTGCCGTCCTCGGCGGCGATCCACACCTCAGCGCCGGAGATCGGCACGCCGACCGACAGCGCGCCGGAGTTCGGATCGACCGGCGCCTCGCGGCCCAGCGGCGTCGCGTGGGTCGGCGAGCTCGTCTCGGTCAGGCCGTAGATATTGTGGATATAATGCCCGAACTTGGCGCGGAACTGCTCGACCACCGCCGGCGGGATCGGCGCCCCGCCCGAATAGATCGTCTTCAGGCTCTCCAGATGCCCCGCCGTCGCGTCGGGATGGTTCATCATCGCCATGAGGGCGGTGATCGCCGCCACGGTGAAGCCCGGCCGCCGCTCCTGCGCCGCATCCAGCATCACGCCCGGGTCGAAGCGGAAGGCGAGCGCCAGCGGGCTCGCCGTGATGAAGGCCGCGAGGATATGTCCGACGAGCCCCGTGATGTGGAACAGCGGCGCGACGCCCAGCACGCCGACGCCCTCCGTCAGGCCGCACCAGTCGCGATAGATCTGCGCGTTGAAGGCGAGATTGCCGTGCGTGTTCATAGCCCCCTTCGGCAGGCCGGTCGTGCCCGAGGTGTAGACGAGGAACGCCGTGTCGCCGCTCTTCGGCGCCGCGGCCTGCACCGGCGCCTCGCCGCGATGGCGCGCCAGCAGCGCCTGCATCCGCTCCGTACCCGGACGATCGACCGGCTGCACGTCGCGGAACAAACGCGGGTCGTTACGGCGCTGCCAGTCGGCGGGCGAGGTAACGATCACCGTTTCCGGCACCAGCGCGCGCCCCGCCTCGTCCAGATTGGCGACGACGTCGCGGTGCAGGGTATCGTGGCAGACCAGCGCCGCCGGTCTCGCATCGGCCAGCAGGATGCCGAGCTCGCGCTCGCGGTTCATCGGATTGACCGGCACCGCGATGCCGCCCGCCTTCCACGCCGCCAGCATGGCGATGACGAAATCGGGCACGTTCTGGAGATAGATCGCCAGCCGGTCGCCCGCCCGGAAGCCGCGCCGGCCCAGCGCCGCCGCCAGCGCATCGCTGTCGCGATCGACGTCGCCATAGCTCAGCGTCGCGTCGAAATACTGCACCGCGGGCTTTTCCGCCGCGCGCCCGGCCGCCGCCCGGAAGATCGCCAGCGCATCGCCGAAGCCGGGGGTGAGATCGGCCGGCTGCCCCGGCGTGTAGAGCTTCACCCAGGGCCGCTCGCTATAGGGATTCATGCCGTCCTCAAGGTATGATCAGGTCGTTCCACTGCGCCAGGGTGAGCCCGGCGACAGCCTGGACGATGATCGTGCCGCCCGAATAGGTCAGCACCGAATCGCCCGTGATGTCGCTCACCGCCGTGAACACGGCGCCGCCGAGGTCGAAATGGTCGGCGGTCTTGCTGAAGCCCTGGATCGTATCGGTGCCGCTCGACGCCGCGGAGAAGCGGAAAAGATCCGCCCCCGCGCCGCCGTTCAGCAAATCGTCGTTGCCGCCGCCCGTCAGCGTATCGTTGCCGCCCCCGCCGGTCAGCGTGTCGTTGCCGGCCGCTCCGTTGAGCGCATTGGCGCCGGCATTTCCGGTGATCGCGTTGGCGAGCGCATTGCCGGTGCCGTTGACGTCGGCGCTTCCGGTCAGCACCAGCCGTTCGACCTCCGCGATGGCGGCCAGCGAGAAATTCGCCGCCGTCTGCACCGTGTCGATGCCCTGGTGCGCCAGCTCGACGATCGTGTCGCCGGCCGGATCGACATAGGTGTCGTCGCCGATGCTGCCCTCCAGCCGGTCCGCCCCTGCCCCGCCGGCCAGCGTGTCGTTCCCGGCGAGGCCGCGCAGCGTGTTCGCGGCGCCGTTGCCGGTGATGAGATTGTCGAGCCCGTTGCCGTTGCCGTTGATCGCGGCCGTGCCGGTCAGCACCAGCCGCTCGACATTGGCGATCGCGGCGAGCGAGAACGAAACGTCACTCTTCACCGTGTCGATGCCGGGCTGGAAGGCTTCGACGATCGTGTCGCCGGTCGGGTTGATATAGGTGTCGTTCCCGGCGCCGCCCTCCAGCCGGTCGGCCCCCGCGCCGCCGTCCAGGACATCGTCGCCGCCCTGCGCCGCAAGCCCGGCTGACCCGCCGAAGTCGCCCAGCAGCGTATCGTCGCCGGCCCCGCCCGACAGCGTGTCGTTGCCGCCCTTGACGGTGCTGCCCGCCGCGATGCCGGTCGCGTCCCAGATGTCGCCGGCGATCCAGTCATTGCCGTTGTCCCCGAACAGCCGGTCGGCCCCGCCGGTGAAATTGATCTGCACCGGCGTCGACGGATCGGCCATCACGAGCAGGTCGCCGGCGATGATGTCGCTGTCCTCGCCGCCCTGGATGACGTCGGCCCCGCCGGTCACGGCGCCGCCTTTCATGCGGTAGACATCGCCGCTCAGCAGGTCCTGGCCGGCGCGGCCGAACAGGGCGTCGTCGCCGCCGGTCAGGAATCCCTCGGCGGCATTGGTGTGGACGTCGCCGGCGAGGATTTCGTTCACGAAGGGGAAGTTCGAGCCGCGGATCGTGTCGTTGCCGCCGTCGACCGTGCCCTGGTTCAGCTCCACGTCGCCGGCATAGAAGCCGCCGCCGAAGGTGAAGATCGTCATGTTGTCGTAACTGCTGTTGACCACGTCGTCGCCGCCGGCGATGAACGAGACCGGCCCCGCCCACTGCACGTCGCCGACGACCTCGAAGAAGGCCCGGCCGGAGACGTTGAAGGTGTCGTTGCCGCCGATCACCGTGGCGCCGATCGCCACGGGAAAGCCGTTGATCGTAGCCACCTCGCCCTGGGCATAGAGCGCATCGCCGACCAGGGCATTGCCGGCGACGCTGCCGCGCGTGCCGAGGAGGCCGGCGCTGGCCTGCGAACTGGCGGTGAAGGTATCGTTGCCGCCCGTCCGGCTGATGTCGCCGAAGCTGCCGGGTTCGACGACGACGCTGGTGAAGTCGCCGAAGAGCTGCCCGCCCTTCAGCAGCGGCGCGATGATCGTATCGTTGCCGGCCAGCGTCGCTTCCCAGAAGCCGACGCTGCTGTCGTTGTAGTCGGACGCATTGATGAGGTCGGTCAGCGCGGCGCTGATGCCGGTGAGCGTCCAGTCGGCGACGCCGTCGGTGCCGAAGTCGATCACCTGGGTCGCGGTTCCGCCGGTCGGGAGCAGGCCCGCATAGGTGAAGCCGGTGCCGCTGGCGACGATCGTGTCGCCCACTTCGGGGCTGACGTCGAGCGTGCGCCAGTTGAAGTCGGTCGGGGTGTTCGCCTGGGTGGTGCTGTAGCCGACGTCGCCCGAAAACCCGTTAACCGCCTGCGATGCGTCCAATGTCGCCATGCCAATCTCCTCGCGTCCCGCCCATCATAGCCCGGATCGGCCTGGGGTCTGCATGCGCGATCCGTCGCATCGGCAGCCCTTCATGCCTCGTCTCAGTCGCGCAGCGCCAGTTCCAGGCCGGCTATCGCGGTGTCCACGTCGAGCGAGACTTCGCCGATGCGGCCCTTGTCGGTGTAAGTCTCGACCCGGCAGCAGTTCACGTAGAAGGCGGTGTGGCCCTTCAGCTCGTCGATCAGCAGATAGCGGCCGTTCATGCGCTGCCAGCCCAGCGCGATGAGGCGGCTGCGGTGTGCGGGCCGGGCAAAGGCGGCGGTGTGGAATGCCGAACCGATCATGCCGGCGATCGTCTCGGCGCTGTTGAAGAGGTCGATCTGGTCGGCGAGGTGCAGCGTCTCGGGCGCGATCGAGACGAAGCCGCGTCCGGTGAGCCAGGTTTCGACCTGCCGCTCCTGCAACACGCGCCGGCTCGACGCGTCGCCCAGCGCGGCGCGGCTGAGATAGATCTTCTTGCCCTCGAAGCGCGGCTCGCGGCGGGCCAGCGCCTGTTCCGCGACCCTGAGGTGCGGCGCATCGAAGCAGCGATAGATGCGCTGGCCGCTCTCCAGGCTCGGGCTCGGGATGACCATCCGCCGGAACAGTGTCGGGCGCGCGATTTTGACGAGGCGCGGCAGGACGCCCAGCGCCTTCAGCACCACGCGCGCATAGGGGGCGCGATAGGCGTCCGGCTGCGTCGCCGGAAATACCATCGGCAGGTCGCCAAAGCGCTCCAGCGCCCAGAAGCGCGCCATCGCGTTGGTCAGGAAATGGCCGTAATGCGGAATGCACTGGCCGCCGTAGAGGTGCGGCGCTTCGACAATGTCGTGCGCGTCGGGCGGAACGATGCGGTCCGGGCTCAGCCGCGACAGCCGCGCCTTGGTCTCGGCGAGCGGTCGGTCGGACGCGGGGCCGGCGATGAGCGTATCGCGCAGCGACGCGTCGATCCGCTCGCCGTTCGCGTCGTAGAGCGCGTGAAAGGCGGGCAGCAGCCAGACATCCCGGTATTCGGCGACCTCAGGGTCGATGCCGGGGTCGACCACCGAGCGCCGCCGCATCATCCCTTCGATGGCGGGCGGCTCGAACCCCAGGAACAGGCTCCGCGACGGTGGCCGCGACGGCGGCCCCGGGTCGGCTTCGTCGATGCCGGCGGCGGACTCGTCGGGATAGATCGCCTCGCCTGTGGCGAGGCACACGCCCTTGCCGGCCACGCGCTGCATGACCTGGAGATAGCGGAGGCGCCGGCCTTCAGCCCGTCCTTCGCGCAGATAATGCAGCAGCGGGTTGACCCCGCTCTCCGCGACGTCGGGATTGGCCAGCAGATATTCGCGCGTGCGGAAGCCCGGGCCGGGATTTCGCTTCTCGCGATGGCCTTGCAGGAGGAAGTGCAGCGCGGGGTCCGAAGCCACCGTGTCCGGGTAGGCCTGGTGATACCAGGCGGCATCGAAGAAGGGACTTTCGCGGATCAGGGCGAGGTCCTCCGGCCGCGCGACCGGCGGTGCCGACGCCCGCGAGGGCGGCGGGGTCCAGCCCAGCGCCCGGCCGACGCTTTCGAAGTGCAGCAGCGGATTGAGCGGGCCGGCCGCGGCTTCCGGGTATTTGGCGAGATAGCCGCGCGTGCTGAAACCGGGCCCCGGGTCGCGCCCCTCGCGCCAGCCATGCTCCGCGAAGTGCCACGCCGGGCTCGTGCCGCCGGCAGCGACATCCGGATAGACCTTCGCATACCAGTCCGCATCGAAGAGCGGGCTGCGGCCGATGGCCAGCACCGTGGCGGCGAAATCGCGCGCGGCGCGGTCGCGGGCGGCGGCCGGCGCACCCTCCGCGCCGCGCCCGACAAGACGCCCCAGCGTCCCGCGGAGACGCTTCAGCGCCATCCGGCCCGGCCCCTGCTTTCACGCGTCGATCCGGGCGAGCGCCCCATGCTGTCCTGCCTGCCTCCCACGTTGGTTCTTAACCCGCCTTCACCCGCCTTCGCAGCCCCGCCTGCTGCCCGTCGTGGTTGACAGATTTGCGGGGCGCAAACTAGCGTCGGTGCAGGGGATGCGGGGGCTCGGGTGGCCAGCTTTACCGGCCGCGCCGGTCAGACGGACAGCTTCATCGGCGGCACCGCTGCCGACGTCTTCAGCTTCGCCGTCGCGGACCTGACCGCAGCCGACAGCGTCAACGGCGGCAGCGGCGCCGCCATCGACACGCTCGCCTTCACCACCGCCGGGACGATTGCGGCCACGGCGCTTTCCGGCGTCGGCGGCATCGAGCAGATCCGCCTCGCCG
The DNA here is from genome assembly GCA_020852655.1 of Alphaproteobacteria bacterium. Lineage (GTDB taxonomy): Bacteria > Pseudomonadota > Alphaproteobacteria > Micropepsales > Micropepsaceae > JADZAI01. The sequence continues at coordinate 8,103 of JADZAI010000100.1, forward strand.
ACGGCGTCAACCGCCTGACCCTGCCGGCCGCCCTCGCCGCCTCGGCCAATGGCGGCCTGCTGCGGGTGATCGGCGGCAGCGGCAACGACGCGATCGACGGCAGCGCCGTCACCGGCGCCTTCCGCCTCGACGTCACGATCGGCGGCGGGCGCGACAATGTCAGCGGCGGCGCCGGCTCCGACTTCTTCCGCGTCGCCATCGGCGACCTCGCCTCGAACGACACGATCAGCGGCGGCGCCGGCGCCCTCGACACCCTCGTCCTCAGCACCGCCGGCAGCATCGCCGGCTCCGCCTTCGCCCGCGTCACCGGCATCGAGCAGCTCAAGCTCGCCGACGGCGGCAACGACGTCACCCTCGCCAACGCCATGGCCGCCTCGGCGAACAACGGCCTCTTCAAGGTCACCTGCGGCAGCGGCAACGACATCGTCAACGGCGCCACGGTCAGCACCGCCGTGCGTCTCGACATCACGCTCGGCGGCGGCGACGACAGCGTCACGGGCGGCGCCGGCTCGGACTATTTCAGCGTCGCCGTCGCCGAGCTCAGCGCCGCCGACCGGATCGACGGCCGGGCCGGGGCGATCGACATGCTGGTGCTGACCACGGCCGGCACGGTCGCCGCCGGCCAGCTCGGCGGCGTGACGGGCATCGAGCAGATCAGGCTCGCCGCCGGCAACAGCAGCCTCACGCTCTCCAACGCCGTCGTAGCGAGCGCCAGCGGTGCGGTGCTGAAGGTGCTGAGCGGCGGCAGCGACGTCATCGACGGCAGCGGCGTGACCAGCGCCTCCAGCCGCCTCGACCTCAGCCTCGGCGGCGGCGACGACAGCGTCAGCGGCGGCGCCGGCTCCGACTTTTTCCGCGTCACCACGTCAGACCTCAGCAGCGCCGACACGATCTCCGGCGGCGGCGGCACGCTCGACTCGCTCGTCTTCACCGATGCGGGAACGGTGGCTGCGACGGCCTTTGCGCAGGTGACCGGCATCGAACACCTGCGCCTCGCCGCCGGCGCCAACCGCATCGCGCTCTCCGACTCCCTGGTCGGCGGCGCCACCGGACGCCTTCTCAAGGTCGCCGGCTGCAGCGGCAACGACACGGTCGACGGCTCCGCCGTCACCACCGCCCAGCACCGGCTGGACGTCACGCTCGGCGGCGGCGACGACAGCATCACCGGCGGCGCCGGCGCCGACTTCTTCGAGGTCGCCGCGAGCGATCTCGCGTCCGGCGACACGATCGACGGCGGCGGCAGCGCCAGCGACACGCTGGTCCTGCTCACCGCCGGCACGCTCGCCGCCGGGGCTTTCGCGCACATTACCGGCCTCGAGCAACTGAAGCTCGCCAACGGCAGCAACACCATCGCCCTCGCCGCCGCGCTGGTCGCCGCGGCCTCCGGCGGGACGTTCCGCGTGCTCGGCGGCAACGGCAACGACGCCATCGACGCATCCGCCGTCACCGCCGGGGCGGTCGACTTCAGCGCCGGCAGCGGGTCGGACGCCCTGGCCGGCGGCAGCGGCGCCGACACCTATCGCATCGCGCTCGCCCATCTCGGCGCGGCCGACGCCTTCGACGGCCGCGGCGGCACCGACAGCCTGATCCTCACGGGCGGCGGCACGCTCGACTTCAGCCAGCTCACCGGCCTCACCGCCTTCGAGGCGCTCACCCTCGGCGGCGCCACAGAGGTCAGGCTGACCAGCGCGCTCCTGGCGGCAGCCGCGACGCCTTTCACCATCACCGGCAGCACCGGCGACGACACCCTCGACGCCGCCAGCGCCGCCGGCGCCTTCGCGGGAAATCTGGGGCTCGGCGCCGACAGGCTGATCCTTGCGGCCGGCCAGGCGCAGGGCACGCTCTCAGGCGGCGGCGATGCCGACACGATCGACATCCGTTTCGGCGCCGCCGCTACCTTCACGCTCGGCGCCGGCGTCAGCGGCTTCGAGACCGTCCGCCTCGACAACACCGGCGCCTGGTCCACCCTCACCTTCACCGCCAACAGCACCGCCGGCCTCTCTGTCGTCACCCTCAACGCCGCGGCCAGCTATGACATCACGCTGGGCGACGGCGGCCAGTCGGCCACCGGCAACGCGCTCGGCGACCGGATCACGGGCGGCAGCGGCGGCGACACCATCGACGGCGGCGGCGGAAACGACACGCTCGACGGCGGCCCCGGCGCCGACACGCTGCACGGCGGGCTCGGCGACGACACGCTCACCATAACGAAGCCCGGACTTCAGAACGGCGACAGCGTCGACGGCGGCGACGGCTACGACATCCTCATGCTGCCGGACATCCCCGAGACCGTACCCGCGTTCGACCTCACCGGCGGCAGCCTGAGCGGTCTTGAGGAGATTCAGCTCGCAGCAGCCGGCACCGTGACGCTGACCGGTAGCCAGGCCGCCCAGCTCGTCCTGGTGACCTCGCTGGACGCCTCGAACAGCAGCGCGGAGCACGTCGTCATCCAGATCGAGGCCGGCATCACTGCCGACATGCAGGTCCTGGCGCTCGCCGTCTTCGACGGCATGGACGACGTCACGGTCCTTGGAACCGCCGGCGACGATATTTTCAGCACGCTCAACGCCAAGGCGATCATCTACGCCGGCGACGGCGCCGACACGATCTTCGGCGACCGCGGGCAGCCGGAAAGCGCGATCAACGGCGAAGGCGGCGACGACCGGATCGTCTATCAGAGTTCCGACCTCGGCATGACCATCGACGCCGGCGACGGCTCGGATACGCTCATCGGCAACGCGACGCTGACCGGCACCGTCACGATCGTGCTGACGCCGGGGAGCGACCAGACCGTCGGCGACACGACTTTCGCCTACGGCTTCGAGCATGTCGACTGGAGCAGCGCCGGCGGCACCGCTGACATCACCGGCGGCACCGGCGACAACCGCCTCCGCGGCTCGGCCGGCGCGGACACGCTCGCCGGGGGCGACGGGAACGACACGCTCATCGGGGGCGGCGGCGACAATCTCACCGGCGGCTCCGGCGCCGACAGTTTCGCCTGGCTCAGCCGTTCCGGCGCCGCAGCCGACGTCGTCACCGACTTCACGCCGGGGATCGACACGCTCGCCTTCTCCGATGCGTTTGCGTTCAACGGTCCGGCCTTCGACGTCGCCGTGTCCGATGCGGACGGAACCGCGGATCTGGCGCTGGCGGATCTCATCCTCTGCACGTCCGCGGTGCTCGACACGACCGCGGACGTCCTCGCCTACCTCGCGGCCAACGGCACGGGCAGCACAGGCGACGGCGTCTTCGTGATCGGCACGAACGGCGCCGGCCATGCGGTTCTGTTCCACGCGACCGACGCGAGCGGCTCCGGCTCGATCGGCGCGGTGGCTGACCTTGGCGCGGTCGCGGTCTCAGCGATCGGCCTGGCCGACTTCCTGTTTGTCTAACTGTCAGAAGAAATCGGCGGAATCCGGAACCCAGGACAGGTGAGGCGCGAAGGTCGATGCGGCAGCATGATCCGCGGCTGTCGGCGCAAAGGTGTGCAGCGTCAGGGCGTTCCACTGCTGGAGGCTGAGGCCGGTGACGCCGAGGACGGCGATGGTGCCGCCGGTGTGGGTGAGGGTCGTGTTGCCGTTGGCCTCGGAGCGGTTGGTGAACGTGCCGCCCGAGAGGTCGAAGGAGTCTTGTGCCCGGTCGAACCCGGCGATGGTGTCCGCACCGGCTCCGGCGGAGGCGAAGCGATAGAGATCGGCGCCGTTGCCACCCACAAGGCTATCGTCGCCGGCCCCGCCCTCCAGCGTGTCGTTGGCGCCGCCGCCGTTGAGCGTATCGTTGCCGGCGAGGCCGCGCAGCACGTTGCGGCCGGAATTGCCGACGACGAGGTTGTCGAGGCCGTTGCCGGTGCCGTTGATGTTGCCCGCGGCGGTCAGCACGAGGCGTTCGACGTTGTTGACCTGTTCCAACGAGAAGGCCGTCCAGGACTGTACGGTATCCGTGCCTTCGTTGGCCTGCTCGACGATCGTGTCGCCGCGCGGGTTGATGTAGACGTCGCTGCCGCGACCGCCGAAAAGCTGGTCCGCCGTGGCGATGGCGCCGCCGTCGAGCGTGTCGTTTCCGTCGCCGCCGAAGAGGGCATCGGTGACGGCGGCGCGGCCGGTCAGTACGTTGTTCAGCGTGTTGCCGTTGAGCGCGAAGCTGCGCGGGGCGTCGACGATGATGACGCCGTTCTCGACATTCGCGGGGAGGAAATAGGAGCTGAGGCTCGTGCCGGCACTGACGAGGACGGTGTCGATGCCGCCGTCGGCCTGCTCCGTAACGGGATCGAAGACGGGATCGCGGAAGATCGGCGGGAAGATGATCCTGGCCGGCTCGATCACGGGCAGCGGGGCCGGGGCGGTCTCCATGAGGACATAGGTATCGTTGCCGCCGCCACCGAAGAGGAGGTCGTAGCCGGCGCCGCCGATGAGGCGGTTGTCGCCGGAATTGCCCGTGAGCGTGTCGTTGTAGAAGGAGCCTTCGAGATTCTCGACGCCGGAGACGATGTCGGTGCCGTCGCCGTTCGCGAGACTGCCGTTCACGCCGGCGTTGAGGCCGTCGAAGCTGAGCGTGTCGATGCCGTCGCCGCCGACGATGGTGTCGGCGCCGGTGCCGCCGCGGAGCGTATCGTCGCCGCCGACGCCGAAGAGGGCGTCGTCGCCGGGGTTCCCGCCGAGGAGGTTGGCGCCGTCGTCGCCGACGATGACGTCGTCGAACAGCGAGCCTGCCGCGCCTTCGACGGAGACGACCTGGATGAGGCCGTAGCCTTCGGAATCGAAGGTGCCGAGGTCGAGCCGCACGACGACGCCGCCCGGCGCGTCGTCGAAGAAGAGCCGGTCGTTGCCGGCGCCGCCGTCGACGAGATCGGGTGTCGACGTGCTGTTGCCGCCGCTGTCGAGCTGGTCGTCGCCGTCGCCGCCGCTGAGGGTGTCGGCGAAGCCGCTGGCGTTGATGACGTCGTTGCCGGCTTCGCCGTAGAAGCCCGCCGCGGCGCCGCCGGACGACAGGAAATCCTTGCCGCCGCGGCCGTGCAGCTCGCCGAAGACGGTGCCGTGGCTGACGAGGCTGTCATCATAGGCGGAGCCGATGACGTTGGCGATGCCGAGGATGGTGTCGACGCCCGCGCTGCCGGTGTTCTGGGGGTTGGGATCGCTGAGGTCGACCCAGACGAAACCGCCGGCGGAGCTGTAGTCGACCCAGTTCAGCTCGGTGGCGCCGCCCTGGGAATTCCAGTTGCCGTTCATGTAGTCGTCGCCGAGGCCGCCGACGAAGGTGTTCTTGCTGCCGGGGTCGCCGTAGAGCGTGTCCTTGCCGTCGCCGCCGTCGAGGTACTCGACGGTGTAGCCGCCGCCGTTGCCGAAGGCGTAGAGGATGTCGTCGCCGCCGTAGCCCTTGAGGATGTCGTTGCCGAGGCCGCCGGTGAGGGTGTCGTTGCCGGTGTCGGTTTCCGGGCTGCCTTCCGGGCCGCCGAAGATGAAATCCGCACCCGTACCGCCGGTCAGGCTGTCCGCACCGGTCGAGCCATAGAGTATCGCCAAGGCTGCTCCTCCCAACGAGCCCCTCGTCCCCGGCCGCCTGATTGCGCCCCCGCCGCCGATCAGGCAAATTTATTCTTGTTATTCAACCGATAAGGCCGATTTTGACACGGAGCCTCAATCTGGACCAGTTGGCCACGCTGACGGCGGTGGCGGAGCTGGGGAGTTTTTCGGCCGCGGCGCGGCGGCTGAACCTGTCGCAGCCGGCGATCAGCCTGCAGATCCGCGAGCTAGAGACACGCTTCGGCGTGCGCCTGCTGGAGCGCATGGGGAAGACCGCCTACCCGACCGAGCCGGGACGGGCGCTCATCGCCCATGCCGCCCAGATCGCAGCGGCCTGCGAGGAAACGACCGCGGCGATGCGCCGCTTCCGCGACGGCTGGCTGGGCCGCGTGCATATCGGCACGACCCTGACGGCGCTGATGTATTCGCTGCCGGCGCTGCTGCGGCGGCTGCGGGCCGACCACCCGGGGCTCGAACTCGTGGTCACCAATATGGCGACGCGCGACAGCGTGGACGGCGTGCTCCAGAACCGCCTCGACCTGGCGCTCGTGACGCTTCCGGTGGACGAGAAGAACCTGATCGCGACCCCTTTGCGGGACGAAAAACTGGTGGCGCTGCTGCCGGCCGATACGCCCAACCCGCCGGACGTGGTGACGCCGGCCTATGCGGCGTCGATGCCGCTGGTGACGGAGCATCAGCGGGGCGCCGTCTACCGGCTCGTGAATGCCTGGATCGCGCCGTATCTGCCGTTGCCGATCAAGCCGATGGAGATCGGAACCATCGAGGCGGCCAAGCGCGGCGTCGCCGGCGGGCTCGGCATCAGCTTCGTGCCGGATGTCGCAGCCGAGCCAATGGCCGACGTCATCGTCCGGCCCATCGCGCCCGAAGTCCCCTGCACGCTCGGGCTGATCCAGCACCGCAACAAGCCCGACAGTCCGGCGCTGGCCATCGTGCGGCAGGCCCTCCTGTCGATCCAGACGGCAGGCGCCCGCCGTCTTGCCGCGCGCAAGCGCCACCCTGCCGCCCCCGAGCCCCTCGACATGGATGAGGCACCAGCCTCTGTCTCAGACGGAGCCAATCATGGACCGGCGGCCGGCGGCGCGCTTTCGTCCTGACTTTCAGCGCGTACGGCGGCGGGCCGGCTGTGGCTCCACGTTCAGCCAGTCGGTCTGCGCGAGCTTGCGCAACGCCGCTCCGACCGGCGAGGCGGCAGAAGAACTCGCGCCGTCACCGTTCCTCAGCGAACCGAGAAACAGCTTGGCGTAGCGCTCGGCCGTGGTGGAAAAGACCTTGGCGCGCAGCGCGGCGTGCCGCTCGCGCCGCTCGTCCAGCTTCATGGTGAGCGCGCGGTGCATGGCATCGGCGATCTGATCGGGGTCGTAGGGATTGACCAGCAGCGCCTCGGTCAACTCTTCGGCCGCACCGGCGAAATGCGACAGGACCAGGACGCCGGGGTCCTTCGAATCCTGGGCGGCGACGAATTCCTTGGCGACGAGGTTCATGCCGTCATGCAGCGGCGTAACGACACCCACCCGTGCCATGCGATAGAAGCCGGCAAGCGTGCGCCGCGGCGCGGCACGGGTGATATAGCGCAGCGGCGTCCAGTCGAACTCGGCGAAGCGGCCGTTCATGTCGCCCGCCAGCCGGTCGAGCTCGCGCGCCAGTTCGCGGTACGCCACCACGTCCTCGCGCGAACGGGCGGCGATCTGGAGGAAACTCACCTTCTGAAGGTGCTCGGGATATTGGCCGAGCAGCCGCGCATAGGCGTCGAAGCGGTTCGGCAAGCCCTTGGAATAGTCGAGGCGATCGACGCCAATGGCGAGCGCACGGCCATGAAGGCTTTCGGCGAGGCGCTGCGTGTCGGCGGAGCGCGAAGCCCTTATAGCGTCGCGCTCGAAGGGCTCGGCGTCGATGCCGATCGGGTGCGCCTCGGCCCGCGTGACGCGGCCGCCGAAGGCGATCCGGTCGCCGTCGACCCGCGCGGCCAACAGGCGCTCGCAGGAATCGCGGAAGTCCCGGGCGTGCTCCCGCGTCTGGAAGCCGACCAGATCGTATTGGCAGAGATCGGCCAGAAGTTCGCCGACCGGCGGCAGGGTCTGAAGCACGCTGGGCGGCGCGAAGGGGATATGCAGGAAGAAGCCGATGCGGTTCTGGATCCCCGCCTCGCGCAGATACCGGGCAAGCGGGATGAGATGGTAGTCGTGCACCCACACGATGTCGCCCGGCGTCAGCAGTTTCGCGAGCGCCTCGGCCAGAGTGCGATTGACCTCGCGATAACCGACGTAGTCCTCGCGGCGGAAGCGGACGAGCGAGGGACGAAAATGGAAGAGCGGCCAAAGGGCGCTGTTCGCGAAGCCGACGTAGAAGCGCTCGTAGTCCGCCTTCGACAGGTCCAGCGTCGCGTAGGTGACGCCGCGTGCCTCGACCTGCGCCGGCACCGGCGAGGTGTCGGCGGAGATGCGGCCGCTCCAGCCGAACCAAATCGCGCCGGGGGTGAGCACCTCCTTGAGCGCGACGGCGAGGCCCCCAGCCTGTGCGCCGCGCGTCTTGGGAACAGGAACGCGATTGGAGACGACTACGAGGCGCGCCAAAGGCCCTCCTCCCAGCTCCGGGACAGGCGCATGGCCGACAGGACGAGGCCGACCTGGCTGTAGGTCTGCGGGAAGTTGCCCCAGAGTTCGCCGGTATGCGGGTCGATATCCTCGGCAAGCAGGCCGACGTGATTGCGGCGCACGAGGACGTTGGCGAAAAGCTCGCGTGCCTCGTCCTTGCGCCCGACCAGCGCCAAGGCGTCGATGTACCAGAAGGTGCAGAGGAGGAACGCGTTGTCCGGGGTGCCGAAATCGTCCGCCTCGTCGTAGCGCAACAGGAAGCCGTTCTTCATCAGCCTGCGTTCGACGACTTCGAGGGTCTTGAGAAACGCCGGGTCCTCGGGCTTCACCACGCCCAGCTCGGGCAGAACCAGGCTGGAGGCATCAGCGACGGCCATGTCGAGCGATCCCGAGATCCATCCTTCTCCCGGAACGACGGCGCGGCGCATCAGTTCCTGGCGGATGATGCCGGCCCGGGCGAACCATTCCTGGGCTTCGGCCGGACGCCCGACCAGCCGCGCGATCATGCCGAGCCGATGCAGCGCCGCCCAGGACATCGCGCCGGTATAGGAGAAGGCGCGCGCGCGGCCGCGATATTCCCAGAGCCCCGCGTCCGGCGTGAAGGCATCGCGCTCCGCCCGTCGCCCGACCGCGCAGAGCAGCTTGTAGAGATGGTCGTCGGCCTGACGGGCGAGCCGCTTGTCGTAGAAGAGCTGCGCGGCGGCCATCACGATCGAGCCGTAGCCGTCGTTCTGCATCTGCGTCACGGCGCCGTTGCCGATGCGCACGGGGGCATTGCCGCGATACCCGGCCAGCGACTCGGCGACCCGCTCGGTGACGTCGGACCCCGGCGCAATGGCGAAGAGCGGCGCGATGAAGCCGTCTTCCATATCGCGCTCGGCGGCATCGACGACAAAGCGCACGAAGCCTTCCATGGTGCGCGTCGCGTTGAGGCGGTTGAGCGCGTTGACGGTGAAATAGGCATCGCGCAGCCAGCAGAAGCGGTAGTCCCAATTCCGTACCGTGCCCTGGGCTTCCGGAATCGAGGTCGTCAGCGCGGCGACGATGGCGCCGGTGTCCTCGTAGGAGCAGAGCTTGAGCGTGATCGCAGCGCGAATGACCGCTTCCTGCCAGTCGAAGGGGACGTTGAGGCCGCGGGCCCAGTCCTGCCAGTAGAGCGTGGTCTGATCGAGGAAGCTCTGCGCCAGCGTATCGGGATTGTCGCTGAGCGGCTCGTCGACGCCGAAGAAGAGATTGACGCGGCCCTCCAGGGCGAACTCGCTCTCGCCCATCACATAGTTCACCGGCGCATCCGTGGTGAGACGGATCGAGAGGCTCTCGCCCACCCAGCGCAGATGATTGCTTCCCAAGGAGGCGCGTACCTGACGGCTTCCGTAGACGAAGGTCGGGCGCACGCGGATCGCGATGCGGGGCCGCCCGGCGATGCGCTCGATCCGCCGCACCAGCATAGGCGGGCGGAAATTGCGGCCGTACTGACGAAAGCGCGGCGCGAAATCGCGAATCCGGATCGCCCCGCCATGCGCGTCGGTCAATGTCGTTTCGACGATCGCCGTGTTCGTCAGGTAGCGCTGTTCGGACGCGACGACATCGCGCAGGACGACATCCATGAAGCCGGTCTCGGGCGTCTCGCCGTTGACGAGGGCGTTGAACATCGGGTCGCCGTCCAGCCGGGGATAGCAGAACCACAGATGCCGGCCGCTCCTGTCGATGAGCGAGGCAACCGCGCAGTTGCCGACCGGAGCCAGATCGAGGGTGGGCATGGCCTCAGGCTGCCACGCCGCGGGCCAGCCAGTCGCGCACGTTTTGCGGCTCGCCGCCGAACGCATCGCCGACGCGCAAGCCGAAGCCGCCCAGCTTGTACGCCATGGCGATCCCGTCTTCGTCTGTGAGGTCGTCGCCGACATAGACCGGCGTCCGGCCCGCGAAGGGCGCAGCCTCCATGAGGATCGCGACCGCCCGGCCCTTGGACGAGGCGCGCGGCTTCACTTCGTAGGCCATCTTCGCCGGCATCACGATGAAGCCCTCGCGTTCGAGATCGGGGAGGCTTTCGACCAGGGCCTTCACCTCGGCCTCACGGTCGGGCGCGAGGCGATAATGGACGCAGACCGAGCGCGGCTTGCGCTCCACCACGATGCCCGGCCAGGTCTCCGCGGCGGTGCGCAGGATCTGAAGCCAGATCCGGGGCATCAACGGGGAGCGGGTCTTGTCGAGCGAACCGTCGGGCATCCGGACGACAGCGCCGTGTTCGCCCGCCCCCGCTCCCTGGTAGGGACTGAGCAGATCGTCCAGCACGGCCAGTTCGCGGCCGCTGACCACGGCCACGGCGCCATCCAGATCATGACGAATCCGGCTGAGTTCCAGCGCCAGCCGCTCAGGTACCGCTACGTCATCCGGGCGGTCGGCGATGTCGAGGAGTGTCCCGTCCAAATCCAGGAAAAGCGCCCAGTCGCGCTGAATTTCCGTGGCGTCCCGCATGCCCCGCCTTTCCGTTTCTTTGCGCTGCAACACAAACGCCGCCCCGACCGAACGAGTTCCCGCCGGGCGGTGTCATCTAACTGTCATCCAGACGACATAAACGCTTGACCGTCAGCCCCTACAGGCGGGGCCGCAGGGGTTTAAGGGCTCGTTAAGGCGACGGCCCAAGCCCCCCAAGCCAAGGGGATTAGCCCAGATGAAGAAACTCAGCGCCGCTCTCGCGCTGTTCGCCTCGGTGTCGCTCGCGACCCTGGCCTCCGCGAATGAAATGGACAAGCGCTTCCAGCCCTACGCGCCGACCTCGGGCGTTTCGGGCACGCTGAAGTCGATCGGTTCGGACTCGCTCAACAACCTGATGACGTTGTGGGCCGAGGATTTCCGCAAAGCCTATCCGAGCGTGACGATCGAAATCGAGGGCAAGGGTTCGTCGACCGCGCCGCCGGCGCTGATCGCCGGCACCGCCCAGCTCGGACCGATGTCGCGCCCGATGCGGGCCGCCGAGTCGGACCAGTTCGAAGCGAAATACGGCTACAAGCCGACGGCGGTTCGCGTCGCGGTCGATACGCTGGCGGTGTTCGTGAACAAGGACAATCCGATTGCCTGCCTGTCGCTGACGCAGCTCGATTCGATCTTCTCGGTCACGCGCAACATGGGCGGCCAGGCGATCGACACGTGGGACCAGGCGGGCGGCACGGGCGACTTCGCCGGCAAGCCGATCTCGCTGTTCGGCCGCAATGCCGCCTCGGGCACCTATGGCTATTTCAAGGAAGTCGCGCTGGGGAACGGCGACTATCGCAGCACCGTGAAGGAGCAGCCCGGTTCGTCGGCCGTGGTGCAGGGCGTCGCCGCCGACAAATATGCGATCGGCTATTCGGGCATCGGCTACAAGACCGCCGACGTGCGCGCGATCGCCGTCTCGGGCCGCGACGGCCAGTGCTACGAGGCGACGCAGGAGAACGCCTATAAGGGCACCTACCCGATCACGCGCTTCCTCTACATCTACGTGAACAAGAACCCGTCGGCGCCGCTCGACCCGGTGCTGCGCGAGTTCTTCAAGTTCGTGCTCTCGGCGGACGGCCAGGACGACACGAACAAGGACGGCTACTACCCGATGCCCTACGTCTTCGCGACCGAAGACGTGGCGAAGATCAGCCAGTAACCCCTCCCGAGATCCAGCGGCGGACGGTGGGGGCCGTCCGCCGGCGGAGCGTTCCGGCCCCCGCCGAATTCCAGCCGCAAGCGGGGACTCCCGATGACCGACGCAATGCTGCCGCCTGGCGAACCCGCGCGGCGATCGGTCGTGTATGAGCGGCCGAAGACGACATCGCGCGCCGTGCTGTTCATGGACCGGCTGGCCGACCGGGCGATCACCTATGGCGGCCTGTTCGTGATCTTCACCGTGTTCGCGATCATGGCGTTCCTCATCTGGGTGTGCCTGCCGCTGATCCACGCAGGGGGCCTCGAAAGCCGCGCGCGGTACAGGCTGGAGACGCATGCCGGGGGAAACTACGCCGCGGCGCAGACGGACGAGCAGCTCGCGCTCGCCCTCGACCTCGCGCTCGACGGACACATCGAAGCCTTCCACGCGCCGACCGGGCGCAGCCTGCCGGCGCCGGCCTTCGATCTCGGCGGCCGGGTGGCGACGACCGTCGGCAAGACGCTGGGCGGCGCCGACATCATCTTCGGCTTCGCCGACGGGACGGTGCGGCTGGGCGAGCTGAACCTGAAGCAGATGGTCGTGCCGGAGACCGTCATCCCGGCCGATCTCCAGACCCTGAACGAGCGCGACGGGCTTTCCGGCGGCGCGATCTTCTCGCGCATTCCCGGGCAGTACCGGAAGTCCTCGATCGAGACCGCGATCGAGCCGCCGGTGCAGGTGGCGCCGCACGGTGTCGCGATCGTCAAGGTGGACTATCGCGTCTCGGGCACGGCGGAGCGGCCGCTGAAGACCTTCGTATCGCTCGACGCGGCGGGCACGATCCGGCTGAGCCAGGCGGCCTCGACCGTCAACATGATGACGGGCGAAACGAGTTCGGACGTCGTCAGCAGCGAGATTCCGACCGACGTCGCCGCGCCGCAGGTCGTCGCGCTGCTGCTGAACGCCGACGGCAGCCGCGTCATCGTCGGCCTCCAGGACGGCACGCTGCTGCGCTTCAACACGCGCGACTTCCGGAACCCGCAGCTCGTGGAGCGCACGAGGACGATGCCGGACGGCGTCGCGCTCACCGCCCTCGCCTATCTGAACGGCGACAATTCGCTCGTCGTCGGCGGCTCGGACGGCTCGACCTCGGTGTGGTTCGGCGTCGACCGGAAGAGCAAGGATACCGCGGACGGCATCGTGCTGACCCAGGTCCATGCCGATTTCGAGGCGATGCCGGCCGCGGTGAGCGATATCCGCGTCAGCCAGCGCACGCGCCTGTTCATCACCAGCGATGTGGCCGGCGATGTATGGATCCGCCATGCGACGACCGAGCGCACGCTGCTGAAGCTGCCCGATCCGCCGGACACGGCGGGCCTTTCGGCCACCATCTTCGCGCCGCGCGACGACGCCGTGCTCGGCATCGGCAAGAACGGCGAGGTGGCGCTGTGGCGGATCGACATTCCGCATCCCGAGACGACGCTCCAGTCGCTCTTCGGCAAGGTCTGGTACGAGGGCTACAGCGAGCCGCAATATGTGTGGCAGTCGACGGCCTCGCAGGACTCGTTCGAGCCCAAGCTGTCGCTCGTTCCGCTGATCTTCGGCACCTTCAAGGCGGCGATCTACGCGATGCTGCTGGCGGTGCCGATCGCCCTCTTCGCAGCGATCTACACGAGCGAGTTCCTGCACTGGAAAGTGCGGAGCGTGGTGAAGCCGGTGATGGAGCTGATGGCGACGCTGCCGTCGGTGGTGATCGGCTTCATCGCGGCGCTGGTGCTCTCGCCGATCGTCGAGAACTGGATCGCGGCGATCGTGATCGCCTTCGCGGTCATCCCGATCACGCTGATCGGCGCCGCCTTCCTGTGGCAGATGCTGCCGAAGGACACGGCGCTGCGGCTCGAAGGCATCCCGAAGCTCGCCTTCTTCTTCGCGGCGGTGTTCGCGGCGGTCTATGCCTGCGTCTGGATCGGGCCGGCCTTCGAGGCGGCCTTCTTCGGCGGCAACTTCAAGCAGTGGACGGCCGGCGAAGGCTCCGGCACCCCGTTCCTCTTCCTGCTGATGATCCCGTTCGCGGCGATCGTGATGTTCTCGCTGTGGTCGATGGTCACGGCGGCGCTCGGCTATCGCGACTGGCTGCGGCAGCAGGGCGACGTGACGGCCGGCGGCGTCGAGCTGGTGCGCTGGGCCGTGCTCATCGCCGCTTCGCTGCTGCTCGCCTGGATCATCGCGGCGGCGCTGAGCGGCGTCGGCATAGACGCGCGCGGCGGCCTGGTCGACACCTATATCCAGCGCAACACGCTGATCGCCGCCTTCGCGATATCCTTTGCACTGATCCCGATCATCTACACGATCGCGGAAGATGCGATGAACACGGTGCCCGAGCATCTCAGGGCCGGCAGCCTCGCCTGCGGCGCCTCGAAATGGCAGACGGCGCGCTGGATCATCGTGCCGACCGCGGGCTCGGGGATCTTCTCGGCGATCATGATCGGCCTCGGCCGGGCGGTCGGCGAGACGATGATCGTGGTGATGGCGACGGGCAACACGCCGGTCACCGATTTCAACCTGTTCAACGGGCTGCGCGCGCTATCGGCGAACATCAATGTCGAGCTGCCGGAAGCGGTGAAGGATTCGACGCTCTACCGCACGCTGTTCCTGTGCGGCCTCGTGCTCTTCGCCATGACCTTCATCATCAACACCGTCGCCGAAATGGTGCGCCAGCGCTTCCGCAAGCGCGCCGCGCAACTCTAGACTGGACAGGCCCGAGATGACCGATTTCGCGGTAAAGGACGTGTCCATGAAAGCCGCCGAGCGCACGAAGCCCGCGCGCAATTATTCGACCGATCTTGCGGCGCGCGGCGAGCCCATGGTGTTCGCCATGGGCGGCTCGCTGGCGATCGGCCTCATCATGATCGTCGGCATCCTCGGCCTCATCGCCTGGTTCGGCTTCACGACCTTCTGGCCGCAGCCGGTCTCGGTCGTGCACACGAAGGACGGCAAGGTGATCGCCGGCGAAGTGTTCCGCTCGGAATCCTTCAAGCCGACCGAGGCGCAGCTCTCAGCCCTGCCGGACGATGAAAGGCAGAGGATCGCCGAACAGGCCGGGTTTGCCGAGCGCACGCTCTATCGGGTCGGCAACTACGACCTCTACGGCGAAGATTTCCAGTGGCTGAACGCCTACGACGTCGCGTCGGTCGAACAGCCGCACGGCCTCGTCTACATGGAGCGCCAGGAGTGGGGCCCGTTCGTCGGCCGCGTCGCCGCCATGACGGTCGACGGCACGGCGACCGACGCACCGGGAATCGACGCCGTCCAGGTCGCCGTCTCCGCCGGGCAGGATCGCCGCGCGGCGATCATCCGCCTGAAGCAAGAGGACATCGCCGAGAATAGCCGCGCGATCGAGGCGCTGCGCCTGGACGCCCGCTCGGCGGTGCTCGCCTATGGCGCCAACGACCCGCGGACGGCGGCGATCCAGGCCGACGTGGCCGCGCAGACGAAGGCGCTGGAGGAAAAGGCGGCGGCCCTGAACACGCGCCTCGCCGAGCTCCAGGCCGAAGACGCCAAATATGCGCTGACCCTGGCCGACATAAGCGGCCAGACGAAGCAGCAACCGCTCTCGTCGATCGTCCGCATCTACCAGCCGAACGACATCGGCTTCTTCGGCGCGGCCGGTGTCTACCTGGACCGTTGGGCCGAGTTCATCTTCGGCCAGCCGCGGGAAGCAAACACCGAAGGTGGCGTCTGGCCGGCCATCGTGGGCACGCTCGCGATGACAGTGCTGCTGTCGCTGCTGGTCGCGCCGTTCGGCGTGATGACGGCGCTTTACTTGCGCGAATACGCCAGGCAGGGCCGTCTCGTGTCGTTCGTCCGCATCTGCGTGAACAATCTCGCGGGCGTGCCGT
The DNA here is from genome assembly GCA_020852655.1 of Alphaproteobacteria bacterium. Taxonomy (GTDB): domain Bacteria; phylum Pseudomonadota; class Alphaproteobacteria; order Micropepsales; family Micropepsaceae; genus JADZAI01. Next base: position 23,746 of record JADZAI010000100.1, read on the forward strand.
CGATCGTCTACGGCGTCTTCGGCCTCGGCTTCTTCTGCTACATCCTGGGCGGCTCGATCGACCAGCTCTTCTTCGCCGAAAAGCTGCCGACGCCGACCTTCGGGACGGGCGGCGTGCTCTGGGCGGCGCTGACGCTGGCGCTGCTCACCGTCCCGGTGGTGATCGTGGCGACCGAGGAAGCTCTCGCTGCCGTGCCGCGCTCGATGCGCGAAGGCAGCCTCGCCTGCGGCGCCTCGAAGTGGCAGACCATCCGCTGGATCGTCCTGCCGCGCGCCCTGCCCGGCATCATGACGGGCCTCATCCTCGCGATGGCACGCGGCGCCGGCGAAGTCGCGCCGCTGATGCTGGTCGGTGTCGTGAAGCTGGCGCCCGAACTGCCGCTCGATCTCTCATGGCCCTTCGTCCACCTCGATCGCAGCTTCATGCATCTCGGCTTCCACATCTTCGACGTGGGCTTCCAGTCGCGCAACGCCGAGGCGGGCCGGCCGATGGTGTTCGTCACCACTCTGCTGCTGATCGCCATCATCCTCGTCATGAACGCCGCAGCCATCACCATTCGCAGCCGCCTGAAGCGCCGCTTCGCCGGCAGCCAGTTCTAGGAGCACGCCATGAGCGCCGCCGAACTACTCGACGAAGCCCCGCGCAAGGTTGACGAATACGGCTATGAGCCGACCGCCTATCACATCAAGGCGGGCGACCACGGCGCCAATCTGAACATCGAGGATTTCAGCCTGTATTACGGGCAGTCCCGCGCGCTGTGGAACATCAACCTGGACGCCCAGAAGGGCATGGTGACGGCGCTGATCGGCCCTTCGGGCTGCGGCAAGTCCACCCTGCTCCGTTCGCTCAACCGGATGAACGACCTCGTCGACGGCGTGCGCACGACGGGCCAGGTCAGCCTCGACGGCATGCCGATCTTCGGCAAGGCGGTGGACGTGATCGCGCTGCGCAAGCGCATGGGCATGGTGTTCCAGAAGCCCAACCCCTTCCCCATGTCGATCGCCGAGAACGTGACCTATCCGCTGAAGGTCGACGGCGTGAACGACCGGAAGGTGCTGGCCGAGGCGGTGGAGAGCGCGCTGAAGGGCGCGGCCCTGTGGGACGAGGTGAAGGACCGCCTCGACCAGTCGGCGCTCGGCCTCTCGGGCGGCCAGCAGCAGCGCCTCTGCATCGCGCGCGCCATCGCCGGCAATCCGGAAGTGCTGCTGATGGACGAGCCCTGCTCGGCGCTCGATCCGATCGCCACGATGAAGATCGAGGACCTGATCGACGAGCTGAAGGGCACTTACACGATCCTGATCGTGACCCACAACATGCAGCAGGCGGCGCGCTGCTCCGACAACACGGCCTTCATGTATCTCGGCCGCCTGATCGAATACGGCGAAACCGACACGATCTTCACCAACCCGCAACTGAAGCGGACGGAGGATTATGTGACGGGGCGGTTCGGCTGAGATCTACTCGATCGCGGTCAGTCCGATGCTGCGCGCACCGCCAGCCATTCGCTGATCGAAGGTGAGAATTGGCAGCGACAGGCGCTTGCAGATTGCGAGATGAAGCGCGTCAGGAGCACGCATGCCACCAATCGACGCCTTTACGATCCGGGCAGCCTCCATGATGTCGTCATCGACGACCTGAATCATGATTGCGGCTTCGGTGAGTTCGCGGAACTTGTCGTACATTTCGTCGAGTCCCACATGGTCCACTACGCCGCGGCGGAACAGCCGTGTCGCGGCCGACGTGAATTCCGCCACAACCCAGGTGCTCATCGCGGGTGTGTCGTCCAACGTGCCGAGTGCGGCCTTCGCTCGCTCATGAAGTGCATCACGATGGGTGGCGGATACGGCGACGCTGGCGTCGAGATAGACGTTCAATATCCTTCGTCCCGCATCTCGCGAATGAGCGCAACGGCATCGATTGGGCCTTGCAGCGGCTCGACGGGGTTGAGCAGTACACGCCTCAGCGCCTCACGCCACTCTTCCTTGGGCTTCTCGTCAGGCCCCATCAGCCGTGCCGCCACCTTGCCGTGTCGGGTGATCTCGACGGTCTCACCCCTCTTGGCGCGCTCGATCAGCCTGGCGAGGTTGTTGCGGGCTTCCGCGACGCTGTAGGTAGCCATGCCTCGATTATAGCCATCCGATGGCTATAATTCAAACACACCTCACCTTGCCGGGCCGCAACGGAAAAAGGCCCGGGGTTGCGCCCCGGGCCTTCCTGAACGAGCAGCGTCGGCCGCTTAGAACGCGAACTGCGTGCGGACGGCGAAGGTGTCGTAGGTCTGTCCGATGTTCGGATAGGCCGAGGATGGGGCAGTCGGGTTGGTGCTCGCCGACAGCGCGGTCGAGGACAGGCGGTCGATGTCGACATTCTGGTACTGGAACATGAGGCGCATGTTGCGGTTCAGGTACCAGTTGAGCGCGACGGTCACGATGTCCTGCTTGCCGCCGCGGATTTCGCCAAGCGCCGTGTTGGGCGCCGTGCCCTCGGCGCCGACCTTGTAGTTGAGGTCGAGTTCCGAGTAGCGCGCGGCAATCTCCCAGGCCCCCCAGGTGCCGCCCGTCGAGAACGGGCTGTTGGGACGCGGCGCGCCGAACTGCATGCGCGAGTTCGAGAAGCCCTGTGCCTCGTAGCGCTTCGTCTCCCCGGTGAGGATGTAGGACGCCATCACGTACCAGCCGCTGAAATCGGGGTCCTGCGCCGTGAGGTTGCAGCCCGCGCATGCGCGGTCGCGATCGAGGCCGAAGTTGAAGAACTCGCCCGAGAGGTAGAAATTCTTGTAGCGGGCGGCGGCCTCGAGGCCCCACATCCAGCCGCCGTCGGCGGCGATGTTGCCGGTCGAGACGAGGCGGTCGCCGTTGATGCGCAGCTCGGGGCGGTCGCGGAAGTTGACGTTGCGGGCGCCCGGCAGCGTATTCGGCGCCGTCAGGTCGACGCCGCCCATCGACAGGATGGCGGCGGCGTTGGCGCCCAGGTGGACGTCCCAGTCGGCATTCTTGAAGACGCGGGCGGCGATGCGGCCGAGCACCTGGTCGCGATCGTCGGCGACCTGGTTGCGGGTGCCGATGGGCGACGTCGTGTAGGCGACGTTGACCATCCAGTCCATGTTCTCGCCCTGCTTGAGATAGGTGGCCTCGATGCCCTTGCGGGCGTCGGAGCCGCCGTATTCGCCGATGACGGTGTTCACCACCGAAGCGCGCTCGAGGAAGGTGATGTCGTTCGATGACGTCGAGTCATCCAGCGTGAAGGTCGGCTGGATCGCGCCGACATTGATGCGGACTTCCGGCGTCGGGTTGTAGGCGACGCGGAGAATGTTGATCGAACCCGGGTCCTCGTTCTCGGCGCCGCCGAAGTTGAAGCGGAACTCGTAGTCGAAGTCGCGGAACACCTTGCCCTCGACGCCGAACTGGGCGCGGCGGAAATAGGAGCCCGAGTTCAGATCGCGGACATTCTGGCCGTCGACGGCGAGCGGCACGTCGTTGCCGGGATCCTGCGCATACAAGCCGGCGTCGAAGTGGAAGCGGCCGCGGACGGCGAGCGAAAAGCGCCCGTCGCCGGTCGCGACGACCGGGCGGCCGTTGTCGAACGACCACTGCACCGCGTCGGCGCGGGCCTGGAGGGCGTTGATCTTGGAGCCCTGGCTGATCTCGAGGTCCTGGACGCGCTGTTCCAGCTCGGCGACGTTGCCCTGCGGCGTGCCGGTATCCTGCACCTGGCGGCGGACCTCGGCGGCGATCATCTGCCGCAACTGGGTCTCGGTGACCTGGTAGACCTTTTCCTTTGCGCTCGCGGTCGCCGCCAGCGCGATGCCCGCGGCGCCCGCCAGCATCAATGCGCGCAGTTTCATGTAAAAACCCCCTGTGTCTGCAACAGCGCAGACTCGTTCCTGCGGGGGCCTTCTGGCGGGGCAGGATCACGTCCAAATGACACGCGGGTGACAGGGATGTGACACGCAGCGCCGTGTCCTTCCTGCCACGGCGGGCGCGGACGGTGCGTGTCCGCGAATCCTGTTCACGCCGCTTCGAGTCCGGCTGCGGCGGGGATTTGCGAGTCCCTGGAATCGGTTAGGGCGAGGTCTTGAGGTAGGGATTCGGATCGCTGCCGGCCTGGGTGAAGCGGCAGGTGAATCCCGTGGGACACGGCGGTTCTGCGCAGATGGCGCACGGCGCAGCCCGGTCTGGACGGGAATTTAATGGCTGACGCTACGAAAGCTTCACCCTGATGCGGAATCGCTGGCCGGTGTGTTCACTCGTCACTTGTTTTTTGTGCACCGCGATAATATCTCGCCCCGCTATATCGAACCGAAATATGGGCGGCATTCATGATCGATGTCCGGATGCTCTGCCTCGCCGCCCTGATGGGGCACGAGGCAAGCGGCTATGACATCAAGAAGGAGCTGGAAAAGGGCGGCTCGACCGGGCTCGTGGATGCGAGCTTCGGCTCGATCTACCCGGCCTTGGCGCGCCTGGCGGAGGACGGCCTGATCACCGCCCGGACCGAGGGCGGGCGCGGGCGGACCGGCAAGACGATCTACGCCATCACCGCCGAGGGCCGGGCGCATTTCCTGAAGACCCTGTCGGGGCCGATCCCGGAGGAGAAATACCGTTCGCCCTTCCTCTTCGCGATGCTGTTCGCCGACGAACTGCCGCGGGAGCGCGTGCGGGTCATGATCGACCAGCAGATCGCCCAATGGGAGGAGAAGATCGCCGCCGTCGAGGCCAGCCGGGCCGCGGGGCCGGGCGGCGCCGGTGCGAGCTTCGTCTTCGGCTTCGGCGAAGCGACGCTGCGGGCCGGCCTGGAGTTTCTGAAGCGGCACCGCCGGGCCGTCGAGATGGGCGCACGCGATGCCGCCCCGCCGGCCCCAACGCAATATCGGGCGGGTGACCGTCCGGACGCCATGACCGAGCCGGCCGCCGCGGCGGCATTGAGGACACCATGAAGGCTGTTCTGAAGTTCCTGAAGACGCCGGTCGGCGCCGCCGTCGCGATCCTGCTGGGGGCGACGATGTGGGTGCTGTCGGGCGTGCTCAGCGGCACGCACGAGGCGCCGGTCGCGCCGCCGATCCAGCATGCGGACGCTGCGGCAGCCGCGACCGCGGCGACGCCGGTGCGCGTCCGCACGATGCGGAACGAGATGCACGCGGCCGACCTGGTCCTGCGCGGCCGCACGGAGGCCGAGCACAAGGTCGAACTGAAGGCCGAGATGGCGGGCCGCGTGGTCAACCTGCCTGCGGCGAAGGGCGCCCGCGTGAAGACCGGGGACGCGATCTGCGAGCTCGACGTCGGCGCCCGCAAAGCGCGGCTCGACCAAGCCCGGGCGCAGCTCAAGCAGGCGAAGCTGGAATATGACGCATCGGTGGCGCTCCAGAAGAAGGGCCACCGCTCGGAAACCCAGACCGCCGCCGCCCTCGCCGCCTTCGAGTCGGCCGAGGCGAATATCCGCGCCATGGAGCAGGAGCTGTCGTTCACCGTCATGCGCGCCCCGTTCGACGGCATGGTGGACACCCGCCTGGTCTCGATCGGCGACTATATGACGCCTGGAACGACCTGCGCCTGGATCGTGGGCTCCGACCCGTTCCTGGTCGTCGGCGCGGTGGCCGAGAGCCAGATCGCCCAGGTCGCCCCCGGCACGCCCGGCACGGCGAAACTGATCACCGGCCAGACGGTCGAGGGCATGGTGACCTTCCTCGCGACGGCGGCCGATCCGGCGACGCGCACCTTCCGCGTCGAGATGACCGTGCCCAACCCGGATTTCCAGCTCCGCGACGGCGTCACCGCCGACATCCGCGTCCGGTCCGAGGCGGTGCCGGCGATGCGCATGTCGCCCGCCCTCCTGTCGCTGGACGATTCCGGCAAGATCGGCGTCAAGATCGTCGAGAACAGCAGGGCGCGCTTCATGCCGGTCTCGATGGTCGCCGACGACAAGGAAGGCGTGTGGGTGGCGGGCCTGCCGGACGAGGCGGTCGTCATCACGGCCGGCCAGGAATACGTGAAGGACGGCGAATTGGTGAACGCGGTGCCGGAGGAATCCGTCACCGCCGGCGACGCGCCGGTCTCGAGCGCGAACTAGGGCAACCGGCATGGGCATGACCGGAATAGTCGGCTGGGCCGTCAACAACGCCCGGCTCGTCATCGCGGCGATCATCTCGACACTGGTGATCGGGATGATCGCCTATGCCGCGATCCCGCGCGAAGCCGATCCCGACATCCAGTTCCCCTTCGTGAACATCACCCTGCTCCACCCGGGCATCAGCCCGGAGGACGGCGAGCGGCTGCTCATCCGTCCGATGGAGACGCAGCTCCGGACGATCGAAGGCCTGGAGAAGATCACCTCTACCGCCGTGCTGGGCGTGGCCAATATCGGCCTCCAGTTCGACGTGAACTTCGATTCCGAAAAGGCCATCCGCGAGGTCAACCAGAAGGTCGACATGGCGAAGGCCGAGCTTCCTTCCGACACCGAGGAGCCGATCGTCCAGGAAGCCTCGACGGCGCTGAACCCGTCGATCACGGTGGTGCTTTCGGGCGAGGTGCCCGACCGCGTGCTGTTCCGCATCGCCGACGAGCTGGAAGACAAGCTGGAAACCCTGCCGACCGTGCTGTCGGCCGACATTTCCGGCAAGCGCGACGATCAGCTCGAGATCGTCATCGATCCCGCCAAGCTGCAAAGCTACGGCGTGTCGCTGACCGAATTCTTCCAGGCGGTCACGCGCAACAACACGCTGATCCCCGCCGGCTCGCTGGATACCGGACAGGGCCGCTTCGCGGTGAAAGTGCCCGGCCTCATCGAGGGCCGCGAGGACGTGCTCAACCTGCCGATCAAGATGAGCCAGGGCACGGTGGTCACGCTGGGCGACGTCGCCGACATCCGCCGCACCTTCGTCGATGCCGACACCTATGCCCGCTTCAACGGCCGTCCGGCGGTATCGCTGGACGTGGTCAAGCGGGCCGGCACCAACATCATGGAGACCATCAACGCCGCCAAGGCGACGGTGGCGGAAGCGCAGAAGAGCTGGCCGCCGGGGATCGTCGTCGACTTCAACGGCGACCAGTCCGACTTCATCACCCGCACGCTGAACAGCCTGACGCAATCGGTCATCCTCGCGATCATCCTGGTGATGATCGTGGTGGTGGCGGCACTGGGCCTGCGCTCCGGCATGCTGGTGGGCTTCGCCATTCCCACCTCGTTCATCCTCGGCATCACCTTCCTCTATTTCGAGGGCCTGACCCTCAACCAGATGGTAATGTTCTCGCTGATCCTGTCGGTCGGCATGCTCGTCGACGGGGCGATCATCGTCGTCGAATTCGCCGACCGGAAGATGGCCGAGGGGCTGCCCCCCAGGCAGGCCTATGCGATGGCCGGCACGCGCATGTTCTGGCCGGTCGTCTCGTCCGCCGCCGCGACCATCGCCGCCTTCGCGCCGATGCTGCTGTGGCCGGGGATACCGGGCAAGTTCATGAGCTATTTCCCGATCACGCTGATCGCGGTGCTCTCGGCCTCGACGGTGGTGGCGATGGTGTTCCTGCCGGTTATCGGCGGCTATTTCGGCAAGCACCCGCCCGGCGGCGAAGAGGCCTTGAAGGCGATCGCCGCGTCCGAGCAGGGCAATATCGATTCCATTCCCGGAATCACCGGGGCCTATGCGCGCTTCATCAGCCGGCGCGTCCGCAAGCCGCGGCGCATCATCCTGGGGGCGGTCGCGACCCTGATCGCCGTCTATGTCGCGTTCGGCATGTTCAACAGCGGCGTGCTGTTCTTCGTGAACTCCGACCCCGAATTCGCCAACGTCATCGTGTCGGCGCGCGGCAACCTGTCGGCCACCGAAAAGCGCGACATGACGATGGAAGTCGAGAAGCGGGTGCTCTCGGTCGCCGGCCTCAAAGGCGTCTACACCGTGACCGGCATCAACGGCGGCGGGCGCCGCCAGATCGCCGAGGACGCAATCGGCGTGATGTTCCTGGAGATGGTGCCCTATGCGCAGCGGCGGCCGGGACGCGTGATCCTGGACGAGATCCGCCAGCGGACCAGCAACATGCCCGGCCTCAAGGTCGAGGTGCGCGAGCTGGCGCAGGGACCGGTCCAGGGCAAGGACATCAACATCGAGCTGGGCTCCGATGAGCCGGCGCTGCTGGAAGACGCGGTGACCAAGCTCAAGACCTACATGATGTCGCAGCCGACCTTGCGGGACGTGGAAGACACGCGCTCGCTGCCGGGGATCGAGTGGGCGGTGAAGGTGGATCGCGCCAAGGCCGGCCAGTATGGCGTCTCGGTCAGCGACGTGGGCGCCGTGGTGCAGCTCGTCACGACGGGCGTGAAGGTCGGCGAATACCGGCCGAACGACGTCAACAACGACGTCGACATCCGCGTGCGCTATCCGCTCGAGGCGCGCTCGATCGAGGCGCTGAGCGAACTGCGCGTGCCCACCGCCAACGGCATGGTGCCGGTGACGAACTTCATGCAGCTCGTGCCGCAGCCGCAGGTCAACAAGATCAGCCGCATCGACGGCAAGCGCGTGCTGGGGGTGCTCGCCAACGTCAGGGATTCGCTGCCGACGACCGAGGTGAACAAGATCAAGAGCTGGCTCAAGACGGCGCATCTCGATCCGCGCATCGACGTGAAATTCCGGGGTGCGGACGAGGAGCAGAACAAGTCGCTGAACTTCCTCGGCCTGGCGGCGATCGGCACGCTCGCGCTGATCGGCGCGATCATGCTGCTCCAGTTCAACAGCTATTGGCACGTCATCATCGTGCTCTCGGCGGTGATCTTCTCAACCGCCGGCGTGTTCCTGGGCTACATCGTGATGCAGCAGACCTTCTCGGTCATCATGACGGGCACCGGCATCGTCGCGCTCGCCGGCATCATCGTGAACAACAACATCGTCTTCGTGGACACCTACCAGCACCTGAAGAAACAGGGCATGGACACCTATGAGGCGGCGATCCGCACGGCGGCCCAGCGCTTCCGGCCGGTGCTGCTGACTAAGGCGACGGCGATCGCCGGCATGCTGCCGATGATGCTGGCCTTCGAGGTGGATTTCGGGGCCCGCGAAGTCATCATCGGCGGCCCCGACGCCGAGCAATGGGTGCCGATGGCGACCGCCATCGTGTGGGGCCTGCTTTTCGCCAGCCTGCTGACGCTGATGGTCACGCCCTGCATGCTCGCCCTGCCCCAGGCGATGCGCGACAGCGGCGCGACGTTCCGCTTCTTCCGCTGGCTCGGCCGCCGCTTCGGCTCCGGCACGCCGGCGCACGAACCGAAGCCCGCGCACCCGGCGCCCGCGGAGTGAGGCCGAGATGGCGGAAAGCGAGCGTCTGACCGGCGTCTGGGACGGCCTCTACCGCTATCCCGCCGGCATCAGGACGCCCGAGAGCACCTTCACCGCCGTGCTGTTCGACGGCGGCGGCGCGCTCTCAGGCACGATTCACGAGACCATGAAGCTCGGCGCGCATGACATCCCGGCCAGCGCCTTCCTGGAAGGCCGCGTCGCAGGCCGTACCGTCACCTTCCTCAAGACCTATGACGGCAGCGGCGGCCAGAGCCACAGCGTCTCCTATGACGGCACGCTCGGCGACAATGGCGACGAGATCGAAGGCGAATGGCGCATCCACGCCGATTTCGGCGTCATGACCGGCCGCTTCGTCATGATCCGCGCGCGCCGCCATGCCAAAGCGAAGCGGACGCGCGTGGCCGAGAAAGCCTGAGGCAGCGGCGGAAGGCTTCAATCCTCGACGGCGTCGCCAAAGAGCCGGGCCGCCGACATGGCGAGGCCGGTCGGTTCGGTGACCTTGAAGATCGCATTGGCGCGCAGGCAAATCTCGCCGTCGCTGGTGGCGATGCCCTGCGCGAAGAAGAGCGATTTGGTCTTGCGGAGCGCATCGGCCGTGCCCTCGACCCAGCTCCCGATGCGGGCGGGCGCCAGATAATCGCAGGCGAGGCTGATCGTCGGCGCGAAGCCGATGTCGGCCTTGGCCTGGAGGCGCGCGGCGATCGGCACGAACATATCGGCGAAGGTCGCCAGCATGCCGCCATGCGCCACCTTGCCCGGATTGCAGTGCCGCATCTCGACGCGGAAGCCCATGTGGAGCCGCTCGTTCTCCCATTTGCCGTAGAGCGGGCCGATATGCTCCAGGAAGCCGATGTTGAAGTTCAGCGGCTTGAAACCCGCCGGGATATCGCTGGCCATGCAGTCCTCGAAATAGCGTTGCGGCCTGCTGTTACCGGGGACCTCCACAACGCACAACACGGGCCGGGAGTCTGGAGCGGTTGCGCCGCCCTACTCCGCCGCCGCGGCCGGGACCTTGGTGAGCGGGTCGTCCTTGCCGAAGGCTTCGGTGAGCTTGTCGCGGGCTTCGGCGGCTTCGCGCTGGCGGTTCCACATGCCGGCATAGACGCCGTCCCTGGCGAGGAGTTCGTGATGCCTGCCGCGCTCGACGATCTGGCCGTCGACGAGAACGAGTATCTGGTCGGCGTCGACGACGGTCGAGAGGCGGTGGGCGATCACCAGCGAGGTTCGGTCGCGCGAGATTTCCTCCAGCGCCTGCTGGATTTCGCGCTCGGTGTGGGTGTCGAGCGCGCTGGTCGCCTCGTCGAGCAAGAGGATCGGCGGGTTCTTCAGGATCGTGCGGGCGATGGCGACGCGCTGCTTCTCGCCGCCCGAGAGCTTCAGCCCGCGCTCGCCGACCATCGCGTCATAGCCGAGCGGCAGCTTGGCGATGAAGGGGGCGATCTGGGCGTGGCGCGCGGCTTCCTGAACCTCCGCATCGGTCGCGCCGGTGCGGCCGTAGCGGATGTTGTAGGCGACGGTGTCGTTGAAGAGCACGGTGTCCTGGGGGACGATGCCGATCTGGGCGCGGACGCTGTCCTGCGTCACATCGCGCAGGTCCTGGCCGTCGATCCTCACCGTGCCGGACTTGATGTCGTAGAAGCGGTAGAGGATGCGCGAGAGGGTCGACTTGCCGGCGCCCGAGGGGCCGACCACGGCGACCGTCTCGCCCGGCGCGACCTTGAAGCTGATGCCCTTGAGGATCGTGCGCTCGGGCTCGTAGGCGAAGACGACATTGTCGAACTCGATCGCGCCGCCCGTCACGACGAGCGGCGGGGCGCCCGGCTTGTCGGTGACCTCGGGCGGGACGTTCAGGACGTCGAACATCTTCTCCATGTCGACGATCGCCTGGTTGAGCTCGCGATAGACCGTGCCGAGCAGGTTCAGCGGCACGTAGAGCTGCACCAGGAAGCCGTTGACGAGGATGAGGTCGCCGAGGGTCATCGTGCCCTTGTCGATGCCCCAGGCGGCGAGGCCCATCACGATGGTGAGGCCGACAGCGATGATCGCCGCCTGCCCGGTGTTCAGGAACGAGAGCGAGGTCTGCGACTTCTCGGAGGCGCGCGCGAAGGTGTCCATCGCGACGCCGAAGCGGCGGGCCTCGTGCTCCTCGTTGTTGAAATACTTGACCGTCTCGTAGTTCAGCAGGCTGTCGACGGCCTTGGTGTTGGCGTCGGTGTCGCTGTCGTTCATCGCGCGGCGGATGGCGGTGCGGCGTTCGGTCACGACGATGGTGAACCAGCCATAGACGACGATGGTGCCGACGGTCGTGATGGCGAAGAGCGGGTTGAAGTTCACCAGCAGGATGACGGTGACCAGCGCCAGCTCCAGGATCGTCGGGAAGATCGAGAACAGGGCGAAATAGAGCAGCGAGTCGATGCCCTTGGTGCCGCGCTCGATGATGCGGTTGAGGCCGCCGGTGCGCTTCTCCAGGTGGAAGCGGAGCGACAAGGCATGGATATGCCGGAAGGTCTTGATCGCGACCTCGCGCACGGCCCGGAAGGCGACCTTGGCGAAGACCGCGTCGCGGAGCTGCGCGAAGGCCTGCATCATGATGCGGGCGACGCCATAGGCGAGGATCAGCCCGATGGCGACGAAGAGGCCCTGATAAGCCTGGCCCGGCTGGAGGGCGTCGACCGTCCAGGCATACATGAACGGCACCGTGATGGTGACGACCTTGGCGAGGATGAGAAGCCCCAGAGCCACCATCACCCGGCGGCGCAGCGCCGACTGCCCCTCGGGCCAGAGATAGGGCATCAGGGTGTGCACGGTGCGCCAGCGGTCCTTGTTGGACATCGCGGCGCGGGATTCTTCTGGGGGGCGGGGCGGACTCATCCCGTCCTACATAGGACGGCCGGGCGTTTCGTGCAGCCCCTGCCGGCCGTCAGGCCTGCGCGGCGTCGTATTCGTAGAGCCAGTCGAAGAGCCGCGCCGGGCGGGTCGGCGCCAGCATCGAGGCGAGCGAAAGCCCGCCATAGACGCAGGTGCGCAGCAGGCCGCTGTGCAGGTGGAAGCGCCAGGCGTTGGCCCAGGCCGCGCGCGCCACGTCCTCGGTGCGCTTGCGGCGGTCGTCGGCATAGGCGCGGAAAGCCTTCGGAACGTCGTCCGGCGTCTGCGCCAGACGGTGCGCCAGCACGACCGCGTCCTCCAGCGCCATGCAGGCGCCTTGCGCGAGGAACGGCGGCATCGCGTGGCAGGCATCGCCCAGCAGCGCCACCCGCCCGGCGCACCAGACGCTCGGCTGGTGCCGCTCATAGAGTGCCCAGCGATAAGGCGTGGCGACGCGGCGCAGCAGGATATCGACGGACGGGTGCCAGCCGGCGAAGTCGGCCTGGAACTCGGCCGGCGAACCGGCCTCGCTCCATGACTCGCCCCGCCAATCGCTGCGCTCCACGACGCCGACGAGATTGATCTGGCGGCCGGCGCTGATGGGGTAGTGCACCAGATGCCGGCCGCGGCCCATCCAGACATGGGCGCGCGGCACCTCGGCAAGACCGTCGGCCGGCACGACGGCGCGCCACGCGACCATGCCGGTGAAGCGCGGCGCGTCTTCGCCCGCCACGCCTTCGCGAACGCCGGAGCGGATGCCGTCGGCGCCGATCACGGCGAGGCCGTCCAGCGCGCTGCCGTCGTCGAGCACGACGCCGACGCCGTCGCCGCTGTGGGTGACCTCGGTCACCGCACGGCCGAGGGTCACGGCGATCTGCGGATGAGCCTGCGCGGCCTCGAGCAGCACGCGATGCAGGTCGGCGCGATGCAGATGCATGTAGCGCGCGCCGTAGCGCCCGGCATGGAAGCCGCCGAGCGGCACCCGGCTGACGACGCGGCCCGAGCCCGGCAGGCGCAAATCGACCGATTCCGGGAAGCTGGCGTGGATCGCCGCCTGATCCTCGACGCCCAGCGCCCGCAGCGCCTTGGTGCCGTTGGCCGAGATCTGGAGCCCGGCGCCCCATTCATGGGGATCGGGCTTCTGCTCGAACAGGCGGACCTCGAAGCCGGCGCGCGCCAAAGCGAGGGCAGCGGCAAGGCCGCCGATACCGCCACCGGCAACGAGGACGGGCGCCGTCCCGGACATGGGCAGCCTCAGCTATATTTGCGCTCGTCCCACCACGGGAAATAGCTCGGCATGTCCTCGGAGACCTTGTTCGGATAGACGGGCGTGCGCTTTTCCAGGAACGAAACCACGCCTTCCTTCGCATCGGCCTGGCGGCCGCGCGCGAAGACGCCGCGGCTGTCCAGCTTGTGGGCCTCCATCGGATGGTCGGCGCCGAGCAGCTTCCACAGCATCTGGCGCGTCAGGGCGACCGAGACGGGCGCCGTGTTGTCGGCGATCTCATGCGCCAGCTTGAGGGCCGTCGGCATCAGCTCCTCGGGCTCGACCAGATGGGTGACGAGGCCGCGTTCCTTGGCTTCCTTCGCGTCGAACACGCGGCCGGTGAAGCACCACTCGGTCGCCGTCGCGATGCCGACGATGCGCGGCAGGAAATAGGTCGAGCAGGCCTCGGGCACGATGCCGCGGCGGGCGAAGACGAAGCCGAAGCGCGCCTTGGTGGAGGCGATGCGGATATCCATAGGGAGCTGCATCGTCACGCCGATGCCGACCGCCGCGCCGTTCACGGCAGCGATGACCGGCTTCAGGCTCTCGAAGATCTTGAGGGTCAGCAGGCCGCCGCCGTCGCGCACCGACGGGTCGGACCAGTTCACGCTGCCGTCGGCTGCGGTCGCACCCTGGCGATCCGGACGGTCGTCGCGCGCTTCGTAGTCGAAGGTCTTCGCACCGGCCGAGAGGTCGGCGCCGGCGCAGAAGGCGCGGTCGCCGGCGCCGGTCACGATGACGGCGCGGACGGCATCGTCCTTGTTGATGCGATCGAAGCAGTCGATCATTTCCGACATCATCGTGCCGGTGAAGGCGTTCATCTTGTCGGGACGGTTCAGCGTCATGATGCCGATGCCGTCCTTCACCTCGAAGGTGATCTGCTCGTAGGCCATGGGTTCCTCCTGAATGTCTGGCCGTGCACCATAGCGGATGCAGGCGCGAGGGCGAGAGGGAACGCGACTTGCCGTTCGGGTAGCCCGGCCGCCCGCCCCGGCACAACACGCCAGCGATTTTGGAGCGGCCTCCAAAGAAGTCGCGCTTTTTGACGCCTTGGGTCCGCTCGGCTAATGCCAAAGGCGGAAACGCTACCAGGACAAAACCATGCTCCACCCTTTCGCGCACGCGCAGTCGACGCCCGACAAGCCCGCCTACATCATGGCCGGGACGGGCGAGACGGTCACCTACAAGCAGATGAACGACCGCTCGAACCAGGGCGCGCAACTGTTCCGCTCGCTGGGGCTGAAGACCGGCGATGCCGTCGCGATCTTCATGGAGAACAATGTCCACTACTACACCGCGCTGTGGGCGGCGCAGCGGGCGGGGTTGCTGTTCACCTGCATCTCGTCGCGCCTGACGGCCGGCGAGGTCGAGTACATCATTAGGGATTGCGGCGCGAAGGCGTTCATCACGTCGAAATACCTCGCCAAGGTGGCGGCGGAGGTGGCGCCGCTGGTCCCCGGCGTGAAGCTCTACATGGTCGATGGCGCCGAGGAGCCGTATGAGAGCTTCGAAGCAGCGCTCGACAGGCAGCCGGCGACGCCGATCGCCGACGAGGGCGCCGGCAATTCGATGCTCTATTCGTCGGGCACCACCGGCCGGCCGAAGGGCGTGAAGCGCTCGGCGCCGCTGGGCGGGCCGCTCGGCGAGCCGAACCCGCTGACCATGCTGTTCCAGGGCCTCTTCGGCATCTCCAAGGACAGCATCTATCTCTCGCCCGCGCCGCTCTACCACGCCGCCCCGCTCGGCTGGACCATGGCGGTGCATGCGGTCGGCGGCACGGTCGTCGTGATGGAGCATTTCGACGCCGAGCAGTTCCTGGCGCTGGTCGAGAAACACAAGATCACCGTGTCGCAGCTCGTGCCGACGATGTTCGTCCGCATGCTGAAGATGCCGGAAGAGAACCGGACGAAATACGACCTCTCCTCGCTCCAGGTAGCGATCCACGCCGCCGCGCCCTGCCCCATCGACGTCAAGCGCAAGATGATCGAATGGTGGGGGCCGGTGATCCGCGAATATTACGCCGGCACCGAAGGCAACGGCTTCGTCTATTCGACCAGCGAGGACTGGCTGGCCCATCCCGGCACCGTCGGCCGCGCGATGCTGGGCACGCTGCATATCGTCGGCGAGGACGGCAACGACGTCCCGACGGGCGAGGAAGGCGTGATCTTCTTCGAAGGCGGCCCGGCCTTCGAATATCACAACAGCCCCGAGAAGACCGCCGACAGCCGCAACGCCCAGGGCTGGTCGACGCTCGGCGACGTCGGCAAGCTCGACAGCGAGGGCTATCTCTACCTCACCGACCGCAAGGCCTTCATGATCATCTCCGGCGGTGTGAACATCTATCCGCAGGAGACGGAGGACGTGCTCATCGGTCACCCCAAGGTGGCGGACGTCGCCGTGGTCGGCGTGCCCAACGAGGATTTCGGCGAAGAGGTGAAGGCGGTCGTGCAGCCCGCGAACTGGGCCGACGCGAACGACGCCCTGGCAGCCGAGCTGATGACCTATGCCCGCGAGAAGCTCTCGCCGATCAAGTGCCCGCGCTCGATCGACTTCATGCAGGAGCTGCCGCGCCACCCCACGGGCAAGCTCTACAAGCGGCTGATCCGTGACGCCTATTGGGGCAAGCGCGACAGCAAGATCGTCTGAGCCGAAGACGCCTTGGCAGAGCCGGGCAGACCCATGCCGCGCGACCTCAATCGCCGGAAGCCCGCAAGGAATGCGCGGACGATGTCCGCCGCGGTGCTGGCCGCGGCGCTTGGCGGCTTTGCGCCCTTGCCGGCGATGTATGGCGTGCCGCCGGAGGGACAGTATCTGAACGCCCCCGACAAGGTCTGGCGCATCGTCGTGCCGGGCGGCTGGAAATACGGCACCGACGGCAGCGGCGAGACCTATATCGTGTCGCCCGACTACGAACCCTACCCGGCCGGCGGCGTCATCTGCCAGGCAAGCACGGCAGCTCTGCAAGCGCCCGTCACACAGGACTCCGCCAACGCGACGACGCGGGCCGAACTCGCGCGCCGGGCCGCCGAACCGCATCCGGGCATCGGCGCCGATGCCGCGCGCCTGGCATGGCAGAGTTCTGGGGTGAGCGGCCCGGTCCTGCGTGCCGCCTACGCGACGGCCGAGCGCGACGAGAGCGGCCGGGTGGCCGTGTTCGCCGCGGGGTTCTTCCGGACCCCGACGGTCAAGGCGGAGATTGCCTGCTCGCTTGTGCTCGCCCGCGATGCGGGCGCGCTGGCGTCCAGCCGCCTGCTCGCGCCGCTCGCGAAGCTCGTGAAATCGCTCGAACCGCTGTAGCGGCTCAATCCTCGTCCTTCTCGCGGTAGAGATCGTGGCACGCCTTGCAGGTGCCGCCGACCTTCATCGCCGCCGCCTGGATCGCCGCGCTGTCGGGTCCGCCGGCAATGCTCGTCAGCTCCGCCGAGGCGTCGTCGAAGGCCTTGGCCTTGGCGGTGAAGTCGGCCCAGTTCGCCCAGATGTCGGCCTTGGCATGGGTCTTCTCGATCCCCGCGCCGCCGGGGCCGGAGCCTTCCGGGAACCAGGTGAGAATGGCCGCCGTCACGTCGTCGATCGCCTTGGCGCCGGCTTCCGCCTTGGCGCGGTCGCTGCCGTCGTATTTCACGAGGAACTGAAGCGCGCCGCCGGCGGTCTTCATCGTGTCGTGCCGCAGGTCGACCAGCGCCTGACCGGCCGGCAGATCGGCACCCACCGATGGCGTGATGCCCAGCATCGCCAGCGCGATGCCGACGATCAGACCGACCAACACCCAACCGAACCGCTCGCGCGTCATGTATCCTCCGTCACGCAGCTGCAACGACTCAAGGCTAACGGAGCCGCAGGCGTTCGTATACTGCCGCCTTGGGCGATGGTATGCGCCCTTCGGCGCGACAGATTTCTGCGCTTGAAACGAGGTTTGGTGATGTCCTTAGAAAAGAACTCGGCATTGCGCCCGACGCCCTCACCGGCGCCGAAGCGCGTCACGTCCTCGCCAGTGGAAATGCTGACGCCCTCCGAAATCGCATCGCTCAGGCACGAAGCAATGCAAGATCTCGCTTGGCTAAAGGAGCAGCGGGCGGGCGAGAAGCGCGTCTCGCCGCACAAGGCGGCCTAAAGTCATCGGGCGGCGACACGCCGCCCGATGATACCTTCGGTCCAACGCGAGTGTGACATGAACTCCGTCTGCGTTTTCTGCGCCTCGTCCTTCGGGGCGAGCTCCCTCTACCGCGAGGCCGCCGAAGATCTGGGACGGCGCATCGCCGGCGCCGGCCTGCGCCTGGTCTATGGCGGCGGCAGCGTCGGGCTGATGGGCGTCGTCGCGCGGGCGGCGAAGCGGGCCGGCGGCGATGTCGTCGGCGTCATCCCTGCCTTCCTGCGCTATGCGGAAATCCCCGAGACGGAGATCACCGAGCTGCACATCGTCGATTCCATGCACGCGCGCAAACAGAAGATGTTCGACCTCGCGGACGGCTTCATCTCGCTGCCGGGCGGGATCGGCACGCTGGACGAGACGATCGAGCTGATGACCTGGGCCCAGCTCGGCCGGCACGGCAAGCCGCTGCTCCTCGTCGACACGCTCGGCTACTGGTCGGCCTTCCAGGACCTGATGCGGGTGATCCTGGAGCAGGAATTCGCCCGCCCCAGCCTCAGCGATCTCTACCGCGTGGTGGCCGATCCCGAGCAGGCGGTCAGCGCTCTTCTGGCGACACGATCATCGGCCGCCTGAAGGCCTCCAGCGAGACCACCACCAGCGCCGCCCAGATGAAGCCGAAGCTGACGAGGCGCATCATGTCGAAGGGCTCGTCATAGAGCGCGACGGCGATGACCAGCGAGATGGTCGGCGCGATATATTGCAGGAAGCCCATCGTCGACATCCGCACCCCGCGCGCGCCTACCGCGAACATCCAGAGCGGCACGGCGGTGATCGGCCCGGCCAGCATCAGCAGCAGCGACATCGACGGGCCGGTGTGGGCGAAGGCGAGATCGCCCTCCCCTTCGCGCCACAGCAGATAGCCGAGCGCGATAGGCGCGATCAGCAGCGTCTCGATGAAGAGCCCATCCAGCGCCTCGACGCTGACCACTTTGCGGATATAGCCGTAGATGGCAAAGCTGGTTGCCAGCACGAGCGAGATCCACGGCACGAAGCCGAGCGCCCAGGCCTGCATCGCGACACCGACCGCCGCCAGGACGAGCGAGGCGATGCGCACCGGACTGAGCTTTTCGCCCAGCAGCACGACGCCGATGGCGATCACGATCAGCGGATTGATGTAATAGCCGAGCGACGTCTCGATGATGCGGCCCTGCTGCACCGCCCAGATGAAGATGCCCCAGTTGCTGCCGATGAACACCGCGCAGGCGGCCAGCGCCAGCAGGGTCCGGCGCGTGGTCAGCGCCCTGCGGATGGCCGCCCAGCGGCCCAGCGCCAGCACGATCGGCACGAGGAAGACCAGGCACCACACGACCCGGTGCGCGAGCACCTCCCAGGCCGAAACGGCGCCGACCCATTTCCAGTAGACGACGACAAGCCCCCAGATCACATAGGCGAGCGTGGCAGCGAGAACGCCGTTCAGCGTGTCGGCAGGCTTGGCAGGGGCTGGCATGGCTCAGAGCGGCGTGTGGCCGTCGCGGAGGAGTTTGTAGGTGATCGAGTCGGCGAGCGCCTCGAACGAGGCGTCGACGATGTTGGGCGAGACCCCGACGGTGGACCATCGCCGGCCCTCGCCATCCGCACTCTCGATCAGCACGCGCGTCACGGCCTCGGTGCCGGAGGTAAGGATACGGACCTTGTAGTCGACCAGCCTGAGGTCTTCGAGCACCTTGGAATAACCGCCGAGATCCTTGCGCAGCGCATCGTCCAGCGCATCGACCGGGCCGTTGCCCTCGCCCACCGAATGGATGGTGCGGCCGTGCACGTTGGTCTTCACCGTCGCTTCCGACACCGTCGTCAGCTCGCCGCGCGCGTTGAAACGGCGCTCGACCAGCACGCGGTAGCCTTCGACCTTGAAATAGTCGGGCACCTGGCCCAGCGCGCGGCGCGCCAGCAATTCGAACGAGGCGTCGGCGCCCTCATAGGCATAGCCGAGGAACTCGCGCTCCTTCACGTCATCCAGCAGCCGCTTGATGCGTGCGTCCTTCGGATCGAAGGCGATGCCGAGCTGCTCCAGCCGCGTCAGCACGTTCGAGCGCCCCGCCTGGTCCGAGACCAGGATCTTGCGCGCGTTGCCGACCGATTCCGGCGGCACGTGCTCATAGGTCTTGGGGTCCTTCAGCACCGCCGAGGCATGCAGCCCGCCCTTGTGCGCGAAGGCCGAGGCGCCGACATAAGGCTGGTGCCGGTTCGGGGCGCGATTGAGGATTTCATCGAGCAGCCGCGAGACCTCGACCAGCCGCTTCAGGTTCTCGGCATCGACGCCGATCTCCAGCGTCGAGCGATAGGGTTCCTTCAGCGCCAGCGTCGCGATCAGCGACAAGATGTTGGCGTTGCCGGTGCGTTCGCCGAGGCCGTTCAGCGTGCCCTGGATCTGGCAGACCCCGGCTTCGACGGCCGCCAGCGTGTTGGCGACGGCGTTCTCGGTGTCGTTGTGGGTGTGGACGCCCAGACGCTCGCCTGGGAAGCGCCGCGTCACCTCGCGGACAATGCGATAGACCTCCGACGGCAGCGTGCCGCCATTGGTGTCGCACAGCACCGCCCAGCGCGCGCCGCCGTCGAACGCGGCTTCGAGGCATTGCAGCGCATAGTCGCTATTCGCCTTGTAGCCGTCGAAGAAATGCTCCGCGTCCAGCATCGCCTCCTTGCCGCGCGCTGCGACGGCGGCGATCGACTCGCGGATGCAGACGAGATTCTCCTCGCGCGGGATGCCGAGCGCGACGTCGACCTGGTAGTCGTGGCTCTTGCCGACGAGACAGCCGGCGCCGGCTTTCGCGTTCAGGATGGGCGAGAGCGTGGGATCGTTTTCCGCGCTGACGCCAGCCCGCTTGGTCATGCCGAATGCGGTGAAGATCGCGTGTTTCAGCGTCGGCGGGGCATCGAAGAAGGCGGTGTCGGTGGGGTTCGCGCCCGGCCAGCCGCCTTCGACATAGTCCAGCCCCAACGAATCCAGCGCCAGCGCGATCTGCCGCTTGTCCTCGACGGAGAAATCGACGCCGCTGGTCTGCGCGCCGTCGCGCAGCGTCGTGTCGAAGAGATAGACGCGGGTCTTGCTCACAGCGCTCTCCATGTCGTACCGGCCGCGCTGTCCTCGACGGTCAGGCCGGCGTCGAGCAGCCGGTCGCGCACACGATCGGCCTCAGCGAAGTTCTTGCTCTTGCGCGCTTCGGCACGCGCGGCGATGAGCGCCTCGATCTCCTCCGCCGTGATCGGCAGCTTGGCCGGCATCCACGAGCGATATTGCTCCGCCGTCTGGCCGAAGAAGCCGAGCAGCAGGCCGCCGGCCCGCAGCGCCCGCGCCGCGTCCTTCGATTTGCCCGCCGCGCTGCGCAGCCTGTGCAGCTCGGCGATGGCTTCCGGCGAGTTCAGATCGTCGCTCACCGCGGCGACCACCGCGCCGGGCGGCGCGACCGGCGCTTCGTCCTCGACCTTCGCTACCGCTTCGTACCAGCCGCGCATCACGGTGCGCGCCTCGTTCGCGCCGGCTTCGGTCCAGTTGGTCGGCTGGCGGTAGTGCGAGGAGAGCATCTGGAGGCGCAGATTCTCGCCGCGATACTGGTCGAGCAGCTCGCGGATCGTGAAGAAATTGCCGAGGCTCTTGGACATCTTCTCGCCTTCCACATTCAGGAAGCCGTTATGCATCCAGATATTCGCCATCACGGGCGTGCCGTGCGCGCAGCGGCTCTGGGCGAGTTCGTTCTCGTGATGCGGGAAGGCGAGGTCGATGCCGCCGCCGTGGATGTCGAAGACTTCGCCGAGATGCTTCCACGCCATCGCCGAGCACTCGATATGCCAGCCCGGCCGGCCGCGGCCCCAGGGGCTGTCCCAACCCGGCATGCCTTCGTCCGAAGGCTTCCACAGCACGAAATCCATCGGGTCGCGTTTGTACGGCGCGACGTCGACGCGGGCCCCGGCGATCATGTCGTCGATCGAGCGGCCCGAGAGCTTGCCGTAGTCCGGCATCGAGGGGACGTGGAAGAGCACATGCCCCTCCGCGACATAGGCATGCCCCTTCTCGATGAGCCGCTGGTTCAGGAGGATCATCTCGGCCAGATGCTCGGTGGCGCGGGGCGTCACGCTGGGCGGCAGGCAGCCGAGTTCGGTCACGTCGGCGACATACTGGTTCGCCGTCTTCTCGGTCACCTGGCGGATCGCCGCGTTCAGCTCCATGCCGGGAAAGTCGCGGGCGGCGCGCGCGTTGATCTTGTCGTCCACGTCCGTGATGTTGCGGACATAGGTGACGTGATCGATGCCATAGGTGTGGCGCAGCAGGCGGTAGAGCACGTCGAAGACGATCACTGGCCGCGCATTGCCGATATGGGCGAAGTCATAGACCGTGGGGCCGCAGACATACATCCGCACGTTGGCCGGATCGATCGGCGTGAAGTCCTGCTTGGCGCGGGCGGCGGTGTTGTAGAGCTGAATGGTCATCTTCGAACGGTCGGATGCGAGGAAAACGGGGCTAGCGCGGCCCCGCGGTTTCCGTCCGAACGTCAGATGTGTTCAGGCAAAAGCGTCGCGCGACCGCTGAGGGATCAGCAGCAAATTCGCCAAATGCGACACTGGGCGAGCGCCATGAACATGAGGTTACTTATGCCCCGCCGCCCGGGGCGGGCGCAAGGGGCCGTCAGCGCGCCCGCCGCGCGGCCCGCCTAAGCGTCTCGTCGATCCGCGTCTGCCAGCCCGGCCCGGTGCTTCGGAAGTGCCGCAACACCTCGGAGGAGAGCCGCAAGGTGATCAGTTCCTTGGGCGAAATCGCCTTCGGCCGGCCGATCCGCTTGCCGCCCTTGCTCAGCCAGCCGCCCGCAATCTCAGCTTCGGTGAATTCGGGTGCGTCGTCGTCGGGCGCGGGAACAATGGCATCGATCGCCGCAAGTTCGGCCGCCGTAGGTTGACGAACAATCAGCTTAGAACTTCCTGCCGTAGCGCGCTTGCTCGCGGTCATTGCACTTCCTCAGCGAAATAATCCGGCGTTCGCCGGAGCGTTCTGTCCAGACCACCATCACCATGCGCCCGGCCAGATGACCGATCGAGATCATCCGTCGCTCACCATAGTCGCGGCGCGTGTCGGGAAAGTCATAAGTCACAGACGCGAACACCGCTGCGGCGAGATCCAGATCTATCCCGTGCTTGGCGAGGTTGGCCTGCCGTTTTGCAGCGTCATAGCTGATCCGAACCACGACTTAACGTAGTTACAGAAACTATAGGCGTCAAGTACAGCCTACGCCCGCTCGCCGCGTAGCCGCGCCACAGCCCGGCTTCGGCCGATGAACGGGAGCAGCTTCTTCATCTCGGGGCCGTGGTTGCGGCCGGTCAGGGCCAGGCGGAGGGGCAGGAAGAGGTCCTTGCCCTTCTTGCCGGTCGCGGCCGAGACGGCTTTCGTCCAGGGCTGCCATGTCGCCTCGGTCGGATCGCCCTCGGGCAGCAGGTCGGCGGCCTGAGACGTTAGCGCCGCATCGGCGACCACCGGCGTCAGCGGCGCCGTCGCGACGTTCCACCAGTCCATGGCATCGGAGGCGGCCTCCAGATTGTCGCGCACCGCCAGCCAGAAATCCTCGCCGATACCCGCCGGGGCGAGGATCGCCGCCACCTCGGCCCACGGGCGCATATGCAGCAACTTCACGCTCAGCCGCTTCAGGTCGTCAGGGTCGAGGCGCGCGGCGGAGTGGCCGATCTTGGCGAAGGCGAATTCGGCGGCGAGTTCGTCCAGGGTGCGGCGCGGCTCGATCGGGTCGGAGGTGCCGATCTTGGCGAGGAGGGCGTTCACCGCCATCGGATCGATCCCGCCAGCGCGCAAATCTTCCAGCGACAGCGAGCCCAGCCGCTTCGACAGCTTCTCGCCGTCCTTGCCTGTGATCATCGGGTAATGCGCGAAATGCGGCAGCGCGCCGCCCAGCGCCTGGAAGATCTCGATCTGCACCGCCGTGTTGACCACATGGTCCTCGCCCCGGATCACATGGGTGATCGCGAAGTCGATGTCGTCCACCACGCTCGGCAGCGTGTAGAGGAACTGCCCGTCCTCGCGCACCAGCACGGGGTCGGAGAGCGTCGCGGTATCGACCTTCACCTCGCCGCGCACGAGGTCGGTCCAGGTTACCGGACGCTGCGCCAGCCCGAAGCGCCAGTGCGGCCGGCGGCCTTCGCCCTCCAGCCGCGCGCGATCCTCCGCCGTCAGCTTCAGCGCTGCGCGGTCATAGACCGGCGGATGGCCCAGCGCGCGCTGGCGCAGGCGGCGGCGCTCCAGTTCCTCCGGCGTTTCATAGGCGGGATAGAGCAGCCCCGCCGCCTTCAGCCGCTCCAGTGCCTCGCGATAGCGATCGAAGCGATCCGACTGCCGCGCGAACACGTCATGGCGCAGCCCGAGCCACGCGAGGTCAGCCAAAATGCCCGCGGCGAATTCCGCCGTCGAACGCTCGGTGTCGGTGTCGTCGAGGCGCAGCAGGAACGAGCCCTGCTGCTGGCGCGCAAACAGGAAATTCAGAACCGCGGCGCGCGCATTGCCGACGTGCAGCTTGCCGGTAGGCGAGGGCGCGAAACGGACGCGAACACTCACGTCGCGTCCCGGTAGCCGTTAGTGATGGGGTAGCGCCGGTCGCGGCCGAAATTCCGTGTGCCGATCTTCACGCCCGGCGGCGCCTGCCGGCGCTTGTATTCGGCGATGTAGAGCAAATTCTCGATCCGCTTCACCACCGCCGGGTCATGGCCGCGCGCGACGATGTCCTCGAACGGCATCTCGTTCTCGACGAGGCATTCCAGCATGTCGTCGAGCTTGGGATAGGGCGGGAGCGAATCCTCGTCCTTCTGGTTCTCGCGCAGTTCGGCGGTCGGCGGCTTGTCGATAACGTTCTGCGGCATCACCAGTCCCGCCGGCCCGAGGCCGCCGCGCGGATGCTCCTGATTGCGCCAGCGGCAGAGCGCGAAGACCTCCATCTTGTAGATGTCCTTCAGCACATTGTAGCCGCCGCACATGTCGCCATAGAGCGTCGCATAGCCGACACTCATCTCGGACTTGTTGCCGGTGGTCAGCACCATCGGCCCGAATTTGTTCGAGATCGCCATCAGCAGCACGCCGCGGCTGCGCGACTGGATGTTCTCTTCGGTGATGTCGGGGTTCCGGCCGGTGAAGGCCGGCGCCAGCGCACCGCCGAACGACTTCACGATGTCTTCGATCGGGATGATCTCATAGGGCACGCCGAGCAGGCGGGCGCATTCCGCCGCATCGCCGAGGCTCTCTTCGCCGGTGAATTTCGACGGCATCATCACGCAGCGCACCCTGTCGGCGCCCAGCGCGTCCACCGCCACCGCTGCCGACAACGCCGAGTCGATGCCGCCCGAAAGGCCCAGCACCACACCCGGGAAACGGTTCTTGTTCACGTAGTCGCGCAGGCCCAGCATCATCGCCTGATAGACCGCGGCGTGACCTTCCTCGTTGACGACCTTTGTGCCGGGGGCGCAGCGCCAGCCGTCCGCCTCGCGCGTCCAGTGGGTGATCTCCATCGCCTCGACGAAGCTCGGCATTTGGAGTGCGAGCGTCCGGTCGGCATTCAGCACGAAAGAGCCGCCGTCGAAGACGAGTTCGTCCTGGCCGCCGATCTGGTTCACGTAGAGGAACGGCAGGCCGGTTTCGACGACGCGGGCGACGCCGAGATCGATGCGGCGATCGAACTTGGTGCGCTCGAAGGGCGAGCCGTTCGGCACGATGATGATCTCGCCGCCGGTCTCGGCGATGCACTCGACGACATCGGGCGTCCAGACATCCTCGCAGATCGGTATGCCGAGGCGGACGCCGCGGAATTCGATCGGCCCCGGCATCGGCCCCGCGGCGAAGACGCGCTTCTCGTCGAAGACGCCATAATTCGGCAGGTCGACCTTGAAACGGACATTCTTCACGGTGCCGCCGTCGAGCAGGGCATAGGCGTTGTAGAGCTTGCCGTCCTCGGCCCACGGCACGCCGATCAGTACCGCAGGTCCGGTCACGGTATCCTTCGCCAGACCTTCCACCGCGGCGCGGCAATCGGCCTGGAAGGCCGGCTTCAGCACCAGGTCTTCCGGCGGATAACCGCAGGCGAAGAGCTCGGTGAAGACGACCAGGTCCGCGCCTTGCGCCGCCGCCTGCGCACGGTACTCGCGCGCCTTGGCGATGTTGCCGGCGAGGTCGCCCATCTTGGGGTTGGCCTGGACGAGGGCGATGGTCAGACGGTCGGTCATACCGCCTTCAACAGTGCCTCGCTGACGCGGTCAATCTGCTCGTCGGTGAGATAGGGGTGAAACGGCAGGCTGAGGACGTGGTCGGCCAGCCAGTCGCAATTGACCAGCGGCTCGGCCGGGGCATGCGGCGCGAAGGCCTTATGGCGATGCAGCGGCATCGAATAGTAGACCGAGCTGGGAACGCCCTGCTCTTTCAGCTTCGCTTGCACCGCGTCGCGGTTCTCGACCATGACCGTGAAGAGCCCCCAGGCGTGCCGGTCATCGACCGCCGGCTCCTGCATCCGGACGCGACCCTTCAGGTTCGCGCGATAGCGCTGGGCGTGGGCGGCGCGCGCCTGAAGTTCGTCCTCGAAGATCGTCAGCTTCGAGAGCACCACGGCGCATTGCATGGAATCGAGCCGGCCGTTGAGGCCGACGCGGATCGATTCCTTCTTCGCCGCATCGGTGCCGTGCCAGCGGATCGACGACCAGCGCTCGAAGCGGTCAGGATCGTCGGTGAACATCGCGCCGCCGTCGCCATAGGCGCCCAGCGTCTTCGAGGGATAGAAGCTCGTCGCCGTCATCTCGCAGAGCGCGCCGATGCGCTTGTTGCCCTGCCCGCCGCCCAGCGCCTGCGCGGCATCCGACAGCACGGCCATCCTGTGCCGCTTGGCGATCGCGCCGATCGCCGGGTAGTTCGCCGGCTGGCCGTAGAGGTCGACGGCGATCACCAGCTTCGGCTTCAGGGTCCCCTCGGCGACGACGCGCTCGACCGCGTTCTCGAGCTGCCCCGGGTCGATGTTGCAGGTCTCGCGCTCGACATCGACGAAGACCGGCGTCGCGCCGGTCATCAGCACGGCATTGGCGGTCGCGTTATAGGTGAAGGCCGGCAGGAAGACCGCATCGCCCGGCCCGATCTCCTCGCCCATCAGCGCGATGACCAGCGCATCGGTGCCGCTCGCCACGGCCAGCGCATGCTTCGCGCCGGTGAAGGCGGCGAGCTGCGCCTCCAGCTCGGTCACCTCCGGGCCGCCGATATAGGCGCCGTGATCGAGGATGGCGGTCAGGCGCTTCTCGATGTCGGCACGGAGGCGCCTCGCCGGCGTCTTCAGGTCGAAGAAGAGGATCGGATCGCTCATGCCGCCAGCGCCTCGTCGCGCGTCGCCGGGCTCGCCGCGGCGTCGAGGATGGCCAGCGTCGTCGCCAGCGCCCGGCGGCCGTCGCGGCCGGTGACCAGCGGCGTCGCGCCCTCGCGCACGCAGCGCACGAAGTCGCCGACGGCATAGCCCAGCGGATCGCTCGCAACCGCGCCGGCCGCTTCGCCGAAGATCGAGGTCAGCGGTTCGGGCGTCGTGTTCTCGATCGTGCGGGCGATGAAATCGATCAAGATCGTGCCGTCCCTGTAGTCGAGTTTCATGTAGCGCCTGCGGGCCTCGGCGATGCGGCTGGCGAAGAGCCGCGCACGGCAGCCGCCGGCGAGCGCCAGCTCGGCCGAGACCTCGTCTCCATAAGAACCCGGCCGGGCCCGGGTGGTTGCGCCGATGACGACGGCCTCGCCCGGGACGATCTGATGGACGAGGTCGATGTCGTGCACCATCAGGTCCAGCGCGACATTCACGTCGGTGCCGCGCCCGCTCCACGGACCGGCGCGGTGACATTCGATCCGCAGCGGCGGCGTCTTGCGGCCGAGCAGGCCCATATGGGTGAAGACGAAGCGCTCCTGGTGGCCGACCTGGAGAACGCTGCCCGATGCCTCCGCCGCGGCGATGATGCGGCTGGCCTCGGCAAGGCTCGCGGCGATCGGCTTCTCGACATAGGCATGGACGCCCTCCTCCAGCAGCCGGACGACGGCGGCGGCGTGGGCGACGGCGGGCGTCGCGCAGGTGACGATGTCGACCTCGCCGATGAGGCCATAGGTGTCGACATAGGGCTCGCAGCCGAGCTCCTTGGCGGCGGCCCGCGCGGCGATCTCGGACCGGTCGACGATGCCGACCAGTTCGACGCCGGGCAGCGCCTTGTACTTGGCGGCGTGGAACCTGCCGAAAACGCCCGCGCCGATGACGGCGGCGCGCAAGGGCGCAGTCGAGGGGGGCCTGCGAGTCATCTTGCGGGGAACATAACCCATTTGCATGACCGGGGAATCGCGCACCGGCCCCGATCCGGGCAATCCACGATTTATTTCATCGGAGACACGGCGTTGAATTGATTGGGAAAATGCACGAACGGCGCTAGCGTCCGCGGGAAGCTGAGGGAGGGGTTGGGGCATGCGGCGATGGGCGTTGGCGCGGCGGCCGGACGGGCTGCCGCAGGAGACCGACTTTGAACTGGTGGAGGCGCCGACTCCGTCGCCCGGCGAGGGCGAGGCGCTGATCGAGTCGCTCTATCTCTCGGTCGACCCGGGCACCCGCCCGCGCCTTTCGGCCGACACCTATGCCGCGGCCTTCCGGATCGGCGACACGATCGAGAGCGCCGGCGTCGGGCGTGTCGTCGCCAGCCGCTCGCCGCGCCTGCCGGAGGGGGCGCTGGCGATGGGCGGCTTCGGCTGGACGAGCCATGTCGTCAGCGACGGCCGCGGCGTGCAGGTGCTCGATCCCGCGCTCTTCACCGGCAAGGTCTCGCCGACCGCTTCGATCGGCATCCTCGGCATACCCGGCCTGACCGCCTGGTTCGGCCTCACCGATCTCGGTAGGCCTAACGCCGGCGAGACGCTGCTCGTCTCCTCGGCCGCCGGTGCCGTCGGCGCGACGGCGCTCCAGATCGGCAGGCAGTTGGGGCTGACCGTCATCGGCATCGCCGGCGGGGCCGCCAAATGCGACTACGTCACCGGCGAACTCGGCGCCGATGCCTGCATCGATTACCGCGCCGAGAGCGACCTCGCCGCAGCCATCCGCCGCGTCGCGCCTGACGGCATCGACATCTTCTTCGACAATGTCGGCGGCGCACAGCTCGACGCGGCCATCCTGAACCTCAAGCTGAACGGGCGTGTCGTCGTCTCGGGCCAGACGTCGGAATATAACAGCACCGGCACGCCGCGCGGCATCCGCTACGTGACGCCCTTCATCACCCAGCGCCTGACGATGGCCGGCCTCGTCGTCTACGACTACCGCAAGCGCTTCACCGAAGCGCAGGCGCAGATGGCGGCGTGGATCAACGCGGGCAAGCTCAGCTATCGCGAAGAGATCATCGACGGCTTCGAACGCCTGCCCGAAGCCTTCATCGGCTTGTTCAAGGGCGAGACTTTCGGCCGCCGGCTCGTCAGGGTGGCGCCATGACGATCGCCGGGCACAAGGTCCACCTCACCGACGAGGAACGCGCACGGCTGGCGAAACTGCGCTCGCTGCGCCGGTCGCAGCGTATCGACCCCCAGTTGCGGCTGGGCCAGCTCGTAGCCGACGCCGTCGCGGCCGGCATGGGTTCGTGGCGCTTCATCATCATCCAGACCTCGCTGCTCGTCGGCTGGATCGCCCTGAACGTGGTGGGCTGGGTCGAGGCCTGGGACCCCTACCCCTTCATCCTGCTCAACCTCGCGCTGTCGTTCCAGGCGGCTTACGCGGCGCCCTTCATCATGATGAGCCAGAACCGGCAGGCCGAAATCGACCGGCAACGCGCCATCGACGATTACGGCATCAACGTGAAGGCCGAGCTGGAGATCGAGCTGCTACACGAGAAGATGGACCTGCTGCGCGACCAGGAGATCGTGCGCCTGACGCGCATCATCGAGGAGCTGGTCCAGCGCCTGGACACGAGACGGGATTGACTTCGTGTAACCTATAGGTATCATGTCACCTATAGGTTACGAGGTCGCCATGACAGACGAGATCGACAGGACCAGCCGCCGCCGGCGCATCCTGCTTGCCACCTACGGGACTTTGTTCCTGGCCTTCCAGGAGCTCTATTTCAGCCGGCTGGACGCGCCGTTCGCCGCATGGCGGCCCATCGAATATGTCTGGGCGACGCTCTATGTCGCCTGGTCGGCGACCCTGATCTACGTCCTCGCGACCGGCGGACTGCCGTTCCGCCGCCGCAGCCCCGAAGCGCACCGGGCCCTGAACGACGAATTGACCGAGGCGAACCGGCGCTTTGCCTATCGCGCCGGCTACTGGATGCTGCTCGGCTCGATCCTGCTGATCTACGTCCTCAGCCGCTTCACCGACTGGACCGTCGGCGAAGCCCTCCGCCTCCTTTTCGCCTTCGGCGTCGCGATGCCGGCGGTTGCCTTCGCCGGCAAGGAGCGCAAGCAGGGTGCCTGAGCTTGCCACGCGCCTGCGCGAACGGCGGACCGCGGCGGGCCTCACCCAGGCGGAGCTTGCGGAGCGGATCGGCGTGTCGCGCAAGACCGTCAACACGGTCGAGAACGGCGTGTTCGTGCCGTCGACCATCCTGGCGCTCAAGCTGGCCCGGGCGCTGAAGACGACAGTGGAAGACCTCTTCTACCTCGACGGCGCTTAGACCGGCCTATCGCCACAGCAGCGAAAACGGCGCCGCGAGCCCTGTCCAATCCGGAATGAGGCCCGTCCAATCCGGAATGGAAGCCCGTCCAATCCGGAATCGGGAGACCGGGCGCCTTACTCCGCCGCTTCGAAGCGGCGGGGGCGCGAGAGGCCTTTGAGGCTGTCGGAGATCAGGAAACCGAGCTCCAGCACCTGGCTTGCGTTCAGGCGCGGGTCGCAGGCCGTGTCGTAGCGGCTGGCGAGGTCGGCGTCGGTGATCGCGACGGCGCCGCCGATGCATTCGGTCACGTCGCGGCCGGTCATCTCGAAATGGACGCCGCCGGGATGCGTGCCCTCGGCGCGGTGGGCGCCGAAGAAGGCCTGCACCTCCTTCAGGATACGGTCCACCGGCCGCGTCTTGTAGCCGGTCGAGGACTTGATCGTGTTGCCGTGCATCGGGTCGCACGACCAGACGACATTCTTGCCCTCGCGCGCCACGGCACGGATCAGCTTCGGCCAGAGATCGGCGGCGGTGTCGGCGCCGAAGCGGCCGATCAGCGTCAGGCGGCCCGGCACATTGCCCGGGTTCAGCACGTCGATCAGGCGCAGCATCTCGTCATGCTTCAGCGACGGACCGCATTTCAGGCCGATCGGGTTCTTGATGCCGCGCATGAACTCGACATGGGCGCCGTCCGGCTGGCGGGTGCGGTCGCCGATCCACAGCATATGCGCCGAGGTGTCGTACCAGTCGCCGCTGGTGGAATCGATGCGCGTCATCGCCTGCTCATAGCCGAGCAGCAGTGCCTCGTGGCTGGTGTAGAAGTCGGTCGTGCGCAGTTGCGGCGTCGACTCCGGCGTGATCCCGCAGGCTTCCATGAAGCCCAGCGTCTCGGAGATGCGGTCGGCCAGCGCCTGGTATTTCTCGCCCGCCGGCGAGCCGGCGATGAAGCCGAGATTCCAGCGATGCACGTTGTGCAGGTCGGCATAGCCGCCCTGCGCGAAGGCGCGCAGCAGGTTCAGCGTCGAGGCCGACTGGAGATAGGCCTGCACGAGGCGCTCCGGGTCCGGCACGCGCGCTTCCGCCGTGAAGTCCGGTCCATTGACGATGTCGCCGCGATAGGACGGCAGCTCGACGCCGTCGACCGTCTCGGTCGGGGCCGAGCGCGGCTTGGCGAACTGGCCGGCGATGCGGCCGACCTTCACCACCGGCATCGAGCCCGAGAAGGTCAGCACGACCGCCATCTGGAGCAGGACGCGGAAGGTGTCGCGGATATTGTCCGGGTGGAACTCGGCAAAGCTCTCGGCGCAGTCGCCGCCCTGGAGCAGGAAAGCCTTGCCTTCGGAAACCTCGCCCAAAGCGTGCGTGAGATTGCGCGCCTCGCCCGCAAAGACGAGCGGCGGATAGGTCTTCAGCTTGGCCTCGACGGCGGCGAGCTTCGCCGCATCGGGATATTCGGGGACCTGCTGGATGGGCTTGGCCCTCCAGGAGGTGGGGCTCCAGGACGCACTCATAGGGATCGATCCAATTCCGGGAGGCGGCTTGTACAGGGTGCGCCGCCCCGGCGCCAGCTTGTCCACAGGGGCGTTTCGCGAACGTGAAGCGGCAAGCAACCCCTTAAGATGCTCAGTACAATATAGCATCTTCTAGGTGCAATGCGGGTTCGCCGCCCCACGGCGACTTTCAAGGCGCGCGGCACGCGAATTGAAGGCGGCCCGCCGAGAGGCTATCGCTCGTCCATGGCGAAGATCCTTTTTGTCCACAACGGCGTCCCGGGGCGCTTCACCTGGCTGGCGCACGCGCTGATGGCCAAGGGCCACCAATGCGCCCTGGTGAACGACCGGGACGGGCTCGACATCCCGGGCGTGCCGCGGAAGAACTGGACAGGCGAGGCGCCCAAGCACACCGGCATCTTCAAGCCGGCCGTCCGGGCCGAGCTCGATCTGCGCCGGGGCTATGCCGCCGCGCAGGAGGCGAAGGCCTTCATCAGCGAAGGCTTCGAGCCGGACCTCATCATCGGCCATCCCGGCTGGGGCGAGATGATCTTCCTGCGCGAGGTGTGCCCCAAGGCGGCGCAGATCCAGATCGGCGAGTTCTACTACCGGTCCGAGGGCACCGACTTCAATTTCGATCCCGAATTCCCGCCGACGACGCAGCACGACCATTACAGCGTCTTCGCCAAGAACACCTCGCTTGCCCTCTCCTATGGCGAGGCCGACTGGATCGTCGCGCCGACGCCGTTCCAGGGCAGCACGCTGCCGCGCGCGGTGCAGTCGCGCGTGCGCGTGATCCACGAAGGCATCGACGTGAAGGTAGCGCGCAAGATTCCGGATGCCTCGGCGAAGCTGGAGCGCGGCGTCGAACTGCGCGCCGGCGATCCGATCATCACCTTCATCAATCGCCGCTTCGAACCGCTGCGCGGCTTCCACACCTTCATGCGCGCCCTCCCCGGCCTGCTGAAGGAGGTGCCCGAAGCGCGCGTGCTGATCGTCGGCGAGGACGATCCGCGGGTCTATGGCGCCCGCGCGCCGAACAACAAGAGCTGGAAGCAGTTCATGCTGGACGAGCTGAAGGGCAAGCTCGACCTCGGCCGCGTCCACTTCCTCGGCACGCTCAGCTACAACAACCTCATCGGCGTGCTGTCGCTGTCGGCGGCGCATGTCTATTACACCTACCCGTTCGTGCTCTCGTGGTCGCTGCTCGACGCGATGGCCTGCGAGTGCTTGTTGGTCGCGTCCGACACCGCGCCGGTGCGCGACGTGATCCGCGGCGGCGAGAACGGCCTCATGCTCGACTTCTTCGATCCCGAGCAGCTTTCGCGCACGCTCATCTCCGCCTGCCGCGAGCCGGGCCTCTATGCGCCGATCCGCAAGGCGGCGCGCGAGACGGTGATCAAGGAATACGACCGCGCCACGATCTGCCAGCCGATGTGGCTCGATCTCGTCGACGAGACGCTCGCGGCCCGGCAGGCATGAACCGCGCCCGGTGGCGCGCCTGGCGAAACTGGACCACAATCGACAGCGCCGCAGCGCAAGAGGAGAGCTGAACGTGAGACGCCTCGGACTGACAGCCGGCCTGGCTGCATTTCTCCTGCTGGCTCCGGCGCATGCGGCCGATCCGGCGCCCGCACCCGAACCGGCACCTGCGCCTGCCGCCGGAGACCAGGCCGCGCCGCCGGCGCCGCCCGCCCTGACCGCAGAGGAGAAGGCCGCCGCAGCGCCCGGCGTGCTCGCGATCAAGTCGTCCGACATCGGCATCGGCGATCCGAACGCGAAGGTGAAGATCGTCGAATATGCATCGTCGGGCTGCCCGCACTGCGCCCATTTCGCGCTCAACGAACTGCCGCAGCTCAAGACCGCCTATCTCGACACCGGCAAGGCCTATTTCGTGCTGCGCGACTTCCCGCTCGACAATGTCGCGGCCGGCGCCTCGCTGATCGCGCGCTGCCTGCCGCCGGAGAAATTCTACCCCTTCATGGACACGCTGTTTCAGCAGCAGAATGTCTGGCACAGCCCCGAGACCAAGGACCCCGAGGCCGAACTGAAGAAGCTCGCCGCGGCCGCCGGCATGGACGAGGCCGCGGTCGATGCCTGCTGGAAGAACGACGCGAACTTCACCGTCCTCAAGGCCACCATGGACGAAGCGAACCGCGTGCTCGACGTCAACTCGACGCCGACGCTCTTCATCGACGGTGTGAAGGCGGAGGGCGACCATTCCTTCTTCGCGCTGGCCGAGAAGATCAACGCCGAGCTCGCGAAATAGAACGACGGCAAGGGAGGCCGCAGCGTGGACATCGACCTGATCAGCCCGGAGCGTTTCGCGCACGGCCATCCGCACGACCAGTATGACTGGCTGCGGGCCAATGCCCCGGTCTACTGGCATGCGGAAAAGAACGGCCCGGGCTTCTGGGCGGTGACCTCGTACGAGCATGTCTATGCCGTCGACCGCGACTTCCAGAACTTCTCCTCGAAGCCGACCGTGATGATCACCGACCCGCTGTCGGAGGTGACCTATGGCGGCTTCGAGATGATGCTGATGACCGACCCGCCCAAGCACACCGTGCTGCGGCGCCTCGTGCGCGAGGAGTTCCTGCCTGCCCCGACGCAGGGCCGCATTCCGCGCATGCAGCAGCTCGCGCGGCAGATCGTGAACGACGTGATCGAGCGCGGCGCATGCGACTTCGTCACCCAGGTGGCGGGCGAGATGCCGAGCTACGTGATCGCGGAACTGATGGGGCTGCCGCTCGACGACGGCCGCGAACTCTACAAGCTGACCGAGATCATCCACACCTCGCCGGAAGCGCAGAAGCCCGGCGAGGGCGCGGCGGCCGTGCAGAAGATGTTCGAATACGGCATGGGCGTCATCGCCGAGAAGCGCGCCCGGCCGAAGGACGACCTCGCGACCAAGCTGCTCCAGGCCGAGGTCGACGGCCACAAGCTGCACGACATGGAGTTCCTGCTGTTCTTCCTGCTGCTGGTCGACGCCGGCGGCGACACGACGCGGAACCTGCTGTCGGCCGGCGTGCTGGCGATGCTCCAGGAGCCCGAGAAGCTCGCCTGGCTGAAGGCCGACCTGCCCGGGCGCCTGCCCGTCGCGCGCGAGGAATTGCTGCGCTGGACGACGCCGGTCATCTATATGCGCCGTACCGCGACGCATGACGTCGCGCTCGGCGATGCCCAGGTGAAGGCGGGCGACAAGGTCGTGATGTTCTTCGGCTCGGCGAACCGGGATGCGGCGAAGTTCGACAGGCCGGCGGCGCTGGATCTCGCACGCACCCCCAACGAGCACATCTCGTTCGGCAACGGCCCGCACAACTGCCTCGGCCAGCATATCGCCCGCATCGAAATAGACGCGGTGCTGGTCGAAGTGCTGACGCGGATGCAGGACCTCACGGTCGCCGGCGACGTGAGCTGGCTCCAGTCGAACTTCATCGCCGGGCCGACGCATATGAACGTCACGTTCAAGCCCGGCAACCGGCTGGCCTGACATGCAAAGGCGCCGCCGGAGGGACCGGCGGCGCCTGGCAACATGCTCCGCTTCGCTTACGCCGGCGGTGCGGCCTTCAGCGTAATCGACGAGATGCCGGCCGCGACGTTCAACCCGCCCGCCGTCCCTTCGACGCTCACCGGCTGAAGCGCGATCGAGTCCTTGAAGCCGCCGACCAGCACATTCGCGCCGAGGCCGACGCCAACCGTCGCACCCGCGCTCACGCCGCCATACGAGCCGGCCAGCGCGCCGTCGGCGATATTGTCGGTCGGGGCGAACACGGTCCAGATGATCGTGCTCTTCTCGGTGTATCCGATGTCGACGCCGAATTTGTCGATCGAGCCGTAATAGTGGTCTTCCATGCCCTTATAGGGCGAATAGGTGCAGGCGAGGTCCTTCGAGGAGCCGAAGATGAAGCCGGCGCCGCCCGCGACATTGCAGGTGAGCGTGCCGACCTTCACACCGCCGCCCGCCGGATCGGCCATGGCGGGAACCGACATCGCGGACGCTGAAAGCAGGACGGCCGCAGCCGCGGCGAGTTTCGAGACAGTCATGGGAATCTCCTTGGGTACGGGTTTCCCCGCGCGCTCAGCCAAACGTGCCGGGCCGGGGCGCAGTTCCCGTTCGGGAGGCTGGGCGCGTAAATCGCCCTAGCTGGCGCGCGTGCGCATCAGGACGAACTCCTCCGCCGCGGAGGGATGCAGCGCGATGGCGGCGTCGAAATCCGCCTTGGTGCATTTCATCTTCACCGGGATCGCCGCCATCTGGATGATCTCGCCGGCGTCGGCGCCGACCATGTGGACGCCGAGCACGCGGTTGTCGGCGCCGTCGACGATCAGCTTCATCAGCGTCTGTTCGTCGCGGCCCGAGATGGTGGCGCGCATCGGGCGATATTTGGCGCGGTAGATGTGAATGTCGGCGTGGCGGTGCCGGGCCTGCTCTTCGGTCAGGCCCACCGAAGCGAACTCGGGCGTCGTGAAGATCGCGGTCGGAATGTCGGCGTGATCGACGGCAATCGGGTTGTTGTTGAAGACCGTCTCGGCGAAGGCATGACCTTCGCGGATGGCGACCGGGGTCAGGTTCGCGCGGTCCGTCACGTCGCCGACGGCATAGATATGCGGCACTTGCGTCTGGCTGAAGCGATCGACCGGAATCGCGCCTTTTGCGTTGCAGTCCAGCCCCGCCGCCTCGAGGCCGAGGCCGCGCGTGTTCGGCCAGCGGCCGGTCGCGAACATGATCTCGCCGGCTTGCAGCACCTCGCCTGTGGAGAGGCCGATGTCGCGCATCTGGCCTTCGCGCCGGATGCCGACGACCGTCGCGTCCATGATGAAGCGGATGCCGCGCTTCGCCAGTTCCTGGTGCAGATGGGCCGCGCCCTCGCGGTCGAAGCCGCGCAGGATTTCCGGCCCGTAATGGACGACTGTCACCTCCGAGCCATAGCCGCGGAAGATGCAGGCGAACTCCAGCGCGATATAGCCGGCGCCGACGATGACGATATGCGCAGGCCGGTCGCGCAGGTGGAAGACCTCGTTGGAGGTGATCGCGTGCTCGATACCGGCAACCTCCTGCGGCAGATGCGGCGAGGCGCCGACCGCGATGAGGATGGTCTTCGCCGTCACGATCCTGTCCGCCGTCTTCAGGCGGATCTCGTGCGGCCCGACCAGCTCGGCCCGGTCGTCGATGATCGTCGCGCCGGCGCCCTCCAGGCCCTTGCGATAAAGGCCTTCCAGCCGGCCGATCTCCTGGTCCTTGGCGCGGATCAGGGTCGCCCAGTCATGCGTCGTATCGGGGTGGGTCCAGCCGAAGCCTCGCGCGTCCTCGATGTCGAAGCCGATCCGGCTGCCATAGACCATCAGCTTCTTCGGCACGCAGCCGCGGATCACGCAGGTGCCGCCGGCCCGGTATTCCTCGGCCACCGCGGCCCTGGCGCCGAAGCCCGCCGCGATGCGGGTCGCCCGCACGCCGCCCGAACCCGCGCCGATGGTAAAGAGGTCGAAATCGTAGGATGTCATGGCGCCTTCCATGGCCGCGTTTCGGCCCGCCATCAAGCGACGCCGCACCTGAGGAGAAAGGAACCCGGCCGCCTCCGGTCAAGCCCTTGGAAAGCCCTGCGAAGGCCTATAGGCGTGCGCGGTCGCCAGCGCCGGAACCCGTCTTGAAGTTCGCCGTCCAGATTCGCGCCCACCAGGTCACGGACAAGCTGCTCGACCTGATCGGCCAGCTTCGGGGCAGCGACCGGTTCGATCTGTTCCTCAGCTACGACGTCAAGGACGGCCCGGTCGAGCTGCCCGGCGCCACCACCCTGCCCTACACGCTCCAGACCTTCCTCGACCTCGGCCTGCCGGTGGAGCCGGGCGAGCCGGAGCGGGTCGTCGTCTGGCGCCACTGCGACTACACGCTCTACGCGGCCCGCGCGGCGCTGCCGGACTACGACTATTTCATCTCCATCGAGTTCGACGTCGATTTCGTCGCCCGCGGGCCGGGCTTCCTCCACGCCCTGATCGACCGCATCACGGCAGAAGCCGCAGATCCCATCGACCTCATCGTCGCCCAGCTCGGGCCGGTCGGCGCGGAATTCCCGCTCCACGCCCCGGCCGCGGCGCTCTACCCCAAGGTCTATGCCTGCCTTTGCCCGCTCGCCGTCTTCTCGCGCCGGGCACTGGACCATCTCTTCGCGCAGAAGCGGATCGAGGCGGCGCGGCCAATGCCGGAGGCGGGGTATGTCCACTGGGAAACCTTCGTCGCGACAGCGCTGATCGACGCGGGCGGCTTTCGCTGCGCGACCTTCGAGACGCTCTTCCCCGGCTGCGTCACGCGCGAGGCCTGGCGCCCCGGCCTGCCCATGCTGATGGGCCACCCGCCGCCGCTGCCGCCCTCCGTGCAGATGATCCACCCGGTGCTGGCCGAGCGCGAATGCGCCCTCAGGCACAGCTATTTCGCGCGGATCGAGAACCGCCTGCCGTCGTTCCTCGACTGGCTCGACAGCGGCGACGGCCGTCTCCTCAGCCCCGCCTTCCGCGAAAGCCTGCGCCGCGAGGCCGCTGCCGAGCTGGCGCGGCAGAACCCCTCCGCCGGGCGGCGCTTCAAGACCTGGCTGCTGAAGCTCCCCGGCGTCGCGCCCGTCTACCGGGCGCTGCGCGGGCGTTAGCCCGCGTCGGACGGCCGCATCGCGTCGATCACCTCGACGCCGTCGCCCCGCCCGACGATCAGCGTCGAGCAGATGCCGATGAAGAGCCCGTGCTCCACGACGCCGGGGATCGCCGAGAGCGCGGTCGCCAGCGCCGTCGGATCGGGGATCATCTCGCAGTCGAGGTCGGCGACGAGATTGCCGTTGTCGGTGACCGCCGGATGGGCATCGCCGCCGCGCAGCCGCGTGAAATTGCCCTGGCAGCCCGCCTGCACCGCCGCCTCTGCGATGCGCCGCATCGTCGTCTTGTGCGCGAAGGGCACGATCTCGACCGACAGCGGAAAGCGCCCGAGGACTTCGACCAGCTTCGAATCGTCCATGATCGCGATCATGCGGCGCGAGGCCGAGGCGACGATCTTCTCGCGCAGATGCGCCGCACCGGCGCCCTTGATCAGCCGGAACTGGCGGTCCGCCTCGTCCGCCCCATCGACCGTCAGGTCGATCTGCGGCGCCTCATCGACCGTGGTCAGCGGGATGCCCGCATCGACCGCCAGGGCATGCGCCGAAGCGCTGGTGGGGACGCCGGTGATCTGAAGCCCGGCCTTCACCTTCTTGCCCAGCGCCTGCACGAAATGCGCGGCCGTCGAGCCGGTCCCCAGCCCGACGATCATCCCCGGCCGGACAAACTCCAGCGCCTTCAGGGCTGCGGCACGCTTACGGTCATCGGCAGTGGGATTGGGCATGGCGACTCTTATACCAGCGCGATCGCAGATGTCTTGTCTCAGACCGCACGATCTCCGGCCCGGCGCCCCGCGCGAAGCGTGGGGAGAAGTCCGCTTGGCGAGGGCACGCCTGACTATTGCGGTATCTTCTCGCCAAGAACCCAATGATCGTCGATCCAACGCACGAATCGTGTCTCATCGCCCAGCGCGTGGGCGATCTCGCGCGACGTAAGGGCCCCGAATTTCCGAAGCAGAAACAGGTGATCCGGTCTCGAACGCCCCTGGTCCCGCGCCTTCTGGTCAAGTGACCTCAACCAATTGTCTTCGTGCTCCCGAACTTCGTAGGGCAAGCCCAGGCTGGCAACTCCCATGCAGCGATCCAATTGCCTGACGAAGGCCTTTTCTGCCTCCGAGGGCATGGAAATGCCGTCTCGCTCAGAAGGCCCCGAAGTATCGTATTCGGTGAGGGCGAATCGAAAGTCGAATTCCGCCTCGTCATAGACGCTGTCTTCGCCGTCGCCGTGCCCGCGGTTGGGATCTACGCCCCGTTCCAGGAGCATTTTGAGCATCTGGAAATCGTACTGAAATGCAGGGCCGCCCAATATGCCCTGGCCCTCCGGATTCAAGAGATGCGGGTTGGCGCCCAAATCCAGAAGCGTCGACACGACCTCGTAGCGATTCGGCACGAATGAGCCAAGCTCATCATCGGACATCCACCAAAGCACTCTGTCGAGAAGGGGCGTTCCGTCGGACTGCCGGTTGATGCTCGCACCGTTCGCCGCCAATCGGCGTATCGCCGCCAGATCGGCAGCGGTTATCGCCTGCCACAACAGATCATCGAGATCCACAGCGTCCTCGTGTTTCCGGCAGGCCGGGCTATCTACTCCACCGTCACGCTCTTCGCGAGGTTGCGCGGCTGGTCGACGTCCGTGCCCTTGGCGACGGCGGTGTAGTAGGCCAGCAGCTGCACCGGCACCGCGGCGAGGATGGGAGCGAAGATGGGGTCGCATTCGGGGATTTCGATGCGCATCCACACATTGTCGCCGGCGAGCTCGTGGCCCTTCCGGTCGGAGACAAGGATCACCTTGCCGCCGCGCGCCATGACCTCCTGCATGTTCGAGATCGTCTTCTCGAACAGCGCGTCGTGCGGCGCGATCACCACGACCGGCACGTTCTCGTCGATCAGCGCGATCGGCCCGTGCTTCAGCTCGCCCGCCGCATAGCCTTCGGCGTGGATGTAGCTGATCTCCTTCAGCTTCAGCGCGCCTTCCATGGCAATCGGATAGTTCAGCCCGCGGCCGATGAAGAGCACGTCGCGCGCCTTCGAGATCTCCTTGCCGATGGCGGAGATGATCTCCTCCTGCTTCAGCGCCTCGCCGATGAGGCGCGGCATTTCGAGCAGATGGCGCGTCAGGCGGATCTCGGCGTCGCGGCCGAGCGTGCCGCGCGCCTTGCCGGCGGCGATCGCCAGGCTCGCCAGCACGCCGAGCTGGCAGGTGAAGGCCTTGGTCGAGGCGACGCCGATCTCAGGCCCCGCGTGGGTCGGGAATACCGCCTCGCTGTCGCGCGCGATGGAGGAGCCCGCGACATTCACCACCGACGCCACGCGCTGCCCCGCGGCACGGGCATGCTTCAGCGCCGCCAGCGTGTCGGCCGTCTCGCCCGACTGCGAGACGAAGAGCGAGACGCCGCCCGGCAGCAGCACGGCGTCGCGATAGCGGAATTCCGAGGCGATGTCGGTGCCCGAGGGCAGCTTCGCCAGCTTCTCGAACCAGTATTGCGCGACCTGCGTCGCCAGCGACGCCGTGCCGCAGGCAACCATCGTCAGGCGCGAGACACTCGCCCAGTCGATCGGCGACGGCGGCAGCGCCACCGACTCCGTCACGGCGTTGATATAGGCGTGCACGGTGTGGCCCAGCACTTCGGGCTGCTCGTAGATCTCCTTCGCCATGAAGTGATGGTGGTTGCCCTTGTCGACCAGCGCCGCGCCGGCCTGGGTGATCACCACCGGCCGCTCCACGGCCTGGTCGGCGACATTGTAGATCGTCGCGCCCGAGCGCCGCAGCACCGCGAGGTCGCCGTCCTCGAGATACGTCACCCGGTTCGTGAACGGCGCGAGCGCGAACGCGTCGGAGCCGAAGAACATCTCGCCGTCACCATAGCCGATGGCGAGCGGGCTGAGACGCCGGGCACCGATGAGGAGATCCTCCTCGCCGCGGAACATCATGACAAGCGCGAAGGCGCCCTCGAAGCGCTTCACCGCCGCCTGCGCCGCCGCAACCGGCGTCATGCCCTGACGCAGATATTCGGTGACGAGGTGCACCGTCACCTCGGTGTCGGTCTCGGTCGCGAAGACATGGCCCTTCGCGGTCAGCTCGTCGCGCAGCGCGCGGAAATTCTCGATGATGCCGTTATGCACGACCGCGACGCTGTCGGAGGCGTGCGGATGGGCGTTCGTCTCGTTCACCGCGCCATGCGTCGCCCAGCGCGTGTGGCCGATGCCGATGACGCCGGGCAGCGGATTGGCGCCGAGCACGCTCGCCAGGTTGCGCAGCTTGCCCGGGCTGCGGCGGCGGTCGATGCGGCCATCATGCAGCGTCGCGACGCCGGCCGAGTCGTAGCCGCGATACTCCAGCCGGCGCAGCGCCTCGACGATCAGCGGGGCGGCTTCCTCACTGCCGATGATGCCGACGATACCGCACATGGTGTCAGTCCTTCTTCGCCTTGCGGGCGCGCATCAGGGTGCGGAATTTCGCCGCCCAGCCCGGCTTCTCGACCTGCGGGCTGCGCTCGATCGCCAGCGCGTCGGCGGCGACATTCCTGGTGATCACCGAGCCCGCGCCGATATTGGCATTGGCGCCGACACTGACCGGGGCGACGAGCGCGCTGTTCGAGCCGATGAAGGCGCCGGCGCCGATCTCGGTCTGGTATTTGAAGAAGCCGTCGTAATTGCAGGTGATCGTCCCGGCGCCGATATTGGCCTCGGCGCCGATGGTCACGTCACCCAGATAGGTCAGGTGGTTCGCCTTGGCGCCGCGGTCGATCTTCGCCGCCTTGGTCTCCACGAAATTGCCGATATGGACGTCCTCGCCGATCTCGCTGCCGGGGCGCAGCCGGGCGAACGGACCGATGATCGCGCCGCGCGCGATGCGCACGCCTTCGAGATGGCAGAACGGCTTGATCGTCACGCCGCCCGCGACGCTGACGCCGGGGCCGAACACCACGTTCTGACCGACCGAGGTGCCGGGGCCGATCTCGGTGTCAGCCGCGAAATAGACCGTCGCCGGATCGGAGAGGGTCACGCCCGCCGCCATATGCGCCGCCCGGGCCCGGCGCTGGAAGGCGGCCTCGGCGACGGCGAGTTCGTCCTGGCTGTTGACGCCGAGCACCTCTGCCGCCGCCCCTTCGACCGCGGCGCAGCGTAGCTTGTGCGCGACGGCGATCTGGATGACGTCGGTGAGGTAATATTCCTTCTTGGCGTTGTTCGTACCGACGCGCGGCAGCAGGTCGTCGAACAGCGTCCGCGCATCGGCGGCCAGCACGCCGCTGTTGCAGAAATCGATCTTCCGCTCGGCGCTGGTCGCGTCCTTGGCCTCGACGATCTTCTGGAGCGAGCCGTCGTGGGCGAGCACGAGCCGGCCATAGGCGGCCGGATCGGCGGGCCGGAAGCCGAGCACCGCGACCGAGGCGCCGCCGTCGCGGGCGGCGAGGATGCGGCGAAGCGTCTCCGCCGTCAGCAGCGGCGTGTCGGCATAGAGCACCAGCGCATCGCCGTGGAACCCTTCCAGCTCCTTGCGGGCCGCCATGACGGCGTGCCCCGTGCCGAGCTGTTCGGCCTGCACGGCGAGGCGGGCCGGGGCTGTGGCCTTGCCGATCGCCTCGGCATCCGGGCGGGTCACGACGACCACCCGGTCCGGGCTCAGCGCGGCCGCCGCCGCGAGCACATGCGCCAGCATGGTGCGCCCGGCGATCGGGTGCAGCACCTTGGGCAGCGGGGATTGCATGCGGGTGCCCTGGCCGGCGGCCAGGACGATGACGGCAAGGGGGCGTGCGGCGGTCAAATCAGGCCTGTTCCGTGTGCACCGGGGGATAGCCCATGCAAAGCGCGGGCCCAAACTGACGTTTTGTTTCCCCCGATTACCCCCAACGGGCGGTTAATTGGGCGGCTGCCCGCCTTGCGGAAACGCCGGCTCGCCCCCTAAACCGGATTCATGCAGCCTTGGACCCTCGTCTTCGACCTCGACGGCACGCTGGTCGATACGGCCCCCGACCTTTGCGGGGCGATGAATGCCGTGCTGGCCCTGCACGACCGGGCGCCGGTGCCGATCGCCGAGGTGCGGCACATGGTCGGGCGCGGTGCCCGCGTGCTGATGGAGCGCGGCTTCGCCTTCACCGGCGCGCCGGCCGGGGGCGCCCAGCTCGACGGGCTGTTCGAGGCCTTCCTCGCCCACTACGCCGCCCATATCGCCGACGAATCCGTGCCCTTTCCCGGCGCCCGCGAAACGCTGGCCGCGCTCCGGGCGCAGGGCCACGGGCTCGGCATCTGCACCAACAAGCCCGAGCGGCTGTCCCATGCGCTGCTCGACGCGCTGGACCTCGGCCCGTTCTTCGGCGCGGTGCTGGGCGCCGACACCCTGCCCGTCCGCAAGCCCGACCCGCGCCACCTGCTGGAAACCATTGCCCGCCTCGGCGGCGACCCGGAGCGTGCGGTGATGATCGGCGACAGCGAGACCGATGCCGAGACCGCCAGGGCGGCCGGCGTGCCGCTCGTCATCTTCACCTTCGGCTACACGGCGCTCGATCCGCAGACCTTCGGCGCCGACGCATTGCTCCACGGCTATGACGAATTGCCGGCGGCGCTGGACCGTATCATGGCCTCCCGGGGGACCGCTCGATGAAGGATGATTTTCCATTCCGCGGCGCGGTCGAGACCGGCAAGGCCATCGCCCGCGGCAAGCTCAGCTCGCTCGAAGCGACCCGGGCGATGCTGGAACGCATCCGCCGCGTCGACCCGGTGACGCGCGCCTATGTAATGCTCATGGAGGACAATGCGCTGGCCGAGGCCAAGCGCGCCGACCACGAGGCGGAGGCCGGCAAGCATCGCGGCCCGCTGCACGGCGTGCCCATCGCGGTGAAGGATCTCTGCGACGCCGTCGGCTATCCCACCACCGGCGGCATCCCCGCCTTCGCCACGCACAAGGCGGCGACCGATTCGACCGTCGTCGCCCGGCTGCGCGCCGCCGGCGCCGTCATTCTCGGCAAGCTGAAGCTCACCGAAGGCGCGATGGCGATGCACCACCCGGACGTCGCCCCGCCGGTCAACCCGTGGAATGCCGATCTCTGGACGGGCGTGTCGTCGTCGGGCTCCGGCGTCGCGGTCGCCGCCGGGCTCTGCTTCGGCGCGCTCGGCAGCGACACCGGCGGCTCGATCCGCTTCCCGAGCCAGGCCAACCGCATCGTCGGACTGAAGCCGACCTGGGGCCGGGTCAGCCGGGCCGGCGTCTTCCCGCTCGCCGAGACGCTGGACCATGTCGGCCCGATGACCCGCCGCGTCGAGGACGCCGCCGCGATGCTCGGCACGATCGCCGGCCATGACGCCCGCGACGCGACCAGTTCGTCCGAGCCGGTGCCGGATTATCTCAAGGCCCTCGGCCGCGGCGTGAAGGGCCTCCGCCTCGGCATCGACCGCGCCTATTGCAGCGACGGCGCGGCGCCCGAGATCGTCACCGCCGTGAAGCACGCGACCGCCGTGCTGAAGCGCGCCGGGGCGACGGTGCTGGAGGTGACGATGCCGCCGGTGCAGAACGCGCTCGCCGCCTGGATGCGCATCACGGCGGCGGAGGTCGCGATGGGCCACGCCGCCACCTATCCGGCGCGCAAGGAGATCTACGGTCCCTATTTCACCGGGCTG
This sequence comes from Alphaproteobacteria bacterium, assembly GCA_020852655.1. Classification (GTDB taxonomy): domain Bacteria; phylum Pseudomonadota; class Alphaproteobacteria; order Micropepsales; family Micropepsaceae; genus JADZAI01. The sequence continues at coordinate 68,663 of JADZAI010000100.1, forward strand.
CTGGCGATGGGGAACGCGCTCCCCGCCGCCGACTATGCCGCCTGCGCCGTCACGCGCCGGGCGCTGAAGGCGGGCCTGGACGCGCTGTTCCAGGACGTCGACCTGATGATCATGCCGGTGACGCCGATGCTCAGCCCGACGGTCGCGCAGATCGCCGAGCGGGCCGGGCAGAATGATCCGGAGAACCGCTTCCTGCGCTACACCGCGCCGACCGACATCAGCGGCCACCCGACGATCACCCTCCCCGCCGGCGCGGCCGCCGGCGGAGCGGGTATCGGCTTCCAGCTCGCCGCCCGCCCCTTCGACGAGGCGCTGCTGTTCCGCGCCGGCAAAGTCTGGCAGGACGCCGAGGACTGGTCGGGCCACGTCCCGCCGCTGGCCGCCGAAGCTTGACAGCGCGCGGCGGCAGCGACTATTCCCCGCCCTCCCTTGAGGGCGATTAGCTCAGCGGGAGAGCACTCCCTTCACACGGGAGGGGTCGCTGGTTCAATCCCAGCATCGCCCACCATCGTTTTCCGACATACATTTCCGCGGCGCCCTGGAGGGCTTGACCTCCGGCGCCGGACTGCGAGCCTCTGCCCGTTCGCGCGCCCAGCGCACACAGGGAGAAGCAGCCATGCCGTCTGCGCTGGCCGGGGACGGTGACGCGGACAGGGACGCCTACTGGGCGGTCCCGGTGCCGGAGCTCCTGGCCCGGCTGCGCTCGGCCCCTTCGGGCCTGTCTTCGGGCGACGCAGAGGACAGGCTGGCGGCCGCGGGTCCCAATTCGCTCGGCCGCCGGCGCGGCCCCTCGGCGCTGGCGACGCTCGCGCGGCAGTTCCGCAATCCGCTGGTCCTGATCCTCGTCTTCGCCGCCGCCGTCTCGGCCTTCGTGGGCGAGGGCAACGAAGCGGCCATCATCGCCATCGTCGTGCTCGCGAGCTGCGCCCTGTCGTTCAGCCAGGAATACGGTGCGTCCCGGGCGATGGACGCGCTGGCCGGCCGCATCGCCAGCAAGGCGAATGTGCTGCGCGACGGCGCCGAAACGCCGCTGCCCGTCGACCGCATCGTCCCGGGCGACGTCATCCGCCTGGCGGCCGGCAATCTCGTGCCGGCCGACGGCATCCTGCTGGAGGCGCGCGACTTCAACGTCAGCGAGGCCGCCCTGACGGGCGAGACCTTCCCGGTGGAGAAGGAGCCCGGCCTCTCGCCCGCCGCCGCGCCGATCGCCCGGCGCACCAACGCCGTCTTCACCGGCACGTCGGTGCGCAGCGGCACCGCGGCGATGCTCGCGGTGCGCACCGGCAAGGAGACCGCGTTTGCCTCGATCGCCGCCGCCATCGCGCACAGCGCGCCGGAAACCGAGTTCGCAAGGGGCATCCGCCAGTTCGGCTATCTGATGACCGAGATCATGCTGGTCATCGTCATCGTGGTGTTCTTCGCCAACCTGCTGCTCGAACGGCCGGTGATCGATTCCCTGCTCTTCTCGCTGGCCCTCGCGGTCGGGCTGACGCCCGAACTGCTGCCCGCGATCATCAGCGTCACGCTCTCGCGCGGCGCCCGCACGATGGCGGCCGGCGGGGTCATCGTGCGCCGCCTGGAGGCGATCGAGAATCTGGGCAGCATGGATCTGCTCTGCACCGACAAGACCGGCACGCTGACCGAGGGCGTCGTGCGCCTCGATGCGGCGGTGGGGCCGGCCGGAGATCCCTCGGCGGATGTGCGCCTCTGGGCGCTCCTCAACGCGACGCTGCAAACCGGCATGGCGAACCCGCTGGACGAAGCCATCGCGGCGAGCGGTGCCGGTGCGGACGGGCTGACCGCCTACGCCAAGGTCGACGAGATTCCCTACGACTTCAACCGCAAGCGCCTTTCGGTAGTCGTCCGCAGCGGCGGCGCCGATCTTCTGATCTGCAAGGGTGCGGTCCGCAATGTCGCCGAGGTCTGCGAAGCGTGGTTCGACGGAGCCGCGCAGCGGCCGTTCGACGATGCCGCGGCCAGGGCCGTCGACGAAAGAGTGCGGAGCTGGAGCCTCCGGGGCTTCCGTGTCCTCGGCGTCGCCGTCCGCCACTTTCCGGCGCGCGACCGCTATGGCCGCAGCGACGAAACCGCGCTGGTCTTCGCCGGGTTTCTTCTCTTCCTCGATCCGCCCAAGCCGGGGATCGCCGACGCCCTGAAGGCGCTCGCGGCGCGCGGCATCGCCGTCAAGGTGATCACCGGCGACAACCGCCACGTCGCGGCGCATCTCGCCGAGGCGGTCGGACTGCCCCACGGCAACGTCCTGCTGGGGACGGACCTCTCGGGCATGACGAAGGAGGCCCTGTTCGCGCGGGCCCCGGCCACCGACATCTTCGCCGAGATCGACCCCAATCAGAAGGAACGCATCATCGCCGCCCTGCGCCGCCGCGGCCTCGTCGTCGGCTATCTCGGCGACGGCATAAACGACGCGCCGGCGCTGCACGAAGCCGACATCGGCATCTCCGTCGACGGCGCGGTCGACGTGGCGCGGGAGGCCGCCGACATGATCCTGCTGAAGCGCGACCTCGGCGTCCTGCTGCGCGGCGTCGACGACGGGCGCACGACATTCGCGAATACGATGAAATACATCGCCATCACGACCAGCGCGAATTTCGGCAACATGGTCTCGATGGCCTTCGCCTCGCTCGCACTGCCGTTCCTGCCGCTGCTCGCCTCGCAGATCCTGCTCAACAATTTCCTCTCCGACCTGCCCTCGCTGGCGATCGCCACCGACAATGTCGACCGCGACCAGGTCGCGCAGCCCCGCCGCTGGGACATCGGCTTCGTGCGGCGCTTCATGATCGCCTTCGGCCTGGTGAGTTCGGCCTTCGACGTCGTCACCTTCGCCTTCCTGCTCCTCGCCGCGGGCGCCGTCGCCGCAACCTTTCAGACCGGCTGGTTCGTGGAATCGCTCGTCACCGAGCTCGCCATCCTGCTCGTCGTGCGCACCCGCCGGCCGTTCTGGCGCAGCCGGCCCGGCGCCGTTCTCCTGTGGCTGACGGCCGCGGTCGCCGCGCTGGCGCTGGCGATCCCGGTGCTGCCCGGCGCGGCGCTGTTCGGCTTCGTCCCGCTGCCGCTGCCGGTCATGGCCGGGCTCGTTGCGATCACCGTCGCCTATGTCGCGGCCTCGGAGATCACGAAGCGCTGGTTCTTTGCGCGCGAAGGACGGTCCGCGTCGGCTCCGCCCTGAGGAGCCTGCGATACTCCGGTCAGGGTCGATGAACCTCCGCCGTTGGAACCCGGCGGCCGCTTTGGCGTTCCTTGCATCGACATTCTGTGACGGGAGACAGACATGAAGAGTGCATTGCTGTGGCTGATCGGGATTCCGATTCCCCTGATCATCATCGCCAACCTCGCCGGCTGGCTTTGACCCTGTAGTGAGGTAACGCGAGGCGGTGCAGCGGATTTCCGTGCGCCGCCTCGTCATTTGTGATCGCCATGAATCAGGTAGCGCGCATCATCGCCCCTCCGGCTCCCGCGGAGGCTCCGGTCTTGCCGATGCGGCTGAGGCTCGGCTGCGAGCTTCGCTACACCTTTCCGCAACCGACGCCGCTGATCGCGATGCTGAACGTGCATCCTTCACGCTTCGGCGACCTCGAACGGCCGGACCGTCTCGTCACGAACCCGGTGGTCCCGATCGAGAGCTATCGCGACATGTTCGGCAATTGGTGCTGCCGCCTCACCGCGCCGGCGGGCGGCTTCGCGATGGGCACCGACAGCATCATCCGCGACGACGGCAGGCCCGATGCGTTCGACGCGACGGCAGTCCAGCACGCAGTCGAAGACCTCCCGGCCGAGGCGTTGCCCTTCCTGCTGCCCAGCCGCTACTGCGAGTCCGACCTGCTTACGGGCGAGGCCGGACGCTTGTTCGGCCATACCGCGCCGGACATGAGCCGCGTGCAGGCGATCTGCGACTTCGTGCACCATCACCTGACCTTCGACTACAAGACGGCGCTGCCGACGCGCACCGCGCATCTCGCCTATGACGGCAAGATCGGCGTCTGCCGCGACTTCACCCATCTCGCCATCACCTTCTGCCGCGCGATGAACATCCCGGCGATGTACTGCACCGGCTATATCAGCGATGTCGGCATGCCGCCGCCGGTGCCGTCGATGGATTTCTGCGCCTGGATGCGCGTCTATCTCGGCGGCCGGTGGCACGATTTCGACCCGCGCAACAACAAGCCGATGATCGCCCGGGTGCTCTGCGGCGCGGGCCGCGACGCCGCCGACGTGCCCCTCGTCCACCAGTTCGGCTGGGGCGCGCTCAACGTCTTCAAGGTGTGGATCGACGAAATCGGCGGCGACCCCGCCCTCGTGAACGGCCTCGACGAAACCGTCGCCGGCAACCCGCTCAAGACCTGGACAGCAGGTATTGGTCGTTAGATGGGGCGGAAGCCGCATTCACGACGAAGGAATGCCAAGTAGCCGTCGGTGCCTTTCCACTGTCCAAACTGAGCTTTGGTCAACCTCCGGTACCATCCTCTTGGATTCCAACGCTCACCGTATCCGATATCGTCGAGAAAATCGTACCAATCGCGTTCTCCGACCTCTGCGTCAAAAAATAGGAGCCACGGGTAAGGACGCGCGTGAGGGGTCTTTGGCCAAAGAACCTTTGACGCTTCGGAGGCTGCAGCGGGACACTTTGCTTTCACGACGCCGAGCTGGTGAATCCCTCCGCCATGAACACCGATCCACGGCGCGAAGAGTATCAAGTCTCCAACGCGGGTATCGTGGAAAGCAGGTTCGGCCTTTGGCGGGATTCCCCAGCAATGAAATTGCCCATCTGGAAATGCTTCCCAGAACGACTTGTCGGATTCGAAGAAACGCCGCTCAGGGGCATCCTTCCCTATTGCAGATAATATCTCGTTAGCGGAACGGCGCCGAGTCACAGTGAATGGGATATCTACGTGACCGGGATGCCCTACATGCATGAGAAATGCTTGCATTCCTCATTCCCCTGATTTGTGCCAAGCCTACTACATCAGCACACTGAGGCGGGTGTCCAGCCCCGCCTTCACGCGCGGCCAATCCTCCGGCGTGATCGAAAACCACACGCTGTGGCGGATGTGGCCGTCGGGCAGGATCATGTGATTGCGGTGGATGTCCTCCTCCACCGCGCCCAGCTTCTTCATCGCCGCCCATGAGCGCGTATTGCGGCTGTCGAGCTTGAACTCGACCCTGTTCCAGCCCAGCGTCTCGATGACATGGCCGATCAGCAGCCGCTTCGCCGCCGGGTTTACATACCCGCCCTGGAAGGGCTTGGCATACCAGGTCGAGCCGATCTCCAGCCGCCTGTTCTCCGGTGAAATCGCGAGATAGCAGGACGAGCCGGCCACGCTGCCGCTCGCCTTGTCGGTGATGACGAAGGCGCATTCGCGCCCCGCCGCGGTCTGCCTGAGATAGTGGTCGAAATAGCGATCGAACGTCGCGCCGTGCTGGTTCAGCCCGTGAAAGCGCCAGAGGTCCGGGTCGCTGCCGGCGGCGCGCAGCGGCTCGCGGTGGCGCTCCCCGAACGGCTCGAGGCGCAGCTGGTCGTCCTCCAGGACAAGGGGCTCGAAACCGGGCATGGGGGGCGCTTATAGAGGAGTGCCCGCCCGGGTAAAATGCCGGGTAAACTTACGTCTCGTTTCCGAAAGCCCGCCCCGCCATGGCCCTCGACACCGAAACCCGCGAACAGCTCATCTCGTCCGTCGCCCGCTTCGTGCGCGAGCGCCTCGTCCCGATCGAGGACCAGGTCTCGCAGCAGGACAAGGTGCCCGACGAGATCGTCCGCGAGATGGCCGACCTCGGCCTCTTCGGCCTTTCCGTGCCACAGGAATATGGCGGCCTCGGCCTCTCGATGGAGGAAGAGGTGCTCGTCCTCTTCGAACTCTGCCAGACCTCGCCGGCCTTCCGTTCGGTGATCGGCACCAATGTCGGCATCGGCAGCCAGGGCCTCGTGATGTTCGGCCGCCAGGCCCAGAAGGAATACTGGCTGCCCAAGATCGCCAGCGGCGAAATCATCGCCAGCTTCTGCCTCACCGAACCCGGCGCCGGCTCCGACGCCGCTTCGGTGCGCACCACGGCGATCCGCAAGGGCGACGTCTATGTCGTCAACGGCACCAAGCGCTTCATCACCAACGCCGCCAAGGCCGGCGCCTTCACGCTGATGGCCCGCACCAACCCCGACAACAAGGGCGCCGGCGGCATCTCGGCCTTCTTCCTGCCCTCGAACCTCAAGGGCATCACGGTCGGCAAGGGCGAGCGCAAGATGGGCCAGCAGGGCGCCCATATCCACGACGTCGTCTTCGACAATTGCGAAGTGCCTGCCGACTGCCTCATCGGCGAGAAGGAAGGCGAAGGCTTCAGGCTCGCCATGCAGGTGCTCGACCGCGGCCGCATCCACATCTCGGCCGTCTGCACCGGCGTCGCCGACCGTCTCGTGCGCGACAGCGTGCGCTACGCCACCGAACGCCAGCAAGTCGGCCAGCCGATCAGCGAATTCCAGATGGTGCAGTCGATGCTGGCCGATTCGAAGACCGAGGCGCTGGCCATGCGCTGCATGGTTCTCGACACCGCGCGGAAGCGCGACGCCGGCGAGAACATCGCGATGGAAGCCTCGTGCTGCAAGCTGTTCGCCTCTGAAGCCGTCGGCCGGATCGCCGACCGCAACGTCCAGATCCACGGCGGCGCCGGCTATGTCTCGGACTACGCCGCCGAGCGCTTCTACCGCGACGTCCGCATCTTCCGCCTCTACGAAGGCACCAGCCAAATCCAGCAAATGGTCATCGCCCGCAACCTCATCCGCCAGGCGGGGTGAGGTTCAGCGGCCGTTGCACACGCCATATTGGCCCGGTTCTTCTCCCTCCTCCTTAAGCCGCGCAAGGCGCCGCGCTTCTATCAGGAACACGATCGTGACGACGCCGCACCCTCCATCGGCGATGACCGGCTCTTGGCCGTCGCGCACCACATACGCGCCAGGGACGGCCGGGATGGCGACAGCGCCTTCGCGTAGCGCGGCGTGCCCGTCTCGCAGGACATAGCGTCCCTCTACGATCTCCCGCGCATACCGACCGGATTCCGGAAAGAAGTAATAGCGGTCATACTGTTCCAGCGGGTCGGCACCCTTCGGCATGACCATCTGAGATTCAATCAGACGAATCGTCGTTTCGTCCGGATAGCGCGCCGGCTCGGCGGCGCTGCCGACGGCCGTGCCAAGACAGCCGGCCAACAGCAGCGCGCGCATGCGTGTCATGGTCCAAGGCCTCCCTACCACTGGCGTTCTGCTCGCATTTGGGCAGAAATTGGACGGCGGCTTTGTTGGGATAGCCATGGCAACGCTCAACCACCTCCACCTCCATGTCCGCTCGGTCGAGCAGGCGAAGGCGTTCTACGAAACGCACTTTGGCCTGCGCGAACATGTCCGGCATGGCGATGTCGTATTCCTGCGCGACGACGGCGGCATGGACCTCGCCCTCGCGCCGTCGCCGCAGCCCGACGTCATGCCGCCCTGGTTCCATTTCGGCTTTCGCCTCGCCACGCCGGAGGCGGTGCGCACCCTCCACGCCGCCCTGCCCGCGGATGCCATCGCCGAACCGCTGAGCGACGCGCCCGACTTCACCGTCTTCCGCTGCCGCGACCCCGACGGCCACCTCATCGAAGTTTACTGGGAACCGCAGCCGGCGTGACTTCGAGTGCTAGCAATGCTAGCATCTTTGCTATGGGCGCTATCACCATCCGAAATCTGAACGACGAGACCCAGCAGGGGCTGCGCGAACTCGCTGCCGAGAACGGGCGCAGCATGGAGGCCGAGGTGCGGGCGATCCTCGATGCCGAAGTCGCCCGCCGCCAATGGCTTAGCGAAGAGGAGCGCGGCATGCTTTCGCCCGTTCAGCAGACCGCCCTGACCCGACTGCGGAAGGCCTTTCGCGCCACCAAGGAGCGAACAGACCACAGCCATGTCGATGCATTCCTGCGCGAGCGTCGGCAGATGTGGGGCGATACGTGATCGTGGTAGACTCCTCGGCTCTGATCGCGATGCTTCGGCGCGAACCAGGCGGACGAAAAATACTCCCGCTGCTGTCGGAGTTGGTGATTTCCGCAGTCAACCTGTCAGAGGTACTCGAAAGACAAGCGCCGGACATGGCCCCCGTCGATCTGGCCGAAGAACTGACCGCGCTCGGAATCGAGATTGTGGCCGCAACACAAGCGCAAGCTGTCGTCGCGGCCGAGCTCAAGGCCATCAAGGTCAAGGGCGGCCTCTCGCTCGGTGACCGGTTTTGCCTCGCCCTCGGCCGCGAGCGCGGCGCTAAAGTCGTCACCGCCGATCGCGCCTGGGTCGGGCTTCCACACGGCGTCGAAGTCGAATCCATTCGTTGACACCAAGGCCGGCGGTTGACGGAGGAAGCGACCGTCGGCCCGTCCTGCTGCCCCTTTCCCCGCCCATTCGTCCGAAGCGATGCAAAAGACCTTTCTCGCCTCCGTCCTGTCGTTCGCGCTCGTTGCGGCAGGCTGCACGCCGACCGTCGTGGCGCGCGGGCCCGACATCGCCCCGGCGGTGCTGGATGTTTCGCGCGAGCCCGAGAGCTTCACCACGCGCGACGGGCTGAAGCTCGGCGTTTCGACCTGGCGCGCCGCGAATCCCCGTGCCGTCATCGTCGCGTTTCACGGCATGAACGACTATGCCGGCTTCATCCGCGAGCCCGCTGCCTATTGGCAAGGCGAGGGCATCAGCACCTATGCGCTCGACCAGCGCGGCTTCGGCCGCTCGCCCAATCGCGGCCTCTGGGCGGGCGATGACGCGATGACCGGAGACGCCCGCGACTTCATCGCGCGCGTCCGCGCCGAGAATCCCGGCAAGCCGCTCTATCTCCTCGGCGAGAGCATGGGCGGGGCGGTCGTCATGGCGACGCTGGCCCGGCCCGATGCCCCGCACGCCGACGGCGTCATCCTCGTCGCGCCGGCGGTCTGGGGCTGGTCGACCATGAATTTCTGGTATCGCTCCGCGCTCTGGGTGGTCGCCCACACGCTGCCGTGGAAGCGGGTCACCGGCAGCGGCCTTTCCATCCAGCCCTCCGACAACATCGAGGCCCTGCGCGATCTCGGCCGTGACCCGCTCGTCATCAAGCCGACCCGCACCGACGCGGTCTACGGCCTCGTCGGCCTCATGGACGAAGCGATCCTCAACGCCTCAAGGGTGAAGGCGCCGGTGCTGCTGCTCTACGGCCAGAACGACCAGATCGTCCCGCGCTGGCCGATCCAGAAGCTGGTGGAGGCGATGAACCCCGCCCCGCGCATCGTGCTCTATCCCAGGGGCTACCATCTGCTGATGCGCGACCTCGGCCGCCAGCTCGTCTGGGACGATGTCCTCGCCTTTCTCGACGGCGCCGGCGGCAAGGCGCCCTCCGGCTACGAATTCGCGCGCCAGGACTTCATCAAGGGCAAGGTCTGGAAAATGCCGCCGGTGCGGGTCGCCAAGGCGCCCTGATCGCTCAGCGCCAGGAGAGCTGGTTCTTCGGCAGCTTGCCCGTGGGATCGTAGACGGCGATTTTGTGCGGGCGGTCGGCACCCCAGCGCCACAGAACGAGATTGTGGTCGTCCGCCGTGGCGCCGTTGGCAAAGCACGGCACGAGTATTCCGGCGGCGCCCTTCGCCCGCAGCCTGCGCACGACGCCCCATGAGGCGGGCTCCCGGCCGGCGATCAGGTCGTCCCCCCAGGGGCAGGCCAGCGCATCCAGCGCGACGCCGGCCGCGTCCCGTCCTTCCGCCGTCCGCAGGTCGGCGATGTCGTCGCAGTCGACGTCATAGCTGCACAGGACATAGGGCGTCAGGCGGTGCGCGAACCCGCCGGACATCTCGCGAAAGACCGTGCCGACGCTCAGCGAAAGGTAGAGCGCCTCGAGGCCGCGCCAGTTGAAGCGCCGTCCGCGCAGCGCAGCGCCGGCGCCCGACAGCGGCGACCACGACCAGTTGGGATCATGCGCCCGGAAACACTCGCCCTGGAACCTCAAGCATATCCGCCGGTTGCGAGGTGGTCGACATAGTCGCGTACCGCGGTCGCCTCGCCGGACTTGACCAGCGCTTCCGCCGTGCGGCCGCCGAAGGCGGGAATGGGCTCCGCACGGTACCAGGCCATCGCCTGCGCCGCGCCGCCGGCCCAGCCCTGTACGAGATTGATGATCTCCAGCATTTCGCGGACCCGGCTCTGCGCCTTCGGGCCGCCGCGCCGGCTGGTCTTCTGGAACACTTCGCGGGCGAGGCCGGCCGTTTCGGCGAGTTGAGCCTTCGACATGTGGAAGGTCTCGGCAACATCCTCGACGTTCACGGCACCGTCCTCGTCCAGCACATGCGCGAGCGAAAAGCGGTTGGCCCCGAGCGCGACTTCGTAGCGCGCCCGGCTTTCCCGGACTCCCACGATTTTGGCCATTGATTTTCCTGCCTATCTTTTGCCTGAAAATACGGTCAAAATATAGGCACATCCACCCCCAAACACAAGCCCAAATCTCAAGGTTGCGCGTACACCACCCCGCCCATGATCGCCCCGTAGTGGCAGATCGCCGCGGCCAGCACGAAGACATGCCAGACGGCATTGGAGAATTTGAGGCTGTCCCACTGATGGAAGATCACGCCGATGCTGTAGAGCACGCCGCCGAGCGCCAGCATCACCGCCGCGCCCATCGGCAGCTCCGCGATCTGCTGCGCCAGGATCGCCGCCCCGCCCCAGCCGAGCGCCAGATACAGCCAGATCATTGCCCGCTCGTAGCGGCCCGGCCGGAAGAGCTTGATGCCCGCGGCCGCGAGGGCGACCACCCACAGCACGACCAGTTCGACGATGCGCCAGCCTTCCGGCCCCTGCAATGCGAAGGGCGTGCAGGAGCCCGCGATCATCACGAAGATCGCCGCGTGATCCATGCGCCGCAGCCACGAGGTCCGCTGCGCCGGCTGGAAGATGTTGTAGATCGCCGAACAGGTCAGCATCGCGACGAGGCCGGCCGAGTAGATCGAGACGGTGACGATCGGCGTCGCCCGCCCCTGAAGGCTCGCCAGCACGATCAGCACCGCAGCCCCGATGATGCCGAAGGCAAGGCCCGCCGCATGCACGGCAAGGTCGGCCAGATACTCGTCGCGGGAGATCGACCGCACGTCCATGGCGGCAGATTTGACCGGGGTGCAGGCGCGCGGCAAGGCCGCCGGAAATTTCATTTCCGTCATCCGGCGGCGCGCAAGAGGGCCATCAAGCTTCCGCCCGGCCGCAGCGCCTCGAACGGTCGACCGGCTTTTCGTATGCAATCTGCCGCCAACCCTGGCTCTGGCGTACGCCGCGCGCCGGTACGCTGTCACCGCGCCGCATCAGCCCGCTATCGGCCTGATTTGCGCCCTGCGCCATCCATCAGCCTGTTGCGCCGCCGCAATTCAGAACATGTTTTCGGGATTCGCAGGCCGGTTTTGCGATGCGATGCAAAACGGCCACGCCGGACGGCATCTCGCCGCGATTTTTCGAATTTGCATCCATCCTCACTTGATCGTACTCCTTATTATGCTAAGCGATATGTCAGATTAGCTGACAGAACAGGGGCGGTGGTCGACGTTCGGCGCCGCTCGAACGATGGCTTTGTCCTAGGGGGAATCGCGATGGTCCGGCGTACGCCACACAAATATCTTCTGATGTCTGCGGTGAGCGCGCTTACGCTCGCCGGCGCCGCCTTCGCGCAGAACCCGCCGGCGGCCGACGACAGCGAAGAGATCGTCGTCACCGCGCAGAAGCGCGAACAGAAGCTCCAGGACGTGCCGGTGGCGGTCAGCGCCTTCACGGCGAAGACGCTGGAAAACCAGGCGACGATCAGCCTGCTCAACCTCTCGGCCAAGGCGCCGAACGTGATTCTCCAGCCGGTCGGCTATTCGCCCTTCGCCAGCATGTTCTACATCCGCGGCCTCGGCTTCCAGGACGTCGAGTCCAGCTTCGAGCCGTCGGTCGGCACCGAGGTCAACGGCGTCTACCTCACCCGCAACAGCGGCGCGCTGATGGACTTCTTCGACATCGAGTCCGTCGAAATCCTGCGCGGCCCCCAGGGCACGCTCTACGGCCGCAACACGATCGGCGGCCTCGTCAGCGTCCGCACCAAGCGCCCCGACGGCGCGTTCAACGGCAATGCCCAGGTGACCGTCGGCGACCACGGCCGCAAGGAAGGCCGCTTCGGGATGAACTTCCCGATCAGCGACACGCTCTCGGGCCGCATCTCGCTGCTCTACAAGAAGTATGACGGTTACAACTACAACGTCACGCAGGACCGCGACGAGGGCTTCCAGGAAACGGTGGCGGGCCGCGCGACCTTCCATTGGCAGCCGACCGAGAAGTTCGATGCGACGCTGATCCTCGACCGCGACCACGAGCACGGCTCGGGCGCCTCGATGCGCAATGCCGGCCTGCCGGGCAACTCCTTCACCTCGCTGTCGCCGACCGACGGCCCGGCCTACCACACCTATGGCGACGTGCCGATCTTCTCGCGCGTCAAGACCTGGGGCGCGACGCTGGAGATGAACTACGACGTCGGCATCGGCACGGTGACGTCGGTCACCGGCTATCGCAAGTTCGACGACCATCTGACGTCCGACTACGACGCCGGCGCCAGTTCGCTGGCCTTCTTCCACGGCGAGCGCATCCAGTCCCATCATCAGTTCAGCGAAGAACTGCGCATCGCGTCGAACGGCGACGGTCGGCTGAACTATGTGTTCGGCGTCTACTTCCTCGACCAAAGCTACAAGATCTCGAACGACCAGAACGCCAAGCTGTTCATCCCCGGCCTCGGCTCGATCTGGATCATCAACGACGCCCAGCGCGCCTCGCAGGACAACACTGCCGTCGCGGTGTTCGGCCAGCTCGACTACAACGTCACCGAAAAGCTCATCGTGACGGTCGGCGGCCGTTATTCCTACGAAGAGAAGGACTTCACCAACGATCCGCTCGACCCGGTCAATCCCTTCACCGGCAACAAGCTGCCGATCGTGACGGATGCCGACAAGGCGGCGTATCTGGAGCGCTCGTTCAAGGACGACTGGACCAAGTTCACGCCGAAGGTCGGCATTTCCTACAAGTTCAACGACGACGTGATGGCCTATGCCCAGTGGCAGCAGGGCCTGCGTTCGGGCGGCTTCAATGGCCGCGCCAACACGCAGAGCGCCGTCGGGCCGTTCGGCACAGAGACCGTCGACGCCTACGAAATCGGCCTGAAGACGACGCTCGCCGACGGCAAGCTGCGCTTCAACCTCGCCGCCTTCCGCAACGACTACTCCGACGTCCAGACCGGCACGCAGGGTGAAATCCGCGACGCCACCGGCGCCGTCATCGGCTTCCAGTCGATCGTCGTCAACGCGGCGTCGCAACGGATCGACGGCGTCGAACTCGAGGCGAACTGGTCGGTCAGCGACGACTTCACGGTGAACTTCAACGCCGGCTGGCTCGACGCGCGCTACACCGACTACATCGCCGACCTCACGTCGGACGGCGTCGCGAACCCGACCGACAACACCGACCTGCCGCTGCCCTTCGCCCCGAAGTGGTCGGGTTCGCTCGGCGCCACCTGGTCGCACGACTTCCAGTTCGGCACGATCACCGTCAACGGCAACGCCGTCTACATGGACGACGTCTACACCAGCAGCGGCACGATCAACCGCACGTCCGACGTCTTCATCCGCAAGGCCAACACGCTGTTCGATGCGACGATCACCTATGAATCGCCGGACCAGATGTGGCGCGTTTCGCTGTGGGGCAAGAACCTCGCCGACAAGCTCTACATCAACAACACGTTCGGCCTGGGCGCCCTCGGCAATCTGCGCATCTACGCGCCGCCGATGACCTGGGGCCTCGATGTCGGCGTCAGCTTCTAGGACGGCGCGACGCGGTACCAATAGGCGCCGGCGGCCCTGAAGCCGGCGCCTTCATAGAGCCGGCGCGCGGGCGCGTTGGTCTCGACGACCTGGAGCCACAGTGTCGTCGCGCCCTGCCCCGCCGCCCAGGCTTCGATCCCCGTGAGCACAGCGAGGCCGCCACCGCGGCCTCGTTTCGTTTCATGCGTCGCCATGCATTCGATGCCGCAATAGCGGCCTTCCGCGACCGCCAGCCCCACGCCCGAAGGCGCCCCATCGACCGACGCGACGAGGAAACGCCGCGGCCGCGGCAGGCCCGCGATGATCGCCGGCGCCGTGGCGCGACGGTCGGGCGTCACGGTCGAGAGATACACGTCCAGCCATTCCGGCGGCAGATCGTCATGTCCGGCGACGCCGGCCGGCATCGTCACAGCCGTTACCGGCTTCAGCATCAGCAGCGTGCGGTCGACCACGCGATAGCCGCGCCGCTCCAGCCGTCGGTCGAGATCGCCCGGCACCGAGACATCCAAGATCTGGAACACCGGCGTCAGCCCGCGCCCGCGATAGTCCGCCTCCGCCGCCGCGATCGCCGCCTCCGTGTCGGCGCCGGACCAGCGCAGCGTCTGCACCGAATTCGCCCGCTTGCTGCCGCCGCCCGAGAAGCGCAGCAGCCAGCCGTCGCACCGCAATTCCTCGCGATGCGGCCAGGCCCGCGCCGCGATCTCTTCCAGCGCGCGCCGTTCGTCGTCGGTCATAAGCTTGCCCCTCCGCGGTTCTTGGCAGAACGTCTCGGCCGATGCCACCGCCCGACTCGGCCCGCCCCGCCGTCTTCACCCTCCGCGACCTCCGGCTGGCGTCGGGCCTGGTCATCGCCGCCTTTGTCGTCTGCCATCTGACGAACCACGCGCTGGGGCTCGTCTCCATCGCCGCCATGGACGGCGCGCGGCCATGGATCATGCTGGCCTGGCAATCGCTTCCGGGGCAGGTCGCGCTCTACGGTGCGCTGCTGGTTCACGCCGCGCTCGGACTCTACGCCCTCGTGCGGCGGCGTACCTTCCGGATGCCCTGGTGGGAGGCGGCGCAGCTCGCGCTCGGCCTCGCCGTGCCGTATTTGCTGCTCACCCACATCGTGAACACCCGCGTCACGCGGGTCCTGGCCGGCATCGACATCGACTATGTCTACGAGCTCAGCTCGCTCTGGGTCGTCGACCCCTGGGTGCGCGCGCAGCAGATCACGCTGGTGCTGCTCGTCTGGGGCCATCTCCTGTTCGGCCTGCATTTCTGGCTGCGGCTGAAGCCCTGGTATCGCAGCGCCCTGCCCGCCTTCGCCATCGTCTACGCCCTGGTGCCGACGCTGGCCCTGCTGGGCTTTGCGCAAGGCGGGATCAGGCTGGCAGCGCAGGAAGCGGTTGCCCCGGGCACCGCGAAGGCCGTGCTCGCGAAGGGCAAGCCGGCCGACCCCGAGGCGGCAGCCCTGCGACTTTATCTGAAGGCCGACGCGGCGTGGTTCTATCTTGCCCTCGTCGGGGCCGGTCTGGCCGTGGTGCTCATCCGCCCGGCGTTCACGGCCCGGGGCTTCGCCGTGCGCTATCCCGGCGGCGCCGTGGCGCGGGGGCGGTCGGGCATGTCCGTCCTGGAAGTCAGCCGCGCCGCCGCACGGCCGCATATGTCGGTATGCGGAGGACGGGCGCGCTGTACGACCTGCCGGGTGAAAGTGGTCGGCACGGCCGGGCCGCTGCCGGAGCCCAGGGCGGAAGAAGCCCGTGCCCTCGCCCGCATCGCCGCGCCGCCGGACATCCGCCTCGCCTGCCAGCTCAAGCCGGCATCGGATATCGAAATCCTGCCGCTCCTCAATCCGACCCTGGTGCAGGCGCCGCGCGGCGGCGACCTCCAGTTCGGCGACGAGCGCACCGTCACCATCCTCTTCGTCGATCTCCGCGGCTCCAGCCGCCTGGCCGAGCAGCATCTTCCGTTCGACGTCGTCTTCATCCTCAATGCCTATCTGGAGGAGATGGCGCGGGCGGTGTCGGCCGCGCAGGGCCACTACTCGAACTTCACCGGCGACGGCCTGATGGCGCTCTTCGGCCTCGCCGGCCGTACGCAGGAAGGCGCCCGGCGCGCGCTCCAGGCAGCGGGCGCCATGCTGGAACGGCTGGAGATCCTGAACCGCCGCCTCACCGGCGAATTCGGCGAGGCGCTCAAGATCGGCATCGGCATCCATACCGGAGAGGCCATCGTCGGCCGCCTCGGTCCGCCGGGCGCGCCTTTCCTCACGGCGCTCGGCGATACGGTCAACACGGCGGCGCGACTGGAATCGCTGACCAAGGAAACCGGCGCTCCGGTCCTGGTGTCGTCGGTGGCGCTTGCCGCCGCAGGGCTGCTCGACGACACCGCCGCGCTTCGCAGCTTCGACATACGCGGACGCCACGGCGCCGTTGCGGCGCTGGCGCTGGACCCGGAACAGCTCGCCCGGCTGACCCGCGCGACGGACTCCTAATCGCGCTGGCGGCGATAGTTCTCGGCCGTGCTCAGCACATGCCCGTTCGGCGCCGCGATCTCGGAGCGCAGCGTGAAGCGGTCCGGGCCGTCGAACACATAGGACGACGTCATCGTACCGGGCAGTCCGTCGATGACGCGCGTCGTCTCGATGAAGCCGTCGGCGCCGAGCGTGACCGTGCCGTAGACCGGCCGCGACTTGCCGCTGGCCCGCAGGGTCCAGAGAACGCCGGCGGCATCGGCGGAACCATAGACGACCAGCACTTCCTCATGGATGCCGGCGACGCCGCCGGTGGTCGCGACGGTGCCGCGGATGAGCCCGGCGGCGCCGTCCCAGGCAAAGCTGTAGCGCGTGACGAACTGGTCCGGCACCGGCGGCAATTCCGGTACCCACACCCCGCCGCAGAGCCGCGCGCATAATTGCTGCATGGCCTCAGGCATCTGAGCCTGCGGGACGGCCCCGGCCAGGCCGCAGAGCGCAATCGCCGCCAGCAACAAGCCCCGCATCACTTCGCCCTTCGATAATATTGCTCGCCGAACCCGTAGTTATAATGGGCCGCGCTTTCCGCCCGCTCCACCCGCAATCGACCGTCCTGTTGCAGAGTCCAGGTTGTGCTGGCGGTTATGGTCGGGTTGCCGGGCGCCAGGGAGTCGATCTGCAATACGCCTTCGCCGAGGCGGACGAGCGACTCCGTCCGCATCCCCGCACCGCTGACGACAAGCGTGATGTCGCGTTCATGATTTGCCCGGAATGCAAGGTCATGCGTCATCGTGCCGTTCTGTCCGCCGAAGGCGGTTTGCGTGCCGCGCAGTTCGCCAGAGGCCGCGTCCCAGTGCAGTTCCAGCCTGAACGAGTCGGCGTTGTGCTCGTCGTCGATCGCCTCCGGCTCCCACGTACCGCACACGAGATCGCAGACCGGCTTCAGCGGTGAATCTTCCGGCACCGCCTCCGCCGGGGCTGCCAGCGACGCCGCCACCAGGACCCAATGCAGCATCCCACTCTCCGCCTTCCGTTCGGCGGAGAGTTAACACGCCGCCGTCAGCCGGTGCGGCGCAGCGTTGTCGCAGTCACGGCCTGACGCCGTCATAGACCGCCTCGGGCCGGATCAGCCGCCCCTTGCGGGCGTGATGCTCGATCGCGTGCGCGGTCCAGCCCGCCACCCGGCCGATCGCGAAGATCGGCGTGAACAGCGTGCGCGGGATGCTGAGGGCGTCGAGCAGCAGCGCGGTGTAGAACTCGACATTGGTGTCGAGCTTCCGGCCGGGATGGCGCCGCGCCAGTTCGGCCTGCGCCGCCGACTCCACCGCCGTCGCCAGCGCCAGCCGCGGCGTCTCCGGCGCCAGCGCCATCAGCGCCGCCTTCAGCACGTCGGCCCGCGGGTCGCGGGTGCGGTAGATACGATGGCCGAAGCCCATCAGCCGGTCGCCGCGGTCCAGGGCCATGGCCAGCCAGTCCGTGATCCGGCCGGCGCTGCCGATCTCGTCCAGCATGTCGAGCACCGGCCCCGGCGCGCCGCCATGCAGCGGACCGCTCAGAGCCGCATAGGCCGCCGTCACCGCCGACACCATGCTCGCCCGCGTCGCAATCACGACGCGGCAGGCGAAGGTCGAGGCGTTCATGCCGTGGTCGCTGACCGTCGTCAGATAGGTATCGAGGGCCCGCGCCTCGGCCTCCGTCGCCGGCCGGCCGCGCAGCAGCCGCAGCGTGTCGGCGGCGTGGCCCAGCGCCGGGTCCGGCGCCAGCGGCGTCTCGCCGCGGCGCAGCGCCTCCAGCGTCGCCAGCAGCACCGGCACCGCGGCGGCGATGGCGAGCGCCGCGTTCGGTCCGTCCGGCACGCTCAGCGCCGCGATGGCGGCGCGCAGGCCGTCGATCGCCGGCAGATGCACCAGCGACGGGCATATCCGCCGCGCCTGGGCGAAGGCCGCCGTCCGGGCCGCGCCGAACAGCGCCGGATCGGCCAGCGGCGTACCGGGATCGGCCAGCCGCCACAGCCGCGCGGCCACGCCCTCGAAGGTCTCGTGCCGGGCCAGATCGTCGATCCGCTCGCCGGCGATCACCAGTTCCCCGGCCATGCCCTCGACCAGGCTCAGCGCCGTCACCGCCGCCGGCACCCCGTCCAGTCCAATCTGGGGCGCTTTCACATGCACGTTCATCGCTCACTCCTCGCTTTGCGTGCGGAGCTTGCGCCGATCCTAAAACCGATCAATATTGACGAGCATGATCAATATAAATGGCAACGAAGCGCTCTACATGACGGCGCAGGAGGCGGCGGCGACACTCTCCGTCTCTCCGGCCACGATCTACGCCTATGTCAGCCGCGGCCTCATCCGCTCCGAGGCCTCCGCCGAGGGCCGCGCCAAACGCTATCGAGCCGAGGACGTGCGGCAGTTGAAAGAGCGGCGCGCCCCCGCCGAGGCCAAGGCGCCGGTCGAGACCGGCACGCCCTTCGCCTTCGATTCCGCCATCTGCCTCATCACCCCGGAAGGCCCCTTCTACCGCGGCGCCTCGGCCGCCGAGCTGTCGCAGCACGCGAGCTTCGAGCATGTCGCGACGCTGCTGTGGGATGCGAAGGACGGCGACCCCTTCGCCGAGACCGGCTCGGCGCCGCTCTGGCACAAGCTCGAAGGCTATGTCGCCGCCCTCGCCGATCGTCCGTTCACGGATCGTGCGGCGGCGATCATGGCGCTCGCCTCCAGCCTCGATCCCGCAGCCTTCAACGGCACCAATGCCGGCGGCGCCGCCATCGGCGTCCGCGCCATCCGCCTGCTCACCGCCCTCGCGACCGGCAGGCCGCCCTCGCGCCAGCCGATCCACAGGCAGCTCGCCGAGGCCTGGGCGCCGGGCAAGCGCGAGGCCGCCGACCTGCTCCGCCGCGCCCTCGTCCTCATCGCCGACCACGAACTCAACGCCTCGACCTTCGCCGCCCGTGTCGCCGTCTCGACCGGCACCTCCGTCTACGACGCGCTTTCGGCGGCACTGACGACACTGAAGGGACCGCGCCACGGCGGGGCCTCGACGCGCGCCGTGCGCTTCATCGCGCGCCTCGCCGCCAGCGACGCCGAGACCGAGATCAAGGATCTGCGCGCGATGGGCGAACGCCTGCCCGGCTTCGGCCACATGCTCTACCGCGCCGCCGACCCGCGCGCCGTGGCGCTGCTGAAGGCACTGACGGCGGCCGGCGCCGACCGCCGCCTCACCGAAGGTGTCGTCACCGCCGCCTACGAGATCGCCGGCGTCGATCCCAATATCGACTTCGCGCACGGCGTCATGGCCCATTTCCTCGGCCTGCCGCCTCTCGCCGAACTCACCATCTTCGCCATCGGCCGCACCGCCGGCTGGACCGCCCACGCCATGGAGCAACGCGCCACGGGGCAGTTGATCCGCCCACGGGCGCGCTATGTAGGTCCGGCGCCGCGGGGCGCTTAGGCGGCACGAACGGCACGCGAAACCGTGGATCGAATAGAGTTACCCACAGGGCCGGTCTGGAGAAGGGAAAAAGTGGAAAACGAATACCCCGCGCCGCCGAAGCCCGCCCCACTCCCCTCCCCACGCCCGTCCTGCTAAGCGGGCGCGCGAGGAGAGGTTCATGTTGAATGTGCAAACCGCCGGCGCGCTGGCCGGGGTCAAGGTCGTCGATCTTAGCCGCGTGCTCGGCGGCCCCTATGCGACACAGGTCCTGGGCGACCACGGGGCCGAGGTCATCAAGGTCGAACCGCCCGGCGGCGACGAGACCCGCGAATGGGGTCCGCCCTTCCGCGACGACGGCGCCAGGCGCGGTCCCAGCGGGTACTATCTCAACGTCAATCGCAACAAGCGCGGGATCGCCCTCGACCTCCGCAAGGCCGAGGGCCGCGCCGCGCTGCTCCGCCTGCTCCAGGACGCCGACGTCCTGATCGAGAATTTCAAGTCGGGCACGCTGGAGAAATGGGACCTCGGCTTCGAGGCCGTGCTTCAGCCCCTGTTCCCGCGGCTGATCCAGGCTCGCGTCTCAGGCTTCGGCAGCGAAGGCCCCTATGGCGGCTTCCCCGGCTATGATGCCGTCGTCCAGACCATGACCGGCCTCTCCAGCGTGACCGGCTCGCCCGCCAGCGGCCCGGTGAAGATGGGTACGCCGGTCATCGACATCGCGAGCGGCCTCAACGCCGTCATCGGTATCCTCCTCGCCTTGCGCGAGCGCGACCGCACCGGCAAGGGCCAGCTCGTCGAGGTCGCGCTCTATGACGTCGGCCTGTCGCTGCTGCACCCGCACTCGGCGAACTGGCTGTGGGGCCGGAAGATGCCGACCCTCACCGGCAACGCCCATCCCAACGTCGCGCCCTACGACCTCTTCGCCACCGCGACGCGCCCCGTCTTCCTCGGCGTCGGCAATGACGGCCAGGTGAAGAAAGCCTTCGCCGTGCTCGGTATTCCGGAGCTGGGCGAGGATCCGCGCTTCAACACCATGGCGGCACGCAACGCGAACCGCGCCGAGCTCACCGCCATTCTCGCGCCGATCTTCGCCAGGCATGACGGCGTCGCCCTCGCCCGTACGCTGCTGGAGGCGGGCGTTCCGGCCGGGCCGCTCAACACTGTCCAGGAGGCGCTGGAGGAGCCGCACACGGCGGTGCGCAAGATGACGATCGCGACCGAGGGCTACAAGGGCATGGGCAGTCCGATCAAGCTGTCGGCGACGCCGGCCTCGCTGCGCAAGCTGCCGCCCGACTTCGGCGCCGACACCGACGCCGTGCTCGGCGAAGCCGGCTTCGATGCCGAGGCCATCGCAGCCCTTCGCCGCAGCGGCGCCATTCCGCCGAAGTGACCTTCGCCTATCCTTCGAAGCTCTTGCGCAGCTCGATCAGATGGAAGTCGCCGCGCACGGCGCCTGAGGCCGCGTGGAAAGGAAACGGCTCGGTCTTGCCGGTCCTCAGATAGCCGCGCCGCTCATACCACTCGATGAGTTCGCTGCGGAGGTTGATGACCACCATCGTCATCGCCTTGGCGGCCCAGAGGTCCCGGGCCGCCCGCTCGCACTTTTCCAGCACGGTCTTGCCGACGCCCGTCGCCTGGTCGCTCGGATCGACCGCGAACATGCCGAAATAGGCCTCGTCGCCGTCCTTCTGGACCAGCGCGCAGGCCAAAAGCACGTCGCGCTTCACCACCGGGTCCAGCCGCTCGGCCAGCACGAAGCGGCTGTCATGATCGGCAATGAGTCCGGCGATCTCCGCCTCGGTCGTGCGCGGACCGATGAGCAGGTGGGATTCCGTCGTCCAACCCTTGGCCGCGTCGGGCCCACGATAGGCGCGCTCGATCAGCGCCGTCACCTGGGCAGCGTCATGGGCAGTCGCATAGCGGAAATGCGGGTCCGGCATCGGACCATAATCTCAGGGAAATGGCCGGTCGCCAAGGTTGCGGCGCGGGCATGGTTCCGATTTGGTTGCCGCGAGAGAGGGAACCCGACATGCGCCTGACCGTCCTTGTACTCGCTGGATTTCTCAGCCTGCCTGCTCTTGCCGCTTCCGCAGATGCGCCCAGCCCGTTCACAGGCGCCATAACGGCGCTGGGCACGGAGCCCTTCTGGGGCCTGGCCATCGACCCCCAAAGCAAGACGCTGTGGTTCCACGAGGACGAAGAGTCCGACCTGCCGGCGAACAATTACGTCGCGCCCGTCATCGGCGCCGACGGCACGGCAACGTTCACCGCCAAGGATTTCGAGATCGTGCTCAAGGTCACCGGCGATTGCTCGGACGGCATGTCGGACAACACCTTCCCCATGAGCGCCACGGTGAAGACCGTGAACCGGACCTATACGGGCTGCGCCTATCCGCGCTGGGACAATGATTTGCTGACGCTGCTGCCGCAGATCGATTCGTGCCTTGCCGCCGCCAAGTCCAAAGGCCCGGTCACGCTGGCGACGCGCACGAATGCCGGCGTCATCGTGCGCGTCATGGTCGACGACGGAACCTTCGAGTGCGCTTTCCCCGGCGACTCGACGCGCCCCGGGAAGGCCGCCGTCGCAACCGATGCGGCCCCGATGGTGAGCGAGCGCGACCCGCTCTTCTATCGCGCGCCCGGCGAGAATCCCGGCGGCGAGTGCTTCGACGCGCCGGAAATCCGCTCGGCCGACGGCAAGCTCATCGGCTGGACCATGGCCGACGAGGATTGCTGACGGCTCAGCCCTTCGCCAGCAGCAGCTTCATCGCCTGCGCCGCATAGGCCCAGAGCTCCGGCGTGCCGGGCATCTGGTGCTTCATCCTGGGATCGGCCATCGCCTCGGCATTGAAGCGCGCTGCATTCTCCCAGAGGTCCTTGCGGCCGAGCGTGAATTTCTCCGCCGCCGCCCTCCAGCGCTGTACCCACGCCTGTGCCGCCGGGGCCGCCGGGTCGGTGCGGAGCAGCGTCTGCCCGTCGGCGAAGATGCCATCCCACTCGGCCTTGATTGCTGCCTGCTCAGGCGGCGTCAGCTCCCGCCGTAACAGTTCGCGCCGTTGATCCTCGGTGTAATGCTTCTTGGACAAGGCCTCGAGTTCGTCCGTCCACTTCATCTCCGGCATCGCGGTCTCCTTCGCCAGTTGCGCAAGATCGTCCGCCGACAGGGATGCGCCGCGGGCCAGTCGGGCCCGCGCCTCGCGCACGATCGCCAGAGCCGTCACCAGCTCCGTCTGGCGCGCTTCCAGGGCTTGCTCCTGCAAGGCGAGAACGGCACCGAGATCGCCGCGGAAACCGTGAAGCAGATCCCGCACGCGGGCGAGCGGCAGGCCGAGGCGCTTCATGGCGAGGACGGCCGCGAGCTGGGCCGCTTCCTTGTCACCATAGGCGCGCCAGCCCGCTTCGCTGCGGGGCGGCTGAAGCAGGCCTTCGCGCTCGTAGACGCGCAGCGCCTTCACCGTCACGCCGAAGCGCGCGGCAAAAGCGGCAGCGTTGTCTCCTGGCTTGGCCATCTTCACCCGGCGCATCCCTCATTGGACGCGCCAAGTCATGGAGCCGGACCTTGGGTCCGGCGCAAGCGCTATTGGGCCGGCGAAGGCATCGCAGCCTGGATTCTGAGCGCCCGCCGCTCGACGAGGCGGCGGATGCGGGCCTGACGCTCCCGTGTGATGGGGAAGTTCCAGAGCAGCAGGATCGAAAGGAAATAGAACGGCCACGGCATGACGATGTAGGTCAGCGTGAGGCCCCAGACGGCATCCGGCGCGTTGGCCATCGTCTGCGGGCTGAAGCCGAAGGAGGCGAGGATCATCAGCGCCAGGAAGCCCCCCACCGCGTCCGCCAGCTTGCCGCCCATCGCCCAGAAGGCGAGCAGCAGACCAGCACGGGACTGACGCGAACGGAGTTCGTCGAGGTCAAGCACGTCGGCCGCGATCGACTGACCGAGCGTCGCCGCAGCCGAACCGCCGAGGCCGGCCAGCGCCATGATGAAGCACGAGAGGAAGAGGTCGCCCTTGGGCGCGAAGATGAGCGCCCCGAAGGTGACGACGCTCGACATCGATGCGAAGCACATCGCGCGGTGTTTCGATATGCGGTCGCCGACGATCACCCAGATCGGCACGCCGAGCACGGCGGTCAGAAGATAGACGATGACCGGGAGTCCGGAGGCGGGGCCTAGGCCCATGGCGAACAGGAAGAACCAAACCGTGGCGGCCGCATTGATGGCGGCCCCGATGCGTCCGACCACCGTCGCGCCGAGAATCCGCATGAAGGCGCCGTTGGAAGCGGCGACCTTGAGCCCCTTGAACCAGTCGACCCCCGTGCCGCTGTCGCGCACCGGCGGCTCGGGCACGAAGAAGCCGATCAGGAAGGCGCTGACCGGGAAGGCGATCAGCGACCAGAGTCCGAGCCCCTGCATGACGGGCGTCAGGCCCTCGGGCGTACCGGCGCCGCCGCCGGTGAGGATCGGCGCAATCGTCGCGATCAGGATGCCGGCGAACGTGAAGAGCGCGCGCCAGCCCGTGATGCGGGTGCGTTGCAGATAGTCGTTCGAAAGTTCGGCGCCCAAGGCCCCGTAGGGGATCGTGATCATCGTCAGGCCGAGATAGAAGACGACGATCCACAGGAGCACATAGGCCCACGAGACGCCGGGCTCGGCAAACATGATCATGTAGATGCCGAGCATCTTCACCGGGATGCCGAGCAGGATGAACAGCTTCCGCCGCCCGATCGGGGCATTCACCGAGCGGTCCGACAGGATGCCGATGCAGGGGTCGATGAGGACGTCGGCGAGGCGCGCACCGAGCAGGATCCAGGCGAGGACCTGGATGTTGACGCCGATGTCGCCGCCGAAGAACGGCGTCAGATAGATCACGATCGGCAGGTCGGCGATCGCCAGCGGGAGGGCGATCTGGCCGTAGGACGCCAGTGAAAACGACGAGGGCTTCTTGGTCATGTCATGCGCCGGGAACGACTCTCGGGGCGCGGAGCGCATTGGTCGCTCCCCTGGCGTTTGCGGCGTTTGGCGCCGTCACAGCCCGACAAACTCGCATTCGCTCCCTCCGAGATCGCGGTGCTTAGTGACCGTTATAAATTCCACTCTGCGAGCGAATACCGACAAGCGCAAGGCTCATGCGGTGCCGTCGGGGAACTCTTCCGCGCCCCGTCCATTCGTGAACTTTGGCAGCCCGCCGCATTGACACCGGCGGCTGAGCGTTTACGTCCTTCCCGTCCCTCACCTTCCCCTCGAAGAGTCGACCATGAAGATCGCCTGCACGCTGATCGCCTTCGGCGCCGCCGCTGCGCTGGTTGCTCCCGCGGCTGCGGTACAAAAGCCGCGCTGGGAAGTCGGCATCGGCGCCGCCGGCACCTATCAACCCGCCTATTACGGCGCCAATGACTACAGCGCCGGCGGGTTTCCCATTGTCTATTTCAGCTATCGCGGCGACGACTTCAGCTTCCTGCCGAACGGCCTCTTCGATGTCGCGTCGTATGACAAGAGCCGTTTCGGCGTCGGCGTATCGTTCGACGTCACGGGCGACATCAAGAGCAAGGACCGGCTCAATCTCGGCAAGATCGACTACGTGTTCGAGGCTGGCCCCGAGCTGACGGTGGCACTCCTGGCGACCGGGCGGTCGCGCATCGAACTGAACGTCGCCGGCCGCGCTGCCTATGAATGGAACGGCGACTTCGAAGGCTGGGTGCTCGAGCCCGAGCTGGCGTTCCTGACGACGCTGACCAGCACAACCCGCCTCGGCCTGTCGGCCGCCCCGAAATTCGGGTTCGGCAAGTATAACGACTTCTTCTACTCGGCGCCGGCGGCCGGAACGCGGCCGGCCTTCGATGCCCAGGAAGGGTATCTCGGCACCGCGATCTCGCTGAAGCTGGTCAACGACGTCACCGACCGGCTGCGCATCAGCGGAGAAGTCACCGGTATCGTCGTCTCGGGCTCGAAGGTCGAGGACAGCCCGCTGGTCGAGGAAGATTTCAACTTCGCGGCCCGGATCGCCGTCACCTATTCGCTGTGGCAGTCCGACGAGATGGTCGACTACTGAACCGCGTCACATCGGCATCGCGCCGATCGTCGCGCCGACCATGAGGCTGGCGAGCGTTCCCGAGATCAGCGAGCGCTGCGCCAGTTCCACGATCTCCTTGCGGCGCGCCGGCGCCAGGACGCTGACGCCGGCAATGGTGATGCCGACCGACGAGAAATTGGCAAAGCCGCAAAGCGCATAGAGCATCATCAGGTCGCTGCGCGGCGAGAGTGAATCAACCGGCAGCGCCGCCTGGTGGAGATAAGCGACCACCTCGTTCAGGATGAATTTGAGGCCCAGAAGCTGGCCGGCATCGGCCGCCTCGTCCCAGGGGATGCCGATCAGCCAGGCGATCGGCGCGAAGAGCCAGCCGGCCATGCGCTCGAAGGTCAGCGGCGCGCCCCACACGTCGCCGAGATTGGCGAGCATATAGTTGGCGAGCGCGACCAGGGCGACCGCGACGATCAGCATCGCGATGATCTGGAGGAACATCGACAGCCCGTCCGTGGTGCCGCGGGTCACGGCGTCCATCGTGCTGTCGTAACTGTGCCCGATGCCGGCCTCGGCCGGTGTCGTCTCCGTGCCCGGGATCATGATGAGCGCAATCACAATCGACGCCGGCAGCGACAGGAACGACGCGATGATGATGTGCCCGAGCGCGGCCTCGCCGACCACAGGCGTCAGGATGATGGAATAGAGCACGAGGATGGTGCCGGCGGCGTTGGCCATGCCGCAGGAGAAGACGATGAAGAGCTCGCTGCGGGTCAGCCGCTCCAGGTATGGCTTGATGAGCAGCGGCGATTCGATGGTGCCGAGGAAGACGTTGGCGCCGCAACTGACGCCGACGGCGCCGCCGATGCCGAGGGTGCGGCGGAGCGCCCACGACATCACGCTCACGACCGCCGGCAGCACGCGCCAGTGCCACATCACCGCCGACAGGGCGCCGATGACCATGAGGCTGGGCAATATCTGGAAGGCGAAGTTGCTGAGCGCGTTCGGATCGGTGACCGCGAACGGCGGCGACGCGCCGCCGACATAGCCGAACACGAAGCTGGTGCCGGCCCGGGTAGCGATCTGGATGGCCTCGACGACGCCGTTGAGCGCGAGCAGCGCGTCGCGGATCAGCGGCACCTGGAGGAATATCGCCGCCAACACGAGCTGCGCCGCGAGCCCGGTCAACACGGTGCGCCACGGAAAGGCGCGCTTTCGCTCGCTGAACAGCCAGGCGATGGCGATCAGGGCGCAGATGCCGAGCGCGCTTTGGAGATTGAGAAGCGACATGCGGAGCCGGTGCGGAATGTTGCGCAAACTCGCATAAGACGGGGGCGGCGCAAGCGCCTCTTACGTTGACGTAACGTCGCTTGATTTCAGGCACCGAGCGAGTCAGAAGCGGCGCCGTTCAGAAAAATGCCGCATCTCGCGGCCACATGTCCCGAGGAGAACACCATGGCCATCCGCTTCGACGGCAAAGTCGCGATCGTAACCGGCGCCGGCGGCGGCCTCGGCCGCGCCCACGCCCTCGATCTGGCCCGTCGCGGCGCCAAGGTGGTGGTCAACGATCTCGGCGGTTCGGTCGACGGCACCGGCGGCGCCTCGGCCATGGCCGACACGGTCGTCGCCGAGATCAAGGCGGCCGGCGGCGAAGCGATCGCCAACGGTGCGTCGGTCACGGACGACGCCGGCGTCGCCAACCTCGTGAAGCAGACGATGGATGCCTATGGCCGCATCGACATCCTGATCGCGAATGCCGGCATCCTGCGCGACAAGTCGTTCACGAAGATGGAGATCAAGGACTTCGAAGCCGTCCTCGCCGTCCACGTGATGGGCAGCGTGAAGCCGGCCAAGGCGGTCTGGGACATCATGAAGGCCCAGAAATACGGCCGCATCGTCGTCACGACCTCGTCGACCGGCCTCTACGGCAATTTCGGGCAGACGAATTACGGCGCCGCCAAGCTCGGCCTCGTCGGCTTCATGAACACGCTGAAGCTCGAAGGCCAGAAGGACAACATCAAGGTCAATGCGATCTCGCCGGTCGCGGTGACGCGCATGACCGAGAATCTGTTCCCGCCGGGTTCGAGCGAGCAGTTCGCGCCGAACCTCGTGACCCCCGGCGTCGTCTATCTCGTCAGCGAGGACGCGCCGACCGGCGTCGTCCTGACCGCCGGCGGTGGCGTCTTCTCAAAGGCCGAGATCATCGAGTCGAATGGCGTCTATCTCGGCAAGGATGGTGTCACCGCCGAAGAAGTCGCCGAGAACTGGGCCAAGATCTCGGACATGTCCGGCGCCAAGGCCTATTTCATGGGCGGCGAGCAAACCGGCAAGTTCATCGAGCGCATGACGGGCAAGTAGGCCCCTACAGCTCCGCCAACACCGGCAGCCGGAAGACGATCCCCTGCTCCTGCGCCTTGCGCGCGAGCGAGGGATCGCAGGTCAGCAATTCGCCGCCCAGCTTGCGTGCCAACGCAAGATAGAGGCAGGCGAAGTAGCAATGCCCCGTCGCGATCGACAGCGTGAGCGCGGCGGGATGATGGTCATGCCGTTCGTGAATATCGATCGGCACGCGGTTGACGAGGCTGGTCCAGAAGGCCGACGACAGCCGACCACCCTCCGCATCCAGCATCTTGCGCTGGACGCGCTTGGCGATCACCGCCTGCACCTCGGCTTGCAGCGCCGTCGGGCCGACAACGAACATGCCGAGCCGAAGCGCATGGCGGACGGCATCGCCCACCGGCCCGGCGCCAGGGTCGTTCATGACCCACGCGACGGCGGCGCTCGCATCGAGGATGAGATAGTCCCCCGCCCGCATTACGCGCGCGCCCTAAAGAGCCGCCGGGGCGTCCGCTCCGCCCTGAGTGCACGCAGGTCCGCTACGGCGGCAGCCATCGAACCGGTCTGGCCATAGCGCGCCTCCATCGCAGCGTGGAATTGCGCCATCACGATGAAGACCGCGTCATGGGCGCGGCGCGTTTCCGCCACGAGGCGCGTCCGCAGATGGTTCTCGAGCGACGTAGCCTTCGCGTCGGCCTCGCGGCGATGGAAACTCACCACCCCCGCCGGCACATTGCTGATCGTCACCGCACGCATTCGCCCTCCTCGCCCGACTCACATGCCGGCGTAAGAGCGACGGTTGATCAGGACGAAGATTCGGAAAATGAGGATTTTCGAAGGATTTTAACGAACGGCTGCGGCGCCTATTTGATTGCGCGATAGGCGGCGAAGTCGATGTTCTCCGCGTAGGATTTGCGGATGTCGGCGGGTGCGCTGCCGGTGACTTTGATGTTGGTGCGCTTGTCGAAGATGAAGTTGATGTCGCCGTTCGTCGGATCGATGAACGCCGTCTCGCCGCCGATGGTCTCGGGCTTGATGCCCATCATCTGGATCATGCTGGCGTCGGCATACATGCCGGACATCTGCTCAACGAGGTCGGAGTCGGCGAGGATGTCGATCTGGACCTGCGTGCCGTCGGCGGCGGCATAATAGCGGGTGATCGAAAGCCCGCCGCCCAGCGCCGCAAGCGACACCGGCGTCGAGTCGCCGTCATTGGCGGTCCAGCCGTCGAAGGGCTTGGGCAAGACCGCCCGGATCGCCTCGGCGTGCTTGGCCGATACCGAGACGATCGCCTTCTCAAGGGCGCGCCGGGCGTGCCCGTACTCGCCCGCGCCGTAGGCCGTACGGGCCTCGTCGAGCAAGGGCGCTGCGTCCGCAGGGGGCGGCGCCGTCTCGGCAACGGCCGGCAGCAGCATGGTCGTTGCGACAGCGATCACGAGATATTTGAGCATCATCGATCCCAGGGGAGTTGGCGCAGGAAACGGCGCAAGGCAGCATGTCTGCGAACCCCGCGCAAGCTGGGGGAGGGATGGTCCGTAGTCTGATCCTTGCCGTTGCCGTGATGCTCGCAGCGCCCGCCCTGGCGGACGGCGTGCTGCGCCGCGCCAACGGCAACGAGCCCGGCACGCTCGACCCCCAGAAGTATACGCTCGTCTCGGAGGACACGATCGCGCGCGACCTGTTCGAGGGCCTCACCACGGAAGGCCCGGACAACGAGATCGTCCCGGGCCAGGCGGAGTCGTGGACGGTATCGACCGACGGGCTGGCCTGGACCTTCCACCTAAGGGCCGGTCTCCTCTGGTCCGACGGCGCGCCGGTTGCGGCAGGTGATTTCGTGGCGGCGGCGCAACGGCTGGTCGATCCGGCGACCGCCGCCGGCCTGCCCGACTGGGGCCTCAAGCTGAAGAATGCCCGCGCCATCCTCGCGGGTACGATGCCGCCGGGTGAGCTGGGCATTTCGGCACCCGACGACCGGACGGTGGTCGTCACGTTGTCCGAGCCATCGCCGCTAGTGCCGTATCTCTTCTCGCAGACGCCGCTGTTTCCCGTGCCGCGGCATGTGCTGGCAAAAACCGGCGCGGCCTGGACGGCCGCCGGCACCATGGTCACGAACGGGCCGTACAGGCTCGACCAGTGGCTACCCTATGAGATGGTGCGGATCGTCAAGAACCCGCATTTCTGGCAGGCCGACCGCGTGCAGATCGAGGCCGTGGAGTTCTATCCCTCCGACGACCAGGAGGCGGCGCTCAAGCAGTTTCGCGCAGGGGCGATCGATTTCATTCCCCAGGTCCAGCCCGCCAAGCTGGATTGGGCGCGGGCGATCTACCCTTCCGCGCTGGCGCTCGTGCCGATCATGCAGGTCCGGTATTTGTCGCTGAACCGGCGGGGAAACCTCTTCGATGACCTGCGGGTCCGGCGCGCCCTGGCGATGGCCCTGGATCGCGAGACGGTCGCGACGCGCCTGGTCCACGGCGGCGGCCAGCCGGCCTATGGGCTCGTGCCGCGCGGCATCAGGGGCTACGAAGGCGCGCTGTTCGACTTCGCCGGCCAGTCGCAGGCGGAACGCATGACCGAGGCCCGGCGCCTGCTGCGCGAGGCTGGGTACGGCCCGGACCACCGGCTCAAGGTCGACCTGCGCGTGCCCAGCGAGGCCTGGACCCGGCCGGTCGCGAGCGCCCTCGTCTCGATGTGGGAGGCGGTTGGCGTCGACGTCTCGTTGCGGGCCGAGGAGGCCCGCGTCCACTATGCCGCCTTGCGCACCGGCGACTATGACATCGCGCTGTCGTCCTGGTTCGCGAATGCCGATCCCGAGCAGTTTTTCTGGCTGTTCCAGACCGGCGGCGGCGTCAATGACGACAAATACTCGAACGCCGAGGTCGACCGGCTGTCGCATCAGGCGGACCGGACGCTCGACATGGCAGAGCGCTACCGCGTCTATGCGGCTGCCGAGAAGGTCCTGCTGGACGATGTGGGAACCATTCCCCTGTTCTGGACCGTTCAGGGGACGTTGACGTCCGACCGTGTACAAGGCCTGAAATTGCTGCCCGACAACTCGACGCGCAGCCGTTATGCCGTTCTCGTGAAGTGAGCCGCGCCCTGCGTTTCCTCCGCGCCCTCCTGCTGCTGGTCGCAGCCGTCGCCGCGGCACCGGCTTATGCAGCGGGACCGACGCTCGTGCGTGCCAACGGCAACGAGCCCGGCACGCTCGATCCGCAGAAATACATGCTCCTCTCGGAGGACACGATCCTGCGCGATCTGTTCGAAGGCCTGACGACGCAGGACGAGAACAACCGCTTCGTCGCCGGCGCCGCCGAGAGCTGGGTCACGTCGGACGACGGCCTCGTCTGGACGTTCAAGCTGCGCCCCGGCTTGACCTGGTCCGACGGGGTGCCGCTGACGGCGGAGGACTTCGTCGCCGGCATGCGGCGCGCGGTCGATCCGAAGACCGGCGCGCCCTACGCACCGCTGGCGCTGAAGCTGCTGCACGCGCCGGAGATTCTCGCCGGCAAGATGCCGCCGGAGTCGCTTGGCGTCGAAGCGCCGGATGCGACGACGGTGATCGTGAAGCTCGCGGTGCCGTCGCCGCTGGTGCCGTATCTGTTGTCGCAGCCGATCTTCTCGCCTGTGCCGCGGCATGCCTTGGCAGCGCGGGGCGACGACTGGATCAAGCCCGGCGTCATGGTCAGCAACGGCGCCTACGCGCTCGCGCAGTGGGATCCGTCGGTCGAAGTGCGCCTGAAGCGCAACCCGCATTTCCACGCCGTGTCCTCGGTGCATGTAGCGGAAGTCGTGTTCCTTCCGTCCGATGACGAGGAGATGGCGCTCCGGCGCTATCGCGCAGGCGAGATCGATGTGCTGCCGGCCATCCCGGTCGCCAAGCTCGAGTGGGCGCTGCGCACGGTGCCGGACCAATTGTCGCTGCTGCCGGTGACCCAGATACGCTATCTCGAAATCAACCACACGCGCGGCAAGCTGAAGGATGTGCGCGTCCGCCGCGCATTGGCGATGGCGATCGATCGCGACACCCTGGCCGGGCGGCTGATGTACAGCGCCGCCATTCCGGCCTACGGCATCGCACCGCGCGAAGAGGACGGCTATCGCGGTGCTGATTTCGACTTCGCCAACCTGCCCGAAGCGGCCCGGCTGGCCGAAGCGCAGCGGCTGCTTGCGGAAGCCGGCTACGGCAAGGACAACCCGCTGGTCATCGAACTGCGCTCGCCGGCCGACGCGTGGGCAAAGTCCGTGGCGGTCGCCATCACCGCCATGTGGCAGAAAGCCGGCGTTCAGGCCGAGGCGCGGATCGAAGAGGCGCGCAGCCACTACGCTGCGGTGCGCCAGGGCGACTTCGACATCGCAATGACGTCCCTCTTCGCCTCCAACGATCCGGAGCAGTTCTTCTGGCTGTTCCAGACCGGCAACGTCATGAATGCCAGCGGCTTCAGCGACCCTGAGTTCGACAGGCTGTCGCTCGACGCCGAGGCGACGATGGAACTGACCCCGCGCTATCGGCGCTTCGCCGAAGCCGAAGCGGTGCTCGATCGTCAGGTCGCCGCAATCCCGCTTTTCTGGACGCTCCAGGCGACGCTGATTGCGGAACGGGTCAAGGGGCTGCAACCGACGCCCACTGGCCTTACGCGCTCGCGCTACGCTACCCTTGCGCCATGACCTCTCGTATTTTCGGGTTGATCCTCGCGGCATTTGCCTGGGGCAGCCTCGCCTACGCCGGCGCCGCCGACGGCGTCTTCAACCGCGCCAACGGCAACGAGCCGGATACGCTGGACCCGCAGAAATACGAGTTGATCTCCGAGAACAACATCCTGCGCGACCTGTTCGAAGGCCTGACGACGCAGGACGAGAATAATCACGTCGTGCCCGGGCAGGCCGAGAGTTGGACGATCTCGAACGACGGACTGGTGTGGACCTTCAAGCTGCGCGAAGGCCTGAAATGGTCGGATGGCGCGCCGCTGTCGGCGGAGGACTTCGTGCTCGGTGCGCGGCGCCTCGCGGACCCTAAGACGGCGGCGAAGATTCCCGATGGTGTGTTCAAGCTGGCGAACGGACGCGACATCGTCGAGGGACGAAAGCCGCCTGAGGAACTCGGCATCGCGGCACCCGACGCGCGGACCGTCGTCGTGACGCTGGCGGTGCGCTCACCGATCATCCCCATCACGATGTGGCAGACGACCTTCGTACCGGTGCCGCACCACATCTACGCGCAGTTCGGCGAAGACTGGGTGAAGCCGGAGCACATCGTCACGAACGGCGCGTATACGCTGGTGTCCTGGGATCCTTCGGACCACGTCACCGTCCGGAAGAACCCGTATTTCCGCGCGGCCGACACCGTCGCGATCGAGACCGTGAATTTCTATCCCTCCGACGACAACGAGATGGCGCTGAAGCGCTTCCGCGCCGGCGAGATCGACTTCGTGCCGCAACTGCCACCGTCAAAGATCGACTGGGCCAAGGCGACGGTGCCGGAGGCGTTGCAGATGACGCCGGTCATGCAATTCCGCTATCTCGCGATGAACCAGGCGCGCGACGCCTTCAAGGACAAGCGCGTACGGCGGGCGCTGGCCCTGCTGGTCGACCGCGAGACGATCGCCAATTCACTGATGCACGGCGCCGCCCTGCCCGCCTACGGCATCGTGCCGCGCGCGCTGGAGAACTATGCCGGCGCCGAACTCGACTTCAAGGCGATGGCGAAGCCACAGCGGATCGCGGAAGCCAAGCGCCTGCTGGCAGAAATGGGCTACGGACCGAGCAGTCCGCTGAGCTTCGAATTCCGGACGATGAGCGACGCCTGGGCGAAGCCGGTGGCGACGGCGATCCTCGCGATGTGGAAATCCGCCGGCATCAACGTCACGCTGAAATCCGCCGAAGGCCGCAGCCATTTCGCAGCGCTGACGGCGGGCGACTATGACGTCGCGCTCTCGGGCTGGCAGGGGACGGACGATCCGGAGGAGTTCATGTGGCTCTTCCAGGCCGGCGGCGGCATCAACGACAGCAAATACGCCAACCCCGCCTTCGACGACGCCCGCCGCGACGCCGAGCAGACCATGGACATGGCGGCACGCTACGCCCGCTATGCCGATGCCGAGAAGATCCTGCTGGACGACGTCGCGACCATCCCGGTGTTCTGGACGGTGATCCCGGTGCTCGTCTCGCCGGAGGTGCACGGCTTCAAGGCAACGCCCACCGGCCTCACCCGCAGCCGCTACGCGACGTTCGGCCGCTAGGGCCTCAGAGCCCCAGCACCGCCTTCGCCATGATGTTGCGCTGAATCTCGTTCGAGCCGGCGTAGATCGAGGCCTTGCGGACGCTGAAATAATACGGCGCCGATGTCGCCGCATAGCCCGGTCCGGGGCGCGGTTCGTTGGAGCCGCGGGTTTGCGTGTCCTGGACGAAAGGCTGGACGTAGTTGCCGACCGCTTCGAGGGTCAGCGCCGCGACCTCCTGCTGGAGTTCGGTGCCGCGGCATTTCAGCATCGAGGATTCGGGCCCGACCGGCTGGCCGCTCGACAGCGCAGAGAAGGTGCGCAGCTCGACGAATTCCATAGCGCTGATCTGGATGTCGATCTCGGAGAGCTTCCGCAGGAAATCCGGATCGCCGATGAGGCGCGAGCCCGTGCCCGCGTCTTCCTGCGAAGCGATCTTGCGCGTCTTGGCCAGCGAGCGGCGAAGGCCCGGGGCGTAAGGGTTGCCGCGTTCGAACTGGAGCAGATATTTCGCGTAGGTCCAGCCTTCACCGGGCTTGCCTATGAGGTTTTCCTTCGGGACCCTTACGTCGTTGTAGAAGACCTGATTGATCTCCTGGCGCCCTTCCGGCGGTCCGTCGAGTGTCGGCAGCGCGCGCACTTCGATGCCCGGCGTCTTCATGTCGACCAGGATGAAGCTGATGCCTTCCTGCGTCTTGCCGCTGTTGTCGGTGCGGACGAGGTTGAACATCCAGTCGGCGTATTGCGCGAGCGTCGTCCAGATCTTCGAACCGTTCAGCAGGTAGTGGTCGCCCTTGTCCTCGCACTTCATCTGGAGCGAGGCGAGGTCGGAGCCCGAACCCGGCTCCGAATAGCCCTGGCACCACCACACATCGGAACGCAGAATCTTCGGCAGGTGCTCTTTCTTCTGCGCCTCGCTGCCGAACTTCATGATGACCGGCGCGACCATCTTCATGCCGAACGCCGTCACGCCGGGCGCGCCGGCGGCGGTGATCTCGAGCTCGTAGAGATATTTCTGCGCCGGCGTCCAGCCGGTGCCGCCGTGTTCCTTCGGCCAGTTGGCCGCCGCCCAGCCCTTTTCGTACAGGCGTTTCTGCCAGCGGACGTGGGCGTCCTTGCTCATATAGCCGTTCTTCGAGTTCGCCAGTTGGTGGCGCATATCCTCGTCGAACGCGTCGGCGATGAAGGCACGGACCTCGTCGCGAAAGGCGAGATCTTCTTTCGAGAATGCGAGGTCCATGACCTTGAGCCCTTACGAGACCTTAGGGAAACGCTTCACGTCCGGACGGCCGGCCATGAACGGACCCATCTTGGCGCCGAGCGTCTTGAAGTGCTCGGTCTGGCCATGCGTCTTCATCGCCTCCTCGTCGGCGTACTGCTCGAAGACGTAGTAGGTGTCTTCCTCGCCGCGGAAGAGATCGTATTGCAGGCAACCCTTCTCGTTGGCCCGCACGGCCGCCTGAAGATCGCCGAACGCCTTCTCGAAATCCCCACCCTTGCCGGGCTGGGTCTTGATGATGGCGAGAATTCCCTGGGACATGATGCGTTTCCTCTCGTTTTCGCGGGCCGGACCGTAGCCGCCCGCGCCATTTGGATGCAAGGCACGACGGGCCGCGTTCAGCGGCCCCGATAGACGGCCGGGCGCTTGTCCAGGAACGCCGCAACCGCCTCGGCGTGATCTTCGGTGTGATGCGCCAGCGCCTGCATCCCGGCCGACAGCTCCATCACGTTGTCGAAGCTGTTCGAGATGCCCTCGCGCAGCAGGCGCTTGGTCATGCGGAGCACATCGGGCGGCTGCTGCGCAATCTTGCCGGCGAGCTTGCGCGCTTCAGTCATGAGATCGGCGGCGGGAACGACGCGGCTGACGAGCCCCCAGGACAAGGCGGTCGGTGCGTCGATCGTTTCGCCGGCGAAGAGGAGTTCCGACGCCCGCGCCATGCCGATGACACGCGGCAGCAGCCACGCCCCGCCATCGCCGGGGACCAGGCCGATCTTCAGGAAAGTCGCGCCGAAGATGGCGCTGTCGGCGGCGATGCGGGTGTCCGCCAAGCAGGCGACGTCGTTGCCGAGGCCGATCGCCGGACCGTTGACGGCGGCAATCATCGGCACCTCGATGCCCCAGAGACTCTTGACGATGCGGTGGATGCCGTTCCGATAGCTTTCCCGGATCGCGACCGCGGGACCGGCGAACGCTCCGCCCTTCTCGCGCATCGCCTTCACGTTGCCGCCGGCGGAGAACGCCTTGCCGGCGCCGGTCAGAATGACGCAGCGCACCTCGCGATCCTCGTTAACGCGAGCTGCCGCTCCGGCATAGAGCGGGCCGTCTCCCTCTTCACCGAGAGGATTGCGGCTGTCGGGCCGGTTAATGGTCAGCGTGACGATGGGACCATCTTTTTCAAACAGTAGCGCGGACATCAGGGCTCCTCGGGTCAGAATTCATATACGGAAGGTTACGGCGACGGTGCAATTTTCATGGTTGACGCAACGGATCCTTGAACGCGCTGCCCTATCGTCGGCGCGTGGGAAGCAACACTCTTCAAGAGGCGCCGGCGGGTCTTGCCCGTCTCACCGCGCGACTGAAAGACGGGATCGACGATCTCGTCGATCCGAGCGATTCCCATAAGCGTGCGATCCGGCTGGAGCAGCTCAAGCTGGCGGCGCGAAACAGCCTTGCCTCGCTTGGCAAGGTCAACCTCATGGCAGGCGTGATTGCCGGCGGCCTGATGGCGTGGAGCCCGTGGATATCGCTCGTCCTATGGTGGGCGGCCATGAGCGCAAGCGCCGTTGCGATGCGCCGCTTCCTGGCGCCCTACGTGAACGGTCGCATCGAGCCAAGTCAGCTCAAGAGCGCAACCATCCGGTTTTTCTGGTGCAACACGGCGCAGATGGTCCTGTTCGTCGCCGTCGCGCCGATAGGCTATCCGCCCGACGCGCCGATGGGCCAGGCGTTCGTGATGCTGGTCCTTGCGGCCACCATGGCAAGCGTCTCGTCGATCACCGGGCCGTGCCGCCCTATCTTCGTCTCGGACATGCTGCCGACATGCCTTGCGGCCGTGCTGACGCCGCTGATCCTCAGTGGCTGGGCGGGTGTCCCGGCGGCGGCCCTCGCGACGCTGTTCGCAGTGCTCATGTACGACAATGCCAACGGCACCTATGAGCTTGCCGAGAACGCCTTGCGGTTGAACGACCAGAACGAGGCCCTCATCCACCGGCTGCGCGCGGCGGACAAGGCCAAGGGCGAATTCCTCGCCAACATGAGTCACGAGTTGCGGACACCGCTCAATGCGATCCTCGGGTTTTCGGAGGTCATGAAGGATGAGCTGATCGGCCCGATCGGCAGCGCAAAATACCGATCCTACGCGGGTGACATTCACGCCAGCGGGCAGCATCTCCTGGGCCTCGTCAACGATGTCCTGGACCTGGCCAAGATCGAGGCGGGCCGCGCCGAATTGGCGGACGACCTGCTCGCGCTCAGCCGCATCGTCGATTCCTCGTTCAATCTTTTTCGCATCCAGGCAGAGCGCAGCGGGATCACGCTGGAGACGTCGGTCGGCGAGGATTTCCTGCTGCGATGGGATCAGCGCGCGGCACGGCAGATCGTGCTGAACCTCATGTCAAACGCGCTGAAATTCACGCCTCGCGGAGGGACGATCACGATTTCGGCGCATCGAAGGCCCGACGGCGGCGCCGCAATCGCCTTCCGAGACACCGGATGCGGAATTGCCCCTGAGCTTCACGAACAAATATTCGAGGCGTTCGGCCAGGGCCGGCACGACCTGGCGGTCAAGGACAAGGGCACCGGCCTCGGCCTCGCGATCGTCAAGGGCCTGGTCGAGCTTCACGGCGGCAGGCTGACGCTCGACAGCGCGGTCGGACAAGGGGCGGCGTTCACCATCCTCATTCCCGCCGATCGGGTCGTCGCACCGGTCGTCATGATGAGAGCGGCATGAGCGCGCTCTCCCCTCACCTCGCGGAGCAACTGGCTCGCGACCAGATGACCGATGTGGCGCGCACGACCTTGCGTGAAATCGCGCTGATGCCGGTGACCGGCCTGGGGCTGGCGATATTCGGTTCGATCTTCATCGACAAGCCGCAAAGCCTCGCCTGGCTCATGGCGATGCTGGGCGCAGCCCTCGTTCAACATGTCGCATGCACGCGGCTGCTGAAGCTGGAACAGGGCGCGGCATGGCGCAGCGCTGCGCGGTTCATGATCGGCGCCAGCCTGCTGCACAACATGATCGTGTCGGCCTTCACGGTGATCCTGTGGCGCTCGGGCGCGAACGAGATCAACCTCGTCCTGCTGATGATATCGATGGCGAGCGTGACCTTCAGCGTTTCGCTTACCTCGTCATCGCTCGTCCTGTTTCCGGTCAACATCGCGATCTACACGGGAACGAGCATTGCGATGTGCCTGATCGAAGGCGGCGCGTTCTTCAATGCCGTGGGCGTGCTGGGCACGCTCTATTGCGTGGTGGTCGCGAACAGCGGGTACAGCGGCTATCTCCGCATGCGATCCATGTTGATGCTCGGCTATGAGCGCGACGGGCTGATCGCGAAACTCCGCGACGCGAGCCGGGCGAAGAGCGCCTTTCTCGCGAATATGAGCCACGAGCTGCGGACGCCGCTGAATGCGATCCTGGGTTTTTCCGAGATCATCAAGGACGAGATCATGGGGCCCGCAGCGGGGCCGCTATACCGGGGCTATGCCGGCGACATCCACAGCAGCGGGCAGCATCTGCTTGGCCTGGTGAACGATATTCTGGATCTCGCGAAGATCGAAGCCGGCCGGTTCGAAATCGCCGACAGTACCTTTGCCGTCGAGGATCTCGTGGACGAGGTCTTCAAGCTCATGCGGGTTCAGGCGCGCAAGAGTCGCGTCCTGCTGGCCAAGGATATCGGCCGCTCGATATCGATCCGATGGGATCGTCGCGCGGCCAAGCAGATCCTGCTCAACCTGATGTCCAATGCGCTGAAGTTCACCCCGGCCGGCGGACACGTCGCCGTTTCGGCCGGCATGGCGGCGGATGGCGGCGCCTGGGTAAGAGTCAAAGACTCGGGCTGCGGCATCGATCCCAAGGATCATGGCCGCGTATTCGAGACGTTCGGGCAGGCACGTCACGACATTGCCGTCAGCGACAAGAGCACCGGGCTGGGCTTGCCGATCGCGCGGGGGCTGGTCGAAGCCCATGGCGGCGCCATCACGCTGGAAAGCGCCGTCGGACGCGGCGCTGCCTTCACCATTCACATGCCGGCTGATCGCGTAGCGCCGCGCGAGCCGGCATCGACCGGCTCGGCCCGCGCGGTCGCAGCCTAGCTCAGCGACGCATAACGCTTGAGGTGGTGGTCGACATTGCCGAACTGGGTGTCGATCATCGTCAGGCGCTTGAAGTAATGGCCGACGTTCAGCTCGTCGGTCATGCCCATGCCGCCATGCAGCTGCACCGACTGCTGGCCGATGAAGCGGCCGGCCTTGCCGATCTGCACCTTGGCGGCTGAAGCCGCCTTCTTGCGCTCGGCCTCTTCCTCTTCGAGCTTCAGCGTCACCATGTAGGTGATCGAGACCGACTGTTCGTAGTTCATGAACATGTCGACCATGCGGTGCTGGAGCACCTGGAATTTGCCGATCGGCGTGCCGAACTGCTTGCGCGTCTTGCAGTATTCGACGGTCGTGTCGTTCAGCACCTTCATGGCGCCGATCGCTTCGGCCGACAGGGCCGCGATCGCCTCGTCCGACACGCGCTCGATCAGGGGCAGGCCCTCGCCTTCCCCGCCGATCAGCGCATCGGCGCCGACCGCGACATTCTCCAGCGTCACTTCCGAGGCGCGCAGGCCGTCGACGGTGGGATAGTCGCGCGTCGTCACGCCCTTGGCGTTCTTGTCGACGATGAAGACCGAAACGCCCTTGGCGTCGCGCTGGTCGCCGCCGGTGCGCGCGGTGACGATCAGCTTGTCGGCCCACGGCGCGCCCAGCACCACGGCCTTGTAACCGTTCAGCGTGTAGCCATTGCCCGACTTCGTCGCCTTGGTCGTAAGGTCGGCCAGATTGTAGCGGCCCTGGGGCTCGGCATAGGCGAAGGCGTAAGTGCTCTCACCGCCGGCGATCGCCGGAAGCAGCTCTTCCTTCTGCTTGGTCGAACCGCCGGCTTTCAGGAAGCCCGCCGCGATGACGGCGTTCTGGAGATAGGGCTCGATCACCAAGCCGCGACCGAATTCTTCCATAACGATCATGGTCTCGACCGCGCCGCCGCCGAGGCCGCCGAAATCTTCCGGGATCGCCGCGCCGATCAGGCCGTCATTGGCGATCTGCTGCCAGATCTCCTTGCGCCAGCCTGCCTCGCTCTTCGCCACCTTGCGGCGGGTTTCGAAGTCGTAGCTCGACTGGATCAGCTTCTGCACCGAGTTGCGCAGCAGCGTTTGTTCTTCCGTGAACGAGAAATCCATGACCGTTCCCTAGAGCGTCTTTGTCCCCACGCCTGCCGGAGAGCAGGCGCCGTCTGATATCAGAATGCGGCTGTGTTAGAGCCCCAGCACCATCTTCGCAATGATGTTGCGCTGGATCTCGTTCGAGCCGCCATAGATCGAGGTCTTGCGCATGTTCGCGTAATGCTGCGCTGCACCTTCGGCGTAGTCCGGTCCCGGCGCAAATTCGTTATGCGCCAGCGGATCGGCGAACGGCATGGCGTAGTAGCCCACCGCTTCGAGCGTCAGCTCGGTGATGCGCTGCTGGATTTCCGTGCCTTTGATCTTGAGGATCGAGCTCTCGAGGCCCGGTCCCTTGCCGGCCTGCTCCGCCGCGAGCGTGCGCAGTTCGGTGAACTCCAATGCCGTCAGGTCGATCTCCAGTTCGGCGACCTTGCGCTCGAAATCGGCATCGTCGATCAGCTTGCCGCCGTCGACCACTTCCATCGCCAGCATCTGCTTGAGGCGCCCGATCGCGTTCTTCGAGCGGGCGACGCCGGCGATCCCGGCGCGCTCGTGGCTCAGCAGGAATTTGGCGCAGGTCCAGCCCTTGTTCTCCTCGTGGATGCGGTTCTCGACCGGCACCTTCACATTGTCGAACCAGACCTCATTGACCTCGTGGCTGCCGTCCATCGTGATGATCGGCTTCACCGTGATGCCCGGAGTCTTCATGTCGCAGAGCAGGAAGGTGATGCCTTCCTGCGCCTTGGCGTTCGGATCGGTGCGGACCAGCACGAAGATCCAGTCGGCGAACTGCGCCAGCGTCGTCCAGGTCTTCTGGCCGT
The DNA here is from genome assembly GCA_020852655.1 of Alphaproteobacteria bacterium. Classification (GTDB taxonomy): domain Bacteria; phylum Pseudomonadota; class Alphaproteobacteria; order Micropepsales; family Micropepsaceae; genus JADZAI01. The sequence continues at coordinate 110,223 of JADZAI010000100.1, forward strand.
TGACGACGTAATGGTCGCCCTCCCGCACCGCGCGGGTCTTCAGCGACGCTAGGTCGGAGCCGGCGCCCGGCTCGGAATAACCCTGGCACCACCACACCTCGCCCGACAGGATGCCCGGAATGAAGCGCGCCTTCTGCTCCGGCGTACCGAAGGTGTAGATCACCGGTCCGACCATCGAGACGCCGAACGGCAGGATCGCCGGCGTCTCGGCGCGGGCGTTCTCCTCGTTCCAGATATATTTCTGGGTCGGCGTCCAGCTCAGCGTGTTGTAGGGCGCCGGCCATGACGGCACGAGCCAGCCCTTCTTGTAGAGAATCTTGTGCCAGGCGAGGAAATCCTCCTTCGTCCGGTATTCGCCCCGCTTCACACCCTTCAGGTGCTGCGGCTGGTTCTGCTCGATGAAAGCGCGCACTTCAGCGCGGAAAGCCTCGTCTTCGGCCGTGTAATTGAGGTCCATGATCTCTCGCAGGCGCGGTCGGGTTACCGACAAATTGTCATCAATCGGCGGCGAGCATAGCCACGGTTGACGCGCACGCAAGGTCGCGCTGCGTCAAGTCAGAGGCTGTCGAGGGTCGCGTCCATGGCGCGCCACAGAGGCTCCAGCGGCTCGCATCCGACCGCAAGCCGGACATAGCCCTCCGGCACCGGGTCACCCCATTTCGCCCGCCGCTCGCCTGAGCTGCGGATGCCGCCGAAGCTCGTCGTCGACTGGACGAGACGACAGTCGTCTATGAACCGGTCGGCCGCGCTGGCCGAACCGAGGTCGACGCCGAGCATGAAGCCGAACGACGCCATCTGCCGCTTGGCGACGGCGTGCGCGGGGTCTCCGGGCAGGCCGGGATAGCGCACGCCTTTCACCTTGCGATGGGCCTGTAGACGCTCCGCCAGCGTGGCGGCGCTGCCCGTCATGCGGCTGAAGCGCACTTCGAGCGTCTCGAGCCCGCGATGGACGAGCCAGGTGTCGAACGGGCTGGGGATGGGGCCGGTGTATTTGCGGTAATCGCCGACCTCTGCCGCGATGGACGCGGACCGCGTCGCGATATGGCCGAACAGCGCGTCGGAATGGCCGTTGATGGCCTTGGTGTCCGAGGAAATCACCAGATCGGCGCCGAGGTCGAGCGGGCGCTGGCCGAGGGGCGTCATCGTCGTGTTGTCGACGGCGAAGACGGCACCGGCGGCCTTGGCAGCCTGCGCGACCGCAGCGATGTCGCAGACATCCAGGCCGGGGTTGGAGGGCGTCTCCGCGATGACCAGCGCGAAACCGTCGAAGCCGCCGTCGAGGAAGCGCGCGGTGGGGCGCTGGACGATGGTCACGTTGAACCGGCCGACGAAGCGCTCCGCGATAAGGCGCGAGGCGTAGTAGCCGTCGGACGGCATCAGCACCCGGTCGCCCGCCTTGGTCTGGGTGATCAGCGTTGCCGCGACTGCTGCCATGCCGGACGGGAAGGTGATGACCTCGGCGCCTTCGAGCAGAGCCAGCGCCGCCTCGGTCTCGGTCCAGGTGGGATTATGGAAGCGGCCGTACTGGTACGGCGCGTTCGAGCCGGCGCTGGGCGTCAGGAACACGCTGGCCGGCTGGATGGCCGGGATGATGGCGTCCCCGGGCGCGAGCTTGCTCAGCCTATGGTGCAGAAGCTCGGCGAACAGGTTTTCGGCGTCTTTCATGTCGTGTGGGCTATCACTCCTCGTTGCACGGGCCAATGCGCACCCTTTGCAGCCGGGCGCGCATTCGCCTACTTCATCGCGCGATGCCCGATCGCAGCGACGCCTACAGGCGCTACAAGGCCAGCACGACGCTCGACTACGACGCCTGGAAGGAAGGCACGCCGTATGACGTCGCGGCGCTGGACGGGATGAGCGCGGAAGAGCGCGGGCTGGTCGAGGCGGATTTGCTGGCGCTGCCCAAGCTCGACTGGCGCGACGTCGAAGCACTCCGGCGACTCGACACGCCGAAGGCCCGCGATCGCATCCACAAGGCCGGCCATGCGCAGACCGACGGGGCCGGCGTCCAGGCGCTCGGCATGGACGCCGAGGACGGCTGGAGCGCCGATATCGAGACGCGCTTCATACGCAAGCTGGCCCAGGCCCGGCTGATGGAAGGCGCGTTCGAGCGGCTTTTCGCGATCGCCGAAGCCCATCCGACGCCGAAGGTGCGCGCTGCGTTGTTGCGGCTGGCGGCAGAGGGCCATGACGACGTGCGCTACGCCTATGGCGCGTTCCTGCTCTACCTGAACGGCCACGCCTCGACATGGTACGGGTTCGAGCCGGAGTATCGCCCGCATTTGCTCGCCTTAAAGGAAACGGGCGAGAGCCATGCCGCCGCCGTGGCCTGGCTCAAAGGCAAGGTCGATCATCCCCAGGCGGCGACATGATCACCGGTCTGCTCATAGCGGCGCTGCTGCTGACGGCGCTGCTCGCCCTTGCCCTCCCGTTCGGCGGATGGGGGCGCGACATGGATGCGGCGGGCAAGGGCATGGCGATGTTCTTCCCCTCGATCTTCATGGCTGTGCGCATCGCCTGTTTTGGCCTTGCCGTCGTGATGCTGGCGGTGCGCGGCGAACTCGCCTGGATGGGCCTGCCGACGGTGGCCGCAGCCCTGCTCGCCTTGCTGGTCACGGCCGGCATGGGCGCCAGTTCCTTCACCGCCGCCAGCCTTGTCGCATCGCAGCCGGGCGCCTATGGCCGCGGGACCTATGCCTTCCTGGCGACCATCGTCGCGCCGGTGATTCTCGCGATCTGCCTGTTTGCCGAAACCTACGATGCCGACGAAGGGCAGGCATGGATCATGCGCGTTCTGGTGCTGGTCGCGGCAATCGGACCGTTGCCGTTGTTGAATGCGATCCGGCGCCACGACGCCGAAACGCGTGCGCTGGCGGACGCTGCCGAACGCGCCGAGGACGAAGCGGCCGCGGCCTATGCCGCGCGGCTACCGGCGGATGCGAGCCTGCTCGAGACTCTCGCCTTCCATGACGCGATCCCCGACGCGATGTGGAAGGCACGCGGCCCGGTGCTCGCCCGCGTCTCGACCATGCCGGACTGGAAGCAGGCCTATCTCGCAGCCCTGACCTCCGGCACCTGGGACGACAAGATCCGTGTCGGCTTCCACGCCTCCGCGCTCTCGCCCACCGCCGATGCGGCGTATTATGCGGCGGTTCTGCCGGTGCTGGAGACCGTCATCGCACATGTGGAGGCCGGCACGGAGCCCGTCGACGTGCTGGTGCGCGAGGTGTCGGCCGCCATTCGGCTTGCCTGGCCAGCCATCCACAACACTAACCTGCCCCGCGCGCTGATGACGCGCCTGCACGCCGCCGTGGAACGGCAGGCCGCCGCGATGCCACCGCTGGGCAACTATACTCACGACGTCAAAATGCTGGCCGAGTATGTGAATGGCTAAGCCGATCGAATCGCCCTGCATCCGGGTCTGCGTCATCGATCCGCCGAGCGGCCTGTGCCTGGGCTGCAAGCGGAGCTTGCGCGAGATCGCGGCCTGGGGCTCGATGCCGGACGAAACGCGTGCGCGGATCATGGCGGACCTGCCCGCCCGTTCCGTGCCCCAGCACGGGACGACGACGCCTTGAGAACCGCTGCCGTCGTCATCGCCGTCATCCTGGCTCTGGTCGCGACGGCCGCCCTGACGGCGCATCTGGCCGGATGGGAGGTGAGTGCCGAGTTCGCCGACAGGCGCGCTCCGCACCTTGTCTGGGGTGCGACGCTTGCCGCGCTGTTGGCGGCCGGCATTCTCGGCAGCCTGCGCCAGAAATTCTCGGAGACGGTCTTCAGCCTGCTCGCCTGGGCCGGCATCTTCGCGCTGGTCATTCTCGGGTACAGTTACAAGGACGAGGTGAAGTTCCTCTGGGCCCGGGTACGCGCCGAAGTCTTCGCCGGCGAGGCCGTGGCCACGGCGCCGGGCGAGATAGAGGTACGGCGTTCCGGGGACGGCCACTTCTATCTGGAAGTCACCGTCAACGGCGCGCCGACCCAGTTCATGATCGACACCGGGGCGTCAATGGTCGCGCTGTCGTGGGACGATGCACGGGCAGCAGGGTTTAAACCGGAGCAGCTCGACTTCTACGAGCGCGTCAACACGGCGTCCGGCCCGGCCATGTCGGCGCCCGTCGTGCTGGACCTGCTGACGGTCGGGCCGATCCTGCGCCGGAACGTCCGGGCCGCGATCCTGCCCGAGGGCGTCGAGGGTTCGCTGCTGGGCATGTCCTTCCTCGACACGCTCAAATCCTACGAGATTGCCGGCGACCGCATGACTCTGCGGAACTGACCCCACGATTGCGCGCGGCGGCCGGGCTTCCTACAACCCCATTTTCCCTGCATCGGTGATCCATGCTTTCCAGGCCGCGTGACGATCTCAAGTCCAATACCGCAGCGTGGGAGACGACGCCGCATATCGCCGCCACTGGGTTTCGCGAATACGACGCGCGCTGGAAATACGGCGTCGACATCAACCTGATGGGTTTCCAGGCGCTCGGCCTCGCGCTCGGCACGATGGTGTATGATCGCTGTACCGAGGCGGGCCAGAAGCCCCGTATCGTGGTGGGGCACGACTACCGCGACTATTCGCTGATGCTGAAGCACTCGCTGACCGTCGGCCTGATGGCGGCGGGCTGCGAAGTGAACGACATCGGCCTCGCTCTCTCGCCGGTCGCCTATTTCGCGCAGTTTGCCTATGACTGCCCGGCGGTGGCGATGGTCACGGCAAGCCACAACGAGAAGCCGTGGACCGGCGTGAAGATGGGCGTCGAGAAGCCGCTTACCTTCGGCCCCACCGAGATGAACGCGCTGAAGGACATCACGCTTGGCGCGAAATGGAAGGCGCGGCCGGGCGGCGCCTATGTATTCCACGACGACGCACGCGAGCGCTACATCGCCGACCTGTTGAAGGACGGCCCGCTGAAGCGCCGGGTCAAGGCGATCGTCGCCTGCGGCAACGGCACCGCCGGCCACTACGCGCCGGAGGTTCTCGCCAAGCTGGGTGTCGATGTCGTGCCGCTCGACGTGGAGCTCGACTACACCTTCCCGCGCTACAACCCGAACCCCGAAGACCACGAGATGCTGCACGCCATGGCGGAGGCGCTCAAGGGCAGCGGGGCCGAACTGGCGCTCGGGTTCGACGGCGACGGAGATCGCTGCGGTGTCGTGGCGGATGACGGCAACGAGATCTTCGCCGACAAGATCGGAGTCATGATCGCCCGCGACCTGTCGGCGCTCTATCCTAACCGCACCTTCGTAGCCGACGTTAAATCGACCGGCCTCTTCGCCGTCGATCCGGTGCTGAAGCAGAACGGCGCCTCGGCCGACTACTGGATGACCGGCCACAGCCACATCAAGCGGCGCAACCATCAGATCAACGCGCTCGCCGCCTTCGAGAAGTCGGGGCACTTCTTCTTCAATGCGCCGATCGGCCGCGGCTATGACGACGGCCTCGTCTCGGCCATCGCGGTGCTGCGCATGCTGGAGCGCCGCCCGGGCAAGTCGCTGTCGCAGCTCTACGCCGAGCTGCCGGTGACGTACGCGACGCTCACGATGGGGCCGTTCTGCGAGGATACCGTGAAATACGGTGTCGTCGACGAACTGGTCGCCAGGTTTGAGGCGATGAAGGCAAAAGGCGAGAAGGTGACCGGTCAGTCGATCGTCGACGTGCTCACCGTGAACGGCGTGCGCTTCACGACGGAGGACGGCACATGGGGCCTGATCCGCGCGTCGTCGAACAAGCCTCAGCTCGTCGTGGTCGCCGAAAGCCCGGTGTCCAAGAGCCGCATGTGCGCGATGTATCGCTATCTGAAGGACATGCTCGACGCGGATCCGCGCATCGGCGCGTGGGATCAAACCATGGACGCAACCTGTCAGGATTGTCATTGAACGACGATTGCCGGGTGACTCCCCCGCTGGTATCCCATTCGCAAGATCCGTCTTCGGCGTGCTGGGCAAGACCACAATCCGATATGCGGCGTCTCGCGCTTGGGGCGAAATGCGCCTGCGCTTCCCTGACCTAGACTGGAGTTGACTAAATGGCGACTGGTACCGTGAAGTTCTTCAACACCCAGAAGGGCTATGGCTTCATCAAGCCCGATGACGGTGCGAAGGACGTATTCGTTCACATCACCGCAGTGCAGACGGCGGGGCTGAAGGGCCTGAATGAAGGCCAGGCGCTCGCCTATGACGTGATGATGGAACGCGGCAAGCCAGCGGCGGCCAATCTCCGCACGCTGTAAGCCAAGCAGGATCGGGGCAATCTGATTGAGGGCGGCGCTGAGCGTCGCCCTTCGTTTTTCGCGTAACGGCGCAACGACACCGCCTTCGGCAGCGCACCGGCTGAGCGGCGTTCAGGCCGCCTCGTGCATCGCAGCGGACGCCAGGACATCGCGCGCGTGCCGGACGACTTCGATGCCGGCGCCCGGCTTGTGGGCATTTTCCGCAAGGTGGCGGCGAAAGAGCCGCGCCCCGGGGCGACCGGCAAACAGCCCGAGAATATGGCGTGTCATGCCCGCGAGATGCGAACCGGCCGCCAGTTCCCGCTCGATATAGGGAAGATAGGCCGACAAAGCCTCGTCCGGCGAGGACACCGGGTCGGCCGTGCCGAACAGCATCGAGTCGGCTCGCGCCAGTTGCCAGGGACGTTCATATGCGGCGCGGCCCATCATGACGCCATCGGCCCAGCCGAGATGCTCCTGCGCAGCCTCGAGGGAGGCTATGCCGCCGTTGAGCACGATTGTCACGTTCGGCCGCTCTTCCTTCACGCGGCGCACGAGCCCGTAGTCCAGGGGCGGAATGTCGCGATTCTCCTTCGGGCTGAGCCCCTTGAGCCAGGCCTTGCGGGCATGGACGATGACCGCTTCGGGGCCAGCCGGCACAACAGTATCGATGAACCGGCGCAGGCTCTGTTCCGGATCCTGGTCGTCGATGCCGATGCGGCACTTGACCGTGACCGGAATGCGGACCGCATTGCGCATCGCCGCAAGGCAGTCCGCCACGAGTTCGGGCTCTGCCATGAGACAGGCGCCAAAGCGGCCGTTCTGAACGCGATCCGACGGGCAGCCGCAGTTGAGATTGACCTCGTCATAGCCGCGATCCTCGGCCATGCGCGCGCAGGTCGCGAGGTCGGCGGGGTCGCTGCCGCCGAGTTGAAGCGCGAGCGGATGTTCCTCCGGCGCAAAGGCCAGCAGGCGGTCGCGCGGTCCATGAATCAGGGCGCCCGTCGTGACCATCTCCGTATAGAGCCGCGTCCGGCGCGTGAGGACGCGGTGGAACGACCGGCAGTGCCGGTCGGTCCAGTCCATCATGGGTGCAACGGAGAAGCGGTGGGGCGAGGGGTTCACAACGGCGTCTGGTCGGGGATCATCGGGAGCTGAATATAGGCCGCCAGCCGCCTCTCGAAAGACGGGAAAAGCCACGCTGCACCCTTCTTCTTCGCGCGGCCGCGACTACAGGGCGTCCTCCGGGGGCGCGACACGGCGGTAGTGATGATAGGCGGGCTTCCACATCTTGGCTTGGATGGCGGCGTCGATCTGGTCGTCGTCCATGCCGCCGGCGAGGCCTTCGCGTCGCGCCTGGCGGGCGACGGCCTGGGCGACGGCGAAGGAGATGTCGCGCATGCCGGCGACGGGCGGCAGCAGGGTCGCGCCGGGGTGGCTCAGGGCCGGCGACAGCGCCGCCAGCGCCTTGGCGGCGGCGAGGAACATGTCGTCGCTGATGCGGCGGGCGCGGACGGCGATGGTGCCGAGGGCGACGCCGGGGAAGATGTAGGAATTGTTGGTCTGGTCGGCGCGCTGCTGGGCATCGCCGCGGCGGACGGGCGGGAACGGGCTGCCGGTGCCGACGACGGCGCGGCCGGCGGTCCAGTCGGCGAGGTCCTGCGGGGTCGCTTCGGCCTTCGAGGTCGGGTTGGAGAGCGGGAAAATGACCGGGCGCGGGGTCTTGGCGGCCAGGGCGTCGACGATGTCGCGGGTGAAGGCGCCGGCCTGGGCCGAGACGCCGATGAGCGTGGTGATGCCGGCGTTGCGGGCGACGTCGAGGAGCGAGATGCCGCCGGTCCCTGCCCTGTTCCAGCCGTCGGCGACGCCGCGCGGCTGGACGAAGGGACGCTGGAAGGGCTGGATGTCGTTCATCCCTTCGACGAGCAGGCCGTAGCGGTCGATGAGGTAGAACTGACGCGATGCCGCCTTGGCGTCGACGCCGCTGTCGACGATGGCACGGTGGAGGAGCGCGGCGATACCGCTGCCGGCGGAGCCGGCGCCGAAGACGGCGATGCGCTGGTCCTTCAGGGGTACGCCGGTGACGTTGATGGCGGCGAGCAGGGCGCCGGTGGCGACGGCGGCGGTGCCCTGGATGTCGTCGTTGAAGGTGCAGAGGCGGTCGCGGTAGCGCTCCAGCAGGCGGGTCGCGTTGGCCTTGGCGAAGTCCTCCCATTGCAGGAGGACGTGGGGCCAGCGGGCGGTGACGGCGGCGACGAAGTCTTCGATGAAGGCGTCGTAGGCGTCGCCGCGTATGCGCGGGCTGCGCCAGCCGACATAGAGGGGATCGGCGAGGCGGTCCTCGTTGTCGGTGCCCACGTCGAGCATGACGGGAAGCGTGGTGCGGGGATGGATGCCGCCGCAGGCGGTATAGAGCGCGAGCTTGCCGATCGGGATGCCCATGCCGCCGGCGCCCTGGTCGCCGAGGCCGAGGATGCGCTCGCCGTCGGTCACGACGATGGACTCGACGCTGTCGAAGCGCGGGTTGGCGAGGATCTGGGCGATGCGGTGGCGGTTCGGCGGCGAGAGGAAAACGCCGCGCGGGGTGCGGAAAACCCGGCTGAAATGCTCGCAGCCGAGCCCGACGGTGGGGGTGTAGACCAGCGGCATCAGCTCTTCGAGGCTGCCGGCGAGGAGGGCGTAGAAGAGGGTTTCGTTGGTGTCCTGGAGCTCGCGGAGGAAGGCGTAGCGTTCGAGGTCGGTGGCGAACTCGCGCAGGGCCCGCATGCGGCGGCGGATCTGGCCGTTCAGGGTGCCGATGCTGGGCGGCAGGAGGCCGTGCAGGCCGAAATCGTCGCGTTCCTCGTCGGTGAACGCGGTGCCCTTGTTCAGCAATGGGTCGGTGAGAAGCTCATAGCCCGTCAGGGAGGTGAGAATCTCGAAATCCCCGTTTTCTGCCATTGGCCAATCGTTTTCCGCTTTTTCCGATTCCTGGTTATCCACACGATATATCGTATCAGGTTAGCCCTGAACCTACAGCATGTAGAACCGCGTCAGCCAATGCGTCGGCGGCCGCGTCCGCTCCGGCGTCACGCGGGAAGCACAGGACAGGGGTGTTGCCGGCAAACGCGCCGAGGGAGGCTGCCGTTTCGTCGAAGGGCGGCGCGGGTTCGGCGCTCTGGCTGAGGGCGACGGCGGCGACCGGAAGACCGGCGGCGCGGGTGACGGCGAGCGCCGTCAGCGTGTGGCTGATGGCGCCGAGATAGCTGCCGCCGATGAGGACGACGGGTGCCGGACATGCCGCCATGAAGTCGAGCATGGTGTCGCTATCCGTCAACGGCGACATGACGCCGCCTGCCGTCTCTACAAGAAGAAGCTGTCGTCCTGACGCCGCCATGCGGGCGCGGACCATGCCGGCGACGGAGTCGAAGGCGATGATACGGCCTTCCATCCTGGCCGCGAGCGGCGGCGACAACGGCGCGGCGAAGCGCAGCGGGCAGATCTGTTCGAGGTTGGCGTCGTCGATCGGGCGGCCGAGGGCGGCGAGGAGGCGGCCGGGGTCGCTGTCGGCGGCGGTGTCGCGGCTGTAGCCGCTGGCGACGGGTTTGAGGGCGTCGGGCTGGAGTCCGCGCTGCCGCAGGGCGCGGAGCAGCGCGGCGGCGACATAGGTCTTGCCGAGGTCGGTGCCGGCGCCGGCGATCCAGACAAGCGGCATCAGGCGGCCGCGATCTTGCGGACGGCGGCGGCGAGGCGGGTGACGTCGCTGTCGTCATGCGCGGCGCTGAAGGCGATGCGAAGGCGCGCGGTGCCCTGCGGCACGGTCGGCGGCCGGATGGCGACGACGGCGAAGCCCTCCTCCGCCAGCGCCGCCGATGCCGCCAAAGCGCGCTCGGCGGTGCCGAGGATGACGGGGACGATCGGCGACTGCGCCGCAGGCGCATCGACGAGGCGGGTGAAGAGCATCGCCTTGCGGAGCGGCGCGGCGCGGAGATCGGGGTCGGACTCGATGAGGTCGAGCGCCGCGATCGCCGCCGCGGCCGAGGCCGGCGGCAGGCCGGTCGAATAGACGATCGTGCGCGTGCGAGTCTTCACGAAGTCGATGACCGGCTGCGCGGCGCAGAGATAGCCGCCATAGCCGCCGATGGCTTTCGACAGCGTGCCCATCTGGAGCGGGATGTGCGCGCCCGGAAAGAGCGCGGCCGATCCCCTGCCCTCGCCCAGCACGCCGACGCCGTGCGCATCGTCGCTGAGCAGCCAGGCATCGTGGCGCACACAGATTTCGGCGAGTTCGCCCAGCGGGGCAATGTCGCCGTCCATCGAGAAGACGCCGTCGGTCGCGACCAGCGCGCGCTGCGCGCCGGAGCGGTGCGCATGGAGGAGTTCGCCGAGGTGGCCGGTGTCGTTGTGGCGGAAGGCAACGACACGGGCGCCCGAGAGGCGCGCACCGGCCCAGATGCAGGCATGCGCGAGCTCGTCGACGATGACGATGTCGTCCGGGCCGGCGAAGGTCGGGATGATGCCGGTATTGGCGAGATAGCCCGAGCCGAAGACGCAGGCCGCTTCCGTGCCCTTCAGGCGCGCGAGGCGCTGTTCGAGTTCGCCGAGCAGCGGATGATCGCCCGTGATGAGGCGCGATGCGCCGGCGCCGGTGCCGTAGCGTCGCGTCGCTTCGATCGCCGCGTCCTTCACGGCCGCGTGATGCGACAGTCCGAGATAATCGTTGCACGAGAACGACAGGAGGCGGCGCCCGCCGCGTTCCAGCCACAGCCCGGATTCGCGTGTCGTTGCGACTAGCTCGCGGCGCAGGTGACGCGCCTGAAGCTGTTCGAGTTTACCCGCAGCGTAAGCCTCGAGCGAATTCCCCGGCGAATTGGATTGAAGTGCGGCGGTGCGGTGCATAGCTCCTGCATAGCACGTGTGCATCCCGGGTGACGAAGAACTCCATGCCCTCAGAGTGGTACGAAACGGGGGTCCGCCATGTCTGGCGCCCCTATTGCCAGATGAAGACCGCGCGCCCGCCGCTTGAGATTACGCGGACGGAAGGCAGTCATATCGAGCTTGTGGACGGGCGGCGCCTGGTCGACGGCGTCGCCTCGTGGTGGACCGCCTGCCACGGCTACAACCATCCCCATATCGCAGCCGCGGTCACGACCCAGTTGGCGCGGGCGCCGCATGTCATGTTCGGCGGGCTGGCGCACGAGCCGGCCTATCGCCTGGCGCGGCGGCTTGCGGCGCTGCTGCCGGGCGACCTCGATCACGTCTTCTTCGCGGAGTCCGGCTCCGTGGCGGTCGAGATCGCGATGAAGATGGCGGTGCAGTACTGGATCAACACAGGACGCAGCGGCAAGACGAAGTTCGTCTCGTTCCTGGGCGGCTATCACGGCGACACGCTGGCGACGATGAGCGTGTGCGACCCGGACGAGGGGATGCACAGCCTGTTCAAGGGCGTGATGGCGGAACAGCATGTGCTGCCGCTGCCGGTGGATGAAGACAGCGAGGCGGCGCTCGACCGGTTCCTCGCACGCCACCATGCCGAGATCGCGGCGATGCTGGTGGAGCCGCTGGTCCAGGGCGCGGGCGGTATGCGCATGTTCGCGCCGGAGGTGCTGCAACGGTTGCGGCGGCTGGCGGATGCGCATGGCGTGCTGCTGATCTTCGACGAGATCTTCACCGGCTTCGGCCGTACCGGCGCGATGTTCGCCATGCAGCAGGGCGATGTCGTGCCCGACATTGTGACGCTGTCGAAGGCGCTGACGGGCGGGACGCTGCCGCTCTCGGCGGCGATCGCGCGCTCCCACGTGTTCGAGGCGTTCTGGTCGGACGATCCGGGGGCGGCGCTGATGCACGGGCCGACCTATATGGCGAACCCGCTCGCCTGCGCGGCGGCCAATGCGAGCCTCGACCTGTTCCAGACCGGGGCGTGGCGCTTCCAGGTGGCGCAGCTCGCGGCCCAGATGCGCAGCGAGCTGGAGCCCTGCCGCGACATGCGCGGTGTCGTCGACGTGCGGGTGATGGGCGCGATCGGTGTCGTCGAACTCGACCGCATTGTGGATTCGACCGCGATGTCGGAGCGGTTTGCCGAGGAAGGCGTGTGGATCCGGCCGTTCGGGAAGATCGTGTATCTGACACCGGCCTTCACGATCGGACCGGACGAGCTGAGCGCCCTGACGGGGGCGATCGTGCGGGTGCTGGGGTAAGGGGGCGGCCGCGCCGCCACCCATACTTGTCCTCCTCCGGCGCGCCGCCGCCAGGCGCCGCGGCCGGGGGACCCATGCCTGAGTCTTTTGAGATTCGCGCACTGCCGCCGGCGACCCGCTGCGACGACACCGCCTTATCCGGCAACCGCTCAGGCATGGGCCCCCCGGTCGCGACGCCTCACGGCGGCGCGCCGGAGGATGACAATGTATTTCTGTTCGGCGCTGCTTTGTCGGATGCGCATCTGGCGGGACTCGACGTTTCCGGTCAGGGCGACGCGTTTTGCGCGGAGTTGCGGCGCCAGATTGGGCTGCGCAGAGGATGCCACGGGTATACAGGAGATACCTGCCGCTTCGCGTTGACGGCGATTGAGGCGCAGCTTCCTCCGGAGCCGTATAGAACCCATTGTCCTCCTCCGGCGCGCCGCCGTCAGGCGCCGCGACCGGGGGACCCATGCC
>JADZAI010000101.1 GCA_020852655.1 Alphaproteobacteria bacterium
GAGATGTCGCCGGCGATGAAGCCGGCGCGGGTCAGATCGGCGAGCGCCACCATCGCGGAGATCACCTCGCGCCCCTCCTTGGTGTTGAACACCGGCGTCTTGGCGAGGACGATGTTCACCTCCTCGTCATGCGGCAGATAGTTGAGCGTGGCGACGATGTTCCAGCGGTCCATCTGGCCCTGATTGATCTGCTGCGTGCCGTGATAGAGGCCCGTCGTGTCGCCGAGACCGATCGTGTTGGTCGTCGAGAACAGGCGGAACGCGGGGTGCGGCCGGATGACGCGGTTCTGGTCGAGCAGCGTCAGCTTGCCCGAGACTTCCAGCACGCGCTGGATCACGAACATCACGTCCGGCCGGCCCGCGTCATATTCGTCGAACACCAGCGCGACCGGGCGCTGGAGCGCCCAGGGCAGGATGCCTTCGCGGAATTCGGTGATCTGCTTGCCGTCCTTCAGCACGATCGCGTCCTTGCCGACGAGGTCGATGCGGCTGATGTGGCTGTCGAGGTTGACGCGGATGCAGGGCCAGTTGAGGCGCGCCGCGACCTGCTCGATATGGGTCGACTTGCCGGTGCCGTGATAGCCCTGGACCATCACGCGGCGGTTGAAGGCCATGCCGGCGAGGATGGCGAGCGTCGTCTCGCGGTCGAAGCGATAGGCTTCGTCGAAATCGGGGACGTAGGAGCTCGCCTGCGAGAAGGCCGGCACCGTCATCTTGGTGTCGATGCCGAACACGGTCTTTACGTCGACGGTGGTGTCGGGATGCGCCTCGGGGCTCAGGCCCTCGGTCATTTCAGCCATGTTACGGAGTCCTGCGGCGTTTCTGTGGTTCTGGAACTTTTGCCGGCATGGCTCGCGGGAAGGAGCGGCCGGGGCGAACGCTGGACTAGCCGAAGTTCGACTTCTTCAGCACACCATAGGCGCGAATGACCTGCGCCAGCCGTTCCTCAGCCGACCGATCCCCGCCATTCACGTCGGGGTGGTAGCGTTTGACCAGTTCCTTATAGCGCCGTTTGACGTCGTTCAAGGATGCCGCAGCGTCCAGTCCCATGGTCGTCAGCGCTTCGCTCTGGAGTTTGCCCAGAATGGGGGCGCGGATGCCGCGGTTGTCGTTGCGGGTGGTCGACTGCTCGCCGTCCTCGAAGACGCTGTAGCTGTCCTTGGCCTTGCCGTTGAAGACGCCCTTCTCGCCCCGGGCCTGCCAGGATGTCGACTGGCGGTCCTTGAGCTTCCAGGTCGGGCGGTGGCCGGTGATCGCGTCGCGCTGGAACTGGAGCACTTCCTCGTCGGACATGCCCTCGAAATAGTTCCAGTTCTCGTTCACCCAGCGCACATGCGCCATGCACAGCCAGCGGTGCTCGCGCAGATTGGTCTTGCTCTTGGGCGCCTTGTGCGGACCGGGCTTGTCGCAGCCGGGCATCTCGCACATCTGGACACGCGGCTTGGGCGCCTCCCGCTGCGGCTTGATGCGGAAGTCGAACGGGTTCTTCTGGGCGTTGCCGCGGTCACTCATGGCCGGTAAAGTATGGGAAGGGCGCGGTTACAAAACAAGAAACGAGTTCGCTTGACATCGTGGGCGGGCCCATGACCATAGCGGCATGGCCCTTGAAGACGCGATGCGCGCGAAACTCGCCGCCGCGTTTTCGCCCGATTTTCTCGACATCGAAAACGACAGCGCCCGGCACGCCGGCCATGCCGGCGCCCGGGAAGCGGGCGACACCGGCGAGACGCATTTCAACGTGACCATCGTCTCCTCGGCCTTCGCCGGCGTCGGACGCGTGATGCGCCAGCGCATGATCTACGACGCCCTCGCCGCCGAACTCGCCGGCCCGGTCCACGCGCTCAGCGTGAAGGCCAGGGCGCCAGGGGAGTAGCTTGCGCGATATACTGGTAACCAGTATATCTCTGCTTCGTGAACTACGAATGGGATCAGGCGAAAGCCGACCTGAACCTGCGCCAACATGGCGTTGACTTTCCCAGGGCTGTCGACGCGCTTGAAGACCCGTTCAAGATCGAGGAGTTGGACCTTCGCGAAAGCTATGGCGAGGAAAGGGTCCAAACAATCGGATGGGCGCGAGGCGGCATTCTATTCGTAGTGACGACGCTGAGGTCCCATGACATCTGCCGGATCATCTTGGCACGAAAAGCAACGCGCCATGAAAGACAACGCTACGAAGATCGTTAGGTATCGCGTCGGCGATCCGCCTCTGCCGGATCGCACCGACTGGAAACGCCTTGAGGCCATGACCGACGACGAGGTCATGGCGGCCGCGTTGGCCGATCCCGATGCGCAACCGCTGACGCCGGAGCAACTGGCACGGATGAGGCGGGTCTCGCCGGTGAAGGTGCTGCGCCAACGGCTGGAGATGACCCAGGCGGCCTTTGCCGAAGCCTTCCACCTGCCGATTTCCACGCTGCGCGACTGGGAACAGCACCGCAGCGTCCCTGACGCTCCGGCGCGCGCCCTTCTGCTGGCGATCGAGCGCGATCCGAAGCGGATGAAGAAGCTGCTCGCCGAACCGGCAGAATAGACCCTACCGCGCGTTCGAGGCGCCGCCGTCGACGATGAGGGTCGCGCCCACGACATAGTCGCCGGCGCGCGAGGCGAGATAGATCGCGGCGCCCGCCATGTCGTCGTCGACGCCGATGCGGCGGGCCGGGATGCGTTTCGCCACCGCTTCGCCCTCGTCGCGCGCGGCGATGTTCATGTCGGAGGCGAAGGCGCCGGGTGCGATGGCCGAGACCGCGATATTCTGCGGCGCCAACTGGTTGGCCATCCGGCGCGTCAGGTGGATCAGCCCGGCCTTGCTGGCGGCGTAGGAATAGGTCTCCTGCGGATTGACGGTGATGCCGTCGATCGAGGCGATATTGATCACCTTCGCCACCCTGTCCTCCGCCGCCGCGCGCAGTTGCGGCAGCAGCGCCTGCGTCAGGAAGAAGGGCGTCTTCATGTTGAGGTCGACGACGCGGTCCCAGCCCTTCGCCTCGGGGAAGATCTCCAGCGGCTCAAGCCAGGCGACGCCCGCGTTGTGGATCAGCACGTCCAGCTTCGGCTCGCGCGCGGCGATCGCGGCGGCCAGCGCCTTGATGCCGTCCATGCCCGAGACGTCGACCGGCAGCGAGATGCAGGTGCCGAAGGCCGACAGTTCCTGCGCCGTCGCGTCGCATACCGCCTGTTTGCGCGAGGAGATGTAGACCTTCGCGCCGGCCTTCACGAAGCCGGCCGCGATCATCTTGCCGATGCCGCGCCCGCCGCCCGTGATCAGCGTGACCTTGCCTGCGACGGAAAAGAGATCGTTCGTCATGAATGAGGGTCCTTCGGGTGTCTTACTGTTGTAGCGACGGCATCGTGCGCTTCATGAAGCCGGCAAAGAGTGGAACGGTGAATGCCGTGTCGCCATGGGCGGGGGAATAGATCATCCCCTTCTCGATCAGCGAACTCCGGACGGGGCCGAGCGACTGTGTCTTGCGTCCGCGCTTCTCGGCGATGTCGCCGGAGCGGTGTGGCCCGTCGCCGAGTTCAGCCATGGCACGCAGATACCGTTTTTCTTCCGGCGTCAGACGATCGAAGCGGACGCGGAAAAAGCTGGCATCGAGTTCAGCAAGCGCATTCACGGTCGCGGCTTCCGCGTCACCGAGTGCGATTGGCGACGCATCTGCGGCTGCCCACGCGTGCTTGCCCCACTCCTGAAGGAAGTAGGGATAGCCCTTCGTGGCGTCGATGATCGCATCCAGCGCGGCATTGTCGTAGGCGACATCCTCGCGCGCCGCAGGCCTCGCGAGCGCGTTGATCGCATCGTCCTTGTCCAGCGGTCCGATCTGAGGAAATTTGAACAGCCGCTCGGCATAGGACTTGGCGCGGCCGGCCTTGCCGATGATCTGGGGCAGCCCGGCGCCGACCATCGCGATGGGCAGGGACCGCTGCGAGGTTCGATGGAGGGCCGTGATGAGCGCGGCGAATTCCTTTTCGCTGACATACTGAAGTTCGTCGATGAACATGACGAACGCCGTATCGCGATCAGCGGCGGCTTCGCCAAGGGCCGTGAACAGTTCGGGGAGATCGTGCTCGATGTCGCCGCTGTCGGCGCTTCCGGGTTCCGGATCGACGTCCACGCTGACTTCGACGTCGCCGTAGGAAATCCTGACGGCGCCTATCCAGCTTCGCAATACGGCGAAGGCGCGCTTCAGCTTGTCGCTCAGCCCCGCCCGCGTGCGCAGCCGCAACAAGGCGGCGCGCAGGCCGGGCGCCAGCAACGCCGGCAAGGACCTGTCCTCCGGCGTTTCGAGCCTGATGGCCTGGATGCCGCGTGTTTCGGCATCGGTGCGAATCCGGTCCAGCAGCACCGTCTTCCCCACGCCGCGCAGCCCGACCAGGATCAGGCTTTGCGGGTGGCGGCCAGCCTTGATGCGGTCGAGCGCGACTGCCGCATCTTCGATGAGCGCATCTCGTCCGGCCAATTCCGGCGGCGGCGAACCGGCTCCGGGCGAATACGGGTTGCGGCGAGGATCCAAAGTATAGGGAATTTAGGAAAGTTTATCCTGGCGGGATAAAATGGGGCAAATTCCTTAGTGTCAATCGCTATTCCGCCGTATCCAGCACGCGCCGGACGGCTTCAGCGTCGACATCCTTGGCGATGAAGGCATCGCCGATGCCGTGCGCCAGGATGAAGGTCAGCCTGCCGGCCTCGACCTTCTTGTCCTGCGCCATGTGGTGCAGCAGCTCATCCGTCGGGGGCCGGGCACCCGGAATGTCGGCGAGGCGCCACGGGAGGCCGATGCGTGCGAAGTGCGTGGCGACGCGGCCCGGCACCTGCCCGTCGCAGGCGCCGAGCGCCGCCGACAGGTCGAAGGCGAGCTTCATGCCGATGGCCACGCCCTCGCCATGCAGCAGCCGGTTCGAGAAGCCCGTCGCCGCCTCCAGCGCGTGGCCGAAGGTGTGGCCGAGATTGAGCAGCGCGCGTTCGCCCGTCTCGGTCTCGTCGCGCTCCACGACTCCGGCCTTGGCGCGCACGCTCGTCGCCACCGCACGGGTCAGCGCCGCCGTATCGCCGCGCAGCAGCCTGGCGCCGGCGCCGTCCAGCCAGTCGAAGAAGCCGGCATCGCCGATCAGCCCGTATTTCACGACCTCGGCATAGCCGGCTTTCAGCTCGCGCTCCGGCAGGGTCGCCAGCACGTCGATGTCGGCAATCACGAGGCGCGGCTGGTGGAACAGGCCGATGAGATTCTTGCCCTCCGGCGCATTGATCGCGGTCTTGCCGCCGACGGAGGAATCCACCTGGGCCAGCAGCGTCGTCGGGATCTGGACGAAGCCCATGCCGCGGCGCACCAGCCCGGCCGCCAGCCCCACCAGGTCGCCGATGACGCCGCCGCCGAGGGCGATCACCAGATCGCCGCGCTCCAGCCGTGCGGCCAGCAGCGTCCGGCACACTTTTTCCAGATGCACGAAGGATTTCGTCTGCTCGCCCGGCGGCAGGACGATCGCCTCATGCGCGATGCCCGCGCCATCCAGCGCCGCGCCAAGCGTCTTCAGATGCAGCCCCGCGACGGTCTCGTCCGTTACGATGGCCACCCGCGCGCGCTTCAGCAGCGGCGCGATCAGTTCCCCGGCGCGCGCCAGTCCCGCGCTGCCCACCACCACGTCATAGGACCGCGCCCCAAGCCCGACGCGGATGGTTTCGAGTGTCGTCATCGCCGGCGTAGCTATCAGACCTTCGCGTCCGGCGGTATCGCGCCGTTGTCCTTCAGCGCCTGGATGATGGCGCGGACGACGCGGTCGTGGGGTCCGTCGCGGCTTTCAATGGTGAGATCGGCCTCGGCGTAGACCGGGTAGCGCTCGGCGGCCAGCTTCATCATCGTGGCGCGGGGATCGGCGGTCTTCAGCAGCGGCCGGTTGCCCTTGCGCGCCACGCGGTCCATCAGCAGGTCGACATCGGCGCGCAGCCAGATCGACAGGCCGCGCTCCTTGATCGCCGCCCGTGTGTGCGCGTTCATGAACGCGCCGCCGCCCGTTGCCAGCACATGCCGTGGCCCCTCCAGCAAACGGGCGATCACCCGCCGTTCGCCGTCGCGGAACGACGGTTCGCCGTAGCGCTCGAAAATCTCCGGTATGGTGCAGCCCGCCGCCTCTTCGATTTCGTGATCTGCATCACGGAACGGCAGATGCAGCAGCGCGGCCAGCCGGCGCCCGACGGTCGTCTTGCCGACGCCCATCAACCCGACCAGCACGATGGTCCGCTGGTTCGGCGGCAGATTCTCTTCCGGAGCGGGCTCGGGTTCCACGGCTCCACGCCTAACCCACCCACCGTCCTTCGCAAAGCCGCCTCAATTGCCCGTCAACCTTTTCGCCGTCAGGGTTGACCCTCGCGCAACGGCAGGGTTTGACCCATGGCGACATACCGAATCGCAGCCAGGCCGAACCCCATGTCGCGCAGCGCCATACTTCTTATCGCTCTCGCCGTGCTGGTTCTGGGCGGGGTTGGGGGCCTCGTCTATCTCGCCAACTCCTCGCAGCCGCCGCAGCGCCAGGTAGAGCAGGCGATCCCCGATGAGCGTCTCCCGAAATAGCGCCGGCGCGCTGATCCTCGCCGCGGCGCTGCTTGCCGGCCATTCCGGTGCACAGGACGGCGGCGTCTTTTCGCGCGACCCGGCGGCCGCGCCTCTCCCGCCACCGGATGCTGGACCGCAGGATCCGGCCCCGGGCGGCGTCGAGGTCCGGCCGCTGGATGCGACCGATCCGTCGCAGACCGGCACGCTGAGCGAGGCCGATGGCGGCCTCGGCGGCGCGCTCTGGGCCGGCTCCGACTATGCGACCGTCGCCGAGCTGATGTCGGAACTGCCGGTCGCGACCTCATCCCCTGCGATGAACGACCTCGCCCGCCGCCTGCTCCTGACGGGCGCCAAGCCCGACGACGCGGGCGGCCAGGGCGACACTCTCTTCGTCATCCGGACGCGCAAGCTGGACGAAGCCGGCCTCACCAGGGACCTCGCCGGACTGCTCGCTGCCGGCGGCGCCAAGAGCGGCGATCCCACGGCGCGGGTCGACGCGCTGTTGCTGGAGGGGCAGACCGCGGAGGCCTGCGCCGTCGATCTCGGCGATGGCGGGCTGATGCTCCAGCTCCGCGCGCTTTGCCAGATCGCCGACGGCGACGCCCCGGCCGCCGCGATGAGCGCCGATCTCGCCCGCGTGAAGGGCGTCGATGACCCAGCTTTCTTCGCCCTCGTCGCCCATCTCGCCGACGGCGCCCCGCTGGACGGGGCGGCGCTGAAGAATCTGACGCCGATCACCTACGCGCTCGCCGAAGCCGCAGCGGCGAAGCTCGGCCCCGCGGCGCTTGAAAATGCCGATCCGGGCATCGTCGCCGCGCTGGCGTCGGACGATGCCCAATCCGCCGAACTGCGCGCAACGGCGGCCGAACGGGCGGGGCAGGTCGGCGCGCTGCCGGCCGGCGCGGTCATCGATATTCTCCGGGCGCTGAAGACAGGCAAGGCCGAGAGCGACGCGCTCGCCGGCGCGGAGCGTCTCCAAAAGGCGATCGCCACCGAGGGGCTGGAGCCCCGCGCGCAGGCCATCGTCGCCGCGCTCGATCAGGCCGCCAAGCGCAACCTGACGACGCTCTACGCGCAGTTGCTGGCGCGCGCTGCGTGGGAGATGCCGCCCTCGGCTACGCTCGCTCCTTATGCCGACGCGATCACGCGCATCCTCCTGCTCTCCGGCCGCGGCGATCGCATCGCGGACTGGCTGAACGTCGCGGAGACGCTGAGCGCCCGCGTGCGGGACGAACTCGCGGTGCGCCTCGCCATCGCGGCGCCGACCCGCGACCGCGCCGTCGTCGCGCTCTCGGCCCTCGTGCGCCTCGTCCAGGAAAGCGAGCATGACGAGGCGCTGTCGGCGCGTGTGCTGATCTATGCCGGGGCGCTCGACGCGCTCGGCTATGCCATCCCGAGCTCGGCGCAGAGCCTGCTGCAATCCTCGCCGTTGCTCGCGGGATCGAGTGCCGGCCAGGTGGAGACCGCCGATCTCGCTGCTGCGGCACGCGACAAGCGCACCGGCGAAACGCTGCTGCGCGCCCTGATCCTGCTCGGCCGCGGCGGACCGGCGCAGGCGCATCCGGCGACCGTGAATGACGTCGTCGCGGCGCTGGCCACGGCCGGCTTCCAGCGCGAGGCTTCGGCGGTCGCGCTCGAGGCGGCGCTGGCGCGCGCGACGCCGGGCGAAGGCGGCTAGCATGGGTCGGCCCAGGGCCGCGCCGCCGCAAGGGCTGAGCGGCCTGCATCACCTCGAAGCCTTCCTCGAGATGCTGGCCGCGACGCGCGGCGCTGCGCGCAACACGCTCGACGCCTATCGCCGCGACCTGCTCGACCTCGCCGGCTTCCTGAAGAAGCGCGGCCGTGCCGTGCAGGAGGCGCAAGAGGACGACCTGACCGCCTATCTCGCGCGCCTGTCGGACGCCGGGATGTCGCCCGCGACGGCGCAGCGGCGGCTGTCGGCGATCAAGCAGTTCTGCAAATTCCTCTTCGCCGAAGGCGTGCGCCCGGATGATCCGTCCTCACCGCTCGACGCGCCGAGGCGGGCGCGCCCGCTGCCGCGCCTCGTCGGCGAAAGCGACGTCGAGCGCCTGCTCGCCGAGGCGGCGCGCGACACGAGCGCAAAGGGCCTGCGCTTCCGCACGCTGCTGGAGCTGGCCGCGGGCTCGGGCCTGCGCGTCACCGAGCTCGTCGGCCTGCCGCTCGCCGCGGCGCCGCGCACCGGGCGCATGCTCTTCATCCGCGGCAAGGGCGACAAGGAGCGCATGGCGCCGATGAGCAAGGAGGCGCGTGCCGCGCTCGACACCTGGCTTGCGGTGCGCCCCCAACTGCTGAAGCGCGACGCCAACGACCGGCCGATCGAGTCGCGCTTCCTGTTCCCGTCCTCGGCGAAGCAGGGCTACATGACGCGCCAGCAATTCGCGCTGGAGCTGAAGGCGGCGGCGCTTCGCTGCGGCGTCGATCCGGCAAGCCTGTCGCCGCACAAGCTGCGCCACGCCTTCGCGACGCACCTGCTCAGCCGCGGTGTCGACCTGCGCAGCCTCCAGACGATGCTCGGCCACGCCGATATCGCGACGACACAGATCTACACCCATGTCGTCGAAGACCGCCTGCGCCAGACCGTCGAACAGGCCCATCCGCTGGCGCGCCGGCGCGAGTAGCCGCCGCGCTCGGTCGCGGAGGATGGTGCTAGTTAGCTGTTCACCTTGCCGTTCAGTTCGCCGACCTTCAGTTCGCCTTCGCGGGTCTGGCCGCCGATCTCCAGGAAGCGCTTCATCGCGCGCGTCGCCGAGGCGTTCCGGAGCAGGCGCTGGAACTGATAGGCCTCCTCGATCAACCCGTCGCCGATCGGGAGGTCGGAGGCGTTGATCGAGAGCTTGGCGCCCGCCACCGCCTCGTGCGGGAACGACGCCACCCGCGCTGCAAGCCGGTCGACATACGGCCCGATCTCACCCGCCTCGAAGATGCGGTCGAGATAGCCCCAGCGCTCGGCCGTTTCGGCGTCGAGATCCTCGCCCGTCATGATGACCTCGATGGCGCGGCCGCGGCCGATCAGGCGGGGCAGGCGCTGCGTGCCGCTGCCGCCGGGCAGGATGCCGATCGGCACTTCCATCTGGTTGATCTTGGTCTTGCCCTTCACGCCGTAGCGCAGGTCGAAATTCATCGCGATTTCGCTGCCGCCACCGCCCGCGCGGCCTTCGATCTGCGCGATGGTCAACTTCGGCATCGTGCGGAAGCGCTCGCACATCGCGTGATAGTCGTTGAGGCGCGCCTCGCGCTTCGGCTCGGTATCCGTGGGGAATTCGAGGATGGCGCCGACGTCGAAATGCGCCATGAAGAAGTCCGGATTCGCACTCTTCAGGATGAAGACCGAGATGCCTTCGTCCGTCTCGATTTCCAGAGAAAGTGCGACCAGCTCGGCATAGAGCTGGAGCGTGATGATGTTGATCGGCGGCGCGTCGATCGTCGCCGTCGCAATGCGCCCCTTGCGCTCCAGCCGGATCAGTTCATACGCCATCGGTTCCTCCCTGGGATTGTTGCGGCCATTGCGGCACGCTTGGCCGCCTCGTTCAAGCCGCATTCCTTGGCGCTATAGTGTGTTGCTTCGGCGAAAGGACATCGCATGCGTCGCCTCCTGCATCTCGCCCTCGTGGCGCTTCCCGCCGTCCTCGCAACGCCCGCGCTCGCCGGACCGGCGGCCGAGCGAACGGCGGCGCATCTCTATGACGGTACGCTGGAGGCGGGTGACGGCGAGCTCTCGGTGCTCGCGATGGCCGGCGATCCGGAAGCCGAGGCCGGGCTCGGTGTCATCCGCTTCGCCCGCGCCATCGAACGCTTCGCGCAGACCATGTATCGCCACGGGCTCCAGCCGGGCGGCGCCAGCTACGGACCGTTCCTGCGCATGCCGCTGCCGCCGAACCCCAACCCCGAGCCGCTCTCCTATGAGCAGTTGCGCGACGCCTTCGCCGCCGTCTCGGCCGACCTCGACGCGGCCGAGCAGATGCTGGCCGAGGTGGGCGACCGCGAGGTGAAGCTGCCGCTCGCGACCGGGCGCATCCGCATCGACATCAACGGCGACGGCCGTGCCGACGAGAACGAGCAGCTTCTCGCGCTTGCCTTCGGCGACAGCGCGCCGGCCGAGTTCAGGCAGCAGAACGAAAGCTTCGTCGTCGCCTTCGACACCGCCGACGTCTACTGGCTGCGCGGCTATTGCAACCTGCTCGGTGCCGTCGCGGATTTCTGGCTCTCGTTCGACTTCCGCGAGGCCTTCAACCAGACCTTCCACGTCATCTTCCCGAAGGCGGGCCTGCCCAACCAGGCGGCGCTCGCCACCGGCAGCAATGTCGAAGGCTTCGACGCCGACGGCATCGCCGACACGATCGCGCTCATCCATCTCGCGCGCTGGCCGGTCACCGATCGGGCGCGCTTCGAAGGCCTGCGCACGCGCTTCCTCAAGGTGATCGAACTCAACCGCAAGACCTGGGCCGCCGTCGCCGCCGAGACCGACAACGACCGCGAATGGCTGCCGTCGGTGACGCAGAAGACCGGCGTGATGGGGCCGGGTTTCGAGATCACGCAGGAGCGCGTCGACGCCTGGCTCGCCGCGCTGACCGAGATGGAAGACGTGCTCGAAGGCCGCAAGCTGATGCCGCACTGGCGCTTCCGGAAGGGCTTCAACCTGAAGCGCGCCTTCAGTGAACTCCAGACCTTCGACCTTGTGCTCTGGGTGACGGGGCAGGGCGTGTTGCCCTTCCTCGAAGACGGACCCGTCGCCGACGGCGCCGCCTTCGCCCAGGCCGACCGCGTCTTCACCGGCGACCTGCTGACCTACGCGTTCTGGTTCAACTAAACCCGCTTGTCATCCTCGGGCGAGCCGTCCTCGGACTTGATCCGAGGACCGCGAGACCCGAGGAGCCATGCCGTGACCTCTCAGGGCAAGGTGGCTCAAGACAGGCCGCGATGACCGCTGGAACAACACGGCATGGATTCCCGGGTTCGGACGCCTTCGGCGGCCGCCCGAGAATGACAGCAATATGTAGAGCTATTGCCCCTGCTCCGGCGGTGGCTTGGGCGATTCCACTTCGAGGCTCGCGCAATTGGAGCAGTAGTTGCCCTCGGCCTCGATGACGAATTCCAGCGCGTCGCTGTAGCCGGTGTTCTTGCGCGCCCAGACATTGCGGAAGCGCAGCGTCTGGGCCGGCTGGCCTTCCG
Organism: Alphaproteobacteria bacterium; assembly: GCA_020852655.1. Classification (GTDB taxonomy): domain Bacteria; phylum Pseudomonadota; class Alphaproteobacteria; order Micropepsales; family Micropepsaceae; genus JADZAI01. The sequence goes on from JADZAI010000101.1 coordinate 11,736, forward strand.
GCGTGTAGGTGCCGGTGATGACGTAGCGCCCGGCCGGGATGTCGAGGATCTTGCCGTATTCGGCCGTGCGCGGCGCGCCGCCGTCGCGCTGGATGACCTGGCCTTCGCTGCCGTCGATCAGCGGACCCTTCGGGGTCAGCGTGAAATGCAGATGCTCGGTGTCCTCGACATACATGTTGTCGGTGGCGACGTTGACATAGACGAAGGCGCCGTAGCTGCCCATGTCGGGCGGCACCTTTTCGCCGGTCAGCGTCCAGGTGAAGTTGCGGATCGCGCCGTCATGGTCGTCGAAGGTGTCGGTCGAGTCGGGCTTCAGGTCGACCTTGAAGCTCTGTCCCTCATACTTGGCATAGAACCACGCCATCGCCTTGTAGGCGCCGGGCTGGAGGCGCATGCGATAGGTGCCGTCCGCCTTGGTCGTCTGCTGCTGGTTCTGGTCCAGCACGCCGTCGAGGAAGACGATCGCGCCGGAGATCGGCTTGCCGGCCTGGTCGGTGACGATGCCCTTGGCGAAGCCGGGCTCGGCCTGCTCCTCCGCAGAGAGGCCCTGCATCGACAGCGCCGCGCCAAAGGCGGCGGCGATCCAAATTGCGTGCTTCATGACGTGTCCCGTGTCCTGCCAAGGGGCTTCAACCCGTTTTGGCCCATCGCGTGCCAGTAGGCGATCACATAGCGGCGAGAGGGCCGGCCGTCCAAGCGGCCTGAGCCTGCCGCATCGGTAGATCAACGCTTGCGTAAAACTGCCATCTTTGCATAATTACAGTTATGCCGAAGATCGCCGACCACAGCGACCGCATGCGCGCCATCGCCAGCGCCGCGATCGGCGTCATCGGCGAGGCCGGCATCCACAACACGCGGCTGCGCGATGTCGCCAGGGCCGCCGACGTCACGACCGGCGCCGTCACGCATTATTTCGACGGCAAGGACGCGGTCCTCGAGGCGGCGCTGGCCGAGGTCGTGCGGCGGCTCATCGAGGCCCAACGTTCCGCGCGGGTGGTCGATGGCGACGTGGCTGGCGCGGTCGCCGCCTTCATGCCCAACACCGAAGAGCGGCGGCGCGACTGGAAGGTCTGGTTCGCCTTCTGGGGCCGCGCCATCTCCGACGCGCGGCTGCGCCGGCAACACCGCGCCTATTACGCCGCGATCCTGGCGAACCTCACCGACAGCATACGCGCCTTTCAGCGCTCGGGGCTTGCCCATCCCGCGGCGGATCCGGCGTTGCTCGCCGATGCCGTCGTCGCCGCCGTCGACGGGCTCGGCATCCGCGCCTCGCTCGAACCCGACGAATGGCCGCCGGAACGCCAGCGCAAGACCCTGCGCGCGATGCTGGAGCCCATCCTGCGGGCTCCGCCGCCCATCTGAAGTCCAGGGAGGACAATCATGCCCAGTCTCGTGACGCTCGCGCCCGACACGCCTGCCGACGAAATCATCGCCGTGCTGGCCCGCGACGGCGCGCTGATACTGCGCGACGTGATCGACGAAGCGCAGCTCGCCAGGGTCAACGACGAACTCAAGCCCTATGTCGATGCGACCGAACCCGGCCGCGACGACTTCACGGGCAACCGCACGACCCGGACCGGGGCGCTCGTCGCCCGCTCGCCGGCAACGCGCGAGCTCATCATGCATCCCGCCATCCGCGCGGCCTGCGACAAATTCCTGCTGCCGAACTGTGAGCGCTACCAGCTCCATCTCGGCCAGGTGATCCGCATCATGCCGGGCCAGAAGGCGCAGGCCATCCATCGCGACCGCTGGGCCTGGGGCACCTGGCTGAAGGGCATCGAGCCGCAGCTCAACACGATCTGGGCGCTCAGCGACTTCACCAGGGAGAACGGCGCGACGCAGGTCTGCCCCGGCTCGCTCGGCTGGCCCGACAACTACCAGCCCAAGCCCGAGGAGATCGGCTATGCCGAGATGCGGGCCGGCTCCGTGCTGGTCTATTCGGGCTCGGTTTTCCACGGCGGGGGCGCCAACACGGCCAACACCGACCGCGTCGGTCTCAACATCACCTACACGCTCGGCTGGCTCAGGCAGGAGGAGAACCAGTATCTCGCCTGCCCGCCGGAGATCGCGCGCACACTCGACCCGGAGCTGGCGCGGCTGATCGGCTATGCGATGGGCCAGTATGCACTCGGCTACTACACGCCGCCGCTGCCGCCGGGGGAGGGCCCGGAAGTCGTCGACCCGTCCTATGCGCTGACGGGCGAACTGTCGGGCTCGGCACTCGGCTCGACGGCGAGCCTGGAGGCGATCTCGTCCCAGGTGCGCGCCAGCTCATAGGGCGCGTCGTCGGCGATCAGGCGCCCCAGGCGGCGACGATCTGCTCGTAGAGCTCGGTCAGCACCGTGGCGCCGAGCAGTTGGATCGTCGTCAGCACCGCCAGGGCGATGAAGGTGGCGACGAGGCCGTATTCGATCGCGGTCGTGCCGCGTTCGCTTCGGGCGAAGTCGGCCAGGGTCCTGAGCATCTTCATGACGCGCGCGCCCCTTTCATCAATGCGACAATCAACGGTCCGTCGGCCGGTGGCACGGCGAGCGCCGGCAGGTCGGCGATGTGCGTCCAGGCGATACGCTGGCCTTCCATGGCTTTCACCTCACCCTCCCATGCGCGGCAGACATAGAGCGGCATGAGCAGGTGGAACCGCTCATAGCCGTGACTGGCGAAGGCGAAGGGTTCGAGCGCCGCGGGCGCGACTTCGATCCCGAGCTCCTCGCGGAGCTCGCGGACCAGTGCATCCTCGGGTCGCTCACCGTCCTCAACCTTTCCTCCCGGGAACTCCCAGAGTCCCGCCAATTCCTTTCCCGCCGGGCGTTCCGCCATCAGGATGCGGCCCGACCCATCGACCAAAGCAGCCGCAGCCACCAATACGAGGCGCAGCTTTTCGGTCATGGGCGGCAACCTTGGGCACTCAGCCTTAAGGATGCGTAAGGGTTCAAATTTGAATCGATTGTTCGTGCGGGCATGGGGGACGTTGATCCGGATGGGCGCGGGAACTACGGTCCGCGCCGCGGGAATTGGGGAACTGCGGAATTTACCATGCGCTTGTCAGCCGGCACGCCGTCGTCGTTCAAGGTCGAAGTCAGCCAGGCGAAGCTGAACGCCATCATGGCCAGGGTGAAGGCCTTCACCTTTCCCGACATCCCGGTCGGCGGCCCGGGCGGCCCGTGGGCCTATGGCGCCAGCGCCGCCTTCATGAAGGACATCGTCGCCTACTGGCTGCATGGCTATGACTGGCCCGCGGCGCAGGACGGGCTCAACCGCTTTCCCCAGTTCAAGGCGAAGATCGGCGACCTCGACATCCATTTCGTGCACGAGAAGGGATCGAACGCGACGCCGCGGCCGCTGATCCTCAGTCACGGTTGGCCGGGGTCGTATTTCGAATTCCTGCACGTCGTCGAGACGCTGGCCCATCCCGAGCGCTTCGGCGGCAAGGCAGAGCACGGCTTCGACGTCATCGTGCCGTCGCTGCCGGGCTATGGGTTCTCCGGCAAGCCGGTGAAGCCGATCGGGCCGCGCCGCATCGCGCAGCATTTCGATGCGCTCATGACCGGCGCGCTCGGCTACGACCGCTACCTCGCACAGGGCGGCGACTGGGGCAGCGCCGTCTCGGGCTGGCTCGGCTATGACGCGCCGGCCTGTAAGGGTGTCCACCTCAACATGTTCGGCTGGCGAAGCCCCGGCGTCCATCCGCAGGGCGAAGCCGAAGACGCCTATGCGGCCCGGGCCGCCGGCTTGATGCAGGCCGAGGGCGCCTATTTCCAGGAGCAGTCGACCAAGCCGCTGACGCTGTCCTACGCGCTCATGGATTCGCCGGTCGGCGTCGCCGCGTGGATCATCGAGAAGTTCAACGGCTGGTCCGATCTTTCGAACGGCGACATCGAGGCCGTCTATACGAAGGACCAACTCCTCACGAATGTGATGATCTATCTCGTGACCGACACCTTCGCGACCTCGACCTGGCTCTATCGCGGCCTCTTCGAGGATCCGTTCGGCGATCCCGTCCCGCCCGGGACACGCATCGAGAAGCCGGTCGGCATCGCGAACTTCCCGGTCGATCTCATTCCGTTCCCGCCGCGTTCGATGGTCGAGCGCCACGTCAACGTCCAGCGCTGGACCGACATGGGGGAGGGCGGCCACTTCGCGGCACTGGAAAAGCCCGGCAAGCTGGTCGACGACATTCGCGCCTTCGCCCAGGGCATCGGGTTCTGATCATGCGCCGCATCGTGATGGCCGCCGCGCTGGTGCTGCTGGCCGCGTGCAATTCCGGGCCGGTCGTGGTCGACGGCTCGTCCAAGGACGCTGCCGAAAAGAGCATCGCCGAAATGACCGCCGCGCTGCCCGACCCGCAGAAACGCGAGTTCGAAACCGCGATCGACATGGGCTGGAGCCTGTCGGAGATCGCCGGCAAGACGGCGGACGAGATCGTCGCGCTCGCCCGGGCGAAGATGGTCGCCGAACTGAAGCAGCAGACGGTCCCCGACCTCCAGGCGAGGATTGCGCCGGCGGAAGCGGCGGTCGAGGAGGCGAAGAAGGGCGAGGGCTCGGCGAAGCGCTTCCTCGCCGGAATCTCGCTGCTGAACCCCGACCTCACCTGGCGCCAGAACACCGACGGCTCGCCCGCGCCGCTGCTGACCTTCAACATGAAGAACGACACGTCGGAGGCGATCCAGACGATCGTCTTCGTCGCCAAGGTCGGCCCCGGTGGCAAGGACAAGGCGCCCTGGATCGACCAGCGCTTCACCTTCAAGTTCGTCGAAGCGGTGACGACGGGCGAATCGAAATTCGTCTTCGTGACGCCGGACCTTAGCCTTGCAGGCAACGCCAATGCGCTCGCTGCCCGCGACGCCGGCAAGGGTGCCTACCGCTATTCCATCGACTTCGTCAGCGTGGCCGACCTGAACGGCCGCGTCATCATGGACGACGAAGCGGTGGCGAAGGCGGAAGCCGAACTCCAGGCCGCCAGGGACGCGCTTGCCGCGGCCGAGGCCGAGATCGCGCGGCTCGAGGCCGGCGGCTCGATCGTGGCGCCCTGAAACCACCCGTTTGCGGGGCATCGGCCGGCCGGAAGTTTCGGGTCGACTCGGCGGTGTCAAGACCCTTGAGGGCGTGGACTTTTGGCGGCCGATGACCATATTGCGCCGCCTTGGCTGGGCCACGCCCCGCCTACGCGTGATTGAATCTTGAGCGACTCCGCAACAACCGCAAACGGCCTCGACCAGGCTGCCCCAGCCGCCGACCATCACGGGTCGTTCTGGGGCCTGACGCTCGGCAGTATCGGCGTCGTCTATGGCGACATCGGCACCAGCCCGCTCTACGCCTTCCGCGAGGCGCTGAGGGCCAGCGCCGAGAACGGGCTGACGGACACGGAAATCATCGGCGTCGTCTCGCTGATGGTCTGGGCGCTGACCATCATCGTCACGCTGAAATACGTCGTGTTCCTGCTGCGCACCGACAATAACGGCGAAGGCGGCACGCTCTCGCTGATGGCGCTGGCACAGAAGGCCTATGGCCGGCGCACGCTGCTGATCTTCATGCTCGGCATCACCGGCGCCTCGCTCTTTTCGGGCGAAGCCATCATCACGCCGGCCATCTCGGTGCTCTCGGCGCTCGAAGGCCTGTCGCTCGTCACCAGCACCTTCGACCCCTTCATCCTGCCGATGGCGATCGTCATCCTCGGCATCCTCTTCGCCGTGCAGCGGCACGGCACGGCGCGCGTCTCGGCTGCCTTCGGGCCGATCTGTACGCTTTGGTTCCTGACGATCGGCGGCCTTGGGGTTCTGCATCTCGTGGACGACCCGCGCGTGCTTTACGCGTTGAGCCCGACCTATGCGGTGGGGTTCCTGTTCGAGCACGGCATCGCCGGCTTCCTCGTCCTCGGCGCGGTCTTCCTGACCGTCACGGGCTGCGAAGCGCTCTACGCCGACATGGGCCATTTCGGCCGCAAGCCGATCACCGCCGCCTGGTTCTGGCTGGTCTTCCCCGCCCTCGCGCTCAACTATTTCGGCCAGGGTGCGCTCGTCCTCCACGACAAGTCGACGGCCGACAATCCCTTCTTCCTGATGGCCCCCGAGCCGCTGCTGATCCCGCTCGTGATCCTCGCGACGCTCGCCACCGTCATCGCCAGCCAGGCCGTCATCACCGGCGCCTTCTCGCTGACCCAGCAGGCCGTGCAACTCGGCATGCTGCCGCGCATGGAGATCCGCCGGACGAGCGAATCGCGGGCGGGCCAGATCTACGTTCCGGCGGTGAACATGATGCTCTTCGTCGGCGTCATCGCGCTGGTGATGACCTTCGGCTCGTCCTCCTCGCTCAGCCACGCCTACGGCATCGCGGTGACCGGCACGATGGTCGTCACCACCAGCCTCGCCTATGTGATCATGCGGCGCGTCTGGAACCTGTCGCGCATCGTGGCGCTCGCGATCATTTTCCCCTTCCTCATAATCGAGCTGACCTTCCTGTCGGCCAACCTGCTGAAGCTGCTGTCGGGCGCCTATGTGCCGCTGCTGCTGGCGCTGGCGCTGATGACGATCATGGTCACCTGGCGCCGCGGCCAGCAGATCGTGAAGGAGAAGACGCGGCGCGAATCGATGAAGCTGGAGGAGCTTCTCGACATGCTGAAGAAGAGCCCGCCGGTGAAGGTGCCGGGCACCGCCGTCTTCCTCACCAACGACCCCGACGTCGCGCCGCCCGCGCTGTTCCACAACCTCAAGCACAACAAGGTGCTGCACGAGAAGCTGATCATGCTCTCGGTCTTCACCACCTCGTATCCGCGCATGCCGGACGAGATGCGGGCGAAGATCGAGCAGGTCTCCGAGAGCGTGACGCGCGTGATCCTGAATTTCGGCTATATGGAAACGCCGAACGTGCCGCGGGCCCTGGCCCGCCTGAAACGCGCCGGCCTGAAGTTCGACATCATGACGACGTCGTTCTTCCTCGGTCGCCGCACCATCGTGCCCGACAAGCGCAGCGGCATGCCGCAATGGCAGGACAAGCTGTTCATCTGGCTGAACCGCAACGCCATGAACGCGACGGACTTCTTCCAGATCCCCACCGGCCGCGTCGTCGAACTCGGCACGCAGGTGACGGTTTAGGCTGCGGCGCCTAAGCCGCGAGGCTGCGACCCATGCGCAGGAATTTCTCGCGCCGCTCGCGTTTCAGCGTGTCGCCGTCCTTGCCGTTGCACTCCGCGAGCGCGGCTTCGATCGCGTCGCCCACGGCCTTGACGGCGGCCTCGGGATCGCGGTGCGCGCCGCCGAGCGGCTCGGGGATGACGCGGTCGATCACCTTCAGGCTCAGAAGGTCCTGCGCCGTGATCTTCATCGCGTTCGCGGCTTCCGCCGCCTTGTCGGCCGTGCGCCAGAGAATCGAGGCGCAACCTTCCGGCGTGATCACCGCGTAGATCGCGTGCTCCAGCATCATCACGCTGTTGCCGGCCGCGATCGCGATGGCGCCGCCCGACATGCCCTCGCCCGTGACGACGCAGATCATCGGCACCGAAAGGCTGAGCGAGCGGTCGGTCGAGCGTGCGATCGCTTCGGCGACGCCGCGTTCTTCCGAGACGAGGCCGGGATAGGCGCCGGGCGTATCGGGCAGCGAGATCACCGGCAGGTCGAACTTGTCGGCGAGATCCATCACGCGGATGGCCTTGCGATAGCCCTCCGGCGTCGCCATGCCGAAATTATGCTTCAGGCGCGACTTGGTGTCGTTGCCCTTTTCGTGGCCCAGCACCGCGACCGAGCGCCCGCGAAAGCGCCCGAGCCCGGCGACCAGCGCGTTGTCGTCGCCGAAGCCGCGATCGCCGGCGAGCGGCGTGAAATCCGCGATCAGCGACCGGGCGTAATCGTAGAAATGCGGACGGCCCGGGTGGCGTGCGACCTGCGCCTTCTGCCAGGGCGTCAGCTTCGCATAGGTGTCCTTCAGCATCTGCGCCGCGCGGGCGTCCAGCTTGGAGGCCTCCTCGGCCACGTCCATGCCGGGGGTCGCTTCCGCCAGGCGGCGCAGCTCGGCCGCCTTGGTTTCGATCTCGGCGATCGGCTTCTCGAATTCGAGATAGGTGCTCATGAAGTCCCCTTCCCGGAAGCGGTCCGGCCTGTCAATCGCGTTCCCCTCCGGCGGGCCGGTATGGCCGTGTATCGAGCGCTCCATTCCAGGCAAAACGGCGGAAATCCGCCTTTTGCGCCTGGATGCCTGATGGTTGGTCACAAGGCGGGTGCGGCCGCGTCATTCTCGTGAAAGCGAGGGCCGGATGATGAAATGGCTGTATCACCGTATCCTGAGGCGCATGGAAAGCCGCTACGGCTATGACGCAACCTATCTGCACGAGATCGTGGATGCGGCGCCGGCCGCCTTCCGCCGCTACATGAAGATGCAGATGGCCGGGAAATGGGCGGGTCCGCTGCCGGCCGATGCCGCCAGCGCTGCGAGCATCGCCGGCGCCCTGCACGAGGATTGCGGGCCCTGCGTCCAGATCGCGACCGACATGGCCCTGGAACAGGGCGTTCCCGCCGCGACCATCCGCGCGCTGCTGTCGGGCGAGCCGGCTCCGGCCGACGCACAGCTCGCCTTCGATTTCGGCCGTGCGCTGCTATCCGGCGATCCCGAGATCGACACGCTCCGCGAAAGGGCCAGGACGCGCTGGGGCGAGCCCGGCGTCATCGCCCTTGCGCTGAACGCCATGAGCGCGCGCAATTTCCC
>JADZAI010000102.1 GCA_020852655.1 Alphaproteobacteria bacterium
GGGGATTTTCGTGACGGGTTGGAGGCCGGGAGAGAGGCTTTCGGCCGCCCGTCGCGGAGAAAATCCCGATGGCTACTGCCGTTCAGAAGATCACCCTGTCGTCCTCGCGCGACATCCCCTTCAACAAACTGGTGCTTTCCCAGTCCAACGTGCGGCGCGTGAAGGCCGGCGTCTCTATCGAGGAGCTGGCCGAGGACATCGCCCGGCGCACCCTGCTCCAGAGCCTCAACGTCCGGCCGATCCTCGATGCTGAGGGCACCGAGACCGGGATGTTCGAGATTCCCGCCGGCGGCCGCCGCTACCGGGCGCTCGAACTGCTGGTCAAGCAGAAGCGCCTCGCCAAGAACGCGCCCGTGCCCTGTGTGGTGCGCGATGCGGCGACCGACATCCTCGCCGAGGACGATTCGCTTGCCGAGAACGTCCAGCGCGCGCCGCTTCATCCCCTCGACCAGTTCCGCGCGTTCCAGGCGATGCGCGAGAAAGGGCGGTCCGAGGAGGACATTGCAGCAGCCTTCTTCACCTCGGCCAATGTGGTGAAGCAGCGCCTGCGGCTCGCCAGCGTCTCGCCGAAGCTGCTCGATATTTATGCCGAGGATGGCATGTCGCTCGAGCAGTTGATGGCCTTCACCGTCAGCTCCGATCATGCCCGCCAGGAGCAGGTCTGGGAGACGATCTCCGGCTCCTGGTCGAAGGAGCCCTATCAGATCCGCCGGATGCTGACCGAGAAGACGGCGCGCGCCTCCGACCGCCGTGCCATGTTCGTCGGCCTCGACGCCTATGAAGCGGCCGGCGGTGTGGTCCTGCGCGACCTCTTCCAACAGGACGATGGCGGCTGGCTCGAAGACATCGCCCTGCTCGACAGCCTGGTCGCCGAAAAGCTGAAGGCCGAAGCGGAGAAGATCGCCGCCGAAGGCTGGAAGTGGATCGAGGTCGCGGCCGACTTCCCCTACGGCCATACTCTCGGACTGCGCGAGCTCGACGGCGTGACGCCCGACCTGACGGAAGAGGAACAGGCGACGGTCGATGCGCTCAACGCCGAATACCAGAAGCTCGAGGCCGAGTATGAGGATGCCGACGAGCTGCCCGACGAGGTCGACGCACGGCTTGGCGAGATCGAGGCAGCGCTTGGCCAGTTCGACGATCGCCCCGTCACTTACGATCTCGCCGACATCGCTCGCGCCGGCGTCTTCGTCAGCATCGGCCCCGATGGCAGGCTCTCTGTCGATCGCGGCTATGTCCGTCCCGAAGACGAAGCGCCGGCCGTCGATCCTGGGCATGAGATCGATGGCGACGTCGCCTCCGCCGGTCAGGATGGCGCCGAAGCGGGCGCATCCAGCGTGCGGCGCGCGGTCATCACGATCGGTGGCCAACCGGCCGAGCCGGAGGACGAGGAAGACGACGCGGTCAAGCCACTGCCGGACCGGTTGGTGATGGAGTTGACCGCCCATCGCACGCTGGCGCTGCGCGATGCGGTGGCCAGCAATCCGCACGTCGCGTTGACGGCGCTGCTGCACAAGCTCGTCGTCGATACCTTCCAGCGCACCGCCACGAGCGGCGGATGCTTGGAGGCCTCGGTGCGCCACGTCTTCTTCCCGGTCCAGGCTGCCGATCTCAAGGACAGCCCGTCCGCGCGGTCGATCGCAGAGCGGCACGAGGCGTGGAAGGTCGATCTGCCCCAGGGCGACCAGGCACTGTGGGACTGGCTCGCGGCGCTCGACGAAACGAGCCGGCTGTCGCTGCTCGCCCACTGCGTCAGCTACGGGGTCAATGCCCTCCATGAGAAGCCCAATCCGTATGGCGGCAACGGCGTCACCCAACACGGCTTGGAACGCCGTCTCGGTCAGGCTGACCGGCTCGCCCACGCCACCCGCCTCGACATGGTGGAAGTCGGCTGGGTGCCAACGGTCGGCAACTATCTCGGTCGCGTACCGAAGCGCCGCATCCTCGAAGCGGTGCGCGAGGGCGCGGGCGAGCGGGCCGCGCAGCTCATCGATCACCTCAAGAAGGGCGACATGGCCAAGGAGGCGGAAAGGCTGCTGGCCGAAACCGGCTGGCTGCCCGAACCGCTGCGCCTCGCGGACGGCGAGGAGCCGTTGACCGGATCCGATGAAGCGGAAGCCGACGCCAATGCGCTGCCGGCGTTCCTCGAAGGCGATGACGATGAGGCCTCCGCCGAAGAGGCCGACCTGCCGCCTGCGATCGCGGCCGAATAAGGCGACTACGCGGGGCGGCTCCAGCCGTCCCGCTTTTTTCTTGAATCCGACCAACAGCCTGCGCGCCGGGTCTTCACCTTCTTTTCGGAGACCGGCATTACCCAGCTATGGATACGCGGCGCCGTGTCGTGCATGATTGGCGAATGGGGCGGAGGCGGCGAAACAACGTGGTGCGTGCCCGGTTTGGCAGCGCGCAGAAACCGCGCTGGGCAACCGAGCGCGTGAGCGGCGCATCGACGCGACGGCGTTCCTTGGGCTGGGCAATTTTCATTCCCATTTGGGCCGGTGCTGCGCTGATCGGCACCGCTTACGGTGCCGGCTGGCTTGATAGCCTCTGGGAACCCGGACAGTTGCAGGCGGCAGCGAGTGGCCGAACCGGCGTTCGCGCGAGCTTCGGCTACTGCCACGTCGGCGGCGGGTATAACTGCGTGGTCGACGGCGACACGATTTGGCTCGAAGGGCAGAAGATCAGGATCGCAGACATAGATGCACCCGAGACGCACGATTATCGCTGCGCCGCGGAAAGGGAACTTGGCGATCGTGCGACGAGGCGGTTGCACGATCTGCTGGAAAGCGGCCCAATCACGTTACAGCCTATCGATCGCGACGAGGACACCTACGGGCGCAAGTTGCGGATCGTGCTTGTGAATGGTGAGAGCGTTGGGGATACGCTTGTGAGCGAAGGCGTTGCACGTTGGTATGGCAATGGTCGCCGTCCTTGGTGCTGACCCGCGTCCACTGCTCTAACAGCGACACGCGCTTCATGCTCCGCGGTTGCTACCGACGATGGACGGCGGCCAATATCTGGTAGCCCTCCTCCTCTAATGGGAATTTGACTATCGGACCTCGGACGAAGCCGTCGACGAGGCATCACGGCAACCGGTTATACCTTCAAGAATACTGGCCGCCGTTCGGCTGAGCCCGACAACAAGCGCCCCGCCTGACGGCGGGGCGCTTGTTTCATGTCGGCGGCCAGGGCGGTCAGCCCAGAGTGAGAGACAGGCCGGGACGGGTTTGAGCCCGCGCGGTCGAGAGAGAGCGCCGGCCGGCTCGTCCCGTTCCCGCTCTCCCGAGGCTTCTCCCATGCACGGTGCTTTCCCACACGCGGCGACGCAGGCCGCGCCGATGTCGACCGCTCCCGCTATCGACACGTCCGTCGCCATCCTCGCGGCGGCTCGCCAGCTCGTCCCGCAGCTCGAGCGCGGCCAGCGCGTCGACACCACAATCCTCCGCTCGGCCATGGAAGTCGCTTTCGGCGCGTCCGACGCATCGGGCGCCTGGGATTGGAAGACGGCCTATGACGCCTGCGAGGCGGCGACTGTCCTGTTCCTGCGCAAATACGGAAAGGCGCTTCTCCGCAAAGCCGGATCTCCGGTCGCCGCGCTGCCGCTGCTCGCGAAGATCGCGGGCCTTCTCCCCACCCATACGCGCCGCTCCGCCGAGGGCGAGGCCTTCCAGCAATTCTCGACACCCATCACGCTCGGTCTCGCCGCCTTGACCGCCGCCGCCATCACGCCGGCCGACCGCGTCCTGGAGCCTTCGGCCGGCACTGGCCTTCTCGCCATCCTGACCGAGATTGCCGGCGGCACGCTCATCCTCAACGAGTTGGCCGATACCCGGGCCGCCCTCATCTCCTCCCTCTTTCCGGCTGTGCCCGTCACGCGCTTCGATGCGGCGCAGATCGACGATCATCTCGATCCGGCGGCGATCCCGAGCGTCGCGCTGATGAACCCGCCATTTTCGGTGATGGCGAACGTCTCGGGCCGGATGGCCGACGCCGCCTGCCGCCATGTCGCCTCGGCGCTGGCCCGACTCGCCGAGGGTGGGCGTCTGGTGGCGATCACTGGCGCGAATTTCTCGCCGGATGCGCCGGCCTGGCGCGACGCCTTTGTCCGTCTGCAGGAGCGCGGCCGCGTGGTGTTCACCGCTGCGATCGACGGCGCGGTCTATGCCAAGCACGGCACGACGATCGAGACGCGCCTCACCGTCATCGACAAGGCACCGGCCGAAGACCCGGCCGCATTCCCCGCATCGCTGGGCATCGCCCCCGATGTCGTAACGCTCATCGGGTGGATCACCGAGCATGTGCCGCCTCGTCCTGCCGTAGCCGCGACCATCGCCGCTCCGGTTGCATCTTCTCCTGTGCCAAAGACCGTGCGCGGCTATCTCGCACGGGCCGCCTCGGCACCCGCCGCGAAGACCTCGCTCGCCGAACCCGAGGGTGTGGACCTCGCCTATGAGACCGTGGACTGGGCGCCGGCCGAGAGCACGCGCCTGACCGATGCGATCTATGAGGAATACGGACTTCAGGCGATCCGTATTCCCGGCTCTCAGGCGCATCCCACCAAGCTCGTGCAGTCGGCGGCGATGGCCTCAGTCGCGCCGCCCAAGCCCAGCTATCGTCCGCGCCTGCCCGAAAACCTCGTCACCGACGGCATCCTGTCCGATGCCCAGCTCGAAACCGTGATCTATGTCGGCGAGGCGCATTCCGACTATCTGGCAGGCTGCTGGACGGTCGATGACACCTTCGATCTCGCCACGGCGGCACCCGACGATGCGAAGGGCGCGGTCCGCTTCCGGCGCGGCTTCATGCTGGGCGACGGCACCGGCGCGGGCAAGGGCCGCCAGTCGGCCGCCATCATCCTCGACAACTGGCTGCGCGGGCGCCGCAAGGCGCTCTGGATCTCCAAGTCCGACAAGCTGATCGAGGACGCCCAGCGCGACTGGTCGGCGCTCGGCATGGAGCGCCTGCTGGTGACGCCGCTGTCGCGCTTCCCGCAGGGCAAGCCCGTCACGCTTCAGGAAGGCGTCCTATTCACCACCTACGCCACGCTACGGTCCGACGAGCGCGGCGAGAAGGTTTCGCGCGTCAGGCAGATCGTCGAATGGTTGGGCTCCGACTTCGACGGAGTGATCATTTTCGACGAAAGCCACGCCATGCAGAACGCCGCCGGCGGCAAGGGAGAACGGGGCGACGTCGCCCCATCGCAACAGGGCCGCGCGGGGCTCCGGCTCCAGCACGCCCTGCCGGATGCGCGTATCGTCTACGTCTCGGCGACCGGCGCCACCACCGTTCACAACCTCGCCTATGCCCAGCGGCTCGGCCTGTGGGGCGGCGAGGATTTCCCGTTCGCCACGCGGGCGGAGTTCGTGGAGGCGATCGAGGCCGGCGGCGTCGCGGCGATGGAGGTGCTCGCCCGCGATCTCCGATCACTGGGCCTCTACACGGCGCGCTCGCTCTCCTATGACGGCGTCGAATACGAGTTGGTCGAGCACCAGCTCGCCGACGAGCAGCGGCGCATCTATGACGCCTACGCTGGCGCCTTCGCGATCATTCACAACAATCTGGACGCGGCGATGCAGGCCGCGAACATCACCGGCGAGGCCGGCACGCTGAACCGTCAGGCGAAGTCGGCGGCGCGCTCGGCCTTCGAGAGCACCAAGCAGCGCTTCTTCGGACATTTGCTCACCTCGATGAAGACGCCGACGCTCATCCGCTCGATCGAGCGCGACATCGAGGAAGGCCACGCCTGCGTCGTGCAGATCGTCTCGACCGGCGAAGCGCTGATGGAACGAAGACTGGCCGAGATTCCGACCGAGGAATGGAACGACGTGCGCGTTGACATCACGCCCCGCGAATACGTCCTGTCATACCTTCAGCATTCCTTCCCAGTGCAGCTCTACGAGCCCTTCACCGATTCTGAAGGCAATCTCTCCTCTAGGCCGGTCTATCGTGACGGCCAGCCGGTCGAGAGTCGCGAGGCGGTCGCGCGGCGTGACCGCCTGATCGAGCAGCTCGCAAGCTTGCCACCTGTTCCCGGCGCGCTCGACCAGATCATCCAGCGCTTCGGCACCGACATAGTGGCCGAAGTGACCGGGCGCTCGCGCCGCATTGTCCGCAAGGGGGACCGTTTGATGGTCGAGAACCGCGCCGGCTCGGCCAACCTCGCCGAGACCGCCGCCTTCATGGACGACCAGAAGCGCATCCTGGTGTTCAGCGATGCTGGCGGCACCGGGCGCAGCTATCACGCGGAGCTCTCCGCGAAGAACCAGCGCCTGCGCGTCCACTATCTGCTGGAGCCCGGCTGGAAGGCCGACGCCGCTATCCAAGGTCTCGGCCGCACCAACCGGACGAACCAGGCGCAGCCGCCGCTGTTCCGTCCGATTGCGACCGATGTGAAGGCCGAAAGGCGCTTTCTCTCCACCATCGCCCGCCGACTCGACACCCTGGGCGCGATCACGCGCGGTCAGCGCCAGACCGGTGGCCAGGGTCTGTTCCGGCCCGAGGACAATCTGGAAAGCCCTTACGCCCGCGACGCGCTGCGACAGCTCTACATGCTGATCGTGCGCGGCAAGGTCGAGGGTTGCTCGCTCCAGACATTCGAGAGCGCTACGGGCCTCTCCCTAATGGACGATGGCGGCCTGAAGGACGAGCTGCCGCCGATCACCACATTCCTGAACCGGCTGCTGGCGCTCACCATCGACCTGCAGGGCGTGCTGTTCACGGCCTTCGAGCAGCTCCTCAATGCGAGGATCGAGGGCGCTATTACCAGCGGGACCTATGATATCGGACTGGAAACGCTGAAGGCGGAGAGCTTCGTCGTCGCCGACCGGCGCAGCATCTACACCCATCCCGCAACGGGCGCCGAAACGCGCCTCCTCACCATCGCGCAGCGTGAGCGCAACCGGCCGCTGACCCTCGGCCAGGCGCTCGACCACCTCTCCGATCCTCGCGCGGTCCTGCTCGTCAACGAGCGCTCGGGTCGCCCTGCGGTACAGATCCCAGCGCCGAGCGTGATGCTCGACGACGGCGAGATCGAACGCCGGGTGCGATTGCTTCGGCCCGTGGAGCATCATCACGCTTCCCTGAAGATGATGGCGGAGAGCCACTGGCAGGAAGCCGATCGCGACGCCTTCGCCGCCGCCTGGAATCGCGAAGTGGCGCAGGTGCCGGAGTTCTCCGACTCGACGATCCACATCGTCGCCGGTCTCTTGCTGCCGATCTGGAAGCGGCTGCCGAACGAGTCGACGCGGGTCTATCGGCTCCAGACCGACGAGGGCGAACGCATCATCGGCCGTCGCGTCTCTCCCGCCTGGGTCGCGGGCGCGCTCGCGACCGGCGCCAGCACGCTGACGGCGGGCGATGCCTTCGCGGCATTACTGGACGGCAGCACCATCCTCGACCTTGCGGAAGGGCTCCAACTTCGCCGCGTGCGCGTAATGGGCGCCCATCGCATCGAACTATCGGGCTTCACCGACACCATGCGCGACCGCCTGAGCGCCTATGGCCTGTTTCACGAGATCATCTCGTGGAAGTTGCGCATGTTCGTGCCGACCGACGCGAACGGCGCCGGCGTGCTGGCCAAGGTGCTGGAGCGCTATCCGATTGAGCGGGTTTCCGAACGGGAGGCTGCGTGATGGCGCGTCACGATGCCTCCGAACTGGCGCAACGTCTCGGCCGGCAGTCCGAGGCGGTGTGCCGGCACTATCTTTCCGCCGGCTGCCGCCAGGGCCGCTACTGGCTGGTCGGCGACGTGCGCAATACCCCGGGCCGCTCGATGTTCGTGCGTCTAAAGGGACCGCAGACCGGCAAGGGCGCGGCCGGCAAATGGACCGACGCGGCGACCGGCGAGCATGGCGACTTGCTCGACGTGATCCGCGAGGCGTGCGGCCTCCTCGACTTCAAGGATGTCGCTGACGAGGCTCGGCGCTTTCTCAGCCTGCCGCATCCCGAACCGGAACCTGACGATCGCCGGACGCGCAAGCCGAACGCACCGACTGGATCGCCGGAGGCCGCGCGGCGGCTCTTTGCCATATCGCAGCCGATGACACGCACTCTCGCAGAGACGTATTTACGCAAACGCGGCATTACGGCTTTGCACGAAACCGGCTCGCTGCGTTTCCATCCGCGCTGCTTCTACCGGCCCGACGAGCATTCGCCGACCGAGACGTGGCCGGCGATGATCGCCGCCGTCACCGACTTGGGCGGCAAGCTCACCGGCGCACATCGCACCTGGCTCGACCCTGACGGCTTCAGCGAAGCGACACTCGGCAAGGCCCCGATCGACACGCCGAGACGGGCTATGGGCGATCTTCTCGGTCACGCCGTGCGATTCGGCGCGGCGGGCTCGGTGATGGCGGCAGGTGAAGGCATCGAGACCATGCTGTCGCTCAGATGCGCCCTGCCGACCATGCCGATGGTGGCCGCGCTCTCGGCCGCCCATCTCTCAGCCATCCTCTTTCCGGACGTGCTGCGCCGGCTCTACATCGCGCGCGACGACGATCCGGCAGGAGACGGCGCGATGGCGGCATTGATCGACCGGGCGGAACAGGCCGGGATCGAGGCGATCGTGCTGTCGCCTGCGCTCGGGGACTTCAACGAGGATCTGCGGATGCTCGGCCTCGATGCTCTGCGGGCAGGAATCCGCGTCCAGATCGCGCCGCAGGACGTCGCCCGCCTCATGGATCTGGCAGCGTAGCCGGAATGGGGATGCGGGGCGGCTCGTCGTCGACCGCGTCGCCGGATACTCCTCCATGGCGCAAAAGGCCCGCGCCTCGGCCTTCGAGAGGGCGATCGGCCGTCAAACGGTCCGGCCAGGCAACCTTGTGGCCGACTATTTTCCGGCGGCCCTTCGGGCCTTTCCATCGCGAACCAAAATAGTCGGCCCCCTCGGCCCTCCGCTCGCGCTTCGGCCCTGCGCTGTCGCTCCGGGTGCCAGTCCGGCCCGCCCGACGGCTTCGTCGCCATGAAGGCCGCGACGGTCGCGGTCCAACCGACGGAGCATCCCATGAGCGAGCATGACGACCATGAACCGCACCACACCTCTTCCTCGACCGACCACGTCCTGACCGAACTCCAGCTCTACGGCTACCGTCCCTTCGCGGACGAACCCGATCCGCGACCGCTCCCCGAGGGCAATATCGTCGCCGGCGCCATCGCCGACATCTTTGACGCCCTGATCGTCACCTTGGGCGACACCCGCCTCGAGCCCGACCTGGACGATCTCCTCTGACCGGCTCGAGGTGACGGACCTCGTCGCCGTCGATGCGCCCGAGCCGCTGGCGCGCTTCCTCGCCGAGCGCGGTTACCTGCCTCCCGGTGTGCCGCTGATGAAGCGTATCGCCGGTCTGCCGGGACAACGGGTCTGCCGCTCGGGGCTCGCCATCACCGTCGACCGAATCGCAATGGGCAACGCGCTGGAGCGCGACCGGCGTGGCCGCGACCTGCCCGTCTGGCAGGGCTGCCACCGCATCGCCGACGGCGAGGTGTTCCTCATGAACTGGGAGATCCAGGACAGCCTCGAC
>JADZAI010000103.1 GCA_020852655.1 Alphaproteobacteria bacterium
CGGCTGGCGCCGACGCCGACGAACATCTCGACGAAGTCAGAGCCCGAGATGGTGACGAACGGCACAGTGGCTTCGCCCGCGACCGCACGCGCGATCAGCGTCTTGCCGGTACCCGGCGGGCCGACGAGCAGCGCACCCTTCGGAATCTTGCCGCCCAGGCGCTGGAATTTCTGCGGATCGCGCAGGAACTCGACGATCTCCTGGAGCTCTTCCTTGGCCTCGTCGACGCCCGCGACATCCTCGAACGTCACGCGGCCGTGCTTCTCGGTCAGCAGCTTGGCCTTCGACTTGCCGAAGCCCATCGCCTTGCCGCCGGCGCCCTGCATCTGGCGCATGAAGAAGATCCAGACGCCGATCAGCAGCAGCATCGGGAACCAGTTGACCAGGATCATCAGCAGGCTCGGGCTGCCCGAATCCGGCTGGCGGGCGTTGATCTGCACGCCCTTCGTATAGAGCGTCGGGATGAGCTGCGGATCGTCGGGAATGGTCGTCGTGAACTGTTCGTTGGACTTCTTGTGCCCGACGATGGTCCGCCCCTCCTCGTCGATCGTCACGTCGCGGATCTGGCCGTTGTCGACCTCGCGCCGGAAATCGGAATACGACATCTCCTGCCCGCTCGCGCGCTGCGAGGTGCTCTGGAAGACGTTGAACAGCACGACCAGCAGGCCGGCGATCAGGATCCACAGGGCGAAATTCTTCAGATTGTTCACGTCGTCATCCTAAAAGACCCACCGGCCCGATTGGCCGCCGGCATCCACGCCACTCTGAACGCGCGACTATGACCGGTCCCGCCTGAACGGCAGGTTACGGCAGGCACGCGCCCGCATTCCCCGGCTCTCCCGGGCGTTAAGATAGGTCCGAACCCACCCCTGCACCAGTCACACCACCGTTTTGTTTCGCCGAAAGACGGGACGGCTCCAGGAAGGAACCATCCGCCGCCAGTTGCACAAATCGGCCCATCGGCAGCCAGGCGGTGCGGCCGACGGGTTTTTGGCCGTTTTCCGCCGCGAACACGATGAACCCGCGCAGCCCGGGGCCGTCCCGCGCGACCGCCGGCCGGATATGTGTCCCGGCGAGTGTGCGCCCGTGAAACGCGCCCGGTGCACACAGGGCCGTAGCGACGCGCCCCCGCTCCGCCCGGGTGCCCGGATGATCGCGCCCGCCGAATCGCCGTAGCAGGGCACCCAGCGCCAGATCGCGCGCCTCGCCCGGCAACCCGGCCAGCGCCGTACGGTCGACCGCGACGCCGCCATCGAGATCGCGCAGGTGATCCTCGAAAAACCTCCGCGCGCAGCATTCTGCCCGGGCACGCGCAGCCTGTGCCGCGACGATCTCGGCCAGCGGCACGTCGAGCCCCTGCCCGCGCAACCGTGCCCGGTCGAAGCGCCGGTCGGCGTTCGAGGGATCGACCACGAAGGCCTGGCCCAACCCCTCCAGCCACGCGACCAGCGCCGCCTTCCGGGTTGCCAGCAGCGGCCGCACCAGCCGGATGCCCTCGCCGATTTCGCTCTGCGACGGCATGCCGGCGAGGCCCATCCGCCCGCTGCCCCGTGCCGCCCGCATGACGACCGTCTCGATCTGGTCGTCCAGCGTGTGCCCGGTCAGCAGCGAGCGCGCCCCGGCCCGCCCCGCCGCCTCCGTCATCAGCCGATAGCGCGCCGCCCGCGCCGCCTCCTGGATGCCGGCCTTCGGCTTCTCGCCCTCCCAGCGCAGTATCTCGTGCGGCAGGCCGAGCGCCCGCGCCCATGCGCCGACCTCAGCGGCCTCGCCGGCCGACTCCGGGCGCAATCCGTGATCCACGGTGAAGACGAGAGGCTTCAGTCCGGCCGCCAGGCGCATCAGCGCCATCGAGTCCGGGCCGCCGGAAACCGCCAGCGCGAAAGGGCGCGGCGGGTCCAGCCGTCGCAGCGTTTCGGCGAACGCTGCCTCTAGCTGCCGCACCCGGCCTTCTTCGCCTCGCGCTCGGCGCGGCCGAGGATGGCGTCGCTCGCCTTGGGATATTTCTGCTTGATCGCGCCGAGCGCGGTGCAGCCTTCCTTGGTCTTGCCGATCTGGATCAGCGACAGGCCGAGCTTCAGCATCGCTTCCGGCCCGCGGCCGCTCTGCGGATATTTCTTCAGCACGTCGGCGAAGGCGAGCGCCGCCGATTCATAGTTCTTCTGCACATAGTGGATATCGGCGATCCAGTA
This sequence comes from Alphaproteobacteria bacterium, assembly GCA_020852655.1. Taxonomy (GTDB): domain Bacteria; phylum Pseudomonadota; class Alphaproteobacteria; order Micropepsales; family Micropepsaceae; genus JADZAI01. The sequence goes on from JADZAI010000103.1 coordinate 2,190, forward strand.
CTGCGCCTGCGCGGCATAATCCGTGTCCGGATGATCGCGCACGACCTGCTTGAACAGCGCCATCGCGCCGTCATAGTCGGCCTTCGTCAGCAGATCCATCGCCTGGTTGTAGGTGCCCTCGGCATCCGACCCCGACTGGCGCTCCGGCACATCGCCGATCGTGCCCGGCGGCTTCGGTCCGCCTTCGCTGCCCGAACCGCCGCTGCCGGGCGGCGGGCCGCTGTCGGGACCGCCCGGCGGCGGAGGCGCGGTGCCGTCGCCCGGCGCCGTGCCGTCCGCGGGGGGCGAGCCGTTCGGGTTTCCTTCGAGCTGGTTCAGGCGGAAATTCGTCTCGGTCTGGAGCTGGTCCAGCTTCTCCTGCACCGTGCGCACGTCGTGGCTGAGCTGCTCGACCTGCCCGGTCAGCGTCCGCACCGACTGCTCCAGGTCGTTCAGCCGCTGCATCGACGGACCGGCTCCGCCGCCGCCCGCGCCGCTGCCGCCCTGTTCCACCTGGTCCTGGAGGTCGCGCAGATCCTGCTCGATCCGGCTCAGGCGCGCATCGATATCGTCGTCATAGCGCTGGGCGCTGGCCGGGCCCGACAGGGCGACCGCAGTCAGGGCGAGGCCCGCGAGGGCGGCACGAAGGGAAGGAATCGGCATGGCGTCTCGTAGCGAAGGAGCGAGCGACGGCGCAAGTTCGTGGGAACCTTAGCGCGGAAAATGGGCCGAATCTGTGGCCATCTCACGCTGCGGCCTTGGGAGCTTGCGCCGCCGGAACGTACGAAACCCGCATGAAGCTCCGCTGAATGGTCTCCATGCTTGCGCCGACCACGCCCGCATCCGCGCAGATCGACACCGCCTCTTGAGCGCCCCGCGCGGCCTTTCTAGTGTCGAGGGAGGTTGAGGGAAACGACATGACTGCCGCAACGACCGTCTACGATCGCGATCTGCCCAAGACGCCGGCGAATTTCCTGCCGCTGACGCCGCTCACCTTCCTCGATCGCGCCGCCGCGACCTTCCCGGCCCGCCTCGCCGTCGTGCATGGCGACCGCCGCTTCACCTATGCCGAGTTCGACGCCCGCCGCCGGCGCCTCGGCTCCGCGCTGAAGGCGCACGGCATCGCGGCCGGCGATACGGTGTCGATCCTCTGTCCCAACACCCCGCCGATGCTCGAGGCCCATTACGGCGTGCCGATGACCGGCGGCGTCATCAACGCGATCAACTACCGCCTCTCGGCCCAGGAGATCGCCTTCATCCTCGACCACGGCGAAGCCAAGATCTTCATCGTCGACAGCGAGTTCGGCGCGCTCGCCAGGGCCGCGCTCGGCCAATGCAAGGCGAAGCCGCTGGTCATCGGCATCGACGATCCCGAACACGAAGGCGGCGAAGTTATTGGCGAGATCGAGTACGAGGCCTTCATCGCCAAGGGTGATGCGGCCTATGCCGGCGAGCCCATCGCCGATGAATGGAACGCCATCGCGCTCAACTACACCTCGGGCACCACCGGCAACCCGAAGGGCGTCGTCTTCCACCACCGCGGCGCCTATCTCGCCGCCATCGGCAATGTCGTCACCGCCGGCATGGCCGCGAACCCGGCCTATCTGTGGACGCTGCCGATGTTTCACTGCAACGGCTGGTGCTACACATGGGCGATTTCGACCGTCGCCGGCACCCATGTCTGCCTGCGCAAGACGGAAGCGGCGCGCATCTACGACGCCATCGCGAAACACGGCGTCACGCATATGTGCGGCGCGCCGGTCGTCATGAACATGCTCGTCAACGCGACCGAGGCGCAGAAGGCCGCCAAGGGCGACCGCAGCGTTGAGTTCTACACCGCCGCCGCCCCGCCGCCGGCTGCGGTGCTCCAGAAGATGGAGGCCGCCGGCTTCCGCGTGACCCACATCTACGGCCTCACCGAAACCTACGGCCCCTCCGTCATCAACGACTGGAACGAGGACTGGGACGCCCTCGACGCCGCCGAGCGCGCCCGGCTGAAGGCGCGCCAGGGTGTCAAATACCAGGTGCTGGAAGACCTCGCCGTACTCGACCCCGAGACCATGCAGCCCGTGCCGAAGGACGGCGAGGCGATGGGCGAGGTCTTCTTCCGCGGCAACATCGTCATGAAGGGCTACCTGAAGAACCCCACAGCGACCGAAGCGGCCTTCAAGGACGGCTGGTTTCACTCCGGCGACCTCGGCGTGTGGGACGCCGACGGCTATATCCGCCTCAAGGACCGCTCCAAGGACATCATCATCTCCGGCGGCGAGAACATCTCCTCGATCGAGGTCGAGGACGTGCTCTACCGTCACCCCGCCGTCTTCGAGGCCGCCGTCGTCGGCCGTCCGGACGAGCAATGGGGCGAAGTCGCCATCGCCTTCGTCACGCTGAAGCCGGGCGGCGAGGCGAGCGAACAGGAACTCATCGAGTTCGTCCGCAGCGAGATCGCCAGATACAAGGCGCCGAAGAAGATCGTCTTCGGCGACCTCCCCAAGACCTCCACCGGCAAGGTCCAGAAATTCAAGCTCCGCGACCAGGCCCGCCCGATCGGCATCTGACCCCGGGATTCACGTTTCGTTTCCGTGTCAGGCTTTGTCGCCCTGTTGCGTCAACCTAAATCCGTTCAGGAGGACAGGAGATGCCGCACCGCTTCATGTCACGCCACGCGATGGTCCGTGCCCGCCAGCGCGGCATCGGCGAGGAACGGCTCGAAGCCTTCCTAGCGCTCGCCGACCTCGATGCGCCGGTGGGCGGCGGCTGCATCGCGCTTCGCATCAGCCGCCGTCTCAAGCGCGACCGCCGCATCCGCGAAGCCTTCGGGCCGATGCTCGACCTCATCGCCGACCTCGCCCTCGTCATGGCCGGCGACGGAAGCATCGTCACCGTCATGCACGACCACGGCCAGGCATCCGGCCGGCGCTATCGCCGGACGCATTAGCGTTAGTCGCGCGGAGCTCGGGGGAAGTAATCCGCGTCGCGGTCATACGACAGCCGCCCGTCCCGCCCGCGGAGAACGCCGGTGCGTTGCAGCACCCAGCTCAACGCCACCGCCCAGCCGGCGATCGTCCAGCCGAGGAACAAATTGACGGCGAAGATCACCCAGAAGCCCGGAACGCGCAGATACGCCGCGAGCAGCGTCGGGATGAAATAGATCGCCAGAATGAGCAGCAGCAAGGCGGTCCACATATCGATCCCTCGGAACAACGACAGCGGTCAGAACGGCAGGCGCGGCGTCGAGTTCCACCGCTATCGCAGCGAAAACCGCCCGCGCTGCTCCGGCGCCCGGCTCAGGGCGGCGAACACCCCGCCCGCGATCAGGCCGACGACACCCTGGGCCGCGATGCCGGCAACGGTACGTGCGCCGGGGATGACGAAGAGGCCCATCACCGCCTTCAGCGTCAGCACCAGCGTCACGATCGCGACCGCACCGGCACCCGCATACCACCAGAAGCGCAGGCCCGGGGCGATGCGCTTCACGAAAGCCGCCGCGAGGAACGCGATCAGCAATCCGACCGTCACCAGCAGCGGATAGAGCCCGACATCGAGCGCCAGCCCCTTCATCGTCACCAGATACCAGCCGAGCCGCTGGCCGAACGAGAGCGGTCCGCCATGCGCGGCCGCAAAGCCCGCCTGGTCGAACCCGGTGAGCACGGCAGCGCCGAGGAAGAAGGCCACGAGCACCGCCACCACAAAGGCCAGGATCACACGCATCGCTATCCCCTCGCGGGTTGCCTTTTGCCGCAACCTGTCCGAACGCTACGACCCATGGCAAGGACAATCGGCAGGACTCCCATGAAGAGCACCCTTCTGCTCGCCGCCCTTCTCACCGCGACGGCCGCCGCCTCGCCCATTCTCCAGGCGCCGGCGGACGGCGATCCGTCGGCCTACACGATCGAGCCGGTCGCGACCGGCCTCGACAATCCCTGGTCGCTCGCCTTCCTGCCCGACGGCAGCATGCTGGTTGTCGAGCGCGACGCCGGCCTGCGCGTCATCCGCGGCGGCAAGCTCGACCCCAAGCGCCTCGACGGCCTGCCCCCTGCCTATGTGCAGAACCAGGGCGGCTATTTCGACGTCGTGCTCGATCCCGCCTACGCCTCGAACGGCCTCATCTACGTCGCCTATGCCGAAGGCACCGACGCGGCGAACCACACCGCCGTCGCGCGCGCCCGCTTCGACGGCACCGCGCTGCACGACGTAACGGTTATCTTCCGCAACACGCCGGAGAAGGACACCACCGCCCATTACGGCGGCCGTATGGTCTTCCTGCCCGACGGCACGCTGCTCCTCACCACCGGCGACGGCTTCGAGTTCCGCGAGCAGGCACAGGACCTCGCGAGCGGCCTCGGCAAGATCATCCGCATCGACACCAGCGGCAACGCGCCCGCCGACAATCCCTTCGCCGGCCAGCCGGTCGCCAACGCCAAGGTCTGGACCTATGGCCACCGCAACCAGCAGGGCCTGGCGCGCGATTCCATCACCGGCCGCATCTACCAGACCGAGCACGGCGCGCTTTCCGGTGACGAGGTGAACCTCATCGAAAAGGGCGCGAATTACGGCTGGCCGATCGCGACCTATTCCGTCGACTATTCCGGCTCGGTCATCTCGCCCTTCACCGAGAAGGAAGGCACGACGCAGCCCATCGCCGTATGGAAGCCGGAACGCTTCGCCCCCTCGGGCCTCACCGTCTATCGCGGCCGCCTCTTCCCGCAGTGGGACGGCGACCTGCTCGCCGGCTCCCTCGCCGAAATGCGCGTCGACCGCCTCGACCTCGACGACACCGGCAAGGTCGTCGGCTGGCAGCGCCTGTTCGGCGAACTGCAAACCCGCATCCGCGACGTCCGCACCGGCCCCGACGGCGCGATCTATCTCCTCACCGACGAAGACGACGGCAAGGTGCTGAAGGTCACGCCGCGGTGAAGTCGTCACCCCAAGCTCTGCCAGCCCGTCAGGGCAAGCTGGCGCGGTATATCTCGACAGCGTCTCAGCTCTTGCTCGTCTCGTTCGATCCGATCGGGCCGTTCAACGGGATTGAGCAGGCAGAGGAAATTCCGGCCAAACTCCGACGCGCCGGATTCATTGCCAGGCAGGTCGACTACGTCGAGGACCGGAATCTCCGCGGCACCGTCTACCGCCTGGTTCCGGTGCCATTCCTCAACGCCGGCTGGCAGCACATCATTGTCGGCTTCGACGTCCGAGAGCCGAACCATGTGTATGTCAGAATCTACTACGATACCCTGCTCCGTACCGCGGCTGCTCTCCTTCCTGCGGCATGGCTCCTCGCAAGCCTTTCGTTTGTCTGGAGCTACGCCGTCGGAGCGGCTGTCGGTGTACGGGTGCTTAGCGATACCTGGTTCGCATGGATCTGGTTCTTCGGCCTCCCGGTGGCCTGCGCCCTTCTCCGCTTCCTTCTGTTGCCGGTCCTTACGCATTGGCGCTGGCAAGCAATCCAGCGCTGCGTGATGCCGGGAACGCCAAAAACTCAACTCATCGGGCAATTCGAGCGCGCCCTTCGCCGCCGCTGATCCACCGAGCGGCCAGCTCGCCGGCATCGCGCCTACCGAGCATCGATCGGCCTCTGCCGGTCAAGCCACGCCAGCGCGCCCTGCGCCGCGACGACACCGGTCGCGAAGCTCGCCTGGAGCAGATAGCCGCCCGTCGGGGCCTCCCAGTCCAGCATCTCGCCGGCGACGAACACACCGGGCATGGCGAGAAGCATCAAGCTCTTGTCAACGACATCCCGCATGATCCCGCCTGCGCTGGAGATGGCGCGCTGAAGCCCCTGCGTGCCTGACACCTTCAACGCGACGGCCTTGATCGCGCCCGCGAGGCGATCCGGTTCGCGCGGAGTCGAAACATCGGTTTCCCGCAGCAATCCTATCTCGACAGGCGACAGATGGAGGGACTTGCGCAGAAGGTTGCTCAACGACTGCTTCGGCGCGGCCCTCGCCACGCGCTCGGCGAGCCTGGCCACGGTCATGTCCGGCCTGAGGTCGATGACCAGCGCCTGCGGACAACCGTTCGTCAGAGAACGCGCTGCGGCCGACAGCGCGTAGATCGGCGTTCCCTCAAGCCCGTAACCCGTGATGATGACGTCGCCGCGCGTGACCGATTCAATCCGCAGAAACCCGGGCGTTTCTCCGACCTGCATGACGCCGACATTCTTCAGCGGCTGCCCCGCAAACCGCTCGCGGAACACGTCGCTCCACGCAATGGTGATCCCCATATTCGCCGGCTCGAACGGCGCGACAGCGACGCCCCGCCCCCGCAGCATCTCGGTCCACGCGCCGTTCGATCCGAGCTTCGGCCAGCTCGCCCCGCCGAGCGCCAGCACCGTCACGTCCGGCGCCACGGAAACCCGCCCGCCCGGCGCGTCGAACGCCAGCGCGCCCGCTTCATCCCAGCCGCGCCAGTCGTGCCGCGTGCGGACAACGACACCCTGCCCCGCCAGCCGCGCCAGCCACGCCCGCAGCAGCGGCGAGGCCTTCATCGCCTTCGGAAACACCCGCCCGCTGGAGCCGACAAAGGTCGGCTGACCCAGCCGCTCCGCCCACGCGATCAGCGCCGCCGGCGGAAACGCCTCCAGCACCGGCCGCAGCCAGTCCGCCGCCGCGCCATAGCGCCCGGCAAACGCCGCAAAGTCCTCCGAATGCGTCAGGTTCAGCCCGCCGCGCCCGGCGATCAGCAGCTTGCGCGCCACCGACGGCATGCGCTCATACACCGTCACCCGAACGCCGGCCGCGCTCAGCACCTCGGCGGCCATCAGCCCCGCCGGCCCGCCGCCGATCACGGCGGCAGTGCGCGGCGTACCCGTCATTCAGCGCCCTTCGAATTTCGGCTCGCGCTTTTCCATGAAGGCGAGCATGCCCTCGCGCGCATCGGCCGAACGCAGCAGCGGCAGCAATTGCAGGAAGACATGCTGCACATGGGTGTCGAAGGTCTCTTCCATCCCCATCCGCATCATGCGCTTCGACGACTGCACCGCCATCGGCGCATTCGCCGCGATCTCCTTCGCCACCGCCCGCGCCCGCTCCGGCAATTCGTTGTCGCCGACGACCTCCGACACGAGGCCCATCTCCAGGCATTCCTTCGCCTTCAGCGTCCGCCCGGTGAAGATGAGCTGCGCCGCCTTCGACCACCCCAGCAGCCGCGGCAGGAACCACGTCCCGCCGCTCTCCGGCACGATGCCGCGCTTGGTGAAGGCCGCCGCCATCTTCGCGCTCTCCGCCATGATGCGGATGTCGCAGCCGAGCGCCGTATCCATGCCGTAGCCCGCGGCCGAACCGTTCAGCGCACAGATCGTCGGCGTGTCCATGTTGTAGAGCGCCGTCGGCGGCGTGTGCTTGAGGTTGATCGTCGTCTGCGTCACCGCGCCCGAGGCGATCCCCGTCGCGCCGTCCTTGTGGCGCGTCGCCTCGCCGAGATCGAGCCCCGCACAGAAGGCCCGCCCCGTGCCCGTCAGGATGATGCAGCGCACGTCCTTGTCGGCGTCGGCCTTGAGCAGATAGTCGGTCAGCATGTCCAGCATGTCGCCCGAGATCGTGTTCATCCGCTCGGGCCGGTTCAGCGTGATCGTCGCGATATGCTCATTGACCTCGTAAAGAACTGGGTCGCTCATGGATGTCCCTCCGGTGTTTCAATGGAGCGACCCTAGCCTAAAGCTGTCATCCCGGGCGAGCCCACCGGAGGCGTGCGAGACCTAAGGACCCAGGCAGGGCAATCGCATTTGGCAAAACAGAGATGTCATCCCGGCCGAAGCGAAGCGAAGAGCCGGGACCCAGGGGCAACAAACACCGGTGTCTGAGGCCCCTGGGTCCTTAGGTCTCCGCGGCTTCGCCGGCTCGCCCGGGATGACATAATTGCTCAATCCACCGCCGACAGCGGCCGCGCCACTTCTTCCAGCGACTTCCCCTCCGCCGCGACGCCCAGCCACAGCTCCACCACCGCCGCGAACAGCATCAGCCCGCCGCCGATGAGATAGCCGATCAGGATCTGCCCCCGCTCCCCCGTGTCGATCAGCGCCCCGAACAGCGCCGGCCCCCCGACGCCACCCACCAGCGTGCCGAAGGCGTAGAACAGCGAGATCGTCACCGCCCGCGTCTCCAGCGGAAACAGCTCGCCGACCGTCAGATAGGCCGCGCTCGCGCCCGCCGAGGCGAAGAAGAAGATCACCGTCCATGCCACCGTCTGCTGCGTCGCGGAGAGCCACCCTTCGGCGAACGCATACCCCGTCAGCACCATCAGCGCGCCCGCCACGCCATAGGTCAGCGCGATCATCGTCTTGCGCCCGACCGTATCGAAGGCATGCCCCAGCAGCAGCGGTCCGAGGAAATTTCCCAGCGCGAACGGCAATATATACCAGCCGATGCGCGCATCCGGCACGCCATAGAAGCGCGACAGGATCAGCGCATAGGTGAAGAAGATCGCGTTGTAGCAGAAGGCCTGCGTCGCCATCAGCGTGACGCCCAGCGTCGTGCGCGCCGGATACACGCGCAGCAGCATCGCGACGACATCGCGCCAGCGCGCCTTGTGCAGCCGGCTGAAGCGCCACGCGCCGGGCGGCACCGGCGGCAGATGGCCCCATTGGCGCGCGACATCCGCCTCGATGCGGTCGACGATCGCATGCGCCTCGTCCGGCCGGCCATGCGTCATCAGCCAGCGCGGGCTCTCCGGGATGAAGCGCCGCACCCAGATGATGACGAGCGCCAGCAGCCCGCCCACCACGAAGGCAAGCCGCCAGCCCCATTCCGGCGCCATGATCGCCGGATCCAGCACCACCACCGACGCCATCGCCCCGATCGCCGCGCCCACCCAGTAGGAGCCGTTGATCGCAAGATCGGTGAAGCCGCGCCGCCGCGCCGGGATCAGTTCCTGGATCGCCGAATTCACCGCGCCGTATTCGCCGCCGATCCCCAGCCCCGTGAGGAAGCGGAACGCCAGGAACGACCAGATGTCCCAACTGAACCCGGTCAGGACCGTCCCGGCGAGATAGACGCCGACCGTGATCGTGAAGAGCTTGCGCCGCCCCATCGTATCGGTCAGCCGCCCGAAGATCAGCGCGCCCAGCACCGCGCCGGCGATATAGGCGCTTCCCGTCAGTCCGATCTGGCTGTCGGTGAGGCCGAGCGCTTCCTCGTTCTGGATCGCCGGCGACAGCGATCCCACAAGCGTCACCTCCAGCCCGTCGAGGATCCAGGTGATGCCAAGCGCAAAGACGATCAGCCAGTGAAAGCGCGACCACGGCAGGCGGTCCAGCCGCGCCGGAATGGCGGTGGCAAACACCGCCCCGTCAGCCCCCGCGCTCTCCGCCGCGTGCCCGCCCATCCGCGCACAACGACCCGCCCCGCACCCCGGTTCCCTCCGCCCCGACCGCGCCGCCATTCCCCCTTGTCTTCGCCCGACGTGTCCACGCCCGCCCGGTTGGGGTCGCGCTGTAGGCCCAGCCCCTCGTTGTCATCGCCGGACTTGTTCCGGCGAGCCATCGTTCGGTCGCACGAGCCGCCGTAGGAAATGCGCTGCTGCCGCCCTCGCGCCGCGAATCCAAACTTTTGGTACGTCGGAACGATGGCCCAAGGCGGCGATGGCGCATCCGGCGCACCTCGCGAAACCTCTGGTGTTCGCCCCGCCCTATGCCGCAACGTGGTGCGCCGGGCGAGCGCCGTTCCCGGCGAGCGCATGTAGGGCCGAACCGCACATGACCGGCATCCTGACCTTCGACGACACGCTACGCCACGATCCGCGCATTGACGCGTGGTTCGATGCCGGCATCGGGCCGCACCGCCTCATGCTGCGCGCATGGTTCGAGCGGATGCGGACCTGCGGCGACGACGTGCGCGAACTTTTCCACGACGGCTGCCCCGTCGCCTGCGTCGGCGAGGCGCCCTTCGCCTATGTGAACGCCTTCAAGGCGCATGCCGCGGTCGGCTTCTTCCGCGGCGCCGAGCTGCCCGATCCCGCGCGCCTGCTCGAAGGCAGCGGCAGGCACATGCGCCACACGAAGCTCCGCCCCGGCGAGCCGTTCGACACCGATGCCCTCACCGCCCTCATCGCGGCCGCCTATGCCGACATCCGCCGGCGCCTCGCCCACCCCACCCTCCGATGAAGAAAGCGACACCCATGAAGAAGAGCGGATCGACGGAGACGACCGGCGAGGTTTCGGCCGCCGCGCAGATCGACGCACGCATCAAGGAACTCGGCGACTGGCGCGGCAGGATGCTCGCCGGCATCCGCGCCCTGATCCACAAGGCCGACCCCGAGGTCGTCGAGACCTGGAAATGGCGCGGCGTCCCCGTGTGGGAACATGACGGCATCCTCTGCACCGGCGAGACCTACAAGACCGTCGTCAAGCTCACCTTCGCCAAGGGCGCCGCGCTGGACGACCCCCACGGCCTCTTCAATTCCAGCCTCGACGGCAACGTCCGCCGCGCCATCGACATCCGCGAAGGCGAGGCCATCGACGAGAAGGCCCTCACCGCCCTCATCCGCGCCGCCGTCGCCCTCAACACCGCCAAGCCCGCACGAAAGAAACCCAAAGCGAGCTGAACCGATCGGCACGCCAGTTTCTGTCATCCCCGCACCCCACTTTGACGGCCGATGAGGGAGGCCGTGATGTCCGATACGTCCGTTCAGCCCCGCCGCCGGCGCGGCGCACAGCCCGGCAACAGCAACCGCCTCAAGCACGGTCTCTATTCGCGCTCCGCCAAGGCGCGCCGGATGGCGGCGCAGCGTCTCGTCCAGATGATGCCGGAGGCGCTGAAGACGCTGCGCGCCTACACCCGCGCCTGGGTCGATTTGAATGCCCGCCCCATGCCCGAGAAAAAGAAGCACGAAATCGAGCATCGAATGGCGCTCGCCTTCTTCCAATCGGTCGGCGCGCTCAGCGAACGCGCGGCTCTCGCGACCGAAGCCGCATTCGAACCGCACCCGGCGCCGGCCGCGCCTCCCGCCCAAGCAACCGCGGCCGAAGCTTCGAATGCCGCTCCGGACGCGGCCCATTCGAACCCACCGTGCCAGACAGAAAAAAGGTCAAAAGTGGAAAACGAATACCCGCCGCCGCTTTCGAATATCGGCTGAAGGCCGCGCCGTCCGCGGCTGACAGCCCCGCCGGCCGGTTGGAACGTACCCGCCGCGCCGCCGCCCGGCCGTCGTTCCAATCCCGGTGGACGCCGGGCGCGCCCGCGCCTACGAAGCGTCCATGACCATCCTCAAGATCGCCCGCATGGGCCATCCGGTCCTCACCCAGGTCGCCCGCCCGGTGGCCGATCCGACCGCGCCGGAAATCCGCCGCCTCGCCGAGGACATGATCGAGACCATGATCGACGCCAACGGCGCTGGCCTCGCCGCCCCCCAGGTCCACATCCCGCTCCGCCTTGTCGTCTTCCAGGCGCCCGGCGACCGCTCCGATCCCGGCCTCGCCGAGGACGAGCGCTTCGACCACACCGCCCCCCTCACCATCCTCGCCAACCCGGTCATCGAAGTGCTGTCGGAGGAGCGCGAAGCCGGCTGGGAGGGCTGTCTCTCGGTTCCGGGCCTGCGCGGCCTCGTCGATCGTTCCGCCCATATCCGCTATTCCGGCATCGACCTCACCGGAAAGCCTGTCACCCGCGTCGCCCGCGGCTTCCATGCCCGCGTCGTCCAGCACGAATGCGACCACCTCGACGGCGTGCTCTACCCGCAGCGCATGGCCGATCTCACCCAACTCATCTTCGAGAGCGAGGCGCGCCACCACATGCGCCAGGCAGGCTGACATGGCGACCCGCGAAGAAGCCCGCCTCGCCAAGGCCCGGGCCAGGATCCTCGAAGAGGCGATCGCCAACACCGCCTTCGACGGCTTCACCCAGCGCGCCATCGACGACGCCGCGAAGACCCTGAAGATTCCGCCAGACCTCGCCGCCCTCGCCTTCCAGGGCGGCCCGAAGGAATTGCTCCGCACCTGGAGCGCCAGGCTCGACGACGAAGTCCATGACGCCCTGTCCTCTGCTGATCTGGCCGGCCTGAAGATCCGCGAGCGCGTCACCAAAGGCGTCCGCCTGCGCATCGAGAAGATGGCGCCGCAAAAGATCGCCGCGCGCCGCGCCGCCGCCTTCCTGTCGCTGCCGCTGAACGCCCCGCTCGGCATCGAGCTCGGCCTCCGCACCGCCGATGCGATCTGGCGCGGCATCGGCGATGCCTCGGCCGACTTCAACTACTACACCAAGCGCGCCCTCCTCTCCGGCGTCTACACCTCGACCCTGTTCTACTGGTTCGGCGACGACAGCGAGGACAGCGCCGCGACCTGGACCTTCCTCGACCGCCGCATCGAGAACGTCATGTCCATCGAAAAGGCCAAGGCCGGCCTCCAGGATTTCGCAGCCAGGCTGCCCGATCCCTTCAAGATCCTCGGCAGCCTGCGCTATCCCTCCAGGGGCGGCTGACCATGTACCGCCCGCCGCATTTCCAGCCGCAGTCCGAAGGCGATGCGCTGAAAGCGATCGAGGCCTGGCCGCTCGCGACCCTCGTCACCGACGGCCTCGTCGCGACGCATCTCCCGATGCTGCTGCAAGGCGACGTCCTCACCGGCCACGTCGCCCGCGCCAACCCGCACTGGCAGCAGGCCCCCGATGGCGCGCTCGCGCTCGCGATCTTCCAGGGCCCGTCTGCCTATGTCTCGCCGGGTTTCCTCGCGACGAAAGCCGAACACGGCCGTGTCGTGCCGACCTACAACTATGTCGCGGTCCATGTGCATGGCCGCATCGCCTGGATCGACGACGCGGAGGCGAAGCGCGGGATCGTCCGGGAACTGACCGATCGCTTCGAGGCGGCCGAGCGCAAGCCCTGGTCCATCGACGACGCGCCCGCGGACTATATCGACGCCATGCTGCGCGGCATCGTCGGCGTGCGGCTCCACATCGAGCGCATCGAGAGCCAGTTCAAGCTCAGCCAGAACCGCACGGAGGATGACCGTACCGGCGTCGAACTCGGCCTTGACGGCCGCACCGATGCCGGCAGCCGCGCGATCTCAGAACTGATGCGCGCTCAGGGCAGGCCGCCCAGCGGATAGAGCCGGTTCACATGGCCCATCTTGCGCCCGGCCCGCACCTCGGACTTGCCGTAGAGATGGAGGCAGGCATTGGGTTCCGCCGCGATGGCGCGCCAGTTCAGCACATCGTCGCCGATCAAATTCTCCATCTCGCAATCGGCCCATCGCGCCGCCGGCTTCAGCGGCCAGCCGGCCACCGCGCGCATATGCTGCTCGAACTGGCTCGCCGCGCAGGCATCCATCGTCCAGTGCCCGGTATTGTGGACGCGCGGCGCGATCTCGTTGACCAACAGCGCCCCGCCCACCGCCAGGAACAGCTCAACCCCGATCACCCCGACATAGTCCAGCGCCTCCAGGATCACACCCGCGATCCGGCCCGCTTCCGCACCCACCGCCGTGTTCACCTGCGCCGGCACCCGGCTGGTCCGCAGGATGCCCTCGCGATGCACATTCGCCGCCGCGTCGAACGCCGCGATGGTCCCATCGAGCCCGCGCGCCGCGACCACCGACAATTCCCCGGCGAACGGCACCACGCCTTCGAGGATGCAGGGCGCCTTGAGATCGCGCAGCGCCGCCGCCGCCTCGGCCGCATTGCGTGCGCGCACCTGGCCCTTGCCGTCATAGCCGAGCCGTCGCGTCTTCACGATCGCCTCGCGACCGCCCAGCGCCGCGAACGCAGCCTCCGCGGTCGCGCCCGAATCCGCCGCCGCGTAGGGTGCCGTGTGGAGGCCCAGCGAACGCAGGAAGTCCTTCTCCGTCAGCCGGTCCTGCGCCACGTCCAGCGCCTTCACGCCCGGCCGCACCGGCTTCAGCCCGTTCAGCAGCGCCGCCGCCGACGCCGGCACATTCTCGAACTCGTAGGTGACGACATCGACCGCCGCCGCGAACGCCGTCAGCGCCGCCGCATCCTCATACGCCCCGCGCGTCACATGCGTCGCCGCCTCTGCCGCCGGCAATTCCGCGTCGGGCGCGTAGATATGCACGTGGAAGCCGAGCGCCGTGCCCGCGTGCCCCAGCATGCGTCCCAACTGGCCGCCGCCGAGAATGCCGATCGTACTGCCCGGCGCCAGCATCAGGGCGCAGCAGGCTCGTCGCGCGGCTCGAGCGGCACCGCCGCCGTCTGCCGCTTCCGGTATTCCTCGATGCGCTTCATCAGCTTCGCATCCGAGAGGCCCAGGATCGACGCTGCCAGGATCGCCGCGTTGATCGCGCCGGGCTTTCCGACGGCGAGCGTTCCGACCGGAATGCCGGCGGGCATCTGCACGATCGACATCAGGCTGTCGAAGCCCTGAAGTCCGGTCGCCGACATCGGCACCCCGAGCACCGGCAGCGGCGTCATCGACGCGGTCATGCCCGGCAGATGCGCTGCACCGCCCGCTGCCGCGATAATGACCTTCAGCCCGCGCTCCTGCGCGCTGTCGGCATAGGCATAGAGACGCTCGGGCGTGCGATGGGCGGAAACGATGCGCGCCTCGAAGGGCACTTGAAGCGTGGCGAGCATATCCGCCGCATTGCGCATCACCGCCCAGTCGGACTGGCTGCCCATGATCACGCCGACCAGCGGCGCCGTCGCAATGCCCGTTCGCACGGACTTAGCCTTGCCTGAAGCCGCGGCCATGAAGCCGGTTCCCCGCTAAAAACGGCGATATACAGGCGCGCCCCGCCGTCGCGCAATATGGCTTTGGTCCTATCGGATCGGCTTAACGGTTTGGTCGCGAGTTTTGGCCATTTTCGCAGGACAAGAGGATTGGAGTACCGCTTGATGCCGCTTCCGAACAGGGCGAGCCCGGCCAGCATGCTCGGGGGCGTCTCGGCTCGCACGACGCGCACGCGGCCCTCGATCGGTCACGACCACGCGCCCCCCGTGCGCGATGCGCTCCTGGGACTCCTGCGCGATGTCGACGCCGTGCGCGGCGAGGCCGCCCAGCTCCGTCGTCCCGCCGCCGACGCTGCGGCGCCTGCACAGAAATCCTGCCTCGGCCGCGATGCCTTCGTGCGGGAGCTGGCCCGCATCGTGTCGTTCGTCGAGCGCTACGCGGTTCCCGCCAGCGTGATCTATCTCCAGGTCGACAGGCTTTCGGACATAGCCGGCCGTCTTGGCACGGAAACAGCCGAGGCCGCGCTGGCCAAGGTCTCGGAAACGCTCTGCGGCCAGGTGCGCGACACCGACTTTGTGGGACGGGTGAGCGACGGCGGATTTGGCATCATCCTCGCCAAGGCGACCCGCGCCGAAGCGATGGCAAAGGCCGAAATGCTGAGCGAACTGGTGAAGGCAAGCCCTATCGTGCGGAACGGCCGCGCCGTGCAGCTATCGGTGACCAGCGGCGCGCACGCGCTCTAGGAACTCAGGCGATAATGTCGGGGATCAGCTCGTTCTCGAGCTGGCGGATCTCGTCCTTCAGGGCCAGCTTCTTCTTCTTCAGCCGCGCCAACTGAAGCTGGTCGCGGACCATGCCTGCCGACAGCGCCTCGATCGCGCTGTCCAGATCGCGATGCTCAAGGCGCAATTCGCCCAGTCGCGCGTGGAGCGCCCGCTCCTCTTCCGTCATGTCCGACCCAAGCACATCCACCGCGAACGCCCCGCCTTGCGCTCTCGCACTACCTTATCGCCGCGGCGCTCGTAAGTCTCGAATGGCAATCGCCATTTTGGGACGCTTTTGGGTGCGGCGCAGCACACGAAAATCCTTCCCGTAAACCCTGTTCCTTCGTGACAGATCAACGAAAGCGTGGTGTGATTCCGACTCTCGAGGCAGGAGAAGGAGACAGGCCCATGGGGCTTGAGTCGCACATCCAGCAACTCTCGGATAAACACCGCAGGCTGGAAGAGACGATAGCAGAAGAGTTGGCCCATCCGGGGTTCGACGAACTGAAGGTCGCGGCGATGAAACGGCAGAAGCTGCGAATTAAGGAAGAACTGGAACGGCTTAGGTACGAAACCACCCACTAGGCCCGTTCGCTGGATTCGAACCCCCGGGCCATCGGCGCCAAGCGCGCTGGTGGCCGCGGGGGTTTTGTTTTGTGCGCAGCCGATCGGGCGTTTGAGGGTTTACACCGCGGGGCCGGTTTGCTATCAGCCCGCCTCCCGGAACGCAGCCAAGCCTCCGGTCCATCCGTTTTCGACCGCTCGAGAAATCAATCCGTGCAGATCATCGTTCGCGACAACAATGTCGACCAGGCCCTGAAGGCGCTCAAGAAGAAGATGCAGCGCGAAGGCCTGTTCCGCGAGATGAAGCTGCGCAACCACTACGAAAAGCCGAGCGTGAAGCGCGCCCGTGAAAAGGCCGAATCGATCCGCCGCGCCCGCAAGCTGGCCCGCAAGCGCCTCCAGCGCGAAGGCCTGCTCGCCGCCCCGGCGAAGAAATAGGTCGCAGCGCACAGCGCCGATCCTTTAAGGGCCGCCCTCGCCGGGCGGCCTTTTGCTTTTCTACACCTGTGTGTGCTGGGCCACTGGACACGCGCGGCGACAGGCGTAGGTTCGCCCGCCCTGGAAGCTCAGAACACGACTCAAAGAGATGACGGCGCTTGGAAACGGTCGCACTGCGACGCTGTCCGAGCCGGCGGATGATCGTCCGCCGACGCGGGAGCAGGCTGAAACCCCGGACGGCGCGAGCACGGCTGCGCCGCTTCCGGCGGACGACATAGAGGAACTGGCCGAGGCCGAGTCGGGCGTCCGCCCGCCCTCCTCGCCCTTCGGCTTCATCGCCTTCCTCGTCAGACGCCACTACAAGCGCCATGTCGCCGCGCTGATCGCCGTCGCGACCTTCGCGACCATCCTCGAAGCCCTGGGACCTGCCGCCCTCGGCCGCCTCGTCAACGCCGTCACCACGGCGGTGGGCCGCGGCGGCGCGGCGGCATCCTATGGCGACGTCGCCTTCTGGTTCGCGATGCTGGGCCTGCTGTGGTTCACGCCGTCGCTGCTGTTCCGCCTGCACGACGCCATCGACCGCACGATGAGCCCGAGGCTGCGCGGACTGGCGCAGAAATACCTCTTCGCCTGGCTGATGGGGCACTCGTCCCGCTACTTCCAGGAGAACTTCGCCGGCAAGCTCGGGCAGAAGATCAAGCAGGCCGGACAGGCGACCAACGGCCTGCTCTACCTCGTCACGCTCGACATCACGCGCATCGTCGTCCTGATAGCGACCGGCACGATCCTGCTGGCCGCCCAGTCGCCCTTCTATGCCGCCGTGCTCGTCGGCTGGACGACCGTCTATCTCTACGTCGTCCAGCGCCTCGCGCGGCGCTGCGTCAGGCTTTCCAAGGCGTTCAGCGAAGAGGTCTCGACCTCGACCGGCCGGCTGATCGACGCCATCACCAATGTCGACCTGGTGCGCGCCTTCGCGAAATCCGCCTTCGAGCGCAAATACCTCTCGCGCTTCCTCGCCGACGAGATGAACGCCTCGAAGCGCCTCCGCCTCTTCCTGATGTGGATGAAGGTCTTCATGGCGACTGCCATGCTCGGCCTCCAGCTCGCCCTCATCTGGATGGCGGTCACCGACACGATTTCGGGCGCGATCACGCTCGGTGCCTTCACGATGATCTTCTTCCTCGGCAACATGATCGCGCGCTCGGTGCAGGACCTCTCCTTCCGCATGCTCGACTTCTTCGAGCAGCTTGGCACGCTCGACGAAGCGCTCGCGCTGGTCACCCAGCCGCACGAAATCCAGGACGCCGCAGGCGCGGTGCCGATCGTCGTCACACGCGGCGAAATCGCGTTCCGCGGCGTGACCTTCGCGCATGGCGACGGCCATCCCGTGTTCCAGGGGCTCAACCTCGTCATCCGTCCCGGCGAGAAGGTCGGCCTGGTGGGCAAGTCGGGCTCGGGCAAGTCGACCCTGATCAAGCTGCTGCGCCGGCAGTTCGAGCCGCAGAACGGCACGATCGAGATCGATGGCCAGGATATTTCGCGCGTGACCTGGGATTCGCTGAACCTGGCGATCTCCGAGGTGCAGCAGATGCCGGGCGTGTTCCATCGCCCGATCCGCGAGAATATCCGCTACGCCAACCAGGGCGCCAGCCAGCAGCTCGTCGAAACCAGCGCCCGCCAGGCCTTCGCGCATGAGTTCATCACGCAGCGCCAGGAGGGCTATGACACCATCGTCGGCGAGCAGGGCCTGAAACTATCGGGCGGCGAGCGCCAGCGCGTCGCCATCGCCCGGGCGCTCGTGAAGGACGCCAGGATCCTGGTCATGGACGAGGCCACCTCATCGCTCGACAGCGAGAGCGAATACCTGATCCAGATGGCGATGTTGCAGCTCATGCAGAACCGCACCGTAATCGCGATCGCCCACCGCCTCTCCACGATCGCCGGCATGGACCGGATCATTCTTCTGGAAAACGGCCGCATCGTCGAAGACGGCAGCCACGCCGAACTCCTGCTCAAGGGCGGCGCCTATGCCGCCCTGTGGAACCGTCAGGTCGGCGGCTTCATCGAGGCCTGACGGCCGCCTAATGGCGGCCGCTCGCGCTCATGTGCCCGGCGACGATGCGCCAGGTGCCGTCGGTGTCGGGGGCGATGGTGAGCGTCATGACGCCCTTGAAGGCCTCCGTGTCCGCGCCCTTGTCGTCCTTGACGTAGAAGGTGAACGGCACGACCGCCTCGGCCGCCGAGGTGCCGATCATGATCACCTGCATGGAGCTGTCCGTCTCCATGCGCGCGCCCTTCGGCATCTTGCCGTTGGCCTCGACCGCAGCAGCCTTGCTGTCAGCCGCGATGTGCCCGTTCTCGACCCACACGAAGCTGCCGCCGTCGGAATAGGTCGACGCCAGGCCTTCGAGGTTGCCGGCATTGAAGTTCTCCATAAAGGCGACGACGGCGTCGTTCGCCATATCGCGCGACGTCACCTGCGGCGGCGGCATGTTGGCGGTCGCCGCCGTCGACAGCAGCACGCACGCGGCAAGCGCGAGTCCAAGACGCTTCATGGAAATCCCCTGGAACTTGTCTGTCCGGGAGGCATGCCAGAACGCTCGGCCGCGTTCCATGCGCACGCTGTCGCAGGGGTCAGCCGAGCGCCTTGACGATCTCTTCCGTCATCTTCTTGGCGTCCGCGAACAGCATCATCGTGTTGTCGCGGAAGAAAAGCTCGTTTTCGACGCCGGCATAGCCGCTGCCCATGCCGCGCTTGAGGAACAGCACGGTCTTCGCCTTCTCGACGTCCAGGATCGGCATGCCGTAAATCGGCGATTTCGGGTCGGTCTTGGCAGAGGGGTTCGTGACGTCGTTGGCGCCGATCACATAGGCGACGTCGGCCTGCGGGAATTGCGAGTTGATGTCCTCAAGCTCGAAGACCTCGTCATAGGGCACGTTGGCCTCGGCGAGCAGCACGTTCATGTGGCCGGGCATGCGGCCCGCCACGGGGTGGATCGCGTAGGAGACCTTGACGCCTTCCGCCTTCAGCTTGTCTGCCATCTCGCGCAGCGCGTGCTGGGCCTGCGAAACCGCCATGCCGTAGCCGGGGACGATGATGACCGAGCCGGCATTCTTCATGATGAAGGCGGCGTCGTCGGCCGAACCCTGCTTGATCGGCCGCGTTTCCGCGGGTCCGGACGGACCGGCCGTCTCGCCGCCGAAACCGCCCAGGATCACCGAGATGAAACTGCGGTTCATCCCCTTGCACATGATATAGCTGAGGATGGCGCCCGACGAACCGACGAGGGCGCCGGTGATCAGCAGCGCCTCGTTGTGCAGCGTGAAACCGAGCGCCGCCGCCGCCCACCCCGAATAGGAGTTCAGCATCGACACGACGACCGGCATGTCCGCGCCGCCGATCGGGATGATCAGCGTGACGCCGATCGCGAAGGAGAGCAGCGCGATGATCCAGAACAGCCAGCCGGCATGGGCGCCGCCGTCCGAAGAGAAGGCCCAGATCAGCAGGCCGATGGCGGCGGCAATGCCGATATTGATGAGGTGACGATACGGCAGGATGATCGGCGCGCCCGACATCCGTCCGTCCAGCTTGGCGAAGGCGATGACCGAGCCCGAGAAGGTGATGGCGCCGATCGCAAGGCCGATCGACATCTCCAGCAGACTCTCGACCCGGATATGGCCCGGCGTCCCGATGCCGAACGCCTCCGGGCTGTAGAGCGCGCCGGCGGCGACGAAAACGGCGGCAAGGCCGACAAGGCTGTGAAACGCCGCAACGAGCTGCGGCATCTGCGTCATGGCGATGCGGCGGGCGATGAAGGCGCCGCCGGCGCCGCCGATCGCGATGCCGAGCACGATCAGGAACCAGGTGAACCAGCCGGCATGTCCCGTCGCCGCGATCAGCGTCGTGCCGATCGCGATGGCCATGCCGATCATGCCGTAGAAATTGCCGCGCCGGCTCGACGCGGGGCTCGACAGCCCGCGCAAGGCGAGGATGAAGAGAACGCCCGCAGCGAGATACAGCAGCGCGGCGATACTGGCGTTCATGGAATCCCCCGAATACCCAGACCTAGCGACCGGACGTGCTCAGGCCCTTCATATCCGACGGCAGGGGCGTACGGCCCGATACCATGAACATGAAGGCTATGACGGCAGCGGCCGCGGATGCGATGAGGAACATCATCTGCGCCTGGTTCTGGATCCACATCGCGAGCAGGGCGACGGAAACACCGAGGACGATGAAGCCGGCGGCTCGCATCATCCGCCCGAGGCTGAGGACCGCCATCAGCAGGCACAAGGCGCCGGCGGCGACGATCACGTAGAACGCAAGTTCCTGAACCGGAATGTTCATGGCACTCCCTCCCTAGGCCTTCGGCTTGTCCTTGGCCTTGTACATGCCCAGCATGCGCTGGGTGACCAGGAAGCCGCCGAAGATGTTCACGCTCGCCAGGATGACCGCGAGAAAGCCGAAAATCTTAGACACCCACGATACCGCCCCGAGCGCCTGGACCGACAGCGCGATCAGGGCGCCGACGATGATGACGGAGGAGATGGCGTTGGTGACGGCCATGAGCGGCGTGTGCAGTGCAGGCGTCACGCTCCAGACGACGAAGTAGCCGACGAAGATCGCGAGGACGAAGAGCGAGAAGAACGAGACGAAGTGGTCCATGCCGTCAGCCCTGTAGATTCGGATGCACGATGGCGCCGTCCCGCGCGACCAGCGCACCTTTCACGATCTCGTCGTCCCATGGCACGCTGAGCGTCTTGGTCGTCTTGTCGATGAAGAGGCCGGTGAGGTTCAGCAGGTTCCGCGCGTAGAGATTGGACGAATCCTGCGCGATCCGGCTGGGCACGTTGAGGTGGCCCATGATGGTGACGCCGTCGACCTCGACGACTTCACCCGGCTTCGACAGCGGGCAGTTGCCGCCCTGCTCCACCGCGAGGTCGACGATGATGGAGCCCGGCTTCATCGCCTTCACCATCTCCTCGGTGATCAGCACCGGCGCCTTGCGGCCCGGGATCAGCGCCGTGCAGATGGCGATATCCTGCTTGCGGATGGTGTCGGCGACGAGTGCGGCCTGCTTGGCCTGGTATTCGGCGCTCATGGGCTTGGCGTAGCCCGCGGCGGTTTCGGCTTGTTTGAACTCATCGTCGATGACGGCTACGAAGCTGGCGCCGAGCGACTCAACCTGCTCCTTCGACGCCGGACGGACGTCGGTGGCCGACACGATGGCGCCGAGGCGTCGTGCGGTGGCGATCGCCTGAAGGCCGGCAACGCCGGCGCCGAAGACGAACACACGCGCCGGGGCAACGGTGCCGGCCGCCGTCATCATCATCGGCATGGCGCGGCTGAACTGCGAGGCGGCGTCGACGACGGCCTTGTAGCCGGCGAGGTTGGCCTGGCTCGACAGCGCATCCATCGCCTGGGCACGGCTGATGCGCGGGATGAACTCCATCGCCAGGAGCGCGCGTCCGTTGGCCGACAGCGGCGCAAGGGCATCCTTGTCGGCATAGGGCGCGAGCAGGCCTATGATGACGGCGCCCGGCTTCGCGTTGGCGATCTCGGCCGGGTCGGGCCGCTGGACCTTGAAGATGAGGTCCGCATCCGCGACGGCGGCAGCGGCATCGGGCGCAATGACGGCGCCGGCGTCGACATAGAGCTGGTCGGGAATGCGCGCACCATCGCCGGCCCCGGTTTCGATCGCGACAGTTCCGCCCAGACCGATGAGCTTCTTCACGGTCTCCGGTGATGCTGCCACCCGCTTCTCATGCGGGCGACGCTCGCGCAGGACCGCGATCTTCATTCGGCAGAAGCGCCTTCGGCCGGGGGCAGCTTACCGCAGGCATTGAGGTGCGCCGCAGCGACGTCCGATTTCGAGCAGTCATAGGCCGTGGTGCGGGTAAGCGCGAGGAACACCAGGACCACGACGGTCACGATGCCGCTCCACTTGGTGATCGTCCAGAAGCGCGCAAACGTCTTGCGCTGCTCCGAAATGTCCATTGTCCCGTGCACGTACTCGCTGTCGGCCATCGCTCAACCCCCTGCGCCGCAGCAATGCGGATCGCGCGGCCCGGAGGTTAGCGCAAACTACCCCGGAAGGGCAAGGTAGAAGCAGTCCCATTCCGGCACCGGCCGGTCCAATTCCGCATCCCGCCGGAACGCGCTAAGAGACTGGCCATGCGCCGAAATCCCGACAATCCCGCCGGCCGGGTCGAGAGCTTCACCCTCGACAGCGCCATCCTGAAGGACAATCTGCTCGGCGACCCCAGCCGGCGGCGAATCGACGTCTACCTGCCGCTTGGCCACGGCGGTGAGGGCCTGCCGCTGCTGGTCGACCTCGTCGGCTTCACGGCCGGGGGGCCAGTGCACACCAACTGGAAGAATTTCGGCGAGAATGTTCCCGAGCGCCTGGACCGGCTGATCGCCACCGGGCTGATGCCGCCGGTCGCCGTCGCCTTTCCGGACTGCTTCACCAGGCTCGGCGGCAACCAATACATCAACAGCGCCGCCATGGGGCACTATGACGATTTCGTTCGGCTGGAGGTCGTGGCGGAGGTCGAGCGCCGGTTCGGCTGCGGCGGAGAGGGAAAACGCGGCGTCTTCGGCAAGAGCTCCGGCGGCTACGGGGCCATCGTCCACGCCCTCCTCCACCCGGACTTCTGGTCCGCCGCAGCCTGCCACTCCGGCGACATGGGATTCGAGCTCTGCTACCTGCGCGACATGCCGCGCGTGCTGCGCGCCGTGGCGAAGGCCGGCGGGATCGAGAAGTGGTTCGAGCGCTTCCTCGCGAACCCGAAGCCCTCCGACGACGACATCCATGTCCTCATGGATTTCGCCATGGCCGCGACCTACGACCCCGACCCGGCCGCGCCCTATGGCGTGCGCCTGCCGGTCGATCCGCACACCTGCGAGCTGATCGCCGAGCGCTGGGCCAGGTGGATGGAATGGGACCCGCTGGTCCTCGCCGAGCATCGTGCCGAAGGGCTGAAGCGCCTGAAGATGCTTTATGTAGACTGCGGCGACGTCGACCAGTTCGACCTCGTGTACGGCGCCCGCCGGTTGCACCGGCTGCTCCAGACGAAAGGCGTGCCGCATGTCTACGAGGAGTTCTCCGACAATCACTCCTCGGTCGACTACCGCATGGACGTGAGCTTGCCGCTGCTGGCCAAGGCGCTGTCCTGAACCCGGCGCACAGGCAGCGAATGGTTCCAGTCCGTCAGAAGCGTCCTCAAGGCCGTGACCACCGCCAGCGGCTGGTCGAGCATCACATGGTGCTGCGCTTCCGGGATACCGGCCACCGGCACGGGATGCCCTAGGAGCTCCAGCATGTAGGTCGCGATCTCCGGCGGCATCAGCACCGATTCATCGCCGCGCAGGATGCCGATCCGGCAGGCGATCGAGCGCAGCGCTTCTGCTGAATCGCCTGTCTTGAAGCTCTGCCAGACGCCCGGGTCGAATTTCCACGTCCAGCCGCCCTCGACCTCGGTCAGGGAGCGGCGGCCGATATAGTCGAGGATGAAGAGATTGGCACAGGGCTGCTCCGGGGCCAGACGGAAGCGCGACAAGGCGTCCGCCAGCGTCGGATAGACACGGTGTGCGTAGCGGCTGCGGTCAGGCGGCCCCTTGTGGCTACCCGGCGGATTGACCGGCGAGTCGACGAGGATCACACCGGCCAGCCGCTGGCCGTATTTCGCCCCCGCCACCATCGTGATGAAGCCGCCAAACGAATGGCCCACGATCACAGGGGGTTCGGGATGATCCATCATCCCGCATGCGGCCGCGACGTCGATCGGCTCATCGCCGTAAAGGTCCATGGTGTAGACCTCGCGTCGCCCGCTATCGCCCATCCCGGAAAGGTCGAACGCCGCGACGTTGTAATCGCGCGCCAGATACGGCGCGATGAAGGCCCACCACCAGGCATGCGCGCCGTTGCCGTGCAGCAGCACCACGCCGGGCTTCGATCGGTCGCCCCAGCGCAGCACGTTCAGCGGACAGCCGTTCGAATGGGCGACCAGGACCTCGGGCTCGTGGGCCAAGGCCCGCGCGAACCAGTCCGGCGCGGCCGGCGCCTCGCCCTTGAAACGCGTCAGAGGCCCCTGTTTGCCGCCGTCGTCATGGCCGAGATTGATCTTGCTCTCGCTCATCGGCGCGGGATCGCCTGTGCCCACGGCGCACGCGCCGTGTTCGGCCGCTCGCCGAGACTCTTGAAGACGCCCGAGGCCGTCATGATCGTGCGATCGCCGGTCCAGATACGGCCGCGGACCGTGAAGAGATCGCCCTCCTGTCCGACAAGTTCGCCGCTGCCTTCCACAAACTCTCCCAGCCTGGCGCCGGAGATGAAGTCGGTGAGGAGACGGACCGTCACCCAGAAGCGATGGACCTTCTGCGAGATGACATGGCCGACCGCCATGTCGGCGAAGGACATCAGCATGCCGCCATGGGCATTCTGCATGCCGTTGGTGTGATGTTCGGAAACGAGGAAGCCCCAGGCATAGGAGCCGTCGGGATTGTTTTTCTCGAAGAGGGGTCCGATCTGGCGCCCGAAGCCTCCCATCCAGTTCATCTGGACATAGCCGGGCGGAATGGTTGGCTGAAATTCCTGAAGCAGGTCATCGGTCATAATGTTGCTTTACGCCGCGGTGCGGAAGCGGGCCAGAGCGCACAGGCATCGCTCCATCGGAAAGCACTGCCGACTCGGCCCATTCTTCAGAACACCACGCCGTGGGCGCCGAGAACCGCCCCTCCGACAGTTGCCGCGCTCACCGTCAACAGGATGCGGTGGCCCCGCAGGACCAGTCTGAACGTGCCGTCGGGATCACGCTCGGCGCGGCGCCGGAACCAGGCATGCAGGAAAAGCGGTTCGGCGACGAAGAGGACGAAGGTGAATATCGCCCACACGAGCACCATAGCCGGCAGCCACCAAAAGCTGGGGTCGCCGAAGAGCGCCCACGCGTCGAGCCGCCACGCCATGTAGAAGCCGCTAAGGCCGGCCAGCGCGACCGAGACGCGGGCCTGCCAGGCGAAGCGCCCCTCGATCGCCTCGAACAGGGCTGCGCGCCGCGACGGTTCGGCAAGATGCTGAACGGCGGGCAGGATCACCAGGGTGACGAGCGATACGCCGCCGATCCAATGGACGATGGCCAGCACATGGACGGCGCGGGCCAGCACGAGATCGTCCATGTCGCGGCTCAGCTCACAAACTGGGCAAAGATGCCCAGCGGATCATGGGCGCGCGCCACGAAGAAGATATAGCCCACCACCAGCAGCGCGCCGGCCCAGATCACGATGCGGGTCCGCTCGGAAAACGGCCCCCGGAAAGCAAGTATGCCCATGACGATATAGACGATGAGAAGGAGTACTTTGACGGTCAGCCACGCATCGGCGAAGGGATATTGCTGCACGATCGTCATCAGCATCAGGGCTGCCGTCAGAAGGACCGTGTCGATCGTATAGCTGAGAAGCTTCACCGGCGCGGCCATGGGCCAGCGCGCACCGGAAAAAACCCCGATGCCGCGCAGCGCGAACAGCGAGACGCTGGCCAGCACGGCCGCGATGTGGACCGTGCGAATCTCAGGGTAGAATTCAAACATCTATACGGCGGTGCGCCTCACCGGCCATGACGCGCCGCGGCGGCAGGAGCCTCGCCGTCGCCGCGTTCCCGGACTTCATCCTCGCGACGCGGAAAGAGCCAAAGCCCCGCCACGAAGACGACAAGCGCAAGTGCCCCGATCGAGAAGATCGTGTCGCCGGGGACGCGGAGCCAGATCAGCAGGTCGACGAAGGGCTGCTGCATGAACTCCGCCGACCGCGCATAGGCGTACCCATGCGCGAGCGAGGCGAAAAGTTGCGCGGTTCCGAGCGGCAGCAAGGTCAGCAGCGCCATCATCGCCAGGCCGATATTGAGGCACCAGAAGCTCGTCTTCAGGATGCCTTCGTGCCATGCCAGTTCGGGCTTCATGCCCCGCAGGCAGAACAGCACAAGCCCGATCCCCAGCATGCCGTAGACGCCGAAGAGCGCGGTGTGGCCGTGCAGCGGCGTGAGGTTGAGGCCCTGCATGTAATAGAGCGAAAGCGGGGGGTTGATGAGGAAGCCGAAAAGGCCGGCGCCCACGAGATTCCAGAACGCGACCGCGACGAAGAACATCACCGGCCACTTGTAGCGGCGCATCCACGGCGTTGCCGCGCTGAGTTGATAGTGGTGATAGGCCTCGAAGCCGATATAGGCCAGCGGAACGACCTCCAGCGCCGAGAAGCTCGCCCCGAGGGCGAGGACCGGTACCGGCGACCCTGCGAAATACAGGTGGTGCAGGGTGCCGAGCACGCCCCCGGCCATGAAGACGATGGTGGCGAAGAGGACCGCCACGGTCGCCGACTTCACGGGCAGCAGACCGAGCCGGGTGAAGAGGAAGGCGATGACCGCTGTCGCGAAGACCTCGAAGAAGCCCTCGACCCACAGATGGACGAGCCACCAGCGCCAGTATTCGACGAGCGAGATGTGCGTCCGCTCGCCCCACATCAGCGCCGCTGCAAAGAAGAGACCGATCGCAACGGTGGAAAGGAAGAGGAGCCCTACGATCGACCGCATCTCGGAATTGCCGCGCAGGGTAGGCCAAAGCGCGCGGCCGACGAGGAAGAGCCACAGCATGAGGCCGATGAACAGGAACCACTGCCAGAACCGGCCCATGTCGGCATATTCCCAGCCTTGGTGCCCCCACCAGAAATTCTTGTCCAGGCCCAGCTTCTGCATCACCGCCAGCCACTGTCCGGCAAAGGAGCCGACGACGATGATGAGGAGGCAGACCCAGAGGACATTGACCCCAAGCCGTTGGAAGCGCGGCTCATAATCCGAGACCGCCGGGGCGATATAGAGGCCGGTGCCGAGCCAGGCGACCGCGATCCACAGCACCGCGAGTTCCGTGTGCCATGTCCGCGTGATCGAGTACGGCAGCACATTGGCCATCTCGTAGCCGTAAACGAACTGCCCCTCGACCTGATAATGCGCGGTGATCGCGCCGAGTAGAATCTGCACGACGAAGAGCGCCAGCAGGACCCAGAAATACTTGGCCGTGGCCAGCATCGAGGGCGTCGCCTTGATGTGGCGCATCGGGTCGAATTCGGGGAGCCGGTGTGTCTCCTCGGTCCGGCCATGGGTCACCGCATGGTGCCAGCCCAGAAGGCCGATGCCGGCGAGCAGGAAGGTCACGCTGAACGCCGACCACAGGAACGTGCTCGGCGGAGGCGCGTTGCCGACCAGCGGCTCGTTCGGCCAGTTGTTGGTGTAGGTGATCTCGCTGTCCGGCCGCTGCGTTACGGTTGCCCACGCCGTCCACCAGAAAAAGGCCGAGAGGGCCTGCCGGTTGGCGGCGTCCGGCACGGTTCCATTCTTCATGGCATACGCGTCGCGCAGGTCCATGGTCGCCGGATCGTCGCCAAAAAGGCTTTCATAGTGGGCAGCTACCGCGGCGATCGCGGCAGCGCGGTCCGCATCGAGCGTGATCGTACCGGTTGCGGCATCATAGGTGTTGGTGCGCATGCGGGCGCGCAAACGCCCCTGCAATGCCGCCTGCTGCTCCGCATTTGCCTTGTCGTAGGACGTGCCGAAGTCGCGCCTGGACCAGGCATCGAGCACGGCCATGGCCTCGCGGTGCAGCCAATCGGCGCTCCAGTCCGGTGCCACGTAGCCGCCATGGCCCCAGATCGAGCCGAGTTGCATGCCGCCGATCGACTGCCAGACCTGCCGGCCCTTCTCGATGTCGGATCGGGTATAGATCGCGCTACCGTCCTCGGCGACGACACGCTCCGGCATCGGCGGCGCGGCCTGGCTGATCTGCGTACCGGCCCACAGGAGTATGCCGAAGGACACGACGAGGAGAATGCCGAGGAGAATCCAGAGCCGCTTGGTGCTCGTCATCTATTCCTCCATAGACCGATGGCCACGGCATCGCTCTGCGAGGTTGGATTGTGAATCTGAACGCCAAACTCTACGCCGGTTCACCCGCAGTGCAACGTCTTTCCGCAACTCCGGATGGCAGGACTTTGTGTCGCAGCATGGAACCCGGCGGGGTCCCTCGCACTCGCCCGATCACGTCAGGAGCCATTCGATCCAGGCGCCGTGATGGTGGACGTCGGCGAGGCGCTCCTCGGTAGTGTCGCCACCCTCATAGATGCGCAGGCGAAGCGTATTGGAGTCCGGTGCGTCGGTCTTCGCGACGCGATCGGAGAAGAGCCGATAGATGCGCCGGTCCTGCGAGGCCGCACGCAGGGTGTCATCGAGTTGCGCCCACATGGGCTCGTTCCACTGATAGGTGACCATCGAATGGACCACGACGGCGGCATGGGCGGCAGAGACGGCGTCGAGTTCGCCTGATAGAGCCGCCAGCGCATCGCCGGGACGGATCGGCGGGATGTACGCGACGGCGATCGCGAGCGCCTTGCGCATGCGTTCGATGCGGGCGCGCCGTCCGGGCCACAGCAGCGCAAGGAGCCAGCGGCGATCAGCCTCCGATGTAAGGTCGACGGGGTTCAGCTCAAGCCCGATGCGATGCGCGACCTCCGGATGCTGCGCCGGCACCGGCGGCGGAACAGCGCCGCGCCATGCGCTGTCGATCGTGAGGCCCGCGTCGCCGCCGCCGCTGTAGACGCCGGCGGCGTTCTCGTAGCGATAGGCGTAGCGGTCCCAGTTAAGGTTGAGGCCGGCGCTCGGGCCGATCTCGATGATGTGCAGCGGCTTGCCGGCGCGCGCCGCGATCTCGGCGTAGCCGGCGCGGAGATAGGCGCAGCGGCGGACCTCGTTGGTGTTGGTGACGCGCGTCGCGATGAGCGGGTCGATGGTCGCCCGGTGTGCAGCGACGAAATCGCGGAAGATGCCGTAGATGCCGGCATCGATCGCGGCTTCGCTTTCGCCGGGCTTCAGGAGGTGGCTGTAATGGCGGCGCAGCGGATGCTCGACGCCGCCGAGCAAAGCGAAATGGACGGCGCCGAAAAGCATGTTCGCGGGCGGCTGTCCGATGCGGGCGGGCAGCGTGAGCGCCTGCATCTGCGGGTCCTCGGCGATGGCCAGCGAGATGTGTTCGTAAAGCGGACAGTCGCCGCCCTTCGCCGCCTCGCCGGCGAAGAAGCGCCAATAGTCGGGCCGCATGCTGAGCTTGTTGCCGGTGCCGTCGGTCATCTGCACTCTTTCTTGTCCGCACCCCGATGGGGCATGGTCCGCCGATTCTCCGCAATCTTGACTGAAGCGATCAATGAAGAAGCCCGAGCCTGCACGCCTGGATCTGTCGATCTATCCGCACACCCTCGAGATCACCACGCGCTTCGGCGACATGGACATCAATCACCATCTGAACAACGTCGCCTATGCGCGCTTCTTCGAGGAGGCACGCGTGACCTTCAACCGCGGCCTGCTGGTCGGGCCGGACGGGCACCGCCTGCCCGAGCTGAAGGACTTCCGCATCATGGTGGCGGCGATCCAGATCTCGTATCTGCGCGAGGGCCACTACGGCCCTCCGGTCAAGATCGGCATCGGCATCAGCCGCATCGGCAACAACTCGTTCGAGATGGCGGCGGCGGCGTTCCAGGAGGGCGTGTGCATCGCCACGCATGACGCGGTGATCGCCGCGCGGGCCAGCGCGGGCGGGCTGCCCGACCCGCTGAAGGAAAAATTCAAGGCGTGGATGTTGCGGATGTGAGGGCGCGGCTCAGTCGCTGGGCAGCGGAACGCCGGCTTTCTTGAACGTTGCCGCCTGCCGCTTCGCTAGGGCGGCTTCCGAGAAATCGCCCAGCGCGTCGTTGAACAGCTCGTAGAAATTCAGCTCGGCGCCGAGATGCAGGAAGACGGCGCCGAGGCCGATGGCGGCGCGATCCATGAAGACGAATTCGCGGGGCGGTTTGACCGGGCCGAGCTTCTTCAAACGCTGGTGGACTTCGAAGGCTTCCTTACGGCCATAGCTCGCGGGGCTGACGCCGTCGGCGATGGTGCGGACGCGGTCATCGAGCAATGGAGCGTAGATGAAGCGCGCCCAGATGTTCAGCGTGTCGATGAGTTCGTCGGTGAGCTTCGAGAAGCCCCAGGTTTCGTAGGCGGCGACCTGCCCTGCCCGGTCGCCGGTACGCAGCGCTTGATAGAGCCCGACGACCCCGCCGACGAAGCGAGGCGAGAAGGTGCGGATGCAGCCATAGTCGAGCAGGTTGATGCCGAGGTCGGCGCGGACGGTGTAGTTGCCAAGATGCGGGTCGCCGTGGATCGCGCCATAGCGCACGAAGGGCAACCACCAGGCGGTGAACATCGCGCGCGCGATGGCGTTGCGGCGCTCGAGGCTGTCCTTCTTGAAGGCCAGCAGCGGCTTGCCTTCAAGCCAGCCCATCGTGAGGAGCCGTTCGGTCGAGAGCGCCGAGACGACGTCGGGCACCGCGATCGCCGTCTGGTCGGCGAGCATCGCCCGGTAGAGCGCGATATGTTTCGCTTCGAGCGCGTAGTCGAGTTCTTCGCGCAGGCGCGCGCCGATCTCGTCCTTCATCTCGCTCGCATCGATGGCGCGCTCGGCGCGGCGGAAGATCGCGAAGACGAGGTCGAGCTGGGCGAGGTCGGCGGCGACCGCAGACTGCATGTCCGGGTATTGCAGCTTACAGGCAACAGACTGCCCTTGTTTCGTGACGCCCTTATGGACCTGGCCGAGCGAAGCGGCTGCGGAAGCCTCCTGATCGAAGGACTTGAACTTGGAAAGCCAGTCAGCGCCGAGCTCGGCGGCCATGCGGCGGCGCACGAAGGGCCAGCCCATCGGCGGGGCGCGCGACTGGAGTGTCGCGAGCTCTTCGGCGAATTCGGGCGGAAGAAGATCGGGCACGGTGGCAAGGAGCTGGGCTACCTTCATCACCGGGCCCTTGAGGCCGCCGAGCGCCGCGGTCAGTTCCTTCGCGGACGCGCGCTTGTCCATCTCGCGGCCGAGCATGCGATTGACCGCGGTCTTCGCCGCGAAGCCGCCGAGATTGGCCGTGGTGCTGGCATAGCGGCGTACCCGGCCGCCGAGCGTGTTGGCGTCCTTGAGCTTCTTCGGCGGGGGCTCGTCACGCGGCATGGTGGCCCGGCCGCAACAGGTGCGCCGTCTGTTTTCTCGCCCGCTTGCGGGGGAGATGTCGCGCGTGAGCGCGACAGAGAGGGGAAAGCCGGCGCACGGCATCAGCCCCCTCCGGCTGGCCGCGGCGCGGCCAGCCACCTCCTCCGCGATAAGGCGGGGGAGGAAACGGTGAGGTGCGGTCGGAGCGCATGTGCTTCAGCTTTTGCCCTCGAGCAACGCGCTGTCGCGTTCCAGGTCGTCGATGAAGCCGGCGATCATGGAGAGGCCGCGGTTCCAGAAGGCGGGCTCGCTGGCGTCGAGGCCGAAAGGAGCGAGGAGCTCCTTGTGGCGCTTGGTGCCGCCGGCCTCGAGCATGGCGAAATACTTGGTGACGAAGTCGGGATGCGCCTCGCGGTAGAGCGCATAGAGCGAATTCACCAGGCAATCGCCGAACGCATAGGCGTAGACGTAGAATGGCGTCCGGACGAAATGCGGAATGTAGCACCACCAGTTGGCATAGCCGGGCGAGAAGTCGAAGGCCGGCCCCAGGCTTTCGCGCTGCACGGCGAGCCAGATCTCGCCGATCTCTTCCGGCGTCAGTTCACCGAGGCGGCGCTTGGCGTGGAAGCGCAGTTCGAACTCGTAGAAGGCGATCTGGCGCACCACCGTGTTCAGCATGTCCTCGACCTTGCCGGCGAGGAGGATGGCGCGGTCGCGCGCGGTGGGCGCGGATTCGAGGAGCGAGCGGAAGGTCAGCATCTCGCCGAACACCGAGGCGGTCTCGGCCAGCGTGAGCGGCGTCTGCGCGAGCAGGAGGCCTTGCCTCGCCGCGAGCGTCTGGTGCACGCCGTGGCCGAGTTCGTGCGCGAGCGTCATCACGTCGCGCGGCTTCCCGAGGTAATTCATCAGGATATAGGGATGCACACTCGGAACGGTGCCGTGGCTGAAGGCGCCGCCCGACTTCCCGGGACGGGGCTCAGCATCGATCCAGCTTCGGTCGAAGAAGCGCTGGGCGATGATCGCCATGTCCGGCGCGAACCGACCGTAGGCGTTGAGCACGGTCGTCCTCGCCTCGTCCCACGAGATCTCGCGGTCCGAGGCCTTCGGCAGTGGCGCGTTGCGGTCCCAGTCGTTGAGCTTCTCGATGCCCAGCCAGCGGGCCTTCAGCTTGTAGTAGCGATGCGAAAGCTGCGGATAGGCCGAGACGACCGAGGTGCGCAGCGCCTCGACGACCTCGGGCTCGACCTGGTTCGAGAGATGGCGGAGCGAGGTAGCTTCGGGATAGTGGCGCCAGCGGTCGTCGATCTCCTTGTCCTTCGCCAGCGTGTTCATGATGAAGGCGAAACTGCGGACATTGGTCGCGAAGGTGGCGGAGAGCGAGGCGGCGGCATCGGCGCGCAGCTTCGCCTCGGGGCTCTGAAGCAGGTTGAGCGCCTGCGGACCAGTCAGCATCTCGTCGCGGACGACGTAGCGGAGGCTCGCGATCGTCTCGTCGAAGAAACGCGACCAGGCGGAGGCGGCCGTCAGCTCCTTCTCGTAGAGCAGGCGCTCCATGTCCTCGGCGAGCTGATGCGGACGGAAGGCGCGCACCGTGTCGAGCCAGGGCTTGTAACGGGCGAGTTCGGGATCCTTAGCCAGCGCCGCTTCGAGGACGTCGTCAGGTATCTGGGCGAGCTCGAGTTCGAAGAACAGCGTCTCGGTGCCGATCTCCGACAGCTTCGCCTGCACGTCGCCATAGAACTTGCCGATCTCGGGACTGGCCGAGTCGGCGGAGAAGGAAAGCCCGGCATAGGAGCCGACACGGCCGGTCAAGTCGCCGAGTTTCTCATACGCGAGGATTGCGTCGCGAATATGCAGGGCGACCTGCCCGCGAAAGCGCTCGGCAAAGCTCCTCGCCTCGGTGCGGGCGCGCTCCAAATCGGCCGTGGTGTCGGCCGGTGCGTGGTAGAGGTCCGCCAGGGACCAGGTCGCGGCCATGTCGTTACTCCAAAAAGCGTCCTTACCGGACCCAGGTCGCCAGGCGCGGCAGTACGCGATCCATGACAAGACCCGCCAGGATGAGGCAAGCGTCCAACGTCAGCAGATAGTCGACGTCGAGCGTACCCGACTGGTAGTCGTTGTAGAGCCCGGTCCGGAACAGCTCCGAGCAATGGACCAGTGGGTTCAGAGCAAAATACCAGTGATACGGATCTGGCACGCTGTCCGGCAGGTAGACGATTCCGGCGGTCAGCCAGCAAATGACGCACAGCAGGTAAATGACCATCACGAAGAACGGCGCGATCCGGACGATCGGCGCGCCGACCGTGCCGAAGGCGACGCCGGTCAGATAGGCCATCAAGGCCGCCAGCAGGCAGGTCTCGAAGTCCGAA
The DNA here is from genome assembly GCA_020852655.1 of Alphaproteobacteria bacterium. Taxonomy (GTDB): domain Bacteria; phylum Pseudomonadota; class Alphaproteobacteria; order Micropepsales; family Micropepsaceae; genus JADZAI01. The sequence continues at coordinate 35,965 of JADZAI010000103.1, forward strand.
AAGGCGAACTCGCCCCGGTAGATGATGTAGATCGTGAAGACCATGGTCGTGATCATCACGCAGGTCACCAACTCGGCGAGCGAGCGCGCGATGATGATATCGATCCGCCGGACGATGGAGAAACCCAGGAGACTGGCGTTGGTCGAGAGCGACACCGCGATGAGGCGTGTCGAATAAAGGAACAGCACGAAGGGCAGCGTGCCGCTCATCACCCATGCGAAGAGGTCGGTGCCATAGGAAGGCGTGCGGCCGACGAAGGTGTAGACGATCAGCAGGATCGCGAAATGCGAGAACGGCCAAAGGACCGCGATAGAGTAGGATAGATAACTGCCACCGTAGCGGGTGCGGAAGTCGCGCAGGGTCAGCGCGCCAATCACCCGGGCCTGGACGCGAAAGGCCTCCCAGAAGGAGGCATAGGCATTGGCGCGGCCCACCACGGTGCCGTGCGGCACGCCGTCGTCGATGAATTCCGGTCCGGCTGACGCCATGAGTTCCCTGATCCGAACGCCCATTCCGGGCGCCGCGAGGGCTACACTGAATTCGCACCCGCGAAAAGCACCGCAGTAAACCGCGAATTAGGGGTTATCGCCCCATAGTCGTGCCGATTTGGTGCAGTCCGGCGCGCTGACCAGCCAAAACCGGCGGCGGCGCGAAGGTGGGGTGAGTTGGAGCATGACGCATACTGTTCTCATCGTCGATGACGATCCGACCCAGCGCCGCCTGCTTCAGGCGGTGATCGAGCGCAACGGATACCGAACGCTGCAAGCGGCCTCGGCGGACGAGATGTTCCGCGCGCTCGACGGCGTCCAGGGGGCGGATGTCGGCCTCGTGCTGCTCGATCTGGTGATGCCGCAGGAAGACGGCCTGTCGGCGCTGAAACGCCTGCGGCCTTCGCATGCCGCGCTGCCGGTGATCGTCCTGACCGCCCAGGGCGGAATCGAGACCGTCGTCTCGGCGATGCGCGCCGGCGCCGATGACTTCCTCGTGAAGCCGGCGAGCCCGGAGCGCATCCTGGTCTCGATCCGCAACGCGCTGAAGGTGAAGGCGCTGACGGGCGAGGTCCAGCGCCTGAAGAAGCGCGCGAGCGGGCATCTTTCGTTCGGCGACCTGATCGCGAAATCGGCCGCCATGCGCACGGTCGTGCGCCTCGGCGAACGGGCCGCGCAGTCGAACATCCCGATCCTGATCGAGGGCGAGTCGGGCGTCGGCAAGGAAGTGCTGGCCCGTGCGATCCAGCAGGCCTCGGACCGCGCCAACAAGCCGTTCGTGGCCGTGAATTGCGGCGCCATCCCGGAGAACCTGATCGAGTCGATCCTGTTCGGGCACGAGAAGGGCTCGTTCACGGGCGCCTCCGAGAAGCATATCGGCAAGTTCCAGGAAGCGGATGGCGGCACGCTATTCCTCGACGAGATCGGCGAGTTGCGCCTCGACATGCAGGTCAAGCTGCTGCGCGCCATCCAGGAAGGCGAAGTCGACCCGATCGGCGCAAAGCGGCCGGTGAAGATCAACATCCGCCTTATCTCGGCGACCAACCGGAACCTGACGCAGCTCGCCCAGGAAGGCCGCTTCCGCGAAGACCTCTACTATCGGCTCAATGTGTTCCCCATCCAGGTGCCACCGCTCCGCGAGCGCATGGAGGACTTGCCCGAACTGATCCAGTTCTTCGTCGAACGCTTCGCCGCCGAAGAAGGCAAGAGCGTCATCGGCATCGACGAGACGGCGCTGAAGATGCTGGGCCGCCACGCCTGGCCGGGGAATATCCGCCAGCTCGAGAATACGGTCTTCCGCGGCGTCGTGCTGTGCGACTCGGATCAGCTCAAGGTCGAGGACTTTCCCCAGATCGCCGCCCAGCTCGGCGTCGAGCTGCGGACCGAGGAGCACGCCGTCGAGCAGGTCGCAGCCTCCACGCAGACCTACGCCAAGGCCGTCGGCCATGACGTCGGCTACGCCGTGAGTGCACCGGCTGCCTATACCGGCGGCAACGACGCCGGCACGGTCCGCCTGCATAACGGGCTCGAGATCAAGGCGATGGACGGCGCCGGCCATCTGCGGCGCCTGGAGGAGATCGAGAACGACCTGATCCGGTTCGCGATCGAACTCTATGACGGCCACATGTCGGAAGTGGCCCGCCGCCTGGGGATCGGGCGATCGACGCTGTATCGAAAAATGCGGGAAATCGGCCTCGGGGGCAAAGGCTTCCCCGAATAGGGTAGGCCCTTTCACCTTGCGGTGCAGCATTGACCTGGACTAGGTTCGCCCCCGAACGGGGAGCGGTCAGGGTTCCTCTGTCTTGGGAACCTTACGGACGTGATTACGCTGACCCCGACGCGGATTCGCGATGTCCTCATCGTGGAACCCAAGAGGCATGGCGACGCACGCGGTTTCTTCTCTGAGGTGTTCCGGATGGACGCTTTCGAGCAGGCCGGAGTTCACGTCAAATTCGTTCAGGACAACCATTCCTATTCGCAGGCCGTCGGCGTGCTCCGCGGCCTGCATTTCCAGACCAATCCTTCCGCTCAGGGAAAGCTGGTGCGTGTGACGCGTGGCGCCGTCATGGACGTGGCGGTGGACCTCCGCCACGGCTCGCCGACCTTCGGCGAACATGTCGCGGTGAAGCTGACCGCCGAGAACTGGCGCCAGCTCTGGGTCCCCGCAGGCTTCGCGCACGGCTTCGTGACGTTGGAGCCCGATACCGAGTTTCTGTACAAGGTCACCGCCTACTACGACCCGGCGGCGGACAAGGGCCTCGCCTTTGACGATCCGGCTCTCGGGATCGACTGGGATCTCCCGCACGAGAAGCTGACGCTGTCGGACAAGGATCGGAAACATCCGAAACTGGCCGACCTGCCGCCCTATTTCACCTATGAGACGGTTCGCGCATGAAAGTTCTGGTCACGGGCGGCGCTGGCTTCATCGGTTCGGCCGTCTGCCGACTATTCGTGCGGGACTACGGCTATGAGGTCCTCAACGTCGACGCGTTGACCTACGCCGCGTCGCTGACATCGCTCGACGCGATCGCGAACTACCCGGGCTACCGCTTCCTGAAGGCGGATGTCACCGACATGCAGGCGATCGCCAACGCTTTCGCCGAGTTCAAGCCCGACGCGGTGCTCCACCTTGCCGCTGAGTCCCATGTAGACCGCTCGATCACCGGCTCGGCCGCCTTCGTGAAGACGAACGTTGTCGGCACCCATGTGATGCTGGAGTGCGCACGCAACTACTGGGACGGTCTGCCCGCCGACCGGAAGGACGCCTTCCGCTTCTGCCATATTTCGACCGACGAAGTGTTCGGCTCACTCGGCCATGACGGCTTCTTCACCGAGACGACCGCGTACGATCCGAGTTCGCCTTACTCCGCCAGCAAGGCGGCATCGGATCATCTCGCCCGCGCCTGGCATCGCACCTACGGCCTTCCGGTGCTCGTGACGAACTGCTCGAACAATTACGGGCCGCATCACTTCCCCGAGAAGCTGATCCCGTTGATGATCATCAACGCGCTCGAAGGCCGCTCGCTTCCGGTCTATGGCGACGGCTCGAATGTCCGCGACTGGCTCTATGTCGAGGACCACGCCCACGCCCTCGCGACCGTTCTGGCGCGCGGCACGCCGGGCGAGACCTACAATGTGGGCGGCCGCAACGAGCGCACCAATCTGCGTGTCGTGCAGACGATCTGCGACATCCTGGACGAACTCGTGCCGAGCACGGCGCCGCGCAACAAGCTGATCCGCTTCGTGACCGACCGGCCCGGCCACGACCATCGCTATGCCATCGACGCGACCAAGCTGGAAGCCGACCTCGGCTGGAAGGCGCGCGACACATTCGAGACCGGGATCAAGAAGACGGTCAAATGGTATCTCGACAACGAAGCTTGGTGGCGCCCGCTGCGCGACCGCTATGATGGCGGTCGGCTGGGCGTCCTGAAGAGCTGATTTCCCGCATGCGGATTCTGGTGGCAGGTGCGAGCGGCCAATTGGCCAAGGCGCTTCTCGACACGGCCGGGGGCCGTCACGACGTGACGGCTCTGGGCCGGCCGACGCTGGACCTGAAGGATGCGGCGTCGGTCGCCCGCGCCGTCACGGCGACCAATCCCGATGCGATCATCAACGCCGGCGCCTATACCGCCGTCGACAAGGCCGAAACGGAAGAGCCCGAAGCCACGGCGGTGAATGTCGGCTCTGCGAATCTGGCGCGCGAGGCGGCACGGCGCGACATCCCGTTCCTGCATGTCTCGACCGACTATGTCTTCGACGGAAAACTGGATCGCCCCTATCGCGAGAGCGACCCGGTCGGTCCGGTCGGCGCTTACGGGCGCTCGAAACTGGCCGCCGAGGAAGCGGTCGCTGCGGCCGATCCGCGCGCGCTGACGCTGCGCACTGCGTGGGTCTATTACCACGAGGGCGCGAACTTCGTCCGTACCATGCTGCGGCTCGCCGAGACGCGCGACGAGTTGAACGTCGTAGCGGACCAGATCGGCTGCCCTACCTATGCCGCCGACCTCGCCGAGGGGCTGCTGAAGCTCGCCGAGTTGCGCGTCGCCGACGGCCAGAAGCAGCCCGGCGGCGTCTATCATCTCACCGGCTCGGGCGAGACGAGCTGGCACAATTTCGCGACGGCGATCTTCGCCGGGGCAGCCAAGCGCGGCTTCAAGGTGCCGGCGAAGGTGAACGCGATTCCCACCTCCGGCTATCCGACACCCGCCGTCCGCCCGGCGAATTCGCGACTCGACTGTTCCCTGATCGAAAAGACGTATGGCGTCCGCCTGCCCGTGTGGCCGGACGCATTGGAGCGTTGTCTGAATGCTATCGCATTGCACAAACCCGGCTGAAAAAGAGGACCTGCGGTGAGAGGCATTATCCTGGCCGGCGGCGCGGGCACACGCCTGCGCCCGATGACCCTGGCGGTCAGCAAGCAATTGCTGCCGGTATACGACAAGCCGCTGGTCTATCACCCGCTGACGACGCTGATGTTCGGCGGCATCCGCGAAATCCTGGTGATTTCCGATCCGCAGTCCCTGCCCACCTACCGCAACCTGCTCGGCAACGGCTCGCAGTGGGGCATCGAACTGAACTACGCGCCGCAGCCGGAGCCCAAGGGCCTGGCGCAGGCCTTCACGATCGGCGAGAGCTTCATCGGCAAGGAGAGCGTCGCGCTGGCCCTCGGCGACAACGTCTTCTACGGCTCGCGCTTCACCGCCGAAGTGCAGGAAGCCGCGGCGATCGAGTCCGGCGCGATGGTGTTCGCCTATGAGGTGGTCGACCCGACCTCGTTCGGCGTGGTCGAATTCGACGAGAACGACAAAGCGATCTCGCTGGAGGAGAAGCCCAAGAAGCCGCGCAGCAACTGGGCGGTGACCGGCCTCTATTTCTACGACAACGACGTGGTGCGCATCGCCAAGGAAGTGAAGCCTTCGGCACGGGGCGAACTTGAGATCACGTCGATCAACCAGGCCTATCTCGAAGCCGGCAAGCTACGCGTGCGCCGCCTGTCGCGCGGCACGGCATGGCTCGACACCGGCACCTTCGACGGCCTGCTGGAAGCGGCCGAATTCGTGCGCACGATCGAACGCCGCCAGGGCTTCAAGATCGCCTGTCCCGAGGAGATCGCCTGGCGCATGGGCTATATCTCGTCGGAAGACGTGCTCGCGCGTGCGAAGGAATATCGCAACGAGTACGGCACCTATCTTCAGAAGCTGGTCCGCATGCAGGGCGACCGGTCGCTGCTGAAGGCCGTGCCCTAGCCGCGACCGATGCTGGAGTAGGCAAAGCCGTGCGGCCCGACTTCGTCGGGGCGATAGACGTTGCGCAGATCGACCAGCACGTTGCCGCGCATCGCTTTGTGCAAGCGCAGCAGATCGAGCGCCCGGAACATATCCCACTCGGTGACGATCACGACGGCATCGGCGTCTTGCGCGCAGGCATAGGCGTCGTCCGAAAAGATGACGCCCGGCATCATGCGCGCGGCATTCTCCATGCTCTTCGGATCGAAGGCGCGCAGCGTGGCGCCCGCGGATTGTAGCCCCGCAACGATATCGAGCGAAGGCGCATCGCGCATGTCGTCGGTGTTCGGCTTGAAGGCGAGGCCGAGGAGGCCGATCGTCTTGCCGGAAACCGATCCACCGCAGGCCGCAATCACACGGGCCGCCATTGATGTCTTGCGGTCCGCATTGGCCTTGACGGTGGCTTCGACGATGCGCAGCGGCACGCCGGCTTCCTGGCCCGTCCGCGTGAGCGCCAGCGTGTCCTTCGGAAAACAGGAGCCGCCGTAGCCAGGCCCCGCGTTCAGGAACTTGCCGCCGATGCGCTTGTCGAGGCCGACACCGCGCGCGACGTCCTGCACATTGGCGCCGGTCTTCTCGCAGAGATCGGCGATCTCGTTGATGAAGGTGACCTTCACCGCAAGAAAGGCGTTGGCCGCATATTTCGTGAGCTCGGCCGTGCGGCGCGAGGTGAAGAGGATCGGCGCCTGGTTGAGGAAGAGCGGACGGTAGACCTCGTTCATCGTGCGGCGGGCGCGCTCGTCCTCGACGCCGATGACGATGCGGTCCGGCCGCTTGAAGTCCTCGATCGCCGCACCCTCGCGCAGGAATTCGGGATTGGAGGCCACCGAGAAATCGGCGTCGGGACGCGTTTCGCGGATGATCCGTTCCACCAGATCGCCCGTGCCGACGGGGACGGTCGATTTCGTCACCACAACGGTGAAGCCGTCTATGGCGCCGGCGATATCGCGCGCCGCCTGTTCCACGAAAGAAAGGTCCGCATGGCCGTCGCCACGGCGCGAAGGCGTGCCGACGGCGATGAAGACGGCGGCGGCGCCGGCGACATCACGCTTGTCGGTGGAGAATTTCAGCCGGCCTTCGCGCACGTTCCGCGCGACGATGTCGTCGAGGCCGGGTTCGTAGATGGGGATTTCGCCGCGCCGCAGGGCCTCGATCTTGCCCGCATCCGATTCGATGCAGGTGACGGTATGGCCGAAATCCGCAAAGCAGGCGCCGGTGACGAGACCCACATAACCGGCGCCGATCATGGCGAGTTGCATCGTCGCCTCCTAGGGGCGGGTGTCAGCCGGAGCCGACCGCGCTGAGATAGAGGTCGAGCATTTCCTCTTCGGTCGAGCGCTGCGCCGCATCCATCTTCCGGATGCGCACGACCTTGCGCAGGATCTTGGTGTCGAAGCCGTTGCCCTTGGCTTCGGCATAGACCTCCTTGATGTCTTCGGCGAGGGCCTGCTTTTCCTCTTCGAGGCGCTCGATGCGCTCGACGATCGACTTCAACTGGTCCTTTGCGAAGTTGGTCTTCGTCACTGACAGCTCCGATGAAATTGCGGCGGACCCTATGCGCCGCCCTTGTGTCGTTCAAGCGCAGAGGCTGTGGATTATCCGCCCTGCGCGGTGACGGCGCGCCAGTGGTCCAGCGTGTCGGACAACGTCGTCAACCAGGAAATGCGCGGCTGCCAGCCGGTTGCCGCAGCGAGACGACGCGCATCGCCGCTGGCCCGCGGGATTTCGCTGGGACGGGCACGGGCCGGATCGATCTCGACCTCAAAGCGGCGGCGGGCGAGATGGGCGAGATCGTCCACGATGGAGCGTATGGAGCGCGGCTCGCCCGAGGCGACGTTGAAGACGGTCGCGGAAAGCCTGCGCGCCCAGGCGGCGTCGGCGAGGAGCGCCCAGGCGCGAGCGGTGTCGCGCACGTCGAGGAAATCGCGCTCGGAGTCGAGATTGCCGACGCGCAGGACCGGCGGCGCCTGCCCTGCCTCGATGCGGGCAACCTGGGCGGCGAAGGCGGAGACGACGAAACGCTCGTCCTGCCCCGGCCCGGCAGAGTTGAAGAGACGGAGCGCGATCGCCTGCCCGGCGTCACCCACGATGTCGGCGATCGCCTGCTCGGCGGCGAGCTTGGTGCGGCCGTAGACGCCGGCGGGACGAGGCGCGGTCTCTTCGGTCGTGGGCGCCGAGCCGAGGAGGTTGCGGCCATAGACCTCGGCCGAACTGGCGAGGAGGATGGCAGGGCTTTTGTGGGTCGCGCGAAGTTCCGACGCGAGGGTGATCGTCGTCTGCACGTTGTCGCGCCAGGCGATCCGGCCGCCCTCCCCCGCCTTCACCGCGACCGACGCAGCACCGGCGAGATGCAGCACGACGTCCGGCCGTGCCGCCTGGACCATGCCGGCCGTTTCGCTGCCCTCGGCGAGATCGACGTCATGCAACGCGACACCGGCCGGCAGCGCCGGCGTACCGCGTATGGCGGCGCTGAGGTCGCCCGGCGCACTGCCCTGTTCGAGCAGGGCATCGACGATATGTCGGCCGAGAAAGCCGCCGGCACCCGTGATCAGGATACGGCCGGCCATGGCAGCCTCACACCGACGCTGCGATTTTCAGGTCGGCTTCCACCATCTCGACGATCATTTCCTCGAGCGTGATCTGCGGCGTCCACCCAAGCACGTCGCGCGCCTTCGTTGCATCGCCGAGCAGCGTGTCCACTTCGGCGGGCCTCAGATACTGCGCGTCGGTGACGATGTGATCATTCATGTCGAGCCCGACATGGCCGAAGGCGATGCGGCAGACATCGGCGACCGACGCCGCACGACCGGTCGCGACGACGAAATCGCCCGGCACGTCCTGTTGCAGCATCAGCCACATCGCACGGACATAATCGCGCGCATGGCCCCAGTCGCGCCGCGCCGCGAGATTGCCGAGGCGCAGCTCGCGCTGGAGGCCCTTCTTGATGCGTGCGACGCCGTTCGTGATCTTGCGCGTCACGAACTCGAGCCCGCGCAACGGAGACTCGTGGTTGAACAGGATGCCGGACGACGCGTGCAGGCCGAAGCTCTCGCGATAGTTCACCGTTATCCAGTGGCCGTAGAGCTTCGCGACAGCATAAGGCGAGCGCGGATAGAACGGCGTCGTCTCCGACTGGATCGGCGCCTGTACGCGGCCATACATCTCCGACGACGAAGCCTGATAGAAACGCGCCTTCGGATTAACGATGCGCACCGCCTCAAGCAGATTGGTGACACCGATGCCGGTGACCTGCCCGGTCAGGATGGGCTGCGTGAACGAGGCGTGGACGAAGGACTGGGCGGCGAGGTTGTATATCTCGTCCGGCCCGTGCTCGCCGACGAGACGAACGACGCTGGAGAGGTCGACGATGTCGCCGTCGACCAGTTTCACATCGCTCGCGACGCCCAGCCGCTCCAGGCGATGGCACGCGAACTCCGCGCTGCTGCTGCGCCGTGCCAGTCCGACGACTTCGTAGCCCTGGCCCAGCAAAAGCGCCGCAAGATAGGCGCCGTCCTGCCCTGTAATACCCGTGATGAGGGCGCGCCTGCCCATTCGCTACCGTCCTTTGGCTCGCGGCTATGGCGCCCGTCTAGCGGCTCGGGCGGTTGCTGGCAACGCGCGGCGATGCCTTGCCAGTAACCCAATTCCAGCGCATCAAAAGACCATGAGACGCGATGTGCCGGCCGCCCGGCTGTTTTTGCGCTGCGCCTTCGGCCTCGCCGTCGCGTCCTGCACGGCGGTCGCATGTGCCGAAACGGTCAGGCTGAGGTACGAGCTCAGCGTGTCCGGCATAGGCGCCGCCGACATGGCCGTTGCCGCCACACTGACCGCAGACGGCTACGCCGTCCGGGCGCAAGGTGAAACCTACGGCGCGGCCTCGATGTTCGACGATCTGAAGATCGACGCGCAAGTGACGGGCACACTGGCGGGCGGCGAGGTCCGGCCCAGCACGTTCGGCACCGACAATATGCTCGATGGGCGCCCACGCCACGCGCGCGTCGGCTGGCTTCCGACAGGCGAGGCGACGACGCTGGATATCGCGCCGACCCTGGCCGACGAGGAACGCACGCCCATCCCCGATCCGGCGCGGCTGCATGCGCTGGATCCGATCTCGGCGCTGTTCGCCTTCGCCCTCGGCGCGCCGGCGCGGGGGATATGTGAAGGCAGCGCCGATGTCTTCGATGGCCGGCGGAGCTATTCCCTGGCGCTCGCGCCCGATCCGGAAGGGGTCACCTGGGTCAAGATGACCATAGGCGATGCCGAAGTCGTCACGCTCCGATGTGCCATCCAGTCGCGGCGTACCGGCGGCGTCTCTCCCAGCTCCTGGTTCTCAAGCTCCGGCGAGACCGAGACAGCGCGCATCTGGTTCTGGCGCGATCCCAGGGGCCGCGCCATTCCGGTGCGTGTGGAAGCCGATGCACCGATCGGCTACGGCGTCGGACAACTCGCGGGGCTGCCCGACTACGGCGAATAGCGGCCGCGAAACAGCCGAGCGAAGACCGTTTCGCGCCAATCCGGCGGTGCATCTGCACGCGGCCGGCGTTCCAGTATCCAGCCGGAGACGACGAAATCCGCGAGCGGATCGGGTGGGTCGCGCCGGGTCGAGAGATAGGTCCTTCGATAGAAGGCGGCGTCGAAGTCGGGGTGGGTGGACACGGCGTTCCGGTAGGCCCCGCCGGCATAGTGTGACAGGGGCTCGACCTCAGGCGGGCACAGGTCCGGGTTGGATTGGCGATAATGCGCGAGGCTGAAATAGGGGTGCGGATCGCGCCCGGCCTGCCATCCAACGTCCAGATAGGCTTCGAGGTCGCTCCTTGTCGGCGCGACTTTGTCCTGGCTGCGAAGGAAGGCAACGTCGATGAGCGGATGCGGCGAGCATCCCGCCTGCCATCCCTCGCGCAGATAATCCGTTAGCGGATCAATCCTGATCGCCGCGCGCTGGGCGGCATACCAGGCGGCATCGAACAGCGCATGGGGAGAGCGGCCCTCGCGCCAGCCGTCGGTGAGATAGTGCGTCAGCGGCTCGATGCCGGCGCGCGCCACGTCGGGATAAAGGCGAAGATAGCGTTGGGAGTCGAAGAGCGGCGACGGTGCAAAGCCCGCGCGCCACCCCGTCGCGAGATAGTGGTGCCACGGATTCGCGGTTCTGCCGGCCTGGCGCCGATACCAGACGGAATCGAAGGCGGCGGGTTGCGGCGGCAGGCGCTTTGCCAAACCAAGCCGGCGCGCGAGTCGCCGTATCAGGCGGAGCGCGCTCACGGGCGGCGTCCGGGCTGGGCGATAAGCCGCTCGAGGGCGGCGACATAGCGCCCGGCGGCTGCCGAGAGGGAGAAATGGTGCTCCGCCGCCTGGCGCCCGGCCTCTCCAAGACGCCGCGCGAACGCAGGGTCGGCCGCGATACGGCGCATCGCCCCGGCCGCAAGGTCGATATCGGGATCGGCCCATAGTCGCCCCGGCTCGGTATGCAGATAGGCGTCGAGGCCAACGGGACTCATCCGGCAGGAAATCCGCAGCGACGTCGCGTCGTCGCAAAAATCCTCCGTGCCGCCATAGGCGGTCACGATGGCGGGCACGCCGCGCAGCATGGCTTCGGCAGGACCCAGGCCGAAACCCTCCGAGCGGTGAAGCGACACATAACAGTCCGCCCCGGAAACCAGACGCATCACCTGTTCGTGCGGCAGCGTCCGCTCGATGAGCCGGATGCGGGCGTCCGCAGCCACCGCTGCGTCGATCCCGCGCCAGGCTGCGGCCTCGCCGCCTGCATGGTCGTCGGGGCGGTGATGGCCTTTCAACACCAGGACAACGTCTGCGCGTTCGGGAAATGCACGGCGGAAGGCCTGCACGGCGCCCAGCGGATTCTTGCGTTCGAGGAAGGAATATCCGTCGAATGTCGCGACAAACACCGTGGTCTCAGCCGGGACACCCAGGTCCCGGCGCAAGGCAGCCCGCGTCTCCTCCGTGCCGTTCGCCGGCGCCGCTTCAACCGCCATGCCGACATAGGGGACCGGTCCGTCGAACCACGGTGCATAGACGCCCTGAACGAAGCGGCTGGCAGCCCAGACCTCGTCGACCAGGTCGAGGCCGAGGAAATCGGCGGTCGACGGGCGATCGAGTTCCCAGAAGAAGAGCCCGGCTCGCCGTGCGGCAAAGCGGTCGGCGCCGAACGCGAAGGCGAGCGGCAGGGTATCGGGGTTGAGATGGAAGATGGTGGCTGGCGCTTCGCCTTCGCTTGGCCTTTCCGAGGCGTAGTCGGGATCAGCAAGCGCGAGATGGCCGTGCGACGTGTCGGTCGCTTTCACCTTGAGACCGGCCTGACGAAACGTGGCGACCGTGGCGCGCGCGGCGCGTGCGAGGCCCGATGCGCGGCTCAAAGGACCGGCAACCTCCACGTCGAAAGCAAACCGCCGGCGAGTTGGAGTAGGCATGCCCGAAGCCTGAGGCGCATCGCGCCCGAGCAGCGCCAGATAGCGTACCGGCAACAAGGCAGGGATCGTGTTGAGCGTAGGCGCTACGAGATCGCACCACCACGCTGCGAGTGCCGCTTCGTCGGCGGCGCGCATGTGAGGCCCGCCTTCCGAGTGCGGACGAAGCGCGAACCATGACACCACGCGTGGCACGGGAAAGGGGATGCCGGGGAAGGTGGCTTCCGATAGCAGCCACGCCCTATCCGCCGCCGACAACGGGGCACGCGCCGGCGCCTGGGAGGGCGCGTAGACGCGCAGATACCACTCATACACGGCAGCGCGATCGGCAGCGATCGCCCGGGCGGCGTCAGGAGAGAGGCGCTCCAGACGATCGAGCCAGGCGAAGGCCACGAAGGACGAACAGCCCGTCTCGCCGGTCACGCCCGCGAGCTTGGCCAGGTGGACGGAGCGCTCCGCGGCAAGCGCAGGTTCCAGCGCGTGCGCTTCGCTCACGCGCGAAAGGCCGCACGCACCGCGCGCTGCTTATTCGTCCGACAGGCGGACATGCCCCGGGGCCACGCTCCTGCTTCACCCATGCTGTCGGATGTGCGGTGCGCCAGGCCCTGTCAAGTGCGGTCAGGTCAGCGGGCCGAAGGGAAAGGGACGGTCGTCGCGTCCGAAGGTGAGATAGCCCGCGACGTGGCCGGCGTAGCGCCCGAGGCCCGCGGCAAACGTCTGGAGCGTATCGGGCCCTTCCGCATCGAAAATGCGCAGCACGAAGCGCGCCGCGGCAACCAGCAATACGGCCCAGAAGACGAGCCACAGCGCGAGGGCGCAGAAGACCGCGAGCGCCAGGCGCGTCCAGGGAAAGGGCTGCGAATCCGCATTTTCGGGCAGCGGGCCAGCGGTACGCTCGGCGTTCATGGTCGTCTCCGTCAATCCACCTTCAAGGTGGCCCTGCATTTCGCCGGTTCAAGTCCGCCGCGGCCAGGATTGCGCACGGGCGCCGCGCACCATCACAGGCGCCAGGAACAGGCCGGCAAGAAAGCCCCCGATATGCGCCATGGTCGCAATCCCGCCGAGCGGGCTGCCGCCTATCTTTTCCCACAGGAAGAAGGCGAGGTTCAGTCCCAGCCAGAACAGCGCAAACGACGCAACCGGACCTCGCGTGATCGGCGCGACGATTTCGCCCTGCGACAATTTGCGGGTGCGGTAACGCAGGGCTGCCGCCAGCAGCCCGCCGACGCCGCCCGATGCGCCGATCACCGTCGCCGGTTCATTCCAATAGACTGCGACATGCAAGACCCCGCCCGCGATCACGCAGACGGCAAAGAGCAGCCACATCCGCACCGCGCCGCAATTGCGCATGACCGGTCCGCCCGCCGCGAGCAGGAAGGCGACGTTGAAGGCGACGTGCAGCCAGTCATAGTGCAGAAACCCATGAGTCAGCAGGTTCGAGAAGGCGAGCGCAACGACATCGGCCTGGTCGAGCAGGAACTTGGTCGGGACCAGGCTGAAAGTCTGGTAGATCCATCCCTTCCAATAGATCGGCACCAGCGACACCAGCGCATGGATCGCAACGAACGTCCCCGCAAAAGCGGGAACCGGCCACGGCACGAGGAAGAGCGGCTCGGCGCGACGGTTCAGGAAAGGATCGCTCAAGACTGGCTCGTCAATGCGGCTTCGACGAGCGGCAGACGATCATTGCCGAAATACATGTCGTCGCCGATGAACATGGTGGGCGAGCCGAAGCCGCCTCGCGCGATCACCTCGTCGGTCGCTTCGCGCAGCCGCGCCTTGTTCGCCGGGTCGTCCAGTGCATCGAGATAGGCCGCGCCGTCGAGGCCGACGCTCTCGGCGCACCGGCGCAGCACGTCCCGCTGCGAGATATCCTCGTTGCGGCCCCAATAGGCCTCGAAGACTTCTTTTGCGTAGGGAACGAGCTTGCCCCGGTCGAGCGCGTAGAAAGCGCCGCGCATGGCCGACACCGAATTGACCGGAAAGACCGACGGCGGCCAGGTGATCTTCACGCCGCAGAGCTTCGCCCAGTCCTGCATGTCCTTGTTGTAGTATGTGCGCTGGCGCGGATCGGGGTTTGCGCGCTTCTCGTAGAGCTGCTGGTTCACCGCGTTGAAGACGCCGCCGACGAGAATCGGCCGCCACACGATGGTGGCGCCGGTACGCTCTGCGACCGCCTGCACCCGCGCGAAGGCGAGGTAGGTCCACGGGCTCGAGCAGTCGAAGAAGAACTCCAGCTTTTTCATCACAGGACCTCGCCAGGCAGCGGGTAAGGTAAACGACAATTCGCCGCCCTGCGCAAATGCGTACGGGAATGGAGCATTGCGGGGCAATTCCGGCCGCTCGCACCGCGTTGAAGATGCGCCGCCGCGAGAACGTCAACTTCGCATTCACCATCGTGTTCCCCGCGCGCACTCGCTTCGGAGCGCGATAGGACGAATGGCATATGCGTTGCAGCCGGGGCCTTGTGAACCCAAGGCCCGAAGGCGACGCCATGACTGCTCGCTCCGCATTGCTATCTTCCGTCGCCGCGATCGCGGTGCTCTCGCTTTCCGTCGCGACCATCGCTTCCGCGCAGGTCGTGCGCCGTTCGTCCGGCGACGGCGCCGATGTGATGGCGCGTCCTTACGGCACGACGCCGGGTGAGGAAAACCAGCCCATGGTCGGTTCGACCCGCGACGCCAGCGGCAACCGCGTCATCGTCAACGGCATGTATGTCAACGGCGGTACCTACTCCAGCCAAGACGGCCTGACCTACGGCGTCGGCCGCCGGAATTCGTCGAGCGGCGTGAACGCCAGCGTCATCGGCAACTCGCTGAACGTCGTCGTTGCCGGCAACAACAACGTCGTCGTCGTCAATTCGCACCAGGACAACTCGGGCAATCAGACCGTGGTCCTGAACGGGGGGCTGAACCTTGAATAAGACCCACACCACGGGCCGCGCCCGCCGCTTCGCCGCAAAGCCGCTGGCTGCCCTCATGGCCGCTGCCACCATGCTGGGCGCCTGCGTCAGCCCCGTCGCCGGCTCGGACGGCCGCTATGCGGTGCCCATCGGCACGGCGCCGGTCGTCTCGAACGAAACACCTTACTCCGCCTCGCTGCGCTGCATGGCCGGCCACATGATGTCTCAGCGCCGCCCGCTGCGGATCGCCGTCGGCCAGATCGCCGACTACACCGGCAAGGAAGAATACGAGGGCGGCCGCCGCGTGACGCAGGGTGCCGCGCTGATGGCGATGTCGGCCCTCGCGAAGACGGGCGCCGCGCTGGTCGAGCGCTTTGACACCTCGGTCGCCGAGCTCGAGCTCAAATATGCCAACAACCGGTTGATCGGCAACGGCACGCCCGACCAGAGCTTCCGCACGATCACGGCCGGCCAGTTTCCCGGTTCGGATTTCTACCTCGTCGGCGGCATCACCGAGCTGAACTACAACATCCGCTCGGTCGGCGCAGACGCCTTCGGCTCCGATCCCGCCGAGACCGGCGCCAAGGGACAGATGGGCTACAAGGCGTATGTGATGAACGTGGCGATCGACATGCGCCTGGTGAACACGAACACGCTCGAGGTCGTGGACGTCATCTCCTACCAGAAGCAGATTATCGGCCGCGAGATTTCGGCCGGCGTGTTCGACTTCCTCAACGGCACGATCATCGACGTCGGCGTCGGCGAGCGCGCCCTCGAGCCGATCCAGCTCGCGGTGCGTACCGTGATCGAACGCGGCGTACTGGAGATGATCTCGCGCCAGATCGGCGTCGATCCGGCTTCCTGCGGCGGCAAGGACCCTCTGGCGGCCGAGGGAGAGATGAGGGCCCCGCCGCCGGTGAAGCGCGCGATCGCCGACCGCCGTGTCGTCGAAGCGAAGCGCGCCGATCCTTATGCGGGCTATTCGAGCAGCGACCCGAACGCCGACCTGCCGAAGCTGCGCGACTCGGTCGACTGATCAGAAGCCAACCAGCAGAGATTGAAGAAGCGCCTCTGAAGGGCGCTTCTTTTTTGCGCGCACCGCAGGCCTGTACCGAAATGGAATTCGTTTAGGTTACCGCAGGCGTCTGGCACAGGTGTCGTTGCTGGAACCTCAAAAGTAACCATTGCCACCCGCCCAATCCGCAGAGGTGCTTCCGAACACCGCATGGCACGCAGGTTGCTGCCGACGCTACTGCGGGGGAGGACTCCTCGCGAGCGAGTTTATTCCCACCACCACGACGCTACGGGAGCAATTCAGTGAACAAGACGAAGACCATCCTAGCCGCGACCGTTGCGGCGTTCGCCGTGAGCGGCATGGCCAAGGCCGACTCCGAGTACAATGTCGACGGCTTCACCGTGCTCGCCAACAACTGGCAGTATAATTGGAGCACCGTTTTCGCCCGCGCGGTATTCTCGGGCTTCAACATCGCCGGGGACTTCAAGGCCTCGACGGTCTCGATCGGCAACAACTGGATCTCGGAAACGGACGGCTCAACCCGCATCCTGAACCAGCAGACCCAGCTCGCCGATCTCGGTTCGACGACGAAGGGTCCGCTGACCAATGTCGGCGGCAATGTCGATCTGTCGGCCGCTACGATCTGCAACAACGCGTCGATGACGACCGGCCACTCGGGCAAGGTCTCGATCGACAACGTGCAGAAGTGCAATACGACCGATCCGTTCGCCGTTGTCGGCCTGGCCGGCAACAGCATCGGCGGGAACATCGACCTGTCGGCGACGACAATCGCGAACAACGTCTCGGTCGATGCGCAGACGGCAGGTGCCTGGTTCGGCAACACTCAGGCCAACCCGGCCAACGTCTACGCCGCGGTCGAAGTCGACCTGAACAATGTCGGCGGCGACGTGAACGCGACGGTTGCCGCGGTCGGCAACAACGCGACCTTCAAGACGAAATTCACGCCGTAACGACCGGACGGGCGGCGAAAGCCGCCTTGCCCAGTCAACGCTTCGGGCGCGCCTTTGCACCAGCAAGGGCGCGCTCGAATGCTTGGAGCCAGCGGTGGCCGAAGACCGCGTCCGGCTCCAGATGGGCGCCCTCCGCCCATTCGTTCCACGCATTGATGAAGAGCAGCCGCTCTTCGCCGAAGTGCAGCGCCTTGGCCTCGGCGATCTTGGCTTCGCAGTAAGCCTGGAAACGTGCCGGCGTCGCGCCGTCGAAACTGGTGCCCTTGTCGGGTTGGCGCGGCGTGTTGTCCCACGACACGAAGACACCGGGATAGCGCGGATACGCTGCGCCCGGTCGCGCGATCGCCGCACGCACCGTTTCGGCATAGTCGTAGCGATGGCCCTGCCAGGCGCTGCCTACCGAGGGCGTCGGATCGTCGTTCAATACGCCGATGCCGTGCGGGGGAAACTCTACGGCTGCGTCGAAGCCGATATCGGCCGGCCGCACATTCGCGCGCACCGCCTCCATGCTTTCGACATAGACGAGATGGACGCCGTCATGCCCTGCCGCTGCAAAGGCTTCGCGTGTAAGGCAGGCGAAGAGCGCCGGATCGGGTACGAGCAGCGGACGGTAGAGCAGGAAGAGCGGCTTGCCGTTGACGCGGATGTAGCGCGGGTCCTGGGCGAGCTGCGCAGCGTCCTCCGCGACGCCGCGCATATGCGCTTCGGAGTAATCCTGCGCGAGGAGCAGCGCACGCTCGCCGCCGTCCCAGTGCTTGGTCCAGTTCTCATTCGCCCAGCAAACGCAGAACGGGAAGGCGATATCAGGCCGCTTGAGGAGATTCTCCAGCGGCGCCGAGAGGATCTTCTGCCCCGAGAAATCGTAGCGATAGACGCAGAAGCCTTCGATTCCGTAGCGCTGCGCAAGGCGATATTGCTCGCCCATCACCTCGGGAATGCGGAGATCATAGAAACCGAGATCGGCCGGCAGATGCGGCTGGTAGTGGCCCTCGTATTTCGGCTGCGCCTTCGCGACGTTGCGCCATTCCGTGAACCCCTTGCCCCACCAGAGATCGTTCTCCGGACAGGGGTGGAATTGCGGCAGATAGAACGCGAGCGCCCGCACGGCGCTGAGATCGGCGAGACGGTCCCCCCATTTCTCCAGCAGACGATGCTGGTTGCCGTAAGAGGTCTGCACGCGGCGCTGCTCGTCGCCCTGGCGCGTCGAAACGCTGAGATGATGCAGCACGCGCGCCTCGTGGCAGTAGCGGACGCGATAGCCGGCGGCGTGGATTCGCAGGCAGAGGTCGACATCCTCGCAATAGGCCGGGACGAAGAGCGGATCGAAGAGCTCGCCCGCCACGGCCTCGCGCCGCACGAGGAGCGCAGCGCCCGAGCAATAGTCGACGTCGCGGGAGCGGGCGAAGTCCGGTGTCTCGCCGCTGAGATTCAGCCCCACCATCTCTGTGCTGCCGTCGTCATGGATGACGCAGCCCGCTTCCTGCACCCGGCCATTCGGATAGAGGATCAGCGGCCCGGCGGCGCCGATATCCGGCGCGCTCTCCATCTCCCGTATCAGCGCGTCGAGCGCGCCTGCGAGGACCTGGGTGTCGCTGTTCAGGAGCAGGACAAGGGCGCCCTTCGCCTGGGTGTAAGCGTCGTTGCTGTTGGCGAGGAAGCCGAGATTGCGCGCCTGCCGGAGATAGCGAAGGCCGGTCACATTCGCGAAGGCCGCGACGGCCTCGTCCGGCGAGGCGTCGTCGGTCAGCAACACCTCGTAGGGCACGGTCGGCGGGTGCTTCATGATCGACCACAGGCACTCGAAGGTCTGGCGCACCGCGTTATAGACGGGCACGACGATCGAGAGGCGCGGCTCCGCCGAGGTCCCGAGCTTGAGGTCGGCGAAGGACAGCTCCCCATCGAACGCGGCAACCCGCAAATCCGTCTCCACGACGGCACGCACCCTGGCGTCGCGCGCCGCCGCGATGGCGGACTTCAGGCCGGCATATTCCTCCAGCACGATCTCGGGGCGTTCAGGGAGCGGCTGATAGGACGCCGTCGCCTCGCCAACCGCCGTCTGGATGACGTTGATGTGCACCGGCCGGCGCATCGGCCGGCCCTCGCGCCGCCCATAGCGCATATAGTGATAGAGCGGCGGCATGCCGGCCTTGCGAAGGTCCGGGTACATGTTGATGTACCACTCCGCATCGAAGCGATCGCTCGGCTGGCGCCCGCTCGCATCGCCGTAGCGGATGTAGTGGATCGACGCCGCGTGCGAGTCATGCGGCACGTCCGGGTAGCGCCGGACGTAAAACACCGGATCGAGATAAGGATTGAGCGAACCGAGTTCGGCGATGCCCTGGCGCAGGATCGTGCGCAGCACGCCCGCGGCGTTCTCCGCATCCGACAGCGTCGCGCGGCAATGGTCGAGATCGATATAAGGTGTCGTCGTCACGACATCGCCGTCGATCATCATCGGCAGCATCTCGCGCTTGGCCGACGGGTTCAGCAGATCGAAGCGCTCCTGCGCCATGAATTCGAGATCGATCAGCGGATGCGGTGCGCGCGCTTCATGAAAGCCGGTGAGGAAGAAGTGAAGCTGTGGATCGGCGCCGGACTGCGCGATGTCGGGATAGCGTGCGAGATAGAAAGCGGGATCGAAATAGGGCGAGAAGCTGGGCCGCGCGTCGATCGGTAGCGACCAGTACCAGTCCTCGAGCTGCGCCGCGGTAATGCCGGCGCGCGTCATATGCAGTTCGGCGAGCGGCGCCTCGTAGAACGGTGACTCGGTGAAGGCACGAAACGCTTTGCGGCTGCCGGGATCGGACGGGCGCACCGCCTCGAGGCCCAGCATCTTTTTCGCGAGGCGACGGATGGAGCGGCCACCGGTATTGGGCGGTGTGCTCACAACGCCGGCTCCGCTTCGCGCATCGGCACCGTCGACCCGATGGCACGCAGGCGTTCGAGGATGCGCACGCCGACCGCTCGGTCGCCGGACCTGGCCAGCGCCGCCGTTGCAGCCGCACGCGAGAGACGGCGCTGACGCGGCAGGTCATCCCAGAGACCATCGATCAGGCGCACGGTATGATCGAGATCGGGATCAGCCCAGCTCTGCCCTTCCCAGGCCGGGTATTCGTCGGCACCGACGGGGATGAGCGTCGCATCGACCAGCAGCGAATCCGCGTCCGTCATGAAATCGAGATTGCCTGACCAGCGCGTGCCGAGCGCGATGCGGCCCATCGCCATCGCCTCGCCGAGTCCGCGGCCGAAGCCTTCCGAACGGTGCAGCGACACGAAACAGTCAGCGGCGGCGATGAGGCTCTGCGTCTCGTGGGCCGAGAGCACGGCGTCAAACAGCACGGCTTCCGGCAGCTCGGCGCGAAGCTGCGTGCGCCAGTGTTCGGCAACCGCCTCGGCGGTCTTCATCTTCAGCACGAGCTGGATGTCGGCATAGGGATGGCGCGCGCGCAGCCGCTTGAACATCTCGACGACGCCGGCGGGATTCTTGCGGGTCGCAAAAGACGTCGTGTCGAAAAAATGCAGGAAGACGAAAGCGCTTTCGCGGATGCCGAAATAGCGCCGCGACAGAAGCGGCCGGCGCGGCGTCTCGATCGACTGGCCGACGAAGTGCGATTCGACGCCCGCCGCGGCCAGCGCCGACTGGATGAAGCGCGACAACGCCCACACCTCGTCGAACTGGCGCAGCGCCGCGACCCAGCGCTCGGGATAGACGGGCAGCTCCCACGCAGGCACGATGACGTTCGTGCCGCCCTCGAAGGCCTGGCCGCGTTCCGCCAGCGCCTTGCGCACCGGCTCCACTTCGTCGCCGTTGACGTGGAAGACGCGCACGCCGTCGCCGATCTGCGGCGTTTCGAAATCCGCGCCGAACTGGATGAAGTCCGGGTCCTCCCGCGCGGCGTAGCGGAAGACGTCATAGACCGTCGGATTCAGCATCATCGAGGCAGCCGCGCGGACCTGCGAGCGCAACTGCTCGCCGACGCCGGTCGTGGAAAAAGGGTGCCCGACGAAGGTCAGCTTGGGCAGCGCCGAACTCATGTGTGCCAACTGGGCAGCTTCACTTTCGGCGCGCTCGCCGGCTCGACCGACCTGCCATACGCATTCTCGACCGCGACACGGGCGGCGTCGCCCATGAAGCTCTGCCACCAGACCGGAACGCCGTCGAGGCTGGTGTAATGCGTCACGAGCGAGCGGCGCGTGAGCGCGGTGTTGCGGATTCGCGTGCCCTCGTGCGGCAGATTGCCGTGCCACAACAGCACGTCGCCCTTACGCGGCAGAAAGGTCTTGGCGGCGATGCCGCGCGCAGTCATCCGTCCGCGCAGATAGGCGGCGAAATCGTTCGGATGCTTCGTGCTGCCCGAGTTCTGAAGAATTTCGCCAGGATTCCATTCGAAGAAGCCGGAGGCCTCCGGTTTGTGGCCGCCGGGATAGTAGGCGAGCGGGCCGGCATCCGGGTGCACGTCTTCCAGCGGAATCCACGACGCCAGCATGAAGGCGAGCCGCCTCTGGGCCCGCACATAGGGATAGTCGATATGCGGCGGCTGCTGGCTGCTCTTCAGGAAGGTCAGCGTCTGCATTACGACCGCAGGCTGCTGGAAGATGATGCTGATGAACTCCGCGACCTCCGGCACCAGGGCCAGACGCGAGGCAGCCTTCGAGAGCCAGTGGATTTGGCAGATGCGGAAGAAGGTGTCGTTGAAGTCGGCGCGCGAAAGATCCTGGCTCTCGTCGTCGGCGAAGAATTTCCGGCCCGTATGGTTGATCTCGACGTGATAGCGCCGCGGCTCTGCCTTCAGCTCCTCCAGATCGTGCAGAAAGGCATCGAGGAGGTCGCGCGGTACGACATTTTCGAAGACGAGCACGCCCTCTGACCGCCACGTCTCCAGGCGCGTCCGCATGGTGTTGCGGCGGTCCGCGGGAAGATGGGCGATGTAGGGCTCGATGTCCTGCGACTCGTCGTCGATCCAGGGCCGGTCCTTCAGCCAGGGCGCACCGATGCCGTCACGCGCGGGGGCGTCGACGGCGGCTGTACGCAACGCAGGCTGACTCATGTGGACGCGTCCCGATCCTCACGCGCCCATCGGGCGGCGGCGGCATTCTACAAGAGAACGCCGCGTGCGCCAGCCGAAGCCTAGTTGCCGATGCCGCCGGTCAGCTCCAGGCCGGTCAGGTCGACCACATCGCCGCCGGGGCCATAGCCTGCTCCGTCGTCATAGCCGCCGGCGATCTCGGCGTCGTAGCCGCCATATTCGCGGGCGAGTTCACGCTCGGCGGCGCGGCTCATCGGGCGCTTGGCGGCGCAGACGAGTTCGCCCGAGCCGGTACGGATCAGGGCGTCGCCGCTGTCGCAGTCCTTGTAGGAGGTGCCGTCGCCGGTGCGGACCGAACCCACGATGTCGGCGGCGCCGCTGTCGTAGCTGACGCGGAGCATCTGATCGCCCTCGCAGCGGAAAACTTCGCCGGCATAAGCGTCGTCATCGCTGTCGCCCGTGCTCAGGATCGCGAGATGCTCGTTGCCCTTGCCGTCGAGGCAGATGGCGCTGAAGGTCTCGCTGCGGCGGGCGGTGGTGACGTGGAGCTGTCCGAGTTCCTCGGTGCGCTTCTCCTGGATCACGACGACCGTGGTCGAGCGGCGCGGAACCAGGAAGGTCTCGGTTCGGCCATAGGGGACGTAGCGGACCTTTTCCTTGTCGTACGGCTTGTGCTCGTGCTTCGGCGGCTTGTGTCCGCCGTGATCGTCCTTGGGCGGCTTGTGGTCGCCCTTGCCGGCGACCTTGTCCCCCAGCGGACCGTGGCCGAAATCGCGGTCGCCAAGGCGCTCGTGACGCCGGTCGCGGTCGCCGCCGCGTTCGGCTTGGCGCGCGATCGCCTCCGCCGCCCAGAAGCCGGTGCCGAAGAGGGTCGCGCCGCCGTCATAGGGCTGGCCGTAATAGAAGCCGAAGTCCGACCCGCGATCCGGGACCGGCAAAGCCGTGCCGCGCCCATTGCCCCAGAGGCCATGGCCGAAGGCGTTGCCGCGATTCGTATAGGCCTTGTCGAAGCCGCCCATGCTGTCCTGGGCTGTGGCGGGACCGAATGTCGCGCAGCCCAGCGTGAAGACGGTGGCGGCGAGGAGACGGGAGATACGCATCGAATGAATCCCTGCGGACGGGCGTGCCGTTTTGAGACACTAACCCATCACCCTCCCGGGGCCGTGGAAACCTTTGGCAAAGGTTAACCCCGTCCGGCGGCGCAGCCGTCCCGTCCTGCGAGGGACTGGGACATGCTAAGTCCTTGATTCGATGGAAGTTACACACAGGAGCGGCCGCGCCGGCCATGGCATGGCTCCTGCTACGTACCGGCCATCGGCAAGCCGCAGACCGGCGCCGACTGAACAGATGGGGCGCAAAATGCGGGAAGCCGCGGTCAAGTCGATCTACACCTACTGGCGCTCGCTCGCCGCCAATGACAGCGTGCCGGCCCGTAACGCGATAGACCCCCGGGCCCTCAAGTCCCATCTCGCCGACCTGTTCATCCTGGAGCGGCTCGACCGCGCCGTGTTCGGCTTCCGCCTGGCAGGCACGCGCGTCTGCGCCCGTTACGGCCGCGAACTTCGCGACCACGACTTTGTCCGCCTGTGGCCGTCGCAGCAGCACGCGCAGGTTCTCTCCAGCCTCAATCGCTGCCTCCAGAAGCCCGAGCCGCTGGTGCTGCGGGGCAATGCCGCGACGCTCGACGGCCAGGCCGTGCCGTTTCAGGTGCTGTTGCTGCCGCTTTGCGACGCGAACGGCCAGGTGACGCGCATTCTCGGCGCGATGATCACCGCCGACGACCAGGCGCTCCGCCAGGGCGCGACGCTGATTTCGCAGACGCTGGAAGGCGTCATCACCCCGTCGCTCGGCGTCACCAGGGAGCCGGCCGCGGCACCGGCCTTCGTCGCCGGCCGGGAGACGCGCGTTTCGTTCCTGCGCATCGTGGACGGCAGCAAGGCGATTGGCGACAAGCTTGCCGTCAATGCCGCCTAGCGCGGGTCGGCGGCGCCTTCCGTGGGCCGCTGGTCCGAGGTCACGACACCCATGCGGTTGACGCGATCAGCCTCGATCTTGCGGCTGTTCTGCTTCCGGATCTTCTCGTTGTCGTAGAGATGGATCGCCTTCAGATAGCGGTCATAGGCCATCTTGTCCTCCGCCTGCCCCTCCAGGCAGCGGTCGGGCGAGAAGTGGGCGACTTCGGCGCACCAGCCCCCGAAGTCGAGAGCCTGTGCCGCTGACGCCGGCATCACCGCCAGCACCGACGCCATCACCAGCACCATGCGTTTCATAGCTCAGGCCACCTTTCGCGGCTCGACATCTTCAGCGATCTTCACGTTCTGGGGCGGCAGCGGCGCCTTGCCGAGGATCATGTCCGCCGCCTTTTCCGCGATCATGATGGTCGGGGCGTTGGTATTGCCGCCCACCAAGGTCGGCATCACCGACGCATCGACGACGCGCAGCCCTTCGACTCCGCGCACCTTCAGTTGGGCGTCCACCACAGCCATCGGGTCATTGCCCATCTTCGCCGTACCGACCGGATGGTAGATGGTCTCGGCGCTGCGCGAAATCCAGGCGTCGACCTCCGCGTCCGTCTGGACATGCGCGCCGGGCGCCAGCTCCGGCCCGCGGAAGGCGTCGAAGCTTTTCTGTTTGAATATCCCGCGGGCGATCCTGGTGCCTTCACGCAGGGCAACGCGGTCGCTCTCGACCGCCAGGTAATTCGGCTGGATCAGCGCCGGGGCGAGCGGGTCGGTCGACTTCAGCGCGATGAAGCCTTTGCTCGCCGGACGAAGCTGGCAGACATGGAGCGTGAAACCATGCCGGTCAGGGCGCGATCGCCCGTGATCGACCATGAGCGCGTTGACGAAGTGGAGCTGAAGGTCGGGCACCTCGAGATCCGGCCGGCTCTTGAGGAAGCCGCCCGCCTCGAGGCCGTTCTGCGCGCCCGCCCCGGTCTTCGACAGGAGATATTGTAGACCGGTCCGGATCTGCTTCGTCGGGCTCGCAAGCTGCGCGTAGAGCGTGATCGGCTGCGTCGCCTCATAGCGAACCATCACGTCGAGATGGTCCTGGAGATTCTGTCCGACGCCCGGCAGGTCGGCGACGACCGGTATGCCGAACTTGCGGAGATAGGTGGCGTCGCCGATGCCCGAAAGCAGCAGCGTCTGCGGCGAATTGACGGCCCCGCATGAGAGGATCACATCGGCGGCCGCCCGCGCTTCGACCCGCTGCTTGCGCTGGGCGTATTCGACGCCGACGGCGCGCGTGCCTTCGAACAGGATGCGCGTCGTCAGCGCCTCGGTCTCGACGGTCAGGTTGGGGCGGGCGAGCACCGGCGTCAGATAGCCGCGCGCCGCGCTCCAGCGCTGGCCGCCGTGGATGGTGAGCTGATAGGCGCCCATCCCTTCCTGCATGAATCCGTTGAAATCGTCCGTCTGCGGATGGCCCGCCTCGACGCCGGCCTGTATCAGGGTGCGGAAGACGGGGTGGCCGGACTTCGCGTTGCTGACGCGCAGCGGACCGTCGGCACCATGGAAATCGTCCTCGCCGTTCTCGTTCGATTCCGCGCGCTTGAAATAGGGCAGCACGTCCGCGAAGCCCCAGCCGTCAAGGCCGAGCTGTCGCCACTGGTCGTAGTCGCGGGCATGACCGCGGATGTAGATCATGCCGTTCATCGACGACGAACCGCCCAGCACCCGGCCGCGCGGCCAATAGAGCCGCCGGTTGTTGAGATGCGGCTGGCCCTCGGTGTCGTAGTACCAGTTGAACTTCGTTCGCTGCGACAATAGCCGGCCTACGCCGGCCGGCATGTGGATCATCATCGACTTGTCGCGCGGCCCGGCCTCCAGCAGCAGGACCTTCTTTGCCGGGTCCGCCGAAAGCCGGTTGGCGAGGACGCAGCCGGCCGAACCGGCGCCGACGATGATGTAGTCGAAGCTTCTCGGTCCCGACTCTGCCATCTCATCCTCGCGCGATCTGGCGTGTTTCGCCCTGCCGACCGGTCATCTTGGCAGTGGCAGGGCTCACTGAACGATGGGCTTCGCGTTACGAGCCCTTCATGCGGGTCTTGGAAAGCGCGGTCTTGATCGCGCCATGCTCGACTTCGTGCGCCCGGATCGCGTCCTGGAGCATGTAGCCGAGATCCTTGGCTGCCTGCGGGCTCATCCAGACGATGCTGAAGGCTTCCTGCCTCAAGCTTTGGGCATTGCCGGCCTCGTCGCCAAGGGCCCTCAGTTTCTGGAGCACAAGGCCGAAATTGTTGCCGTTGGACTGCACCTGGAAGCCGGAGGCAAAGGTCTCGGTCACGTTCATCGGCTTGAGATCCGCATCGTCATCCCAGCCCGTCTGCTCAACAGCCATGTCCATTCCCCGCACCTTGTAGAGATTGATCGAACTCGAAGTCGTCCCGCCTGCTTGAACCACGCCGCAGCGGTTTTCGCCAGCGCGCCGCGCCGGTCAACCCATGAGCTTGCGTGCCTGAAGCTCCGCATTGGCCGCCTGCGACCGGTCTTCCGGCAAAGGCTGCGTCCCGACCCACGCGGCGAAGCGCTTCAGGCCGTCGTCCAGGCTGATGGCGGGCACATAGCCCAGCAGGTCGCGCAGCCGCCCCACGTCGGCGAAATTGTGCCGGATATCGCCGAGGCGGAATTCGGACGTGATCTTGAGATCCGGCGCGCGACCGAAGGCCGCGCTGAGTTTCTCGGCGACGTCCTGCACGCTCGTCTTGATGCCCGATCCGACATTGATCGCGGCGGCCGTAACGTCGCTGCGCAGCGCCGCGATCACGGCATTGGCCACGTCCTCGACATGGACGAAGTCACGCGACTCCTGCCCGTCCTCGAACAGGGGCAAATGGAGCCCGCGGCGGATGCGCGTCGAGAAGATCGAGAGGATGCCGGTGTAGGGGTTCTGGAGCGACTGGCCCTCGCCATAGACATTCTGGAAGCGCATATTGACGAAGCCGATACCGAGCGATCCGCAGGAGATCGCTATCAACTGCTCCTGGGCGTATTTGGTTGCGGCATAGATCGAGGCGGGGCTGATCCGGTCGTCCTCGCGGGTCGGGACAGCCTCCATGTCCGCCCCGCAGGACGGGCACGGAAATTCCCAGCGGTGCGCGCGGAGCTGTTCGGCGGGACGGCTGCCCGGCCACACGCGAACCTGCGGCGAGCAGGCGCGACAGACATAGGCGCCCTCGCCATAGATCGAGCGACTGGAGGCCAGCACGACCCGGCGCACGCTGCGCTGGGCCGTGTTCGCCAGGATATCGAGGAGCACCGCGGTGCCCTGGGCATTGACGTCGTTGTATTTGGCGATCTCGTACATCGACTGGCCGGTGCCGGTCTCGGCGGCCAGGTGGACGACGAACTCCGCCCCGTTCAGCGCATCGGCGAGGTCACGATGCGACGTCACGGAGCCGCGCCGGAACTCGATGCCCGGCTGGGCGAGCCAGTCGAGGCCGGACGGCACGCCGCCGTGAATCTGCGGCGAGAGAGTGTCGAGAATGCGAACCGCATAGCCCGCCGCCAGCAGGCCGCGCGTCAGGTGCGAGCCGATGAATCCGGCTCCGCCCGTCACCAGAACGAGAGACATGCCTCAGGCCGCGACGGATTGCGTCAGCGAGCGTTCGTACATGTCGCGCTCGGCGCGCCAGAGATCGCCGTAGTCGACGTCCTGGCAATTCGGGAACCACGGCCCGCCATTGGTGTAGTGGATGGCGTTGGGCGCCTTTTCGGGCTTGGGATACTCGCCCTCGAGGAAATTCCAGGTGAGCGGCAATTCGCCGATCAGGTTGTCGTCAGGAACCCAGCCGAAGCGATGCAGATAGGCCGGGCTCTGCGTGTTCACGACCTCGGGCGTCAGCGCCTTCACCGCCGGGTGTGCCCCGTTGAAGACCATGAAGGACGACCAGTTCTTGCGCGGATAGCTGGTCTGCACCTGGGCATCCATCTTGATCGCCGCCCGCGGGATGTAGTCGTGCTTCACCACATAGACCGCCTTGCTGTCGTCGAGATGGTCGAGCAGCGTCGTCACGTCCGCAGTCCACAGGAAGTCGCAGTCCATGAAGACGCTCCACCCGTCATGGGCTGCGATATAGGGCGTCAGGAAGCGGGTCAGCGAGAATTCCGTGGTCGCATTGTCGCCGGGGCGGGTGTAGAGGCCAAGCTCGCGCAGCATAGGCTGCACCAGACGATACAATTCGACCTTCGCCTTGGTGTGCCGCAGCAGGGAATGGCGGCAGACCTGCCACGCGATATCCTCGCGGCTGTCATACCCGACATATAGCTTCAGACTCTTCGGCATGAGGTGAATTCGCCCTTGCAGCAACCGGTTAGGAGGCAGTCCCAGCCTTGCGGGCGTGTACATGCCGGAGGCAGGACTGTATAGACGCTTTCGCGTTGCAGCATGCCCACTTGGCAAAGCGAAAGCAATGTGTGTGCATAGGGCAATCCGGGCGTTTTTCCGGCAGCATCGAGCGGTGGGGCGTCTCGTATGACAGAGCTGAAGGTCCAGGAGATCGCGAGTCCCGATCAACTGGACACGGCCATCCTCGACGCCGGCCTGAAGGCGCTCGAACTGGAGACGGAAGGCCTCCGGCTCCTGCGCCAGAGCCTGGGCGACCACTTCGTCTCCGCCACCAAGGCACTGATCAACCTGACCGGCCGGGCCATCGTCTGCGGCATCGGCAAGTCGGGCCATGTCGGCAACAAGATTGCGGCGACGCTAGCGTCGACCGGGACCCCGGCCTATTTCGTCCACGCGACCGAAGCCGCCCATGGCGACATGGGCATGATTTCGCGCAGCGACGTCGTGATCCTCATCTCCAATTCCGGCGAAACGGCCGAGCTGCTGCCGGTGATCAAGCATGCCGCGCGCCTGCGCATCCCGCTCATCGGCATCTCGTCGAACCCGCAATCGACGCTGATTCGCAACTCGAACATCCCGCTCGTCCTGCCGTCGGCGCCGGAGGCCTGCCCGGTCGGCATCGCGCCGACGACATCGACGACCATGACGCTGGCGCTCGGCGATGCGCTCGCGATGGCGGCGATGGAGCAGCGCGGTTTCTCGCGCGACGATTTCCGCCTGCTGCATCCGGGCGGCAGCATCGGCCTCAGGCTGATGAAAGTGTCCGAGATCATGCATCGCGGCGACCGCCTGCCGCTGGTCGAGCCGGGCACGCCGATGTCCGAGGTGATCGTGACGATGACCTCGAAGAGCTTCGGCGTCGCCGGGATAGCGGACGGCGGCAAGCTGATCGGGGTCATCACCGACGGCGATCTCAGGCGCAATCTGGAGAAGCTGACGACGGCGGTCGCGCGGGACGTCATGTCCATGAACCCGCGCTATATCGCCGGATCGACACTGGCCGAGGACGCGCTGAAATACATGAACACGAGCAAGGTCACCGCATTGTTCGTCGTCGACGACGACACCAGCGCCGGGCCTCAGCCGATCGGCATCGTCAACGTCCACGACTTCCTGCGCCTCGGCCTGAGCTGATCGATGTACCCCTTCGCAACCTGTCCGGCTCAGCGGCGCTGATCCCTATGGCCTTCTGGAAACGAATTCAGCGGCAACTCGTCGGCGGCTCCAGCGGAGCGTCGCCCAGGGACCTTGCCCTCGTCGCGGCGAGCGGGCTGTTCGATCGCGAATGGTATCTTGCGCAATACCCCGATGTCCGCGCGTCGAGCGGCGATCCGATAGCGCATTTCGTCGGCAATGGCGGGCGCGAAGGACGAGACCCGGGACCGAAATTCAGCACGCGAGCCTACCTGGCGCGATATCCGGAAGTGGCCGGGTCGGGCCTCAATCCCCTGCTCCACTATCTCCGCACCGGTCAGTCTGAAGGCCGCCAGATCGAGCCGTCGGATCGCGCCGAGAAGGCGCCGGACGAGAACATTCCGCTGCTGCACAAAAGCGATCTGTTCGATGCAAAATGGTATCGTACGCAGTACCCCGACATCGCGGCGGCCGGCATCGATCCGGCCGCGCACTATCTCGCGAGCGGTGCGAATGAGGGGCGCGACCCCGGCCCGCACTTCAGCACGGCGTGGTATCTCACCGAACACAAGGATATTGCAGCCACAGGCGCGAATCCTCTCGTCCATTATCTCCTCTCGGGGAAGGACGAGGGGCGCGCCATCGCGCCGGCCGGTTCGGCGCCGGGCGTCGCGGTGCCCGGTATCCTGGCGGAAGTGACCCTGGTCGCGACGAGCGATCTCTTCAACCGCGCCTGGTATCTCTCGCACTACGCGGACATTGCCGAAGCCGAGGTCGATCCGGCGACGCACTACACGCGGCAGGGCTACAAGGAAGGCCGCGATCCCGGTCCGCGCTTCAGCACGAGCTGGTATCTGAACGAGAACAAGGACGTCGCGCGGGCCGGGCTCAATCCGCTGGTCCACTATCTGCGGGTCGGCAAGGCGGAAGGCCGCCCGAGCGGACCGAACCTCGCCGGACTGAAACTGAACGCCGCCGAGCGCGCACGCATGCTCACCGCGGCGAGCGTCGCAGGCGGCGCCGCGGCGGAGCGCAAGCCCGAGGCGGCGGCCGCCAAAAAGCCGGACGGTCAGACCAGGACTGTACCTCCGAAGGCCGGAGCAGCGAAGGGTGAGGCCTCGAAACCGAAGCCGGCTCCAGCCCGGTCCACGCCGGCGGCCAGGCCCGAAGCCGTTGCGAAGAAGCCCGTGGCACCGCAGCAGGCGGTGGTCGCCGCGCCCGCCGTCAGCGACGCAATGCTGCTGGCGACCTCGGAGTGGTTCGATTCCGAATGGTATCTGGCGCAATATCCGGAGACCGCGACGAGCGGCCTCGATCCGGTCGCCCACTATCTCGAACTTGGCGTGGTCGAAGGACGCGATCCCGGCCCGCGCTTCAGTACGAAGTGGTATCTTGCGGAGTATCCTGACGTCGCCGGCGCCGGCCACAATCCGCTCGTCCACTATCTCAAGAACGGCAAGAGCGAAGGCCGCGAGATCGCGCCGTCGCCCCGCGGCGTCGGCCTGACGGCCGGCAAGGCCGCGCCACCGCTCTCCTTTGCCCGCAAGCCACCGACGATGCCGGCGGCGATCGCATGGCAGCGCGACCTCGATGCCGCGGCGGGCATTCAGATCGGCGGCGTCGCCTTGGGCACGCTCGGCGACGACACCAGCGCATGGGCCGCCTCCGTAGCGGCCGTGCTGCGCAGCTTCGCGCGCCTCGCACGGGTCGAGAGCGAGGCTTTGCCGGAGGCGGAGGCGCAAACCGTCGTGCTGCGCGCGGCGGCCAAGCCGTCGCACTTGGGCGATGCCTGGTACATCAACGCCTTCGACATGCGCCTGCGCTTCCTGCCTTCGCAGGAGAAGGGTGTGGCGCGCGCCTATCAATATGCAGTCGCCAGCGCGACGCTCATGCTGATCGGCGAGGCGTTCGTGGGCGCGGCGGGGGGGTATCTCGACATTGCGCCGGGCAATCCCTTCTGCCCGATCCTGACGACGTTCAGCGACACGGACGGCACGCTGACGGCTGTTGAGATCCTGCCCTTCCCGTCGCTGTCGCGCGGCGGCCTGCACTATGGCGAGGCCTGCGCGCAGTCCGGCAATGCGGGTTACCTCGCCGATTTGCGCACGCTGTCCGACAGGCTCACGCAGCGCTGGCTCGAGCGTCCGGCGCCGGCCCTGGCCCATGTCGCCGTCGATATCACACGCGCGGTCGGCGCGGAGCCGATCTTCCAGCCGGCGATCCGCGAATGGCTCGGCGCCATCATGGCGACGCCGCTGGAAGCGACGGGCACGCCCCAGAAGGCCGTCGTGGGGGAGTATCTGCGCGGCGCGCTGTCTACGGAGGTCACGGCGCGTAAAGCCGCCGAGTCCGACAATCATCCGCGCGCCGTGCTGACCATCCCCGGCGACGCGATCCCGACCATCTCGGCGATGATCGGCGAAGTCGGCTGTCCCAACGCCGACGCGATCGGCGCCTTCATCGTCGCCGACAATCTGACGGCCGTGCCGAAATGGCAGATCGCGCTGCCGCCCGACGCAGGACTGCGCGACCTCCAGCCCGGACCGGCGGACTTCCCGGTTCTGTCCTGGCCCTCCGCCGCAGCGAACGACACCGCCGCCGAGGTCCGAATCCCGCTCGCGATCCGCTTCCTCAGTGGTGCGCCGCTTTCCGAAGCCGAACTCGTGTTGCCTGCCGCGACACGATGGACGGCCGCCGCGCTATCGCGGCGCGGCGAAGAAGCCGCCGACAATTCCGTATCCGTCATCGTACCGCTGGGACAGTTGCCGGCGCGCGCCTTCGCCAATTTTATCGAAAGCCTGAAGCAGCAGACCGCCCCCGCAACGGAAGTCATCGTCGTGAGTCATGGCGCCCAGGCCGACCTTGCCGCGATGCGCGCGCAGCTCGCGCGCCAATTCCCCGGCCGCTATTTCGTCCTGGAACACGGCGGCGAGATCGCGGCGAGCCGGCGGGTCAACATGGCCGCGGCGATGGCAAGCGGGCGCTTCCTCCTGTTCGCCCAGGGCCTGCCGCTGCTCCAGGACCCGCGTACGCTCGAAGTGCTGTGCGCCATGGCCGGGCGAGAGGGTGTCGCGTCGGCCGGCTGCGTCGGAGTCGCCGAGGTCATCGCCGGGAAGAACCGATATTTCGAACTTCAGTCCGCCGGACTTTTCGGAACCGTAACCGGCGAAGACACGGCCGAATTTTTCTCCGCCAATGTGCAGGCCGCCCTGCCCTTCGCGACCTATCCCGTCGCGGCCAATACGCCGGGCTTCTTCATGGTGCCGCGTGCGCGTTGGAGCGAACTCGGCGGATTCGACGCCGAGGTCTATCCTTCCCAGGGCGCCGAACTGGATTTTGCCCTGCGCGCGATCCGAGCCGGCGGAACGCATCTGTGCACCTCCGCCATCACCGCGACCGTCGAACTCGACCGTCCGCCGCCGAACCGTGCGCCGGCCCGCACCGTCAAGTCGCTGAGCGCGTCCGACGTCGCCGCGCTGCGTGCCGCCTCCACCATCGTCACGGAATTGCACGGATGAAGATCTGCGTCCTGATCCCGAACGAGGACGCACTCGCCCAGGCCGGCGTTCGCATCCGCTACGGCCGCATTCAGCAGATTCTCGCCGCCCAAGGCCATGAGCTGAGCATCCAGGCGATCGATTCCTTCGCGACGCGCGCGCAATTCGTCCACGATGCCTACATCGTCAGCAAGGTCTACGATTCGCGCTCACTGGTCGTCGCGAGGCTGCTTGCCGGCACATCGATCCTGGTCGGCGCCGATCTTTTCGACGATTACTTCACGCAGCTCAACGACACGCGGCTCGTCCGCTTCCAGCAATGGATGCAGGCTTTCTGCGCATCGGCGAATTTCATGCTGTGCTCGACGCCTGCCATGCAGGATGTCGCCGGACAGTTCGCGCCGGGTGCGCCGAACCTCGTCATGAACGACCCCTCGCCGCCGGTCACTTCAGAAGCGATCGAGGCCGCCGCCGTCCGCAAGCTCGAAGAAGCGCGCGCGACCCGCACCCTGCGCATCGGCTGGTTCGGCGTCGGCGACAACCCGTATTTCGACGTCGGACTCTACGACCTTGCGCATTTCAGCGATGCGCTAGCCAAGCTGCGCGGGCGGGGTTTCGACGTGCAGCTCAGCATCCTTACGAACCGCCGCGCACTCACGCCGGCCAACCTCGCGATGCTCGCGCGCCTTCCTGTGCCCTATGACATCGCGGAATGGAGCGAGGCCGCCGAACGCAAGCTGATCGAAGAGAGCCTCGTCTGCTTCCTGCCGGTGAACGGACAGAATTTCAGCATCGCGAAGTCGCTGAACCGCGCGGTATCGAGCCTCTCGGCCGGCACGCAGGTTCTTTCGCCGGGCTATCCGCTCTACCGGCCACTCGGCGATTTCGTCTACCGCAACGCCGATGCCTTTGCGGCCGACCTCGGCGCCGGCACGCTCGCCATCCGGCCGGAAACGATGCCGGGCCTGATGAATGTCCTGAAGTCCTGGGCCGACCCGGACGAGGAGGCGACTCGCTTCATCTCCTTCTTCGAGCGTATCCATCCCCGCACGCCGCCGACGCCGCCCAAGGAGGGCGTCCCGCCGACGGCAGCCGTGATCCACGGCCAGCGGTCCTCGGCCGACGCGCATAAATTCGCGCAGCGCCTGCGCATGCTGTCGGTCTCCAGCCCCTTCTGCCGGCTGAAGCTGAATTTCGATGCCCGCTTCGAATTCACCAGCGAAGGCGCCGTCGCCGCCTATGTCGCGGAGAAGTGGACGCTGCGCCTGCCCCGCCGCTCGCTCTCGGTGCTGAGCGATCACGGCCGCATCCTCGACACGGCCTATACGAAGGTCGACCTGGAGAAGATTCCCGGCAACCCGAATTTCGCGGCGGCCGGCCTCGGCCGCGCCAACACACTCGCATCGGTGACGGCGAGCTACCCCTCGACGATGGCCGACATCGAGAAGGTGCTCTCCTTCGTCTTCCCCGGCGTCGTCTCCTACTACTCCGAAAACGCGCGCCTGCCCTGGCGCGCGACCCAACAGGCGGCATCGGTCATGCTCGAGCGTCAGGCATCATGATCAACCATGCCTTCTTCCTGCTGAACCTCGTCCAGGACGTGAACATCGTCCGGCCGCTGGTTTTCATGACAGCGCGGGATTTCGGCGCGCCGACGACACTGCTTGTCTCCCGCGACTTCATCCACCGCGACAAGTTCGGCATCTGGCAGGAAGAGATCGAGGAACTGCGCAAAGAGACCGGCGCGCGCGTCGTCATCTTCGCCCAGGAATGGGAGGCCGCGCAGGTCATGCTGGGCAAGGCCGGCCTTCTGGTCGCCGCCAGCGAATCCGCCCTCTCGGCCCATACGCTGACGCACAACGTGCTGCGCCAGGCCCCACCCGGCTTCGTGAAGATCACGCTCCAGCACGGCTTTGAGTGCGTCGGCTTCCTTCAGAGCAAGGATCACATCCTCGCCCACGGTCTCGGCGTCACCTTCGGCGCCGATATCGTCTGCGGCTGGTGCGAGCGCGAGCGGCTGACCTCGATGACGCCGTCGCAGGCCTCGAAGCTCTATGTCTCCGGCCCCCCCTTCGTGCTGCAACAGCGCAAGTCGGACGAGGCGCCGTTCCCCAGCCCCGTCGGCCTCGTCGCCGAGAATCTCCACTCCGTGCGCCTGAACATCCAGGGCGACTTCAAGCAGGACTTCGTCCAGGTTTTCTCGGACTTCTGTGCCGAGATGGCGAAGGAGAATCTGATCGTCGCGCTGCGCCCGCACCCCGGCGGCCAGTATGTGCTGAAGAACAACGTCGTGATGCCGCGCAATGCGGTCATCAACAACAACCCGATCTACAAGGTCGACCTGTCGCGCTACGCCTACGGCATCTCGGCGCCATCCTCGGTCATCATCGACATGGTGGCCGCCGGCATTCCGACCGCCGTCTGGACCGACGCCGGCGGGACGATGGATGCCGGCAACTACACCGGCCTCACGACGATCAGCACGCTCGACCAGTGGGTCGATTTCAGCAAGCGCGCCGTCGCCGAACCCCAATATTTCCTGGACCAGCAGGCCGATTTCCTGCGCAACCAGCAGATGCCGGTCGACCCGGAAGACGTCTACAAGCGCTTCGCCGATCTGTTCGAACCGATCCTGCGCCCGGCGCGCAAGCCCGTGGTCGCGGGCGGCCCGGCCGAGCGCGTGATGTTCGTCGCCAACGGTCTCGTGCCGACGCTCCAGCTCAGCTTCCTCAAGCCCTTGCGCGCGCTCGTCGAGGCGGGCGAGATCGCGACCGGCTTCCTCACCGAAAGCGACATGCAGGAGCGCTTCGGCAACAGCCTGCATGACGAATCTGTCGGCGACTGGGCCGAGCAGCGGCTGTCGCAGTTCAAGCCGACCATGCTGGTGTTCTGCCGTTACAGCGGCCCACACTTCGAGGTGATGGCGGACTGGGCGCGCCGCAACGACGTGCCGATGGTCTACCAGATCGACGACGACCTTTTGACCATTCCGCCGGATATCGGCCTCGGAAAGTTCAACCTGCACAACAATCCGAAACGCCTGGCTTCGGTGCGTCACCTGCTCGACACCGTCGACATCGTCTATTGCTCGACCGCGCGCCTGGAGGCCCGCATGCGTGAGCTCGGCGTGACGACGCCGATCGTCGTCGGCAATATCTACGCGTCGGGCGAAGTGATCCGCCAGGCCGAAGACCGCCCCGTGCGGCGCATCGGCTATATGGCGAGCGCCGACCATGCGCATAACCTCACGATGATCCTGCCGGCGATCGTCGAATTCCTGCGCGCCAACCCCGAGGTCGGTTTCGAACTCTTCGGCTCGATCCCGAAACCTCCCGAGCTGGAAGAGTTCGGCGAGCGCATCACCTCGGCACCGCCGATCCGCAACTATGACCAGTTTCTGCAAGGTTTCGCCGAGCGCAGCTGGGACGTCGGCATCTGCCCGCTCGTCGCCATCCCCTTCAACCTGATGAAGGCGAACACGAAGTGGGTGGAATACACCGCCGTCGGCGCCGCCGTCGTGGCGAGCGCCGGCACGGTCTATGACGAAGGCTGCGCCGACGATTGCGGCGTGCTCGCCGACACGACCGAGGAATGGCGCGCCGCCCTCCAGGCTTTCGCCGACGATCCGGGCGCACGCTTCGCCATGGTCTCCCGCGCGCAGGAGAAGCTCCGTTCGTCTTACTCTCTCGACGAACTGCGTGCGCAGGTTTTGAAGCTGTTTGCAGACGTGCGCGCCAAGGCGGCGGAGCGCGATCAGGCACCGGCGCTTCGGGCCGCCGCCGAGTAGGTTCAGCCGCGTTTGATGAAGTGCATCATGGACCCCGTCGGGTAGGTCCAGTGACTCGCGAGAATGTAGGGCGAGCGCAGCATCTGTACCTCGTGCGCGCGCGTGAAGTCGATCACGGCATCCATGACCTCGCAGCCCGCGTAGCAGTCGTGCAGGAGCACGCTGCCGCCCGGCGCCAGCAGGTCGTACCAGTTCTTCATGTCGCGCATGCACCCGTCATACGAATGGTCGCCGTCTATGAAGAGCACGTCGAAGAGGCCGACCTCGGGGTAGCGCTTGTTCTGGGAGTCGCCGACGATCAGGCGGATGTCGGCCTCGATCTTGGCCTTGGCGAGCACCTTCTTCAGCCGCTCGTCGTCCTGCGGGGCGATGTCGACGGACCAGATCGGCACGCGGGGGTTGGCACATCCCATCAGGAAGGTGCTGCCGCCGTTGAAGCGGCCGATCTCGACGATGCCTTGCTTCGCGCGCTCGGCGACGATGAAGAGATACTCGCCCTCCCAGGGATCGAGGCGAATGAACTCCTGGGGAATCTCGGCTTTGGCCGCGAGGAAATGAATCCTCTTGTTGCGGCTCGTCTTCGCCCACGCCGTGTCGATGGGCGAATTGATGTGCTTGCGGCGGAAACCGCCGGAAAACCGTTCCAGAAACTCGCTCAGCTTCACGCAAGACCCCTTGCCGCCCGAACGCGCAGCTTAGCGCAAGCCGGCAGCCATTGGCACAAGCCTTTGCAGGCAGCTCCGCTCAGCCGGTGAAGTGCGACCGTTCGAGGCTGAGCCGGCCCCAGGTCTGGTCCGACGTGCCGATTTCCGGCACCCACATCATCAGATTTCGGCCTCCGGTCGGATAGGAGCCGGGCTCCACGCCGTGAAAGGAATTGTCGGTCTTCACGAACACAAAGAGCGAATTCGGCACGTTCGAAAACGTGCGAAGGAGGTCGAACTTCTCATGCCTGAAATGCGGTGAGCGCCAGGCGGTGAAGCCGCGTTCCTTCGGCCGGTAGATGCTGGTGCCGAAGGCGGCAAAGCGATCGTCGCCGGGCAGGTAGAAGATCGCCGTGATGAACTTGTTCACAGCGTCGGTGTGCGGGCCGAGCGCGAAGTCGGCGTAGTCGCGCAGCAGCATCGTGCGCGAGCCGATCGGAACGCTCTCGCCCTCCGCCGTGCGGGCGATCTGCGATGCGCGGTGGGCAGCGGAGATCGGCAGGAGATGGCCGAACTTCGCGACCATCGCGTCCAGGAAGTCCTGCGAATTCACGAGTCGCTCGATGCGGCGCCACATCCCGCCGATGGCTTTCGCGTTGCCGGGGTCCAGATTGAGGAAAAGCCGTGCTTCATAGGGTGCGGGATAGGTGTCGAAGCGCCTGTCTTCCGGCAGTTCGCGAAGCATCTGCGCATAGGTGTCGGAGGGAAACACATCGCGCACATAGCAATGCGGAAACGGATCGGCTTCGATCTCTGCCTGCGCGATGCGCGCGACGACATGCGCCTTGAGCTTCTGCATTCAACCCGCCCATAACCGGCCGCGACCATAGTATCGGCCACCCCGGCGTCAAGCGATCCTAGAAGCCCTGGTAGTCGGCCTTGAGCGCGCCTTCGACCGTACAGTTGACCACCCGGTTCGGCTTGTTGCCGGTGGTATCCGGCGGAACGTCGGACAGGAAGCCGAACTTCATGCTGGCGTTCGGATCGGTCGAGCGCGCGACGCAGTTCTGGAACACGAGGTCGCGGGGATAGCCGGGCGCGTCCGGCGCCTTCATGATGCCGAAGCCATAGGACCGCCCTGAGGCATAATTGCCGAGCACGTCCAGCGACTGGCACGAGTCGAACAGGATCGACTGCGTCGGCGGCAGGTCGCGGAACTGCGAAGCCTTGGTCACGAACCCGCCGATGCCGCACCTTCGCGCAACGGTATTCATGACCTTCCCGTCGCTCGTCGCATGGACGAACTTGAACCCGTAGGTGAAGCAGTCCTCCGCCTGGCCATCGTGGATTTCGAAGGTCGAGTTGCCGACCGAGCCCGAAAAATCGAGACCCTGCCCCAGCCGGGCAATCTTCGGCGCGAGAAACTTGAATCGATGGCAACCCGAAATGCCGAAGCCACGATTGTTGTCGTGCGTCGTCGTGCCTTGGGCCGTGCCCGACAGGTCGTGGATGTCGGCGTTCTCGAACGTGAAATCCGTGCAACGCGCCAGGAAGACACCGTGCATGCAGTCGTCGTCGGGATGTACGTCCAACTGGTAGTGGAAATCGTGAACCGTCACCGCCTTGGCCGAAAAATTGGCGCAGTCGATCAGCGCCACACCAGAGCCGATGCCGCCGCCGAACACCTCCAGGCCGCTGATCGAGAAATTCTTGCCCGAGTAGATGAACAGCCCGCCTGTCTTGGTGATCGATTCCTTGCCCGTGTGTTCGCTGCCGTTGCCGCGGCGGTCGATCGTCACGTTGTCGATCACGAAGTCCGACGCGTTGCGGATCTCGACGGTACGCCGCGTTTCGCCATCGGGCTCGAGCTGGACCAGCTTGGCGTTGACGAGCCCCCTGAAGTTGCGGCCGAGCTTCAGGTCGCCGCCGACTGCGTAGGTCTTGCCGCCGCCGTCCACCACCGAACCGGCATTCAGCGCCCGCGTCAGCGCCCTGGCGTCGTCGGTGACGCCGTCTCCGGCCGCGCCGAGGTCCGTCGCAAAGGCCTGGAGGCCGCCGGCGAGCAGCGGATGCGCCCGGGCGAGGGTCCCATAGGCGACGGCGGCGCCACCGAAGAACGCCCCGCGCAGCAACTGGCGGCGGGAAACCACCAGCCCGCTCCGCCGCGATTCAAGCAAGGAAGCCATCCAGCCCTCCCGAACCGTTCGCCGCCCGGATTTCCTTCATCCGACGCCGCCTTCAGCGGCGCAGAGGCAAGCTTGAAAAACGCGCAAACGGCCGCGATCCGTCGCGCCGGCGCCCTTTCAGGCGCGAACCGCAGCCTTCGCCTTCTTCACCGGCTTGGCGAGGCCTTCGTCGAGCCGCTCCTCGTCGCAGATCACCGCGGCGCCCGCCTCGAACTCGGCCGACATCAGGCCCGACGGCGCCGGCTTTGCCGGGGCCGGCGCCGGGCGGGCCGGCTGCGTCATCGCCGCAGGCGTCGCCAGATTGCCGTAGTGCGACAGGAACAGCCGCATCACATGGCTCACCGCCGCCGGTTCCACCGAGCGCAGATCCTCCTCGAAATAGGCGCCGCGGGCGTGATTGCCGGTGACGATCTCGTAGGACGGGAAGTAGGCGACGTTCTCGTGCCCCTTCGCGATCTGCTCGGCCGCAACGCGCAGCACGGCCTTGCTGTAAGTGGTGGAGACCAGCACATGCCGATTTTCATAGGTCGCGACCAGCGGCACCGGCGAAACCGTCAGGATCACGCGCGCCGCCGGATTGACCTTGGCGAGTTCGGCGAGAAACGCGTTCATGTCGGCGACGACGTCTTCGACGCCGAGGTTGATGAAGCGGTATTTCGACACGTCGATCTGGTCGGTGACGACGCCCGGGGCAGTCGGGAAAACCGTTCCGTCCACGGTCGATTCCCACGTCTCGGTGAGGCCGAGCGTGAAGACGAAGACGTCGAGCCGCTCGAACATCTCGCGCACGGCGGCGAAATGGCGGTCACGATCGGCCACCAGCTTCGCTTCGCTTGCAAATCCGTCCGGTTCGACGCTCGAGCGCAGCGGATCGACGAATTTGCCGTCCGGACGGCGCCAGATCGAATCGACCGGCGTGCGGCTGCGATAGGCGTGCTGGATCAGCTGGAGCAGCTGGCGCGAGGTATAGATGTTGCCGTAGCGCGCCGAGAACAGGCCGTACTGGCGTTCCGCCTTAGCCTCCTCGCTCATCCCCTTCGAACCGGGCTCGGCGACGTAGTAGTTGTATCCGCTGCCCTTCAGTGCCCGCGCGATGTGCTGGGCAAAGCAACTGCCGGCGGTCGCGACCCTGGTGTCGCGCGCGATCGTGAAGACCGGCCGCACGACGGGATCGACCTCTTCTCGCGCCGGCCCGGCGACGGCGTTGCGCCAGAACTGATAGTCGGGCAGCCCGCGATAGGGATTGGTGGTCGAGCGCGGCGGTGCAGCCGGCCGGCGCTTGCGCTCGTCCAGCACCTCGTCGAGCCTCAGGAAGCGCTTGTCGTTGAACCGCTGGCAGACGAGCGCGTCGGGGTTTTTCAGCTCACCATAGGTCGTGTAGGACGAAGCGAGATAGGCGTCGAGCTCCATCACCTTGCGGCTTTCGCCCATCTTCTTGGCACCGTTGCCCGTCTTGAAGATGAAGCTGCCGCGCAGTCCGATATTTTCGGCGACGCCGGGATAGACCGGCCACACGATGTTGTCGACCAGCCGGTCGCTCATCACGTCTTCCGGGTTCAGCGCGAGAGGCTTTGCGCCGATCAGTCCGGTGAGCTTGCGCGCCATGTCGGCGAGCACGAGCAGCTTGGGATGGTTGACGATGTGCATGAACGGCTTGCGGGCGGCCCAGCCGTCGAACAAATCGTCCAGCGGCAGGTCGGTGTTGCGCGCCGATTCGAGAAGAAGCGTGCGGCCTTCCTCCCAGTAGTCGAGATAGCCGAGCCGCCGGAAGACGTCCGGCGTGAACAGCTCTTTCACCTCGTCCAGCGGTACGCCCTTCTTCCAGGCATAGAGCGCGATCGCGGAGGTCAGCCCACCGGTCGCGCCGCCGAGCTGCTGGCCCTCGTGGAAGGCATAGACCGCGTCGGGATGGAGACCCATGAAGTAGATCGCGGGCACGGTGCGGATCGTACCCTTCCAGCCCTGGTTCTCGGCCTCGGCGCGCAGCGTCGGGGCCATCTGCGGCTGCGTGAATATCTGTCCGACGTCGGCGAAGAGGCCTGCCACCGCGCCCTTCTGGCGCACGAAAGGCCCCCACATCTGGGAGACGATCGCGCGGTCGGGAAGCATCAGGCTGAGACAGTCGGCGATGATCGGCATCTGACAATTGCCGACCAGCAGGATCTTGTTTCCGCTCATGCAGTCTCCGCCGTAAACCCAAGCCAGCGCCGAACCGGTCGCGCGGCTACTTCGCAGCCTTCTTGGTCAGGCGCACGGTGATGCGGCGCGCCTGGTTCTCGGGATAGTCCATGTAGTCGTCGATCGCCTCGCGATATTCGACATTGTTCGGCTTCCACTTGATGCGCGTGACGTCATAGCCGTTGAGCTTCGCCGCCAGCTTGATGAAGCCCCAGCTCGCGACGCCGGACAGCGACATCTGCTCTTCCGCGCGCTCGCGGATCGCCATCGAGGGGTCTTCCGAATCCTCCAGGCGGAACTTGATGACCGCCTCATCGGTCTTCAGCGAGCCGGTGTCGAGGATGATGCATTCCGGATTGAACGACGTCATCAGGCGCAGCAGGCGATAGTGATCCGTGACGTGGTAGAAGATGCCGAGGCAGAAGACGGTGTCGAACGTGTCAGGCCCGCCGTGCTTCTTCACGATCTCGCGCATGTCATAGATGTCGCCGCAGGCGAAGGTGTAGCGCTTGGGGTCGATGTCCTTGAAGTCGGGCAGGCCGCGGTCGATCAGTTCCTGGCGGCCTTCGATCGCGAAGACCGACTTCGCGCCCGCCTGGAGCGCCGCGTAGGTCCAGCGCCCATTATGCGCTGCAAGATCGAGAATCCGCTTGCCTTTGATGTAGGGAATGTTGGCATCGATGATCTTCTTGTGGCGTTCGATCA
This sequence comes from Alphaproteobacteria bacterium, assembly GCA_020852655.1. GTDB lineage: Bacteria > Pseudomonadota > Alphaproteobacteria > Micropepsales > Micropepsaceae > JADZAI01. The sequence continues at coordinate 78,557 of JADZAI010000103.1, forward strand.
TCCGCTGGGCGTTCTTGTCCGAGACGTTTTGTCCCGCGCCCTTCAGAAATGACGAATCCTTGGGAAATGGTGCCATTCGTTCCTCGTCCATGGCCCGCTGTCGCCGGGCCCAATCTTCCGATGTGTCGCCATAGAGCGCGCCGCGCCGCCCCGCGCCGGCAAACCTATCGGCGTATGAAGCGATTGTCATTACGCTAGTGCGAAATGAACCACGCGGCGGGGGCGGTCGCCGGCCGCGTTTGCCTTGTTTCGGGCCGGAGCGGGGGCTAAAAATCAGGTTTGCGCCGGCCCGGCAGGGCAGGCGTCTTCCGTCCTTCACGAGAGGCAAGTATCGCAGAGCCATGGCGACGATCATCAAGCATCCCGGCGTTGAGGACTATTTCGTCGAACGGACTCTGGACGAGATCACAGCGGCCCCGAACGGGCTGATCCCCGATTACGAAGCGAACCGGTTGATCTTGTTGAAGAATTACCGCGTCGATGTCGATTTCGACGCCTTCGCCCAGATGAGCCAGAACACGGCCGGGGCCGACAAGAACCTGCGCAAGACGCTGAAGAAGCTGTCGGCCAACCACATCATGGCGGCAACTCCCGAGTCCAAGGACCCGATCCATCGGGCCATCATCGACGTGCTCTGCAAGAAGGACCCCGCCCTCTTCCAGCGCGTCCAGACGGGCATGCTGTCGGCGCACAAGGAGGTCATGCGCCTCTTCAAGAGCTGCTTCCCGCAATACGAATATTTCCGCGTGATCCCCAGCGTCCGCCTCACCCAGACGCTGTTCGAGAACCTGCACTGGGACAACCACCAGATCGACGACGACTTCCAGCAGGTCCGCATCTTCGTGAACCTGGATCACCGTCCGCGCATCTGGAACGTCAGCCACAACTTCGTCAGCTATGCGCGCGAGGTCTACAAGGACCACCATCTCGAGCAGTTTGCGGGCCGCGATCCCAACGAGATGAACGACTATATCTGCGGCAAGATCCTGGGTGGCACATCCGGCGCCTGCACCGACACGCTGCCGCGTCATGTGGTGGCGTTCGATCCGGGCGAGGTCTGGTTCGGGGAGTCCCGGATGATCTCGCACCAGATCTATTACGGCGAGCGGGCCATGGTTTACATGTTCTTCGTGAAGCCCGAGGGCATGCTGGATCGCGGTCGCCGCTTCAACGCGCAGGTCGAAAGCCTGCACAAATCCTTCGCCCGCGAGCCGGCGCTCGCCTGAGCCCCGCCAGCCCCGAACGCACCGCTTGTTGCTGCAGTGCGGCATGATAAGACATTTGCGACAGTTTGAGTTTCGAGGGCGGTATGGCGGTCGACACGTTGGATCCTGCGGCAAAGGCGGCGCGCAAGGCCGAAAAGCTCAAGCGGCTTTCCGGTGACGCGTCCGACGGCGCCGTTCCGGGAGGGATTCCGGACGACATCCAGCGCGGCCTCGACGCGACCTCGGCCTTCTTCGAGCGTGCGGTCTTCATCGCCGGCATGGGCCGCAGCGGCACGACGCTGCTGCTTCGGCTGATCGATGGCCATCCGGAGGTGTTCCTCGTCCCGCATGAGTCCATGGTGTTCACCCATTTCCTCGCGTCCTTCCGCAACAAGGGCGACGTGAAGGCGGTGGCGGACGGCGTCACCCAACGCTTCGGCAAGATGATGACCGACAAGGGTCATCTCGCCGAGGGCAAGGAATTCCTGCACCGGTCGCTGCCCGTCCGCCTGCGGGGCAAGGAAAAGCTGGGCCGCGCGGTCTTCCGCGACCTGCTCGCCTGCCTGACCCTCGAGCACAGTCCGGCCGACAAGCGCATGTGGCTGGAGAAGACGCCCAAGAACGAAGTCCATCTGGCCGAGATTTTCGAGAATTTCCCGAAGGCGAAGGTCATCTTCAACATCCGCGACCCCCGCGCCGTCTATGCGTCGAACGTGAAGGGCAATGTCCGCAACACCACGCCCGCCGGCGTCGCGCATAGCTGGGCCCAGAGATTGAATCTCATGCTCGACTTCCTCGCCGCCAATCCCGGCCGGCGCGAACGTGTCTTCTTCACCCGCTACGAGGATTACGTCGGCCGCCCGGACTACGAGATTCCGCGCATGCTGAATTTCCTTGGCATCGATCCGAATGTCGAGCTCAAGCCGACCTTTCACGGCGAATCCTGGTCCGGCAATTCCTACGATGCCAAGGCCAACACGCCGGGGAAGATCGACGACAAGAAGATCAACGCCTGGCGCAACGAGATTTCGGCCGAAGACGCGGCGATCATCGCGCGCGAAGCGGCGTTCGAAATGTCGCTGGTCGGCTACAAGGATTGAGGCCTCTCGCCGGGCCGCCACGCACCAGCTTGGCCGCCCTTCCGTCATCGCCTAAGGTTGTGACACCGTGAGCAGACGGCGACCCGGGGCTGCGTTATCGCCAGCCGACGCCCGATGCGGAACCGTCGCGAGCCCCCGAGACCGTCGAATGCCCGAAATGAGCCTGCACCGTCCCGGCTGGACCCCGCCCTCCGCATGAATTCCGCGATCGCAAAACCTCTGCCGTCCCGCGACAGCGCGACCGTCATCGACCGGATCATCCAGCGTTGGCGCGATGCGCCCGAGACGCCGGCCTTTCACATGCGCACGCCGCAGGGCGACCGGACGATCACGCGCGCCGACGTCCTGTCGCGCAGTCATCAATGGGCCGAGCATTACCGCCGCAATGGTCTGAAGCGCGGCGACCTCGTCATCGTGCTGATCGACTACCGGCCCGACCTCATCCACGCCTTCGTCGGCGCGATGATCGCCGGCTGCATCCCCTCCTACATGCCCTACTCGACGGCCAAGCAGGACCCGGCGCTCTATCTGCGTTCGCATGTCGAGCTCTTCCGCCGCATCAAGGCCAAGGCCGTGGTGACCGTGGAGTCCTGGCTCTCGGATTTCGGCGACGTCTTCTCGGACGAGCCGTTCGCCGTCCTGAAGGCCGAGGACTTCGCCGCGGCGCCGCCGCCTGCCCCGGCCGATCCGGGTCACTGGTCTGAGCCCGTGGGCGTCGAGGATATCGCGCTGCTCCAGCACAGCTCGGGCACGACGAACCTGAAGAAGGGGGTCGCGCTCAGCCACCGCGCGATCCTCGCGCAGGCCGACGCCTATGGCGACGCGATCGACCTCTCGCCCGACGACATCATCGTCTCGTGGCTGCCGCTCTATCACGACATGGGCCTGATGGCCTGTTTCATCCTGCCGCTCGTGAACGGCATCCCGGTCGTTATGACCGATCCCTTCATCTGGGTGCGCGAGCCCCATCTCCTGTTCGACGCGATCGAGCAGTTCGGTGGCACGCTCTGCTGGCTGCCGAACTTCGCCTATCACCATCTCGCGCGCGTCTGCGGCGACGGCAAGCGCTACGACCTCTCGCGCATGCGCGCTTTCATCGACTGCTCGGAGCCCTGCAAGGAAGAGACCTTCCGCCTCTTCGAAGCGACCTTCGCGCCGATGGGCGTACGCCGCGGCCAGCTCCAGACCTGCTACGCGATGGCCGAGACGACCTATGCCGCGACGCAGTCGAAGATCGGCGAACCTACCCGCAGCGTCACGGCCGAGACGGCGCTCCTTGTCGATACCGGCGAGGTCAGGCTCACATCGGACGAAACCAAAGGCATGACGTTCCTCTCGGTCGGGCGGCCCCTCGACGGCACGGAAATCCGTATCGTCGACGACGCGAACCGGCCGCTCGGCGAAGGCCGTACCGGCGAGATCTCGATCAAGAGCTCCTGCCTTTTCTCCGGCTATTTCGAGCTGCCGGAGCAGACGGCCGAGGTGCTTCAGGACGGCTGGTACCGCAGCGGCGATCTCGGCTTCCTGCTGGACGGCGAACTCTACATCACCGGCCGCAAGAAAGAGCTCATCATCGTGCGCGGCAGGAACTTCTTCGCACACGACATCGAGTATGTTGCGACCACATGTGCCGGGGTGAAGCCCGGACGCGCGGTGGCGGTCGGCGTCTTCAATGCGGCTGTCGGCAGCGAGGAAGTCGTCATCATCGCCGAAACGCAGGTGCCGAACCCGCCCGAAGCCCGCAAGATCGCCGTCGGCGTGAAGGCCGCGCTCGACGAGCGCATGGGCCTTCAGGTGCGCAGCGTCCACCTGGTCGAGCCGGGCTGGCTCATCAAGACCACCAGCGGCAAGATCAGCCGCAAGGAAAATCTCGCGAAATACACGGCATCGACGCGTACGGGTGCTAATAAGAGTTAGGTCTCAGCGGGGTGGATACCATGTCCGAAAACAAGCAGGTGATGGACGAACTGGTCCAGTTGATCCGTTTCACGTTCGGGGCAGATGACTCTGTTCCGGTCACGCGCGAGACGGTAGCCTTCGACATAGACGGGTGGGATTCGCTTTCGCACGCAACGCTATTGATCATGGTCGAGAAGAAATTCGGCATCCAGATCACAAATGAGGAAGGCGAGAGCCTGGACGACGTAGGCATGCTCGCCGACTTGATAGAACGAAAGGCCGGCAAGGCCAGCTAATGACGGTTGATACCAGTAGAAATTACGAGACGCTGGTCGGCCGCGACGGCTGGCTGTTCATGACGAAGATCGACGGCCTGTTCGAGAAGCACAGGGGCGAGATCACGCTTTCCGAGGCCGAACTGCGCCAGTGGCAGTTGACGCTGGAGTTGCGCCGGGGCTGGCTCAACTATCGCGGGATCAAATACGCCTTCGTCGTCGCACCCAACAAGGCGAGCATCTACACGGAGTTCCTGCCCGACGGCTATCCGATCTCGGACAAGCGTCCGCTCGTGGTGCTGAAAGACTATCTGGCGCGGAATTCCGATTTCCGCATCATCGACCCGGCCGATCACCTGCGCGCCCAGAAGGGCGGCAAGCGCGAACTCTATTACCGCACCGACGAACACTGGAACGACGTCGGCGCATTCAAGGCCTACCAATATATCCTGCGCCAATTGCCGGGGGGCACGAAGCTGGATGCCGTCGAGCGCTCACGCCTCGAGGAGAAGCCGCGCAATTTTGTCGGCGAGCTGGCCGCGGTGCTGCCGACGCCCTATCAGGAGAAGTCGTTCCAGGTCTCGATCACCGGCGCGCAGTCGTCCCTCGCCTATCGCAACAAGCCCAAGGGCCGCGGCACCGTCGAGGTGCGCCTCAGCAAGAACACCGCGCTGCCTAGGGCCGTGATGTTCCGCGACTCCTTCGCCTCGGCGCTCCTGCCTTACGTTGCGGAGTCTTTCAGCCGCATCGTCTCCGTGAGTTCGCGCCAGATGCTCTTCGACCTGATCGAGAGCGAGAAGCCCGACATCGTCATCACCGAGATGGTCGAACGCTATCTCGACCCGGCGCCCGACGACATCAAGATGAAGAGCTTCGAGGATTTCTGCGGCGTGCCGCTGGCGACGATCAAGGACGTGACGCTGAAAGACTAGCGGTCGGGCAGTACCCGCCGGGCTTGTGCCGCCGGCCGGTTCGGATCGCCCGCCGTCCTAAACGACCTTCGCCCACTGTAGGCCCTGCCAGATGGCGAGGCCGATGACGACAAGGCCGACGATCCACGTCATGCGCGACGCCGGAAGCACGCGGGTGACGCGCGCCGCCAGCGGCGCGGCGATGAGGCCGCCGGCGATCAACCCCAGCACAGGCCAGAGATTCTGGGTCAGTTCGGTTGCCTGGTCCCAATGCCCCGTCAGGAGCATGGTGATGAACGAAACCGAAACGGCCACCGCCACGAAGAATTCCGCCGTATTGGTAGAGCCGATCGCGACGCGCGGCTCGACGCCCGAACCGATCAGCGTCGTGGTGACCGTCGGCCCCCAGCCGCCGCCGCCCATGGCATCCAGGAAGCCGCCGACCGTGCCGAGCGGCAGCGCGCCGCTGAAATCGCGCTTGGTCGCCGCGATGCGGACCCGCATGGAACGGGTCAGGATGATGACGCCCATGATCGCCAGATAGGTGATGATGATCGGCTTCACCGTGTTCGGCGGGATTGTGGTCAGGACATAGGCGCCCACGACACCTCCGGTGATGCCGCCGGCGGCCAGCCAGAAAGCCAGGCGCGGCACGGTGTTGCCGAAGCGCACATGCGCCCACGCCGAGGCCGCGCAGGTGAAGACCTTGGAGGCGTGGACGCTGGCCGAAACATTCGCCGGCGGAATGCCGAAGGCCAGCAGGAACGTCGCCGAGGTCACCCCATAGGCCATGCCGACCGCCCCATCGACCAACTGGGCGAGGAAACCCACAGCCATGAAGATGAGAAAGCTCGCGAGGGTGGGGTCCATCGTGGTCTTTCCGCCGGTGGGCGAACGCAGAGTTGGGCCGCCTCCAGACAGGCGGTGGGTCGAACGGGCTGGCGCGCAGGAGCCCCCCGCGCCCGAAACCGACAACGGCCATGGAACGGCGTCCACCGTCAAGCCTTACGCCCGTCCGCGATGCCATTTCCTCCCCGCGGACGGCCCGCTTTGACATCCGGGGCCAAGCTGACCCAAATGGCGCAAACAAGAAGAGCTGGCATCGATGCCCGGAGGGCATCGGGTTTAGTCTTTGCGTCCTTGTAGGGAGGGCGGCTAAAGGAAGGCCCGAATTGGGGAAAATCCTGCGTGTCGTTAACCCACCTCCAGCGTCTCGAAGCCGAAAGCATTCACATCATGAGGGAGGTGGTCGCGGAAGCGGAGCGCCCCGTGATGCTCTATTCGGTCGGAAAAGATTCGTCCGTGATGCTGCATTTGGCAGCCAAGGCGTTCTATCCGTCGCGTCCGCCCTTCCCGCTCCTCCATGTCGACACGACGTGGAAGTTCAAAGCGATGTACGAGATGCGGGATCGCATGTCGAAGGAGATCGGCGCCGACCTTCTCGTCTACAAGAACCCTGAGGCGCTGGCCCAGAACATCAATCCGTTCGACCACGGATCGTCGCTTCACACCGACATCTGGAAGACGCAAGGGCTGAAGCAGGCGCTCGACCATTACGGCTTCGACGTCGCCTTCGGCGGCGCCCGCCGCGACGAGGAGAAGTCGCGCGCCAAGGAACGCATCTTCTCCTTCCGCAACGCCGCCCATCGCTGGGACCCCAAGGACCAGCGCCCCGAGCTCTGGCGCCTCTACAACGCCCGCAAGCACAAGGGCGAATCGATCCGCGTCTTCCCGATCTCCAACTGGACCGAGCTCGACATCTGGCAATACATCCACCTGGAGAACATCCCGATCGTCCCGCTCTATTTCTCGGCCCCGCGTCCTGTCGTGAACCGCGACGGCACGCTCATCATGGTCGATGACGAGCGCATGCGGCTGAACCCGGGGGAAACGCCCGAGGTCAAGTCGGTCCGCTTCCGCACGCTCGGCTGCTATCCGCTCACCGGCGCGGTCGAGAGCACGGCCGAAACGCTTCCCCAGATCATCCAGGAGATGCTGCTGACCTCGACCTCCGAACGCCAGGGCCGCAAGATCGACCACGATCAGGCCGCCTCGATGGAGAAGAAGAAGCAGGAGGGCTATTTCTGATGGCCCACCAGGACGCCCTCATCGCGCAGGACATCGACGCCTATCTCAAGGTCCACGAGACCAAGAGCATGCTGCGCTTCCTCACCTGCGGCTCGGTCGACGACGGCAAGTCGACGCTGATCGGCCGGCTGCTCTACGATTCGAAGATGATCTTCGAGGACCAGCTCGCAGCCCTCGAATCCGATTCCAAGACGGTCGGCACCCAGGGCGGCGCGATCGACTTCGCCCTCCTCGTCGACGGCCTCGCCGCCGAACGCGAACAGGGCATCACCATCGACGTCGCCTATCGCTTCTTCTCGACCGAAAAGCGCAAGTTCATCGTCGCCGACACGCCCGGCCACGAACAATACACCCGCAACATGGTCACCGGTGCCTCGACCGCCGACGCCGCCATCATCCTCATCGACGCGCGCAAGGGCGTCCTCACCCAGACGCGCCGGCACTCCTACCTCGTCAAGCTGCTCGGCATCCGTCACGTCATCCTCGCCATCAACAAGATGGACCTGGTGAACTGGTCGCGCGAGACGTTCGACAAAATCCTCGCCGACTATCGTGTCTTCGCCGAGAAGATCGGCATCACGACCTTCACCGCCATCCCCATGTCGGCGCTGAACGGCGACAACATCCTGGATCGTTCGGCGCATACACCCTGGTATGACGGACCGACGCTGATGGGCCTGCTGGAGGTGCTGCCCGTCGAGGACGACCTCGCGGCGAAGCCCTTCCGCATGCCGGTCCAGTGGGTCAACCGCCCCAATCTCGACTTCCGCGGCTTCTCGGGCCTCGTCGCCACCGGCACGGTGAAGCGCGGCGACCAGATTCGCGCGCTTCCCTCGGCCCGCACCAGCACGGTCGAGCGCATCGTCACCAAGGACGGCGACCTCGAGCAGGCCGTTGCAGGCCAGTCGATCACGATCACCCTCAAGGACGAGATCGACATCAGCCGCGGCGACGTCATCGTCTGCGCCAACGCACCGGCCCAGGTCGCCGACCAGTTCGAAACGACCATCGTCTGGATGGACGACCAGCCCATGCTGCCGGGCCGCGCGCTGCTCATGAAGCTCGGCGCGCGCACCGTCGGCGCCTCGATCACCGAGCCGAAATACAAGGTCAACGTCAACACGATGGAGCACGTCGCCGCCAAGCGGCTCGAGCTCAACGAGATCGGCGTCTGCAACGTATCGCTCGATACCCCGGTCGCCTTCGAAGCCTACACCGAGAGCCGCGACCTCGGCGGCTTCATCCTGATCGACCGGTTCACCAACCGCACCGCCGGCGCCGGGATGATCCATTTCGCGCTCCGCCGCAGCGAGAATATCCATTGGCAGGCGCTCGAGGTCAGCAAGGCGGCGCGCGCTTCGCTCAAGCGCCAGTCGCCAGCCGTGCTGTGGTTCACGGGGCTTTCGGGCGCCGGCAAGTCGACGATCGCCAATCTGGTCGAGAAGAAGCTGCACTCGCTCGGCCGCCACACCTATCTGCTCGACGGCGACAATGTGCGTCACGGTCTCAACCGCGACCTCGGCTTCACCGACGAGGACCGCGTCGAGAATATCCGCCGCGTCGCCGAGGTCTCGCGCCTGATGGCCGAGGCCGGACTCATCGTGCTCGTCTCGTTCATCTCGCCCTTCCGCGCCGAGCGCCGCATGGCGCGCACCCGGGTGGGCGACGAGGATTTCATCGAGATCCACATCGACACGCCGCTGGCCGTCGCGGAGAGCCGGGACGTGAAGGGCCTCTACAAGAAGGCCCGGGCCGGCCAGCTCAAGAACTTCACCGGCATCGACTCGCCCTACGAAACGCCGGAAGCCCCGGAGCTTCGCATCGACACGACCGACCTCTCGCCCGAGGAAGCGGCCGAGCAGATCTGTGCCTATCTCCAGTCGCGGGGTAGCCATGCCTGACCATGCCGCCGATGCCGAACTCGCGGCGCATATCGCCACAGAGGCCGGACGCATCCTGCTCCAGGTGCGCGACAGCGGCCTCTTCAGGGACAAGGCCCTCGGCGATGCCGGCGACGGCGTCGCCCAGGCCTTCATCTCGCGGGCGCTGAAGGCCGCGCGGCCCGACGATGCCGTCCTGTCCGAAGAAGAGGCGGCCAATGCGTCCCGCACCGGCGCGTCGCGCGTCTGGATCGTCGATCCGCTCGACGGCACGCGGGAATATTCCGAAGGACGCAGCGACTGGGCCGTCCATATCGCGCTGACGATCGACGGCACGCCGGTCGCCGGCGCCGTCGCCCTGCCCGGCCTCGACATCACCTTCGAGACCGCCGAGCCGCCGGCCATCCCGGCCGCCGAGGAAGCCCCCTTGCGCATGCTCGTCAGCCGCACCCGCGCCTCGAAGGAGGTCCTTGCCGTCGCCGAGCAGCTCGGCGCGACGCTCGTCCCGATGGGGTCGGCCGGCGCAAAGGCGATGGCCGTCCTGCGCGGCGAGGCCGATGTCTACCTGCACTCGGGCGGCCAGTATGAGTGGGATTCCTGCGCGCCCGTAGCGGTCGCCATCGCGGCCGGCCTGCATGCCTCGCGCGCCGACGGCTCGTCGTGCCTCTATAATCGCGACGATCCCTACATGCCCGATCTGCTCATCTGCCGCCGCGAGCATGCCGACCGTGTAATCGCCGCGATGGCCGCCGCGCTGCCCGCCTGATCAGCCGTCGATCGCCCGGCGCGCTTCGGCGTGGCCGGGATCGAGGCTGAGCACCGCCTCCCAATAGCGCCGCGCCGCCGCCGCATCGCCCGCCGCGGCGAAATGGCGGGCGAAGATCAGCGGCGCGCAGGCGCTCCTGTCGCCCGTCTGCACCTTCAGCACTTCGGACCATGTCTTCGCCGCGCGCGGCTCGTCGCGCGCGAGTTTCAGCCGGACCATCTCCTTCAGGAAGCGCGGCTCGCCGAGCGCGTCGGGATCGCGCGGGAAACGCGCCGCGCCATGCGCGATCGCCGCTTCATACTCCGCGTCGTCGCCGGCTTCCCGCAAGGCCGCCGCACTGTCCCACAGCACCTGCCCCCGCCTTCGCGCCAGCGCTTCGTTGGCCGTGCGCCGGTCGCCGAAGCCGGCATCGATCAGCCCAAGCTCGGCGTTCAGGCGGATGATCTTGTGGATGCGCGAATCCGTCGGCGGCGTCCGGTCGAGCGTGTCTTCCAGCACCACGCTCGTCTGTCCGAAGCCTTCCTCGTCATAGATCGCCGCGTTCGAATGCAGCCCTTCCGCGCCGATATACTTGCCGTAGCACGCGACCGTGTTGACCCGCGCCGCCCCGGTCAGCAGGCAGGCATAGGACTTCGCGACGTCCTGCGTCGTGCCCGGTGCATGGAAGCCCCAGCCGTGGAAGAGCTGCACGATGCGGTCGTTGTCGCGCATGCGGTAATTCGTCGCCAGCGCAATGCGCAGATATTCCTCGACGAACGGCCGCTGGCGCAGCCACTGGCGCCGCGTCAGGCCGAAACCCCAATGCGGGCCCAGCGGCCCCAGCATCGGCGCATCCGCCGGCCGGCCCTCTAGCGGCGTCTGGTGCATGCCATAGGCCGCAACATAGCCGATCCGCGGATTCGCGACGGCGAAACCCAGCAGCGTGTCCAGCGATGCGAGGTAATGCGGTCCCAGCCATAGATCGTCTTCGAGGAAGATCGCCGCCTCCTCGCCGAGATGCTCGAAGGCGAGCCGCTCCGCCCGGTCGAAATTCCCGGCAACACCGAGGTTGAAGCGCGACGCGAGCACCTGCCCGCCCGGAAAGAGGCTGCGGAACGCCGCAATGTTCTCCGCGATCAGCCGCGGCTTGCAATGCAGGCGGTTCGTGTCGGCGTCGACGGCACCGTCCTGGAGCAGGAAGATGCGGCTCTCGTCCAGCGAGACGCCCGCCTGCGCGCGGAGCGATTCCAGCACCTGCCCCAGATAGTCGGGCCGGTTGAAGCACAGGATGAAGATCGGAAAGCGCTGCGCCGTCATCCGAAATCGAACAAAGTCTGCATGAGGTCGAGGTGAAGCGCCCGCCGGTTGACGTTCGCACGCTTGCGGAAGACGGCGAGCGTGTCGATCGTCTCGTGCGTGTCGAAATATTTCTCCGCGACCGAATAGCCGTGGCGCCGCGCATAGTCGTGGCAGAGCACCGTGACGTCGTCCCTTGCCAGCAAGGCACAGGTCAGCAGCGCGGCGAGCCGGAAGCGGCCGTCGACGAGGATGAGGTCGAAGGCGATATCGTCCTTCAGGAACGGCGCGATCGCGTAGAGCGGCCAGTTGCGGATCTTCTCCGTTCCGGCCGGCGCGCCCCAGGCCGCCGTCGCGCCGACGTCGATGTGATGGAAGGCCAACCGGCCCGACGCCACCGCCTGCGCGACCTCCGGATGCTCATGCAGCTTGCGGATCCAGCCGATGTCGGTGTCGACCGAGCGCATCAGGCCGCGGCACTGCTGCACGGCGCGCAGCGTGCTGCCGCCGCAGCCATATTCCAGATAGCCGCCGGCCAGGCTGAGATGGCGCGTGAAGGCTGCGGCCTCCGCATCCGTCATCGCCAGGGGAAGATCGATCATCGGCCGGTTCCTGCCGTGTGCGCTCCTCCGTTACCGGCGTCCCGCGCCCTGCGCAACGTGCCTCCGCGCTGGCACGAAGCGGGCGCCCATGCTAGCTGCGGCGTTCCCGGTCGACCCCCACAAAGCATGGCATTTCCCATCACGCCCTTGATCCAGGTGGCCGAGCGCGATGCCGTCCTGAAAGGCCGCGCCGAGGTCTGCCTGACGGCCCTGCGCGCGCTGACCCTTGCGGAGTTCGGCCGGCTCATGTTCGCGCTCCCGGATGCGCGGCTGCCGGGCCTGTCGCGCCTGCTGCCGCGCATGGCCTCGGTCGAGGTCCAGCTCGACTGGACCGGTTCGAGCGGCGACGGCCTGCTGGAACAGACCCTCGGCTTCGTCGGCCAGGCGGCGGACGCCTATCGCGCAGCCACCGGCCGCAGCCTGGCGGGTGCGCGCATCCTCGACTTCGGCTGCGGCTACGGGCGGATGCTGCGCCTGATGACCTACTACGCCGACCCCGAGCGCATCTTCGGGTGCGATCCCTGGGATCGTTCCATCGCGATCTGCCGGGAAGACGGCGTCCTCGCCCAGCTCGCGGTCTCCGATTACCTGCCGGCGGCATTGCCGTTTCAGGGCCGCTTCGACTTCATCTACGCCTATTCGGTCTTCACCCATCTCTCGCGCCGGGCGACGCATGCCTGCCTCGACACGCTCAGCGGATACCTGGCGCCCGGTGGCGTGCTCATCATCACGACCCGGCCCGAGGGTTACTGGGCCGGCGACGCCGGCACGCGCGCCAAGGGCCTCGACGGCGTCCTGACCGAAGAGTATCGCAAGACCGGCTTCGCCTTCCGCCCGCATCGCCGCGAGCCCGTCGATGGCGACATCACCTATGGCGAAGCGACGATGTCGCTGGACTATATCCGCGACAATTTTCCCGCCTATCGCATCGCCGGCAGCATGCCCTCGGCCGCCGACCCGCTCCAAATCGTCGTCGTCCTTCAACCCGCGGAAGCCGCGGTCGTTCCGGCCGCCGTTCCCCCGGCAAAGCCCGGTCTGATGGGCCGGCTCGCCTCACGCCTGCGCGGCGATCGGTAAACGAACTTTCGTCTTTCCCACGCTGCCGAAAGCCTTTGTTTACCCCGATCCCGCAGATTTGGCCTGATTGGGCGGAGCGAGCGGGGCGCGGGTGGCTGTCGACGACCAGGCATTGGATCAGGCCGCGCCGTCGCGCGCCGAGGCCTACCTGCTGGGCGGCATCGCGGACGAGCGCCGCCATCGCCGCATCTTCATCAGCCTGCCCGTCCGCTTCATGATCGCCGATCAGGGCGAGCATCGTGGCGTGCTGTTCGACATGTCGCCCGGCGGGCTTTCGCTGACGACCGATGTGCGCCCGGCCATCGGCACGCGGGCGGTGCTCTATGTCGACGATATCGGCCGGGTCGAAGGCGTCGTCTCGCGCCATCACCCCTATGGTTTCGCGGTTCGCCTCGCCTCCACCCAGAACCGCCGCGACAAGATCGCCGAACGGCTGATCTTCCACGCCAACCGTCATCGTCTGCGCGACGAACAACTGCGCGTCCACGAACGCATCGAGAGCGACCAGGAATCGCGCTGTGTGATGCCGGACGGGACCGACGTCGTCTGCCGCGTCGTCGATCTTTCGCTGTCGGGCGCCGCGATCGCCATCGACCCGCAGCCGCCGATCGGAACCGAAGTCATGCTGGGCCGCATGCTGGGACGCATCGTGCGCCACATCCCGCACGGCGTCGCGATCCACTTCGCGATCAAGGCCAACTCGCACACCGTCCTCAGCGACCGCCTGGGCCGCCGCTAGAGCAAATCCAGGAAAAGTGCGAAGCGGTTTTCCGTCCGGAATTGCGTCAAGACAAAGAGATAGAGCGGTGCAGCGATTCCATGAAACGCGGCACCGCCATAGGCTTCAGCGCGCGGCGAGGGCGGCGCGCGCCTTTTCGAGGTCGTGCGGCGTATCGACACCCAGCGGCACGCCGGCGACCCGTGCCACCGCGATCGTCATGCCCGCTTCCAGCGCCCTGAGCTGTTCCAGCTTTTCCCGCTTCTCCAGCGGCGACGGCGGCAGCGCGACAAAGCGCTCCAGCGCGGCCCGGCGATAGGCGTAGATGCCGATATGGTGGAACAGCTCGCCCTCGCCCCAGGGCGCGGTGGCCCGCGTGAAATAGAGGGCGCGCCCCCGCTCCCCGCACGCGTCCCACGCCACGACGGCTTTGACGACGTTCGGATTGTCGCGGTCCTCTTCCGCGCACGGCGCCACCAGCGTCGCCATGTCGGCGCCGCTCGCCGCCAGCGCATCGGCCACCGCCGCAACGGCCTCCGGCTCCAGCGTCGGCAGGTCGCCCTGCACATTGACGATCACGTCATGCGCACCCGCCGCATCCAGCTTGCGCAGGGCCTCGAAGATGCGGTCCGAGCCGGAAGGGTGGTTCGGATCGGTCAGCACCGCCTCGCCGCCCGAGCCCTCCACCGCCGCCGCGATCTCGCCTTCCGCGCAGGCGACCGCCACCCGCGCGAAACCCGCTTCGCGCGCCCGCTCGAGCACCTGCACGATCATCGGCTTGCCGGCGATGTCCGCCAGCGGCTTGCCCGGCAGCCGGGTCGAGGCCATGCGGGCGGGGATCAGGACGATGGGGTTCATGAGGACTGCCAGACACGAAATTGCCGCACGCTTAGCCGCTGGCCGGGCCGCCAACAAGCCGCGCCTCACGAAGGCCTGACCGCCCGGCCTTTACCGTTCAGCAACCATTCAGCCCGCCGCGCGTAGTGGCCTCTGGTAGAGTGGCGGTGCATGGGCGCCGCCCGCGGAGGATTGGATATGTTTCGTGCGCGCCGGGTGCTGACCGCAGTCGCACTCCTGGGCGGACTTGGCACAGCGGGCTGTGTCGGCGCCGGCTACGACAGCTACGGATACGGCGGAGGAACCTATGTCGGTTCGTCCTACGACGACGGCTATTACGGCGACGGATACTACGACGACGCCTATTACGACGACGGCTACGATTTCGGGCTCGCCTATGGCTACTACCCGAACCAGGGCTACTACCGGCGCGGCGGCTATTATTACAACGACTACTACCCCGGCTACATCTTCGGCGACGGCGGCTACTGGTACAACTCGGTCTGGTACCGCCGCCCGATCGTGAACTACGTCTACTACAACAAGCACCGCCACCACCGGCACGACCGCGATTGGAAGGACCGCGACCGCGGGAATGACCGCGACCACGACCGTCGCGACCGCCTGCGCGATCGCAACCGTGACGGCCGCGCCGACATCTACAATCCGCGCGACCGCGACCGGGACGGAAGCTGGCGCGACCAGAACGGCAACCGCGTCCGCGACCGCAACTATGACGGCACGCCCGACCGCGTGCGCCCGCGCGACCGCAACCCTGAGCGCGCCGGCGTGAACACGCAGGAAGAGACGCGCGAATATCGCCCGCGCAGCCGCGACCGCGACGACAGCTGGCGCGAGCGCGCGAACGAGCGCGAACGGCGCAATGTCCAGCGCCAGCGCGACGACAGCCCCGGCTATCGTCAGCGCGAACCCCGCGAACGCGTGCGTGACGAGACGCGGTCCTACCGCGAGGAAACGCGTCGCACCCGGATCGGCGAGCCGTCCGACGTCCGTGGCGTCGGCGGCAACGACGACAGCCGGCGCAGCTACCGGGCGCCCGAGCGCGAGGAGCGCGTCCGTGTCGAGCGGGCACAGCCGAACTATGAGCGGGCGCCCGCCAGCTACGAGCGCGCACCGCGGGCCGAGCCCGAAGCCCAGCCGCAGCGCGCCGGCGTTCGCGACGACAGCGGCAACAGCAACCGCAATGGCAGCGACGACGGCAACACCCGCCGCCGCGGCCGCGGATCGGACGAATAGGTCTCCGCCCGGAACGACCCGTCCAGGCAGGCGTTCAACGCGCGACAGGAAAGCGGCAGGCACCCCCCCCCGAAGGGCGCCGCCGCCAGCAAGGAGACCGTTCATGCTCACCAAGCTCATGACGTCGGCTGCCGCGGCCCTGATGCTCCTCGGCGCAGCGGGCACGGCCGAAGCGCGCGATCGCTACGACTGTGGCTACAACCGCAACAACGAAGCCGCCGGTGCGATCGCGGGCGCGATCATCGGCGGCGTCATCGGCAACCGAGTGTTTCGCGGCGAGCGCGGGCTGGGCACCGTGGGCGGCGCAATCCTCGGCGGCGTGGCTGGCTCGCAGCTCGCGCGCAGCGGCGACGACTGCGATCGTTATTACGCCTCGAACGCCTATTACGACGCCTTCGAGCACCGCCGCCCGTACGAACGCGTGCGCTGGGAAAATCCGCGCTCGCGCAATTACGGCTATATCGTGCCGGCGGACTATTACCGCGACCGCAACGGCCGCCAGTGCCGCAACTACGAGCAGGAGATCTGGGTGAACGGCCACCGCGAGATCGCGGAAGGCACCGCCTGCCGCACCCGCGACGGCACCTGGCGGATCATCGACTAGCTTCAGGAACAGCGAAGGCGCGGGAAGCGAAGCCCGCGCCTTCGTTCGCCATGGCCCGCGCCGCGCGAAAGCGCCGCGCGGGCCTCTCATTCACACCCTACTGAAGCGCCTTCATCATTTCGGCCTGACACTCCTGGCCGGCCGCCTTCACCTGCGGGTCGATCCGGTCGTAGATCGCGCCGGCGTCCGCTTCGCTGATCCCGTATTCGGCGACCATGATCGAGATCGCGTTCTGGCGATCCTTGGCCTCATCACCTTGCGAAGACATGGCCATCTCCGGCGTCGTCTTGGCGAGGACCCGCAGGACCTTGCCGCCATCGTCGCCCATGGTGGCGATCTTGTCGGTCATGCAGGTGCACATCTGCCCCATCGCCGCCTCGATCTTCGGCTTCTGCTCGGGCGGCATCTGCTGCTCCTCGAGCGCCTTCATGGTCAGCGCCACGCAGTTCGCCCGCGCATCTTCCTTGTCGTCCGCATACGCGGGCATCGCCGCGCCCGCCGCGATCAGTGCGGCGAGCGTCACCAACTTCAACTTCATCACATCCCTCCCTTGCCGGCGCCGGCCTCTCGGCTCAGCGTCCCTTCCACTTTGGCGGCCGCTTCTGTGCGAACGCCAATGGCCCCTCGATAAGGTCTTCCGACTTGAACATGGCCTGAACGGCCTCGTAGTTGCGCTGGTTCTCGGTCGCGGCCTGGAGAGAAGGCTCGTCGAGGCCCTTCAGCACGGCTTCCTTGGAGGCGCGGATGGACATCGGCGAGCACTCGGCGATCAGCGCCGCCCATTTCTTCGCCGTGGCCAGCAGCTCGGCCTGCGGCACGACGTCGTTGACGAAGCCCAGTTCCTTGCCCTCGGCCGCCGACACCCGGCGGCCGGTCAGGATCATGCCCATGGCGCGCTTGAGGCCGATCTGACGCGGCAGCCGGTGCAGGCCGCCGGCCAGTGCGGCGAGGCCGACGCGCGGCTCGGGCAGCGCGAAGATCGCGTTGTCCGAGGCGATGATGAGATCGCAGGCCAGCGCGATTTCGAAGCCGCCGCCCATCGCAACGCCGTTGACAGCGGCGATGACCGGCTTGTTCAGGTTGAAGCGCGCCGTCAGGCCGGCAAATCCGGTCTTCGGCGTGCTCATCGGCTTGCCGCTCGCCTGGTAGACGAGATCGTTGCCCGCCGAGAAGGCCCGCTCGCCGGCGCCGGTGATGACGGCCACCCAGAGCGAGGGATCGGCAGCGAACTCGTTGAACACCGTCTCCAGTTCGTGATTCGCCGGGGGATGCAGCGCATTCATCTGGGCGGGACGATTGATCGTCACCACCAGCACGCTGCCGTCGCGTTCGACGGTGCAGAATTCGCGGTCGGTCATAAGCGTTTCCGTTTCCTTAATTATGTCGCGGCAAAGAATGGTGCGGGGCCGCGGCGGGATTTGCAAGGAAATGTCGGCGCGTCCTTACGACCGCAAATGCGACCCCCGGGCGCAGGATCTATGACCGCTTCGACCGCAACGCTTGATCAGGCCAATCCCCGTTTCGCCCTTTCCATCAACGGAAAGGTCTACGGTCCCTATTCGGCGCAGCAGATGCGGACCTACGTGGCGGAAGGCCGCGTCACCGCCGCATCGCTCGTGTCACGCGACAACGGCGCCTGGATCGCAGCATCGGACGACCCGACCCTGGCGGAGGCTTTCTCGGCCAAGACCGAGACGGCTGCGCCGGTCGCGACGCCGGTTACCAGAATCACGCCCCAGCCGGTCGCACGGGTCGCTACGACGCCCGCGCCGGCGCTGAGCGCGCGCGAGGCCTTTCTGAAGGAGCTCGAGGGCGTACGCAGCCTCAAGACCCCGACATTCGCCGCGCCCGCCCAGAAGGCGGCACCGCAGCCGGCCGAACGCCGCCGCACGGCCCGCACCGAAGAGCCCGACGAGCGCGACGTACCCGAGGCTGCGAACTTCGTGCTGATCTTCGACGTCAAGTCGCGCGGCCACGGCAAGCTCGAAGAAGACATCATGAACATGGGCCGGTCGGTGAAGATCCTGCCCGGCATCTGGCTGCTCAACGGCCCCTATACAGCCGGCAGCATCCGCAACCAGCTCCTCCACCATTTCGGCACGCTCGATTCGTTCTTCATCATCGACGCGTCGCGCGACAAGCTCGCCTGGTTCAATCTCGGCCCCGAGGTGGATTCGCAGATCCGCCAGGTCTGGCGCCGCTCCTAAGCCCATCCGGCGGGCCGATTTCCGCGTAACGTGATCGCCGGAACGCAACGGGGGGTTATATCGACGCCGCGCGCGTGCTTTATCCTGCCGCCCCTGACGGAATCGACCATGCGCCGCCGCTTCAAATCCCTCGGCATGTTCCTGCTCGGCTTCGTGCTGGGCACGGCGCTGTCCGTCGCATTCGCACAGGCCGTGCGGGCCGAGCCCGAGGAATTGCCGGGCTATGACCTGCCGGTGACCACGGCCGCCCACGCCACCCTTTAGGGCGCGATCTTCGTCTCCGCGTTCTCCATCACCTCGCGCCACCAATCGAGGATTTCCTTGACGGTCTGGCGCGTGGCGCCGCCCTGGATCGTCTGCGACATCGAGATGCCCAGCTTGCCGTCGGAGGTCAGATACGCGCAGCCGAAAAGCTGCGACTGGTTATAGGCGTTGACCATCTGAAGCGTCGCCGGCCTCTTGGCTTCGAAGGACCGGGTCAGCACGATGTCGAAGCAGCCCTTGTTCTCCTCGCAGCGATACAGCCCCGCCTGGAAGTCGTATTCGTTGCCGTTGGCGTCGCGATAGAGGCCGAGCACGACGGGGATGCCCTTCTCGGTGACGGTCAGTTCGCCGGCCCAGCCGATCTCCTGCACGATCGACAGCAGCTCATCGCCGGTGATGCGCTCCATCAGCTTGCCCGGCGCGGCGGGCTTCGCCGGTTCCTCCGCCGCCGCCGGCATCACCGCCAGTCCGGCCATCGCCACGAGGCGCAGCCATTTCAACAACCCTCCCATGTCGTCCCCCTCAGCCGAGCGGCTTCAGCCCGGCGCGATAGCGCTTCCAGTTTTCGACGTAGTGCTCCGCCCCCACCGCCAGCATCGTCGCCGCCTTCTCGTCGAGCTGGCGGATAACCCGGCCCGGCGCACCCATGACCACCGAGTTATCGGGGATTTCCTTGTTCTCGCCGATGAAGGTGTTGGCGCCGATCAGGCAGTTCTTCCCGATCCTCGTCTTGTTGAGGATGATCGAGCCGATCCCGATCAGCGAGCCGTCGCCGATCGTGCAGCCGTGCAGCATCACCAGATGCCCCACCGTCACGTTCCTGCCGAGCGTCAGCGGCGCGCCGTAGTCGGTATGGAGAACCGACCCGTCCTGCACGTTCGAGTTCTCGCCGATGACGATGGGATCGTTGTCGCCCCGGATGGTCGCGCCGAACCAGACGCTCGCATTGTGCAGCAGCGTCACGTTGCCGACCACGACGGCGTTCGGGGCGATCCAGTAGGACCCGTCCGCCGGCAGCTTAGGCTGGACGTCCCCCAACGCGTAAAAGGCCATGATCCGGCTCCCAAGATGGCTCGCAATCCGCTTAGCCCGGCCGGGCGCCTGTGTTAAGGCCGGACAGGAGTTTCGGGGATATCATGGACGCCAACGAACTGATCGGCCTCATCGCCGCCGCGCTCACGACGGGCGCCTTCGTGCCGCAGGCCTGGCGGACCTGGCGCACCCGTTCGGCCGCGGATTTCTCGACCGGCTGGGTGGTGCTCTTCGGAACCGGCGTTGCGCTCTGGCTGGGCTACGGCCTCGTCCTCGGCTCGGTTCCGCTGATCGCCTCGAACACCGTCACCCTGGCACTGGTCGCCGCCATTGCCTGGGTCAAATTCATGCCGCAAACGCCCGCTAGAGGGACTGCATGATGCAACGCCTTCTCCTTGCCGCCGTCCTCGCCTTCGGAGCTGCGCCCGCGCACGCCGAGGATGAGCCGACGCTCGAACAGCTCGCCCTTGACGGCATCCGCGCCTGCATGTCGATCGCCGAGGGCCGCGACCCGGCGGCGGCCGCGGCGATCTTCGGTCTGACGGCGCAGGACAAGGTCTTCGTCCGCGAGACGGATCGCGGCAAGATCGAATTGCTGCCGCCTGACGCGGACCGCAAATCGTGCCGTACCCAGATCTACGCCCTCGATCTCGACGACACCGTGATGTGGGACACGGTAAAGGGCTTCCTGACCACGCCGCCCCAGGCCTATTCGCCGCTCCAGTCGCGGATCGCCGAAAGCCTCGGCAGCTACGCTTCACGAACGTCGATCTGGGCGGCATCCGGCGGCACCGACGGCACGGTGGCGCTCGTGACTCTCTACGAGGTGCTCGCCAACGAGTATTATCACGGGCCGAAGATTCTCATCGACTTCCTGATCAACAAGAAGTGACGCAGCGCCGGCGATGATCGGCCGCATCGCCTTCTTCCTGCTCGTCGGCACCATCGCGCTCGGCGCCTGCGCGCTCGTCTTCGACTGGCGTGTGACGCTGCCCCCCGATCTCGCCGCAGCGATCGGCTGGCGCGAAGGCCTCAGCGACGAGCAACTCGTCGACGCCGACGTCGCCTGGTACGTCAACGACGAGAAGATCCGCCGCAAGGTCGACGATGCCGTCGGGCGCGAGGACGCCACCGACGCCATGCTCTGGCTCGACATGGCGCGCCGGCTGAACATTCCGGTTGCCGGCGGCCTCGAAGCCGCCGCCTATGCGCTGAAGGCGCGCGAGGACAGCCTCGAAACCCAGTTCTCCGACTATGTCTCCGGCTTCGTCACCGGCAGCAGCGACAGCCTCGCCGGCCTCGCCGGTGCGGTGACGTCTGATCTCACCGTCTACGGCGACCTGCGCGACATCGTCGGCGAAGGCGGCAAGATGCTCGCCGGCGAGGACTATTCCGAGTTCATCCTCGGATTGTCCGTGGTCGGACTGGCGGCGACCGTCGGCACGGTCGCGACCGGCGGCGGCGGTGTCGTCGTCAAGGCCGGCATATCCTTCGTGAAATTCGCCAAACGCGCCGGCCACATGACCGCCGCCTTCGCCGCACGCCTGACCCGCCTCGCCGGCGATGCCGTCGACCTCCCCGCCTTCAAGCAGACGCTGCGCCGCCTCGATCTCACCGACCCCACCGGCTCCTGGAAGATACTCACCGACTACGCCGCGACGGTGAGAGGCGCGCGCATCTTCGACGTGCTCGGCAAGCTGGAGAATATCCGCGAAGCCGTCGGCACCACCGAGGCGCTGCGCCTGCTCAAGCGCATGGAGAAGATCGAGGACGTCGACGACATCTACGACGTGACCAAAGCCGCCGGAAAGCGCACGCGCGGCGTCCTGGAGCTGACCGGCAAGTCGTCGATGCGCGCCATCAAATACACCGCGAACGTCCTCCAGATTCTCTTCGAATATGTCTGGGCGCTCGCGCTCTGGGTCGGCGGCCTCGTCGCCGCGATCCTGCTGCGCGTCACGATCTCCGCCTGGCGCCTCGGCCGCTGGGCGCTGCGCCGGATACGCCGCAATCGCGCCCGCCATGCCGCCGCATCCTTGCGGTTAAGCACCCGTTAACCACACCGGCCGAGTCTCGATCCCGGCCGGAGTCGCGGAAGAGTCGAAAAAACTTCGCCGCAACGCCGCGTCCTTCGAGTAGCGTCGAAGGCAACGTCGATTCGGGCACGGTCCATGTTGGCCGCGCCCATGTTGCGAAGGGGAGACGCCCCAGGGTGATGGAGCTTCGGCGGTCTGGCCGAGCAATCCTGACACCGGTTCCCGGCGGAACGCCGCGCGGAACAGGGCGAACCTCGCACCCCCAAAGCCATTCCGTCCGCGGCCACACTGCCGCGCGCACGGCTGTTTGCGTCAGGTCTCTTCTAGTGAAAGGACGACACGATGGCGAAGCGGGCAACGCGTGAGAAAGCGCGTGGCTATGAGGATCGGTCCCCGTCGAAAGTAAGAGCGCTATTCCCCGACAAGCCAGCCTGGAGCCCTGTCGAGCGCGACGAGGAGCGCCGCGACAAGTCCTACGTCCGCAACGTCCGCCCCTGTTCCGACAACCAGCGCCTGCTTCTGGAGGCGATCGACAGCAAGAACGTCGTCGTCGCCCTCGGGCCGGCCGGCACCGGCAAGACTTATCTGGCGATCGCCAAGGCGGTCGAAGCCTTCGAAGCCGGCAAGATCGGCCGCATCATCCTCACCCGCCCCGCCGTCGAAGCGGGCGAGAGCCTGGGCTTCCTGCCGGGCGCCCTCGAAGACAAGCTCGCCCCTTACCTCCGCCCGCTCTACGACGCGCTGTCGGATCGTCTCGGTGCGAAGCGGCTGAAGCTGCTGCTCGGCGACGGCTCGATCGAGATCGCGCCGGTCGCCTATATGCGCGGCCGCACGCTCAACAATGCCTTCGTCGTGATCGACGAGGTGCAGAACTGCACCTACGGCCAGATCAAGATGATGCTGACCCGCCTCGGCTGGCACTCCACGATGGTGCTGACCGGCGACCCGGACCAGAGCGATCTCCTGCCCGGGCTCTCCGGCCTCTCCCAGGTCGGCGAGAAACTCGCACGCCTCCCCGACGTCGCCGTCGTCCAGCTCGGCGACCGCGACATCGTCCGCCACCCCCTCGTCGCGAGCATGCTCACGGTGCTTTGACGGCCGGCCTCGGCAATCGGCGCTTCGCCCGGTATGGGCGGAGCGTTCGCGTGTTCGCCTGCCGAGAACGTGATCCAGCCCACATTTTGGGGTTGATCGTGATATACGTCACATGCAAGACCGCGCCGATCACGTTCTCTAGCTCACGGCTGTGATTTGGCTCACGGCTGAGCGCTTGGAGGGCTCCGCGATGTTGGATGGCGTCATGTCGGGTGGATCTGAATCCCATACCGCTTCGGCTCCGGCCGATCATGGGCATCTGTCGGAAGGACGTGCCGCACTGGCAGCCTTTCCGCTCTTCAAGGATGCATCGGCGCCCAGTCACGACCTGATCCTGCGCCAGGCCAATCTGCGCCGCTGCAATGCGGACGAGGAAATCCTCAGCCGCGACGAGCAGGCCGGCGACGTCTACTTCGTCCTGAAGGGCGAGGTGCGTGTGGTGAACTACTCGGCGACCGGCCGCGAGGTCGCCTATGCGATCGTCCCCGCCGGCGGCTATTTCGGCGAGCTGTCGGCGATCGACGGCCGCCCCCGCTCGGCGAGCGTCCTGGCGGTCGACGACTGCCTGCTCGCCACCCTCGCGCCCTCGGCCTTCAAGGAGCTGCTGGCGACCGATTCGATCATCGCGATGCGGGTGATGGACAAGCTGGTCCGCATCATCCGCGCCGCCGACAACCGCATCCTCGACCTCGCCACCCTCTCGGCCTATCAGCGCGTCTATGTCGAGATCCTGAGGATGAAGAAGCCCGATCCCGTGCGGCCCAATTCGTGGCTGATCTATCCGCTGCCCACCCAGGCGCAGATTGCCGCCCTCGCCTCCACGACGCGCGAGACCGTGGCTCGCGTTCTCTCCCAGCTCAGCCACGATCATATCGCCGAGCGCAAGTCGAAGACGCTCTACATCCGCGATCTCGCCCGGCTCCAGGACCTCGCCGCCAAGAGCGGCCAGAGCGAAGGCAAGCACTGAGGGCAACCCCGCCGCCGAAACGCAAAACGGCCGGCGCGTCGCCGGCCGTTTTCATTTCACGCCGCGGGGCTCTCAGGCCGCCGGGAGTTCGAGCCGTTCGAGGTCGGCGATCAAACCCGGCCCTGCCGGCTTCCAGCCCAATCGCATCCTCGTTTGCGCACTCGAGGCCGGCATATTGAGGCCGACGAAGAACGCCATCCAGCCGAAATGCGCCTCGGTTTGATCAGGGGCGAGCGATCTGACAGGCAGGCGCAGGCGCTCCCCCAGCGCCTCGGCGATCGCTTTGGCCGATACGCCCTCCTCCGCGACCGCGTGATATTTGGCGCCGCGCTCGCTCTTCTCGAGTGCGAGCCTGTAGAGGCGGGCGACGTCGCCCATATGCGCTGCCGGCCATCGATTCGTCCCCTCGCCGACATAGGCCGACACACGCTTCTCCAGCGCGATCGCGATGAGGGGGCTGACGAGCCCCTGCTTGCGGGTGTCGTGCACCTGCGGGAGTCGCACGATCGACACGTTGGCCCCGCGCGCCGCCGCGGCGTTCGCAGCCTCTTCCGAGGCGGCGCGAGGCAGAACGGCGGACGACAGCGGCACGCCGGCCTCCATGGCGAGTTGGCCGGCCGCGCCCGTCGAGATGCCCGACGTGACGATCAGCGGGCGGTCCGATCCGGCCAACGCCGCGCCCAGCGCTTCGACCACCTTCCGGTCGTCCTCGCAATTCTCCAGATAGCGCGAAAAATCGTGATTGAAGGCGAGATGGATGACCCCGTCGGCCTTGGCTGCGCCCGCCCTCAGGCTCCCAAGATCGCCCCGATGCGCCTCGACGCCCATCGCCGCCAGTGCGCGCACCCCCTCGTCCGACCGGGTGAGGCCGATCACCTGATGACCGTGCGCCAGCAATTCCTGGCTGACCGCCGATCCGATGAAGCCCGTCGCGCCCGTGACAAATACCCGCATGAACCGCCTCTCCATTTACCGGCGAGCTATGTGCGCCTATAGTTCATCCTGTTAAAGTAGTGACTTTATCCTGGTATAATGGGTGACAGGATGGCAGACGCGACCCTCGGCGAAAACCCCCTCGGGGCCTATCTGAAGGACCGCCGCGCCAAGCTGGATCCGGCCATGCTCGGCTATCCGCCGGGCCGCCGCCGCACGCCGGGCCTGCGCCGCGAAGAGGTCGCGCAGCGCGCCAATATCAGCCCCACCTGGTATACGTGGCTGGAGCAGGGCCGCGGCGGCGCGCCCTCGGTGGACGTGCTCAACCGCATCGCGTCGGCGCTGATGCTGACCGATGTCGAACGCGAGCACATCTTCCTCCTCGGCCTCGGCCATCCGCCCGAAGTCCGCTACGAAAGGGGACCCGGCGTCTCGCCGCGCCTCCAGCGCGTGCTGGATGCGCTGGAGCCGAGCCCGGCGCTCATCCGCACCGCCACCTGGGATGTGATCGCCTGGAATCGCGCCGTGCCGATCCTGCTGGTCGACTACGGCGCGCTGCCGCCGGAGCGCCGCAACATCCTCCGTTCGCTGTTCCTGGATCCGCGCGCCCGCGACGCCCAGTACGATTGGCACAGCGTCGCCCGCTACGTGCTGGGCGCCTTCCGCGCCGATGTGGCCCGGGCCGGCGCCTCCGAGGCCGTGAAGACCATCGTCGACGACCTGAGCGCCCGCAGCCCCGAGTTCAAAGCCATGTGGCGCGAGACCGAGATCCCGAGCCCCCACGGCGACGGCATCAAGCACATCCGCCATCCCGTTCTCGGCCCCATCACCTTCGAATACTCCGCCTTCGCCGTCGACGGCCGCTCCGACCTCAGCATGATCGTCTACAACCCGGTCGCCGAAGCGGACCTCCAGCGGATCCACGCGCTCATCGGGGCCGGTGAACCTGCCTAAGGCGAGAGTTGTCGAGCCGCTTTTCCGACCTCGCCCCTGCCACTAGGGTGGATTCATGACGCTCGCCCTCACCTACCCGATGCAGTCCCGCGGAACGCCCTGGCCGGCCGCGGAATGGCCCCGCGGCAAACTGCCCGCCGCCACCGATGCGGCCCGACTGGATGCCCTGCTGAACCAGGCCTTCTCTTCGGATGCGCACGACGCGATGGGCGAGACACATGCCTTCCTCGCCATCCAGGGCGGCCGCATCGTCGCCGAGCGCTATGCCGGTGGCGCCCATACGGCCGCGTCGACCTATCCGTCCTGGTCGATGGCCAAGAGCATCACCCAGCTCCTGATCGGTTTCCTCGCGGCAGAGGACGCGATCGATGTCGACGCGCCGATCAACGCGCCCGAATGGCAGGGCGAGGACGACCCGCGCGGCGCGCTGACCTGGACCCAGCTCCTGCACATGTCGAGCGGCCTCGCCTTCGTCGAGGATTATGTCGACGGCAGCCGATCCGACGTCATCGAGATGCTCTTCAACAGCGGCAAGGACGACGTCGCCGCCTATGCCGCCGCGAAGCCGCTCGCGCATGAACCCGACACCGTCTTCAACTACGCCAGCGGCACCTCGAACATCCTCGCCCGTGCGATGGGGCTGAAGGTCGGGCGGCGGCGCGAGAACGTGAAGGCCTTTATGCAGGCGCGCCTTTTCGGCCCGCTCGGCGTCACCAGCGCCCTCCCGAAATTCGACGAGAAGGGCACCTTCATCGGCTCGTCCTATTGCTTCATGACAGCGGAGGATTTCGCCCGCATCGGCCTCCTCGCCTTGCGCGGCGGCCAGTGGGAAGGCCGCCGCCTGCTGCCGCAGAGCTGGATCGACTTCGCCCGCACGCCCGGCCCGGTGCAGGGCACCGACGGTCGCGGCTACGGCGCGCACTGGTGGCTGGAGATGTTCTCACCGGGCGGCTTCTCGATGAACGGATATGCCGGCCAGTGGGTCGCCTGCTGCCCCGACCGCGACCTCATCGTCGTGCGCCACGGCAACTCCGTGAACGAAGCGGCGGCCCTGAAGCAGGAAGCCGCACTGGAATGGGTGAAGCAGGCGATGTCCTGCTTCGGGGCATAGGGGAAGAAACGATGCGCGATCTGCTTCGCATGGGGTCCACCGCCGGCGCGCTGCTGAAGCAGCGGGGCGAACGCATTGCGATCGGCGAAACCTCGGCCGGCGGACTGATCTCCGCCGCGCTGCTTGCGGTGCCCGGCGCCTCGGCCTATTTCGCCGGCGGCGCCATCACCTATTCCGCCCGCTCGATCCGCGGCCTTGCCGGCATCTCGCTGGAGGAGATGCGCGCCAAGGGCATCCGCTCCTCCTCCGAGCCCTACGCCCAGCTCCTCGCCGAGACGATCCGCCTGAAGCACGGCGACGGCGTCACCTGGGGCCTCTCGGAAACCGGTGCCGCCGGGCCCGGCGGCAACCCCTATGGCGACCCCTCCGGCCACACCTGCATGGCCGTCGACGGCCCTATCAAGGCGGTCCGCACATTGCGCACCGGCCTCGACGACCGCGTCGAAAACATGTGGCTCTTCGCCGAAGCCAGCCTCCAGCTCCTCGTCGAGGTCCTGGAGGCTGCGCCCCGTTAGGCGGCCAGCGCCGCATCCGCCGTGATCGTCGGCAGGCCCTGCGCCTCGCCGACCGCGGCATAGGTCAGCCGGCCGTGGTGGACGTTCAGCCCGGCCTTCAGGTGCGGGTTGTCGGCAAGCGCCTTGCGGTAGCCCTTGTCGGCGAGTTGCAGCGTAAAGGGCAGCGTTGCGTTGTTGAGCGCGAAGGTCGAGGTGCGCGCCACGCCGCCCGGCATGTTGGCGACGCAGTAATGCACGACGCCGTCGACCCGGTAGGTCGGCTCGGCATGTGTCGTCGCGTGCGAGGTCTCGGCGCAGCCGCCCTGGTCGATCGCCACGTCGACGATGACCGAGCCGTTCTTCATCTGCCGCACCATGTCCTTGGTGACGAGCTTGGGCGCCTCGGCACCCGGCACCAGCACGGCGCCGATCACGAGATCGGCAGCCAGCACATGTTCCTCGATCGCGTCATAGGTCGAATAGATCGTGTTCAGCTTTGCCCCGAACTGCATGTCCAGCTCGGCCAGCCGCGGTAGCGACTTGTCGATGACAGTGACATGCGCTTCCAGGCCCATCGCCATACGCGCCGCGTTCGCACCGACGACACCGCCGCCGATCACCACGACCTTCGCCGCCGGCACGCCCGGCACGCCGCCGAGCAGCATGCCGCGGCCGCCCTGCGTCACCTCCAGGCAATGCGCGCCGGCCTGGATCGACATGCGGCCGGCGACCTCCGACATCGGCGCCAGCAGCGGCAACCCGCCCCGCGCGTCGGTGACCGTCTCATAGGCGATCGCGACGCATTTCGACGTGATCAGCGCCTGCGTCTGCTCCTCGTCCGGCGCGAGATGAAGATAGGTGAAGAGCACCTGCCCTTCGCGCAGCATCGCGGTCTCGGCGGGCTGCGGCTCCTTCACCTTCACGATCATCTCGGCGCGGGCAAAGATCTCCTGCGGCGTCGCGACGATCTCCGCGCCCGCAGCCCGGTACAGATCGTCGGTCAGCCCGATCGCCACGCCCGCGTCTTTCTGCACCATCACCTTGTGGCCGTGGTGGACCACCTCGCGCACCGCCGAGGTCGTCATTCCCACGCGATATTCGTGAACCTTGATCTCCTTCGGCACCCCGATGAGCATCGTTGCCTCCTGAAAGGGCCGCCGGATGGCCGCCGCAGCTTGGCCTCAGCCTAGCATCCCGACGCCGTCGTCCTCCAGCTTCAGCCAGCCGTGGCGCACGCGCCCTGTCGCCGCATCCCAGCAGAAGACATGGCCTCCCCCCGCGGCCTGGTCGCGCGTCCGTGAGATCGGCTCCTCCAACAGGTGGCAGAGCAGCAGCGTCCCCACCGCCCCGTGCCCGACGAACAGGATGTCGCCGGCCCGGGCACCGGCCACGACGCCGCGCACGGCCGACACGATACGCGCCTGGGCGTCGGCCGCCCGCTCCCAGCCCCGGACGCTTTCCCTGGGCCGGGCGAAGAAGGCGTCGGCCGTCGCCTCGAACTCCGCCGGCTCCAGATATCCCGTCGCCGACCGGTCGTTCTCGTGCATGTCGGCCCGGGCGGCGGGGTCGATGCCCCGGGCCGCCCCGATGATCGCCGCCGTCTCGACCGCCTTCCGCTCTGCCGACGACACGATCGTCGTGACGCCGGAGGTCCACTTTGCCGCCCCGGCCACCGCCGCACGCGCCTGACCGACATCGCTGAGCTCCCAATCGGGCGCCTTCACGGCGGGGTCGATCCGCACCTGCGGATGCGTCAGATAGAAGGCGCGGTGCATCGGATCAGGCTGCGGCGCCCAGCGCCTCGGCAACACGGCCGAAGATCTCGTCGAGATCGCCTTCCGTCGCGATCAGCGGCGGCGAGAAGGCGATCGTGTCGCCCGCCACGCGCACCATGACGTCCTTCTCGAAGAAGAGCGTCTTCATCAGCTCGAAGCCGCGCTTGCCCGGCGCCCCGTCGATCGGGTCGAGGTCGAAGGCCGCGGCGAGTCCGACATTGCGGATGTCGGCAACATGCGGTTTGCCCCTCAGCGCATGGACGCCGCGCTCGAACGCCTTTTCCAGATCGCGCGCCCGGGCGAAGAGGCCCTCGTCGCGATAGAGGTCGAGCGTCGCGCAGGCCGCGGCGGCGGCAAGCGGGTGGCCCGAATAGGTGTAGCCGTGGAACATGTCGATCGCATGGTCCGGGCCGGTCATGAAGGCGTCGTAGATCTTCTTGTCGACCAGCACGCCGCCCATCGGCGCCGCCCCCGAGGTCACGCCCTTCGCAAATGTCAGGAGGTCCGGCGTCACGCTGAAACGCTCTGCCGCGAAGGCCGCGCCGACGCGGCCGAATCCGGTGATGACCTCGTCGAAGATCAGCAGGATGCCGTGCTTCGCCGTGATCTCGCGCAGCCGCTGGAGATAGCCGACCGGCGGCGGCAGCACACCCGTCGAACCGGCGACCGGCTCCACGATCACCGCAGCGATGGTCGAGGCGTCGTGCAGGGCGATCAGCTTCTCCAACTCGTCCGCCAGATGCGCGCCCCACTCGGGCAGGCCCTTCGACCAGTGCTGTTCCTTGCGGTTATAGGTCGCCGGCAGGTGGTCGGCCTGGAAGGCGAGTGCGTTGAACCACTTCTTGTTGTTGACGATGCCGCCGGCGCTGATCCCCGCCATGCCGACGCCGTGATAGGCGCGCTCGCGACCGATGACGCGGGTCCGCGTCCCTTCGCCTTTCACGCGGTGATAGGCGACCGCCAGCTTCACCGCCGTGTCGGTCGATTCACTGCCGGAGTTGGTGAAGAAGACGTGGTCCAGGTCGCCCGGTGCCAGCGCCGCGATCTTGGCCGCCGCCTCGAACACCTTGGGATGGCCGAACTGGAAGGTCGGCGCGAAGTCCAGCGTTGCCGCGGCCTCCTGGATCGCCTTGACGATCGGTTCCCGGCAGTGACCCGCATTGGCGCACCACAGACCCGCCGCGGCGTCCAGGATCTTGCGGCCTTCGAGGTCGAAATAATGCATGCCCTCCGCCCGCGCGACGATGCGCGGGTTGCGCTTGAACTCGCGGTTCGGCGTGAAGGGCAGCCAGAAGGCTTCGAGTTGATTGGTCGGAAGCGCCGTCATGATCCTGCCTGCATCGATCGTTGGCAGGCACCTTAGCCAAAGGCGGCGCGAACCTCAAAAGGGCAAGGGCATCAACGCGATGAGCGGCACGAAGAGCAGGCCCAGGGCGAAACTCCAGAGCGAGGCGATCGCCAGCACGATCGGAAGATAGGCCGGGGGCTGTTCCGCCCGGGACCGTATCGCGTTGGCGGTGAGGATCGCCGGCCCGGTGAAGATGGTCAGCCCCACCGCCGCCAGGCGCATCGCCTCGTTCGACGGCTTCAGCGCGTATTCCTCGCGTCCCGTCATCAGCATGAAGCCGCTGGCGATGACGCCCGACGCCACGTAGCCGCTCGCGATGATCAAGACGAAGAGTACGACTTCGTGCATGGCTTGCCCCGATTAAGCCAGGTTAACAAAAGCTTTCATGCATCCTCTGCGCCGCGGCGCAGTGTCCCGAAGCGGGACAATCCTCAGTCGTGCTCCAGGGAAGGCGGCAACTGCACCTCGGGCTTTTCCTTGCGAAACCGGGAAAGCGGCAGGCGGACCAGCTCGTCGCCGTTGGCGTCGAGATAGATGACGACCGGCTCGGCCTGGGCTTGCGAAGGGTTCGCCTGTCCACAATCCTCCGCAGGGTCGCTACAGGGGGTGGTTTGGGGCTTGTCGCCATCCTTGTTCACGGCGGCGAGCGCCGGTAAGGCAAAGGCGCCCACAACAAGGCCCGCCAGAAGAATCCTGTTCATGACAGCATCCGTCGCTGTTCCGTTTTCCGAAGAGCGAACTGCAATGCGGGGACCATGGCCGACGTGCCGATGCGGGACTCGCACGCAATGACGGCCCACGACAACGAGCCGGAGGAAAGGCCGAGCTGGCTCTACCCGCTCATCATCTTCGTCATCACCGCCGCGATCGGCGCGGTGATCCTGTGGCTCTATATCGGCCCCGGCATCGACGACCTGCTCGGCGGCAACGCAACGCCGACGGCGGAAGCCGAGGTCGCCGACGTCGCCATCGCGGGACGCCACTTCGCGATTCCCGCCAACTACATCCGCCTGCCTTCGGCCCGCGGCGGCGGCGACATGGGCGAGATCGAGCTCAACGCCCTCCTGCCCGACCTGCGCGGCTTCATGCTGGGCGACGACGACGCGCTGAACGACGTGACGCGCAACTCGTCCGTCGTCACCATCCTCATCAAGGCCGGCGCCCCCGACATGTCGGACCGCGAGCGCTTCGACCGCATCTATGCCCGCAACGCCGATCCGGCGAAGCAGCCCTTCGAATATGCCGGCTTCACCGTCACCGCGATGGCCGACAGTTCAGGCTATGCCGGCCAGCAGGTCTTCTCGCGCAGCGTCGGGGACGATTTCGTCGTGATCCTCTGCGGCGGCGACGATCACGGCAACAGTATCGGCGGCCTGTGCCAGCGCGAGATGGCGTGGGGCGACGGCCTCACTGTCGCCTACGCCTTCCGCGGCGGCCATCTGACGTCGTGGGAAGACCTCGACAAATCGGTGAAGACGCTGATCGGCGCTTTCCAGGCGCCGGCGGCGAACCCCTAGTGCCCGAGCGGGGCGAAGGCCCCCTGCGGCGCGAATGCGACGACACCGCCGCGCGTCGCCGCGTCCAGCTTGAACTCGATCGGCCGGCGGGCGCTGCGCTTCTGCTCCACCCACTTCATGCGGCGCATCACACCCTGTAGCACCGCCTTCGCCGCATAGCCCGGCCCCGACAGCGCGCGCGAACGCGGCGCGTAGCCGAAGCGATGGCGCAGGAAGCCGTTGGCGAGATTCACCTTGTGGCGCCGCACGATTTCGTCGGACCAGTGCTCGCTGGTCAGCGAGACGTTGAGCATGTCGTGATTCTCGACGCGATGCGGTGCGTTCAGCGGCCAGTGCGCCATGTCGCCGGGCCCAAGCTCCAGCACCGTTGCATGCGCGTCGAACCAGTCATGATAGGGCACGTCTTCCTCGATCCCGAAGAGCGCGATGTCTTCCAGGTTCTCCGGCGCGAGGAACGGCTTGTCGGTCGGGTAGATCAGGATGCGCTTGCGTCCGTGGATCTGCCACAGTGCCTGCCCCGGCAGGTCGCAGTGATAATAGACCTGCGCCTTGGGCGAGGAGACGAGGATGCCCATCGACGTGTTGAACATCGGCGCACCCGGCGCGCGGACCGCGATCTCCTCATAGGCGGCGTCGAGCAGATCGGCGTAGCGCCGGTCGACCGATCTCACGCTGCGCAGGTTCAGCCACATGCGCCCTTGCGCGATCCAGTCGATCACGTCGCGCCCCTTCAGCCCGCCGAGTTCGCCTTCCTTCCAGAAGCGCCGGCCGCCCTGCGCGCCCATATGGATCAGGCTGTAATGCTGGCGCGGATAGGCGTCGATCAGTTCGGCGATCGCATCGAGCGTGAAGAGCGGCGACTGGTGCAGCGCATGCGCGACCTTCAGCGGGACGTGCCCCCACTGTTCGGCGTAGCCGGGCTTCCAGTCGGTGAAGATGGTCTGTGTCGCCACGAGAAGTCTCTGCGTCCCAATCCGGTGCGGCGCGGGGCCGCGGGCTCGGACTGCAAGCTGCGTTCCGCCCCGTATAGGCGCGGAACGGTTTCGACTTGGTGGCGCGACACGGTTGACGGGGCTTAACCAAGCCCCGCCCGGTGCGCGGCAGCCTACTTCACGCTGTCGAGGTCGATGTCGAGGATCGCCATGTTGAACTGGTACGAGATTTCGCCGTCTTCCTCGTCCTTCGAAACAACGCCGATGAAGTCGGAACCGAGATAGACTTCGACCGAGTCCTTGATGTTCTGGCGCGGGCGCAGATTGATCGCCTCGTTGCGGAACGTCATGCGAAGATAGGTTTCGACGCGGAGCATTTCCTTGCGGTCCATGCGGCAACTCCTGAGATGTCTGGGCACGCCGCATGGCGGCGCCGGGATGAAGGGCGCGGAAACTGGCCCGCAGCTTCCCGTAAATCAAGGCCGCAGCCGATGAAGCTCGGCCCCACCTGGTACGAAGCGAGCGGCATCCCCGTTCCCGCCCGCCCGGCGCTGGCCGGCGAAACGACCGCCGATGTCTGCGTCGTCGGCGCCGGATTTGCCGGCCTCTCCGCCGCCCTCCATCTCGCGCAGGCCGGGCTGCGGACCATCGTGCTGGAGGCCCGCGCGGTCGGCGGCGGTGCCTCGGGCCGCAACGGCGGCCAGATCCATTCGGGCCAGCGCGTCGACCAGGAGGTGCTGGAGAAGGACCTCGGCCTCCCCGAAGCCCGCCGCCTCTGGGAGCTCGGCGTCGAGGCGAACACCCTCATCAGGGCGCTGATCCGCGACCACGCCATCCCCTGCGACCTTCGCGAGGGCCTGATCCACGTCGCCTGGAAGCCGCGCCACGGCCCGGAACTGCGGGCCTATGGCGCGCATCTGGAGAAGACCTACGGCGTCCCGATGCGGTGGATTCCGCCGGAGGAAATCCCGCGCTGGGTCGCCAGCCCGCGCTATCACGGCGGCATTGTGGATGAGGGCGGCGGCCACCTCCACCCGCTGAACTTCACCCGCGGCCTCGCCGCCGCCGCCGGAGCGGCCGGCGCGACGATCTACGAGGACACGCGCGCGACCGTCGTCGACTCGACCGCCGCCGGTGTCGTCGTCCGCACCAATGCCGGCCTCGTCCGCGCCCGCCACGCCATTCTCGCCTGCGACACCTGGCTCGGCGATCTCGACCGCAAGTCCGCCGCGACCGTGCTTCCGATCAACAGCTTCGTGTTGACCACCGCCCCCCTCGGCGCCGAACGTGCGGCCGCGCTGATCCCCTCCGCCTCAGCCGTCTCCGACACCAAATTCGTCGTCGACTATTACCGCCTGACGCCCGACCACCGCCTGCTCTTCGGCGGCGGCGAGACCTATGGCCCGGGCTACCCGTCCGACCTGAAATCCTTCATCCGCAGGCCGATGCTGCGCGTCTTCCCGCAACTCGCCGACGTGGAGATCGCGCACGCCTGGGGCGGTGCGGTCGGCATCACGCTGTCGCGCATGCCGCATTTCGGCTGGTCGAAGCCCAACGTCGCCTTCGCGCACGGCTTCTCGGGCCAAGGCGTCGCCATCGCGACGCTCGCCGGCAAGCTGCTCGCCGAAGCCGCGCAGGGCACGCTCGAACGCTTCGACGTCTACGCGCGGCTGAAGCATGCACCGATCCCCGGCGGACGCCTTTTCCGCACGCCCATCATGGCCCTCGGGATGCTCTGGTACGCGCTGCGCGACCGGCTCTAGATGTCGAAATCCGAGACGATCTGTTCCAGGAAATTCTGGTTCATCGCGTGGCTCGGCGCATCGCAGCCGGCGCAGCCGATCACCTTCGCCGGCACGCCCGCCGCCGTGCAGTTCTCCGGCACCCGCTGAAGCACCACGCTGCCCGCGCCGACGCGGCTATGCGCGCCGATCTCGATATTGCCGAGGATCGTCGCGTTGGCGCCGATCATCACGCCCTTTCGCACCTTCGGGTGACGGTCGCCGCGCTCCTTGCCCGTGCCGCCCAGCGTCACGCCGTGCAGCATCGAGACGTCGTCCTCCACCACCGCCGTCTCGCCGATCACGACGCCCGTCGCGTGGTCGATGAAGACGCCCTGCCCGATCTTCGCCGCCGGATGGATGTCCGCCCCGAACGTCTCGGAGATGCGGTTCTGGACATGCAGCGCCATCCACACCCGGCCCGCCCGCCACAGCCAGTTGGCCACGCGGTAGGATTCGAGCGCGTGGAACCCCTTGAAGAACAGGAACGGCTGCACCAGCCCGCGCGACGCCGGATCGCGCTCGCGGATCGCCGCGAGATCCGCCCGAACCGCGCGACC
Organism: Alphaproteobacteria bacterium; assembly: GCA_020852655.1. Classification (GTDB taxonomy): domain Bacteria; phylum Pseudomonadota; class Alphaproteobacteria; order Micropepsales; family Micropepsaceae; genus JADZAI01. The sequence goes on from JADZAI010000103.1 coordinate 114,057, forward strand.
GATTTCCGGCGAATCCGAGAACGCCGCCAGGAACGTGTCGCGCATCTTCATCGCGCTGGTGTCGGCATTGCCCAGCTTGTTCGCGAGGTGGAACGAGAGCGCCTCTTCCAGCCGCCCATGCGTCAGGATCGTGCCGTGGACGAAGCTTGCGAGGTCCGGCTCGCCCCGCGCGATGGCATCCGCCTCGGCCCGCAGCGTCGACCAGACGGGGTCGATGGTGGCGACCTTCTCGGCTAAAGCGCTCATCTCTGCTCCCCGGCATTCTTGTAGGGTCGAAACTTAGGGGCTGCATCCCGGCCCGAAAAGGGGCGAGTCGTCACGGCGCCTTGAGGACCCTCGCCCCGAGCCCGTCGGGCAGGTCGCCGGCCACCGCCATCTGGTGGACCCGCAAGAGGCCCGCGACGGTCAGGGAATCCGTGATTCGCCCGTCCAGGCACATCGCGAGCGCCTCCTGAAACGGCATGCGGCGCGCCACCAGGTCGGCCTCCGTATCGTCCCGCTCGCCCGTCGCCGCCGTCAGGCCGGTGGCGAGGAACAGATAGGCGACCTCGTTCGTCACCGAATTCGACAGATGCATCTTGAGGATTTCGCGCCACGTCCCGGCCGCCAGCGAGGCCTCTTCCGCCAGCTCGCGCTTGATCGCCTCCAGCGGCGGTTCCCCCGGCTCCGCGCCGCCCTCCGGCAATTCCCAGGAGAATATATCCAGCGGAAACCGGTGCTGGCCCACCAAGGTCACGGTGCCGTCGTCGTGCAGCGGGACGACTCCGGTCGCGGCGCGCTTGAAATCTACGGTCGTATAGTCGAAGCGCCGCCCGGACGGTGCCGAGACGTCGTAAGCGGTCAGTTCGATCCACGGATTCGCGAACAGGCTTGTGCCTGCGTGGATCGTCAGCGTACCTCGTTTCTTCAATGGAAACAGGAGCTTGTCATCGCCCTGGGATGAAGCCGTTGGAGATCATCCGGCTTCCCCGGGCGCGGAAGAAAGCCGCCTCCAGGCGGTCGCTTCGGCGGACGACGGCGGAGCGCGCCGCCACGACCGCAAAAGCCAGCAAGACAACGGTTGCCACTATCGTAAACGTGATCCAGCCCATCTGTTCCCCGGCCTCACGTGTTGCACTGCGACGTTACAAGGTAATCCTTGAAAGTCTAATAATAACTGCCTGCGCCACCGAGAAAATTTGCAAATTGTTCATACTTCGCCCATGACCCCGTAACCATGCGACCGCTCCTTCCGCCCGACCGTCTTAACGCACCTGCGAAAGACACGATCAACCTCCTGTTGTCCCGCCGGTCCGGATCGGCGAAGGCGATGGGGGTACCAGGCCCCTCCCCGGCCGAGCTCGACCAAATCCTCAGCGCCGCCACCCGGGTCCCCGATCACGGCAAGCTGACCCCCTGGCGCTTCGTCGTCTTCGAGGGTGCCGCACGGGAAGCCTTCGGCGAGCGTCTCGCCAGCCTCTTCCGCGAGGCGAACCCGGGCGCCATCGACGAACTCGTCGCCTTCGAGCGTGACCGCTTCCTCCGTGCGCCGACCGTGGTCGCGGTGATCAGCCGCGCCCTCGGCAACGCCAAGGTGCCTGAGTGGGAGCAGGTGCTTTCGGCCGGCGCGGTCTGCATGACGCTTCTCACCGCGACCCATGCGCTGGGATACACCGGATCGTGGATCACCGAGTGGTACGCCTATGACGAGCGCGTCCGTCCGCTGCTGGGTCTGGCGCCGCACGAGCGCGTCGCCGGCTTCGTCTATCTCGGCACGCCGCGTGCAGAGCTCGAAGATCGTCCGCGTCCGGAGCTTTCGGACATCGTCACGCGCTGGCGGCCGCCCGCGCTCTAAGCCGCCTTCTTGCGGCGGATGCGGTCGCGCAGCTTGCGCAGCCGCGCAGGATCGAGCCGGCGCGGACGCGGCGCCGCGATCGCGACGTCGCGTTCATAGACCACCGTGTTCCAGAAGCGCGCGCGATGCGCGCCTTGCAGCTTGCGCCAGCCTTTCAGGCGCAGCGTTCGCCCCAGGATCGCATTGAAATATCCGTGGGCGACGAGGACCGCGATACCTTCGCGCTCGGCTTCCGAGATCAGCAGGTCGACCGCCTTTCGCGCCCGATGCTTCGACTGGCCGTAGCTTTCGATGCCGGGCTTGAACCCGCTATGCCACGCGACGCGCGAGATCACGGCCCACGCCGGGGCTTTCAGGCGAATGCCCGGCACCGGCGGCGAGGCGAGCGGCGACTCCGTAAACAGCGGCGTCGAGACGAGTTCGGCCTGCGGCAGCAGCGTGCGCGCGCTCTGGATCGAGCGTTCCAGCTCGCTCGCGTAGACCCGCTTCGTGCCTTTGAGGAGGTCGCACAACTCCTGCGGCGGCGCGTTCTCGCCGTCCAGGCCGGCGGCCTGATAGTCGTCGATATAGCGCGCAAAGGCCGCGTGGCCGATCCAGCGGCTCCGGCCCATCGCGGGCCGCCCATGTCGCACGAGCACGATTCTCATCGGCGCCACCATACGCAGCGGCGGCGCGGACGCTAGCGGTCACGGCGCAGGGACTACCAAAAACCGCAAGGGCCGGCTTGGCGACCGGCCCTTTGGTAACCGAGAGATTAAGGCTGGGCCTCGTCCTCGTCATGGTGTTCGTGCCAGGCCTTGCGGCGCTCCTTCATCGCGTCGCGCGCGGCGTCGCGCTCGGCCTGCGTCACCACGCCGTCGCCGTCCTTGTCGGCGCGCATCAGCTTCGCGGCGGCGACGTTGCCGAGTTCGGCCGCCGTGATCTTGCCGTCGCCGTCCGCATCCGGGCGCTCGAACAGGCGCGGCGCTTCATCCGGCGTCACGACGCCGTCGCTGTTGGCATCCAGCCGCTTCAGGCGGGCCTCGCCGCTCGCGCGCGCTTCGTCGGCCGACAAATTGCCGTCCTTGTTCGTATCGAGCCGCTCCATCATGTCGCCGTGGCGGCCTTTCCCGCGATGCTCGCCATGCTCGTGCGCAAGAGCAACGGCCGGAACGGCGATCAGCGCCGCGGCGGCGATCAGATAGGTCTTTTTCACTTGCAATCTCCTCAGTGGCGTCCCGCAGACGCATATGCAGCTTCAACGCGCCATCGCTGTGATCTCCGTCGCCGCATCCACCGGTTCCACCGGCTCCGTCTTCAGGACGCGGCTGCCTTCCTCGGCGAGATCCCAGCGCGTCTGCCAGTAATCCGGCGTCGCCGCCCAGGTGCGCAGCAGGATCTTCAGCGTGTCGTCGCCGGTCTCCGAGACGACCGCGCGCGGCGCCGGATCCTTCAGCACCTTCGGATGCGCCTGCGCGATGCCTCTCAGCGCCGTCTTCGCCTGCGCCACGTCTTCGCCCGCCTTCAGGGTGAACAGCAGGTCGATCCGCCGCCTCGGATTGCGTGAGTAGTTGATGATCGACTTGTTCCAGAGGCTCTGGTTCGGCACGAAGCGATAGACGCCTTCACCGGTTTGCAGTGTCGAGGCGAAGAGCCCGAGCTCCGTCACCGTACCGCTGATATTGCCTTCGGCTTCGATCGCGTCGCCGACGCGGAACGGCCGCAGCCACAGGAGCATCAGCCCTGCCGCGATGTTCGAAAGAGTCCCTTGCAGGGCGAGGCCGATGGCGAGACCCGCCGCGCCGATCACCGCCAGCATCGACGCGATCTGCACGCCGAGCTGACCCAGCACCGCGACGAAGGTGATGATCAGCACGAAATAGCGCGCCAGTCCGGCTATGACGGGCGTCAGCGTCTGGTCGATCTGATGGCGGCTCTCCAGCACCGAACGGATCAGGCGGCTGGCCCAGCCCGCAATGAAATAGCCCGCGGCCAGGATGACCAGCGCGGCGATGAGATTGGGGATCGCCGCAACCAGCCACGCTGCGGCCTGGTTGAAGAAGACTTCGATCTGCTCGCGATTCACACAGTGCTCCGCAATGACGGACACGCCTGGAACGCATGGCATTCCGGCCCGGATCCCGACGCGGAACCCTTGACGCTGGACGCCGTCACGGTCGACCCTGCCGGCAAGGAGGAATTTCAAATGTCAGACGAACCCATGCGCCTCGACGGCAAGGTCGCCATCGTCACAGGCTCCGCCACCGGCATAGGCGCCTCGGCGGCCCGCAAGCTCGCCGCCCGTGGCGCCGCCGTCGTGATCAACTATTCGAAGAGCCGCGCCGAGGCCGAGGAGACCAAGGCCGAGATCGACAACGCCGGCGGCAAGACCCTGCTCGTCCAGGCCGACATCTCCGCCGACGCCGACTGCCGCCGCATGGCGCAGACGACGATCGACGCCTTCGGCCGCATCGACATCCTGGTCAACAACGCCGGCACGACCAAGATCGTCGACCACGGCAATCTCGACGGCCTCGAGGTCGAGGACTGGCACCGGATCTATCAGACCAACGTCGTCGGCGCCTTCCAGATGATCCGCGCCTGCGTCCCCGCGCTGAAGGCCCACGGCCACGGCGCCGTCGTCAACGTCTCCTCGATCGCCGGCGTCACCGGCATCGGCTCTTCGATCGCCTACGCCGCCTCCAAGGGCGCCATGAACACCATGACGATCAGCCTGGCCCGCGCCCTCTCGCCGGAAATCCGCGTGAATGCCGTCTGTCCCGGCTTCGTCGGCACCCGCTGGTTCAGCGACGCGCTCGGCCGCGAGACCTTCGAGAAGATGATTGCCGTTCAGGAGGCCACCATGCCTCTGAAGCGCGCCGGCACGCCCGACGACGTCGCCGACACGATCATGTTCTTCTGCACCGAAGGGTCGAAGCACATCACCGGCGAGTTCATCATGACGGATGCCGGCCTGCATCTTTCGATGACACCCCTTGCCCGCCGCTGAGCAGGAGATGCCTATATTCTGCTCAATCGTCGCGGCCGCCTGAAAATTGGGCCGAACTGTCGCTGAAACAGCACAGGTTTTTGCATCGCACCAATTGTCTTTTCCTGAAGTTCGCTAATTCTGGCGCTGTCTTTATGGCAGTGCAGCATGGCGCTGTGCAGTCGAGGGGATTTGGTTAAGCCCTTGTTAGAAGGGCTACCGGCACAACATTCCCACGACGGCGCAGGCCGGAACTTAGGGGACAAACGATGAAAAAGATTCTGTTGGCAGCGGCGAGCGCGGCGGCCCTGATGGCTGGCCCCGCGCTGGCGGAAGAGGAAGCGGCCGGGCCCTGGTCGATTTCGGGCACGGTGTCGCTCACTAGCAACTATGTGTTCCGCGGCTTCACCCAGACGCTGGAAGACCCGGCGATCCAGGCGGGTGTGACCTTGGCCCATGAGAGCGGCTTCTATGCCGGCTTCTGGGGTTCGAACGTCGACTTCGGCGACGGCGAATCCGACCTCGAGACCGATTTCTATGTCGGCTACGGCGGCTCGCTCGGCGAGAACACCACCTACGACCTGAATATCACCTATTACGCCTATCCGGGCACGCCGGGCGACTTCGACTACGACTATGTCGAATTCATCGCCGGCATCACGCATGACTTCGACGTCGCCACGGTCGGCGTGAAGGGCGCCTATACGCCGGAATTCTTCGGCCATATCGGCGACGCCTTCTGGCTGGGCGGCAACCTGACCGTTCCGCTGGACGACTACTTCTCCGTCAGCGGCAACATCGGCGAGCAGTGGTTCGACGAGGACGGCTTCGACGACTATTTCCACTACGACGTCGGCGTCACCGCGACCTATGAAAGCGTCTCGCTCGACCTGCGCTACGTCGGCACCGACGTCCATGACCTCGACGAGTATTTCGTCGCGACGCTGGGCTTCGGCTTCTGAGCCGGCCGGCCATAATCTGAAGGAAACGGCCCGGCCCACGCCGGGCCGTTTCGTTTCAGGCGTCGAGGAAGGCCAGCACCGCGTCCTTCGTCACCCGGTCGCCCACCGCCGTCATGTGATCGCGCCGCGGCACGATCCGCGCCTCCGCGCCCGGTATCAGCTTCGCCAGCGGCTCCGGCGATCCGGTGATCGCATCCGTCTCGCCGCAGATCACCAGCACCGGCGCCCGAATGGTCGCCAGCGCCGCCGCCCCTGCCGTCGTCCGCGGCCGGCGCCAGCAGGCCGCCAGCGCCACGCGATCCTGCTTCTGCGCATCGGCAAACACCCGGAAGCCCCTGGCGCCGGGATCGGTGATCGTCGACGGGTCCGCCGCCAGCAGCGCCTCCGGCACCGAATCCTTCAGCGGCGACGGCGTCAGGTAATTCGCGCCCAGCCCACCCAGCACCGCCCGCCGCACGCGCGAGGGATGATCCAGCAGCAGCCGGATCGTCACCATCGCCCCCATCGAATAGCCGAAGACGTCGGCCTCTCGGACGTCGCAGGCGTCCAGCACCGCGGCGCAATCCGCCGCCAGCAGCCCCTCGTCATAGTCCGCGGCCGCATGGCTCGCCTCGCTCTCGCCATGCCCGCGATGGTCGAAGGCGATGACCCGCCGCCCGGCGGCTGCGAAGCTCCGGTACCAGCCCGGCACGACCCAGTTCGTCCGCCGGCTCGAGGCGAAGCCGTGCACCAGCAGCACCGGAACTCCTCCGCCCCCGGACGATGCCTGTATGTCCTCATAAACCACCCGCAGCGTGCCGCCCGCAGCGCGCGGTACCATCAGCGATGACGCCATGAGACCAGACTCCAAACAGCGGATTGCCGGTTCGCGCCGGCACGGTCTTTCCTACGCAGCGGAACCGGCGAATGCTATTGCGTGTCCGCCGAGGAGCAGCCGATGAACCTGGACCAGTTGAAGCGTGACGCCTGCGCCGCCATCGACGCCATGCGGGCGGAACTGATCGACGTCTCCCACTACATCCACGCCAATCCGGAACTCGCCTTCAAGGAACAGAAGGCCGCCGGGCGCCTCGCCCGCTCGGTCGAGCATGCCGGCCTGTCGGTCGAGCGCGGCGCCTTCGGGGTCGGCACCGCCTATGCCAGCGAGTTCGGCAAGGCCGGCGGCAGCACCGTCGCCATCCTCTCCGAATACGACGCCCTGCCCGGCATCGGCCACGCCTGCGGCCACAACGTCATCGCCGCCATGGGCCTCGGCGCGGCGCTCGGCCTTGCCAGGCTTGGCGCCGCCCTGCCCGGCCGCGTGCGCTATCTCGGCACCCCTGCCGAAGAAGGCGGCGGCGGCAAGGAATACATGGCCCAGCGCGGCGCCTTCGACGGCGTCACCGCGGCCATGATGGTCCACTCCGCGGGCTACGACATGGAATCCATGCCCTGCATCGCCATCGCGACGGTGGAGGTCACCTATCACGGCGTCGCCGCCCATGCCTCGGCGATGCCCCATCGCGGCATCAACGCCCTCGATGCCGTCATCCTGTCCTACCAGGGCATCGCCGCCCTCCGGCAGCACATCCGCCACACCGAGCGCATTCACGGCATCATCACCGAGGGCGGCCTCGCCCCCAACATCGTGCCGAAGCGCGCCGCCGCGACCTGGTTCGTCCGCGCCGCCGACACCAAGGACCTCGCCGTCCTCAAGAAGCGCGTCGAGGGCTGCTTCCAGGCCGGCGCCTTCGCGACCGGCTGCAAGGTCGACATCGAATGGGCCGCCGTCGACTATCTCGACCTCAAGACCAGTTGGCCCATCGCCAAGGCGTACCGCCGCAACGCCGAGTCGCTCGGCCGCACCTTCCGCGAGGTCTCCTCCCTGCCGCCCGGCTCGTCCGGCTCCACCGACATGGGCAATGTCAGCCACCGGGTGCCGTCGATCCACCCGATGATCGCCGTCGGCCCCTCCGACGCCGTCATCCACAACGAGGCCTTCACCGCCCACGCCGCCTCGCCCATGGCCGACCAGGCGGTCATCGACGGCGCCAAGGCCATGGCCATGACTTCGCTCGATCTCTTCTGCGACGCCACCTTGCGGGATTCGGCCGGATCGGCCTTCGAAACCGATGCCGCGGTGAGCCGCGAGGCGCTCAAACGGGCCTTCGATCCGAACGGAAAGCTCGACGCCATCGCCGGCTGCGGCTGCTGTTAACCTGTTGGCTGTCCTTAAAAAGCCGCAGTTCTGCTCTTGCCTTCGCGTTTGCGTAAAGACATCTTGCGCCGCAAATGGCTAACAGGGGTCTGGCCCGCTGACGGGGCGCGGCGGGGCCAGGGGATATTTTCCATATGTCGCAATTGGTCATGACCCAACTGGGTACCGGATACGCCATCTGGTCCCAGCTCGGTGACGTGCTCATCACGGTTGCCTGGGTCGCGTTCGTTCTGTCTCTGATCGTCGTCTGCGCCCTCGGCACGCATCTTCTGGTCATCACCGGCACCTTCCTTGCGAACCGCAAGAAGGGCATGGCCATCGAAGCCCAGCTCGCCGGCATTCCGCTTCCGGCCGAGCTGCCGCGCGTCCTCATCCAGCTCCCGACCTTCAACGAAGGCGGCGTTGTGGAGCGCGCGCTCGAATCCGCCGCTGCGATCGACTGGCCGCGTGACAGGCTGCGCATCCAGCTCCTCGACGATTCCAACGACGGCACCGACGTCATCGGCCAGGCCAAGATCCAGGAGCTGCGCGCCCGCGGTGTCGATGCCCAACTGATCCACCGCACCAACCGCGAAGGCTACAAGGCCGGCGCGCTCAAGAACGGCCTGCTGCACGACGACAGCGAATACGTCGCCATCTTCGACGCCGATTTCATCCCGCCGAAGGACATCCTGAGGCGCACCATCGGCCCGCTCGCCGCCGACCAGCGCCTCGCCTATGTCCAGACCCGCTGGGAGCACATCAACCAGGATGAGAATCTGCTGACCCGCGCGCAGTCGCTGATGCTCGACGCGCATTTCGCGGTCGAGCAGGCCGCCCGCAACTGGTCGGGCCTCTTCATGCCCTTCAACGGCACCGGCGGCATCTGGCGCCGCGCCGCCATCGACGACGCGGGCGGCTGGGAAGGCGACACGCTGACCGAGGACATCGACCTCGCGATCCGCGCGAGCCTGCGCGGCTGGCAGACCGCCTTCATGCCTTCGGTCGCGATCCCCGGCGAACTGCCGGAAAACGTGCCGGCGTGGCGCCAGCAGCAGTTCCGCTGGACGAAGGGCTTCACCCAGGTGGCGATGAAGCTGCTGCCGAGCGTCTACCGCTCGCCGCGCCTGACCTTCATCCAGAAATTCGCCATGACTTTCCAGCTCTTCCAGGGCTGGGCCTATCCCGCCGGCGCCGTGGCGCTGTTCTCGGCGCTGTCCGCGATGGTCCTGACCTCGACGCAGCCCTGGGGCATCTTCTTCCTCGGCGTCTTCTCGACCGTCTTCGGCGGCTTCACCGTCTTCGCCATGACCGCAACCGGCCAGTGGGCATTGAAGCGCAAGCCGACCGTGAAGACCTTCATCGCCTTCCTCTCGATGCTCGCCCTCAACGGCGGCCTTACGCTCTCCAACACCCGCTCGATCTGGGAAGCCCTGCGCGGCACCCCCTCGGCCTTCGTGCGCACCCCCAAGGGCCGCGACGCGGAGCTCGACAAGGCGCGGCCCACCAAGGGCCATAGCGGCATGGGCGAGCTGATCCTCGCCGTCGGTGCCGTTGCCGTCGCGATCTGGGACGAGGCCTGGTACTCGCCCTTCTTCGCCCTCACCGTCTTCGGCCTCGCCCTCGTCGGCGCCGCGTCGCTGACCGCGCAGCTCAACCGCCAGGCCTGAAGCCCGCCATACCATTCATAAAAAGGGCGGCCCCCGGGGCCGCCCTTTGTCTTTCTACAACCGGCCCCCGCCGTAGGTTCAGAATTCGTAACGAATTCCGAGCTGGATTTGCCAGAGCGACGACGGCACGCGGACCTGAAGGCCCTGCTCGGGATCGCCGATCGTGCCGCTATACACGTAACAGGTCTTCTGCGCGCAGGTGACGCCGTCGGTGACCGTTCCCTCGGGGACGATGGCGCCGCTGACGACACCGGTCGTCGGGAAGAAGGTCGGCGCCGAATAGCGTCCCCAATCCTTGTTCAGCAGATTGCCGAGGTTGAAGATGTTGAACTCCAGCGTCACGGAGTGCCCTTCGTAGACCTCGATCTCCTGCGCGACGCTGAGGTCGAAGCGCGTCGTCCAGGGACCGAAGAATTCGTTCCGCGGCGCGATCCCGCCGGCATACCGCGCCAGCCCGCTCTTCTGGAGATAGTCGTTGAAGGCCGAGAGGTTGAAGCCGGGCGCGAACTGGACCCGGGCATCCGATGTCGCCGTCACCAGGCCGTCGGCATTGGCTTGCGGCACATAGATCAGGTTGCGAAAATTGTTGCCGTTACCGCCGAACGGGTTGTTGTTGTAGACATAGCTGAACGGCGCGCCCGACGTGCTCTGGCCGAACAGGCGGATCTTTGTCGGACTGCCTTCGAAAATCTCGTATTTCAGGTCGGCCGTCATCGTGTAGCGGTGCCGGCGCTCATACTCCGAGCGGCCGACCGTGATGTCGTTGAGGTTGATGACCGCACGCTGCTGGTAGTTCGAGTCCGCGGTCGAAGCGGTGCCGCCGCCGAAATCGGTGACGTCCGACCACACATAGCCGAGATTCAGCTTGAAGGCGCCGCGATCGAACGCCCAGGTTTTCTCGCCGGCGAAGATGATGAACTGGCCCTCGCCTTCGCTGCGGTTGGTCAGCATTAGGTCGCGGCTGAAGGCCGGGCGATCGGTACGCGTCCCATATCGGACACGGCCGAGATCCGAGTCCGGCGCCGGCAGCAGGGTCGGATCGGGCGCGTTGCAGTTCAGCGTGCCGAACTCGCATGTCCGCAGATCGACCCACTGGAGCTGGTCCAGCGCCTGCATGTGCATGTACTCGGCAGAGAACTGCCAACCCTGATAGGTGACGTCGGCGCCGATGTTCCAGCGCCAGATCGACGGCAGCGCAAAGCCGGGGTCGAGTGCGTTGACCGGACCGCTGGCGCTCTGCGCGTTCAGCAGGTCCTGAAGCGCGTCGGGCACCGGGAACAGGTTGAACCCGTTCTGCGCGATGAAATCGCGCGCCGGCAGCGTACCGCCCACGACGGACTGGCCGGGGTTGCCGAGGATCTCGAGATAGCTGATGCCGTCGTTCGAATAGTTGTTCGACAGCCAGACATTGGGACTGCCGCCCGAATAGCGCCCGATGCCGCCGCGGAGCGTGATCGTCGCTCCCTCGTCCTCGGTCGGCACCGCGTAGCTGAACGACGCACGCGGCAGCCAGATGTCGAGGCCTTCGAGCGTCTTGGTGTTCGGGAAGCCGTAGGCGTCCAGGAAGCCCTGATTGAGCTTGATGCTGCCTTCGGACTCGTACCAGTCGTAGCGGAGGCCCGCCATGACGGTGAGGTGATCCGTGACGTCGAAGTCGTCCTGGATATAGAGCGAATTGATGTTGTAGCCCCAGTCGGCCGAGGCGTCCGCCGGGTTGTTCGAGCCGGCATTGGCATAGCGGATCGGCTGCTGGCCGCGGCCGCTCGACAGGCGGCTGTCGGGACCGGCCGCCAGCAGCCCGTTGGCAAAGTCCGCGATCGAGTCGAAGCGGTACTGGCCGAGCGATCCCTGGACGAAGCCGTTGAAGATATCGAGCATCTTGCGCTCGTAGCCGCCGGTGATGACGTGGCGATCGAGCGTGTAAGTGCCCGTCAGCTTGACGATGTCGAAGGTCGTGTCGAGCACGTTGAAGTGCCGGAACTGGTCCGGGCCGAGCCAGACATAGCCGTCGTCCGCGTTGCCCTGGACGTTGTCGAGCCCCGGCGTGCGCACCGCGATCTCGGGGAATTCCGTCCCGCCGAGCGGCGATTGCGCGGCATCGATCTCCACGCGGCCGATACGAAGCTCCGTCGAGAAATTATCCGTCCAGTCCGAAAAGACCTGTAGCGAATAGGAATCCAGCTTCTCGGAGTCGAGATAGTAGTTCGAGCCGAGGCCGATCTGCGGCAGCGTCGTGGACGTGTTGTTGTGGTTGAACGACAGCGTGCCGCCTTCGGCATGGCTGTACGAGAACTGCGCGCGATGCGCGTCGGTGATGTTCCAGCTGATCTTCGCAGCGTAGCGCTCGTTCTCTTCGTCGAAGCCGCTGGGAATCGCGATGGCGTCGTAGCCGTAGACGTCCTGCGCTATCTGCATCACCTGGTCGATTTCGGACTGGCTGATCCCGCCGATCTGCGTGGCGAAGCTGCCTGCCGTCGCGCCCTTGCCCGGGCCGATCGAAACCGGCGTCGTGCGCTCGACCTTGTCGTAGCCGAGGAAGAAGAACAGCGTGTCTTCGATGATGGGGCCGGAGAACGTCGCGCCGTAGTTCTTCTCCCTGAAATCGAAGCTGTATTCGTCGCCCTTGCTCCGGTCGCCGATCAGGCTGTCGTCCTTGTGATAGTAGTAGGCCGAGCCGTGGAAGTCGTTGCTGCCGGTCTTGGTGACGACGTTGATCACGCCGCCGCAGAAGTCGTTGTATTCGACGTCGTAGGGCGAAACCGCGAGCTGTACCTGCTGCGACCAGTCGAACGGCAACGGCGAGCGGGCGGTCGGATAGCCGTTGAAGTTCAGGCCGAACGAGTCGTTCTGGGGCAACCCGTCGACCAGGAACGAACTACAGCGCGGATTCGAACCGGCGATGCTGAGGGAGTCGCCGACGGTCGACGGATCGATATAGGCGAGCGGCGACTGCGCCACGACATCGTGCACGTCGCGCGTCATCGAAGTCGTCTGCGCGATAGCCTCGGCATCGAACTGCGTGCCGACCCCGCGCGCGTCGATCGCGGGATTGGCCTCGCGCACGCCGACGACCGTCACTTCTTCGCCCGCTGTCGCCGATGCCGTCATCTCGACGTCGAGGCGCAACGCTTCGCCGAGGGCCAGCCGGACGCCGGTGATCTGCTTGGGCTTGTATCCGTCGGCGGTGACGGAGACCGTATAGGTGTCGCCGACCGACAGGCCCGAGGCGGTGAAGAAGCCGCCGGTTGAGCTGGTCATGCGCTTGACCTGCCCGTTGCCGTCATTGCGGACTTCCACCGATGCGTTCGGAACGGCGAAGCCCTCGCCGTCCACGACCGTGCCGCGGATGCTCGAGGACACCGATTGCGCCATGGCGGGAACCGCCATCGCAAAGGCCAGTGCGGGCAGCGCTACGCCGCCCAGAAGTGCATGGAATCTCATGTTCGCCCCACTGAATTCGCCAGGCGCGGCCCGATCGGCAGCCGGCGCCCGGGCCACCTGCCACCCGAGTGGCAACACGGGGTAACGGGAATGCGACGGTCAGGTGAACTTCGCCTGCCGGCCTGCGGATCTGGAAGAACGCAAGCGGCCTGTGTCTTTTGCGCCGCAACATGATCCGCCACCGGCCATGGTGCGAGTGCCGCTTGGCGCGGGCGGAAATTGCGGTACAAGGCCTCGGTCCCAGAGGGCGTGCCTTGATACATTCATTGCGTCTCCTGGCGTTGTGCGCCGCCACAACGACGATACTGGGCGCGCCCGCCCGGGCGGCCGAAACCTCAAACGGCGCCGTCTTCTCGTTCCAGATCGAGAACGACGCGCCCATGCAGATCGACCGCCATTACACCAACGGCCTCCGGTTCGCCTGGCTGACCACCCCGCTGAAGCCGGAGCGCGCCGGGCGTTGGGCCGGCGCCCTGCTTCCGTTCACCGATTCCGGCGCGGACGTCCGCTTCGATTTCGTGCTCGGCCAGAATCTGTTCACGCCGCGCCATCTGCACGACCTCGTGCCGGACCCCACCGAATGGCCCTTCGCGGCGTGGCTCTATCTCAATGCCGGCATCGTCGCCGAGACCGCCGATGTCCGCGACCAGTTCTACGCCAATATCGGCATCGTCGGCCCTGCCGCGCTCGGCGAGGAGACCCAGAGCCTGCTGCATCACGCCAAGGTCCCGGGCTGGCAATATCAACTGCGCGGCGAACCGACCTTCGGCGTCCAGTATCGCCGGACATGGCGCGCCTGGCGTTCGGACGGCGGCTGGCTCGACTTCGATGCCCTGCCCTATCTCGGCCTCAGCCTCGGGACCGCGCATGTCTACGGCGAAGGCGGGTTGATGCTCCGCCTCGGCCAGGACCTGCCGCACGACTTCGGGCCCTCGCTCGGCGATCCCGGCCTGCCCGGCTCGACGCCGTTCGACACGGATGCGCCGTTCGCGTGGTATCTCTTCGCGGCGCTCGACGCCCGCGTTTCGGCGCACGACATGTTTCTCGACGGCGGCACCTTCCGCAAAGGCCCGAGCCTCGATTCGCGCACCGTGACGGGCGACGCCCGCTTCGGCTTCGTCGTCCTCTGGAACGACGTCCGCCTCACCGGCGCCTATGTGCTGCGCGCCGACCAGTTCCGCGGCCAGGTCGGCGACGACGCCTTCGCCAGCCTCACCCTGTCGTTCCGGATGTAGCGCAGCGACCGCAATGCCTGGTGCCCCCTGCCGGACTCGAACCGGCACGCCCGTACGGGCAGGAGATTTTAAGTCTCCGGCGTCTACCGGTTCCGCCAAGGGGGCCTTCGCGCATGTCCTGCGAAGTCCCGGCGGAAATCAAGCCGGGAAACGTGCGGCTCAGACGGCGTTGCGCTGCTGCACTTCGCGGTCGAGCTCGGGCGTGCTCATCCGGCCCGTCTCTTCGTATTCCTCGTCGAGTTCGTCCTCGCGCGCTTCCATCGCCGCGTTGAGCGCCGCGAAATCGACCTTCAGCCGCTTGGCGTCGAGGAACATCTCGTCGTCTTCCTCGTCGATATGGTGGACCAGCATCTCGCCCAGCACGCCCAGCCGCGTGCCGTAGAGTTCCTCGTCGCCGTCCATCGCCTCGATCTGCGCGCTGAGGAAGCGCTGGATGTCGTGCTCCACCAGCCCTTCGTTGACCTCGTCGACCAGCCCCTTGGCGCGCACCACCGGATAGAACAGCTCCTCCTCCAGCGCGATATGCGAAGCGAGCAGCCGGTGCAGCTCGGCCGCCAGCTCCTTCTTGCGCGCCGTGGCGCGAGCCGCGTTGATGCGGTCGACGAGCTTGCGGAATTTGTGGTGCTCGCGCTTCAGATGGGCGATCGGCGGCGGATCGTTCTTGCGGATCTGATGATGGCCCTCGCTGTTGCGCTCGGCATAGTTCGACATCGCGGAGACCCCCGGCTTGCGCTGCGCGGATGAAACGTCCCGTCGCGAACCGAAGTTCCCGCCCCGCTCAGGCCGTCTCGTCGAACGGGTCGCCGCCGAGTTCCGCCAGCATCGCATGGACCGCGACGGCGGCGGCATCGACCCGCGCGCGGTCGGTGCCGCGCATCACCAGGCTCGCGCCATAGCGGCCCTCGCGCAGGAAGGGATAGGAGCCGATGCCGATATCGGGAAACCGGCCCTGGAGTTCGCCGAGCGCCGTGCCGAAGCGGCCCTCGGGCATATGCACGCCGACCGACCGGCTCAGCACCGGCCGCCCGCCCTCGAGCAGCGGCAGCGCGCCCTCCAGCATCACATGCATCACCCTGGGTATGCCGGCCATCACGAAGACATTCTCTACCCGGAAGCCCGGCGCCTTCGAAACCGGATTGGGGATCAGCGCCGCCCCCACGGGCGTGCGCGCCATGCGCTTGCGCGCCTCGGTGAACTCGCCCGGCGGATAATTCGCCTCCATCATCGCATAGGCCTCGGGGTGGAAATCGCACTTCATCCCGAAGGCGGCCGCGATGCTGTCGGCCGTGATGTCGTCATGCGTCGGCCCGATGCCGCCGGTGGTGAAGACATAGGCATAGCGGGCGCGCAGCGCGTTCACTGCTGCGACGATCTCGCTCTCGATATCCGGCACCACCCGGGCCTCGCGGACCTGCACCCCAACGTCGTTCAGCTTCTTGGAGATATAGGCCAGGTTCAGGTCCTGGGTCCGGCCGGACAGTATCTCGTCGCCGATCAGAAGGATGGCGGCGGTGTGGGGTTCTCGCTGGGACATGGAGGCAGTATATTCGCCCCGATGTCCTATATCGACGCCCTTGAAAGCCCGGCCCGCGCCAGCACCTCCGTCAAGCTGCACGGAGCGGAAGGCTTTGCCGGCATGCGCAAGGCCGGCCGCCTCGCCGCCGAATGCCTCGACATGCTGGTCCCCCATGTCCGCCCCGGCGTGACCACCGGCGAGCTCGACCGGCTCGCCCACGACTTCGCGGTCGCCAACGGCGCCTTCCCGGCGACCATCTTCTACCGCGGCTATTCGAAATCGCTCTGCACCTCGATCAACCACGTCGTCTGCCACGGCATCCCGAACGACAAGCCGCTGAAGGACGGCGACATCGTCAACATCGACGTGACGCTGCTGGTCGACGGCTGGCATGGCGACACCAGCCGCATGTATCTCGTCGGCGACGGGGCGCTGAAGGCCCGCCGCCTGGTCGAGGTCACCTATGAATGCCTGATGCGCGGTGTCGCCGCCGCGCGGCCCGGCGCGACCCTTGGCGACATCGGCGCGGCGATCCAGGAGCATGCGGAGGCGAACCGCTTCTCGGTCGTGCGCGATTTCTGCGGCCACGGCCTCGGGCGCGTCTTCCACGACGCGCCGAACGTCGTCCATTACGGCCGCCGCGGTCAGGGCCTGACGCTGCGCCCGGGCATGTTCTTCACCATTGAGCCGATGATCAACGCCGGCCGCTGGGAGGTGAAGCTGCTCAGCGACGGCTGGACCGCCGTCACGCGCGACAAGTCGCTCTCGGCCCAGTTCGAACACTCGATCGGCATCACCGAGACGGGCGCCGAGATCTTCACCCAATCCCCCGCCGGACTCGACAAGCCGCCCTATGGGGCCTGAGCCCGAAACCAAGCCGCTGTCGGCCCAGGACCAGCAGGGCTTCGATTTCGATTCCGCCGCCATCACGCCTGCGCCCCCTGAAGCGCCGACAGAGAGCGAGCCCGAGCCCGACGACACGAGTCCGGGCAAGGCAAAGTCCCCACACGCCGGACACAGGGCGCGTCTCAAGAGGCGCTTCATGAAGGTCGGCGCTGCCGGTCTTGAAGACTACGAACTGCTTGAAATCGTCCTCTTCGGAGGCATCGCCCAGCGCGACACCAAGGCGACCGCAAAGGCCATGATTGCGCGCTTTGGAAGCTACGAGGCCGCGATAGCGGCGCCACCCGATCAGCTTATGGAATTCCCGTTTGTCGGCGACAGCGCCGTCACGATGATCAAGGCCGTCGAAGCCGCCGCCGTCCGTCTCGTCCGGAAGCAGATTCTCAACAAGCCGATCCTGTCGTCGTCCGCCACCCTTCTCGCCTACTGCACGGCGCATATGGCGCGGGCGGCGAAGGAGGAGTTTCGCGTCCTCTTTCTCGATACCAAGAACCGGTTGATCGAAGACGTCGAGATGGGTCGCGGCACCATCGACCATGCGCCGGTCTATGTCCGTGAAGTCGTGCAGAAGGCTTTGCGCCTCGGCGCCAAGGCGATGATCCTCGTCCACAATCACCCGAGCGGCGATCCGACGCCGTCCTCCGCCGACATCGCCATGACCAAGGAGATCGTCGCCGCGGCCAGGCCGCTCGGCATCGCCGTGCACGACCATCTCGTCATCGGCCGCAACGGCCATCGCAGCTTCCGCGCCGACGGCTTGCTGTAGGAGCGGCCGGATGCGAACGGACGGCGCGTTGAAGCGGCGCGGGAGATCGAACGTGAAGCCGATTGCCATTCTTGTCTGCGCGAGCCTCGTTGCCGCCTGCGCCGGACCGCGCTCCGGCCCCGGCGGACCCGGCCGCCGCCCGTTCAGCGACGGCGTCCCGGCGGCCGAATGCCTGCTGAAGCCCTTCGCCGCCAAGGACGGCAGCCTCAGCCGTGCGCAACTGGCCGAGGGCGTCCGCGGCGTCTTCGCGGCGGCAGACAGGAACGGCGACGGCGTGCTCGACGTCGCCGAGACCCGCGCACTGAACGAATCGCGCAAATCCTCCTGCGACCGCTCCGCCGTGATCGACTGGTCGTCGACCGGACGCGTCGGGCCGGAGGCCTTCGCCGCGCGCTATCTCACCGCCTTCGAACGCGCCGACACCGACGACGACGGCTTCGTCACCAAAGCCGAGATGGACACGGCCATCCGCCCGATGCCGATGCGCGACCCGCAGGAGCGGCCCGGCCGCGACCCGGGCGCATCCCGCCCGGACTAGCTTCCCCGCGCCCTTCGGACCCATTAGATTTCCGGCAAAGGGGAGAGCCATGTCCGTCCGTCCGTCCGTGTTGCTGCTGCTTGCCGCCATCCCGCTCGCCGCCTGCGCCTCCAAGGGCCAGGGCGAGCTCGCGCGCACCTACGATCCGGCCTCCAACCCGGCCGCCTGCCTGTTGAAGCCCTTCTCGCGCAGCGCCGACGGCTCGGTGGTGAAGGCGGACATGGAAGCCGGCATCAGCGCCGGATTTGCCGCCGCCGACCTCAACCACGACGGCGGCCTCGACTACGAAGAGCTGAATGCGCTGAACACCGCGCACGCCTCGAGCTGCGACCAGACGAACTGGATCAACTACGATCCCAGCGGCCGCATGGGCATCGACCAGTATGGCGCGCGCTATCGCACCGCCTTCGAGCAGTCCGATGCGAACATGGACGGCATCGCGACCGGCCAGGAGATCATCGTCTCGAAGCGCCAGCCGCCCAAGGCGAAGCGCAAGGCTCCGGCCGAGGAGCCGAGCGAACCCCGGCAGTCGCCGCAGTCCGGCTATCCCGGCGGTACCGGCATGGGCAATTCGCCCTACTGAGCATGATCGACCGCCAGGCGGCGACCTTCCCCGCCGCCTGACGGCTCAGGCGTTGATCCGCACCATCATGCGGTCATAGCCCTTCACGAAGGTCGAGAGCACGCGGCTCGGCTCTTCCAGCACCTCGATGTCGAGCTTCCGCTTCAGGATCTCTTCCCACACGATCCGAAGCTGCATCTCCGCCAGGCGGTTGCCCACGCAGCGATGGATGCCGAAGCCGAACGAGAGGTGATGGCGCGCGTTCTTGCGGTCGATCAGGAATTTGTCCGCATCCGCAATGACGTCGGTGTCGCGGTTGCCCGAGACGTACCACATCACGACCTTGTCGCCCTTGCGGATCGTCTTGCCGCCCATCTCGACGTCTTCCACCGCCGTGCGGCGCATATGGGCGAGCGGCGTCTGCCAGCGGATGATCTCCGACACGGCATTCTCGACCAGCGAGGGATCGGCCTTCAGCTTCGCCCACTGGTCCGGGTTCTTCGACAGCGCATAGAGTCCGCCGGTCAGCGAATTGCGCGTGGTGTCGTTGCCGCCGACGATCAGCAGGATCAGGTTGCCCAGATACTCCATGCGGTCCATGTTCCGCGTGGCTTCGCCATGCGCCATCATGGAGATCAAATCGCCCCCCGGATTGGGATTGTTGACCCGCTCGTTCCACAGCCGCATGAAATAATCGGCGCACTCGAACAGCTCCGCCTCGCGCTGCTCCTGCGAGTCGACGATGCCGGCGTCCTCGTCCGCTGTCGCCACGTCCGACCACCGCGTCAGCTTGCGCCGGTCCTCCCAGGGGAAATCGAACAGCGTCGCCAGCATCTGCGTCGTCAGCTCGATCGACACCCGGTCGACCCAGTCGAACGGCTCGTTGCGCGGCAGGCCGTCGAAGATCTTGCCCACCCGCTCGCGGATCAGCCCCTGCATCTTCGCCAGATTGTCCGGTGCGACGATCGGGCTCACCACCTTGCGCTGCGCGTCGTGCTTGGGCGGGTCCATCGCGATGAACATCGGCAGGCGCATCGTCGCGTCCGGCTCGGGATCGCGGATCGTGATGCCGCCATAGGTCCAGTCCGAGGAGAACCGCTTGTGGTCGGTGTCGACCGCCATGATGTCCTTGAACTTGGTGATCGACCAATAGGGGCCGAACTTGGAATCGGCGCAGTAGTGGATCGGATCCTCCTTCCGCAGCCGTTCGAAATACGGCCAGAAGGCGTCCTGCTTGAACAGACTCGGCTGGGCGACGTTCAACTGGTCGATCGGGATCGACCACGGATCGGCAGGATCGGCGGCAGACGGTTCCAGCTTCAGCGCTTGGCTCATGAGAATCTCCTGGTCGCAGTCGGACAGGCGCAGTCCGACGCGCGTGACGCTAGCGTCATCCATTCCGCCGCAACGCTCAAGAGACAATTTGTCAACTTGGCTGGACCTCAGGCCGAGCGGACGTCCAGCGCTTGGAGGCCCCTGCGCCGGGCAGCAGTGAGCAAGGCCGCATCGCGGCTCGCGAGCGCGGCCGACCGCCGCATGGCGAGATCGAGATAGATCGCATCAAACAGGCTCAAGGCTTCGGTGCGCGCCAGCGCCAGGAGACCGCCGAGGTCCGCCCCTTGCTCTGCCAAACTCACCTGGCGCACCTGCCGCTCGACGAGCAACAGACCGGCATCCGACATCTCGGCATTGCTCAATCCCCGCCGCTCAAGCCGCACCAGCGCATTGCGTAGCTCGAAGGAGAGCATCTCGGGCGCTTCGAATGAGCGGTTGCCGGCAAGGAGGTCGTCGGCTGCGCGACTCGCTTGCGAGGGGACGATCCACGATACGGCAACCAAGGTATCCACGATAACGAGCATCAGTATTTCTCGTCATCCTCCGCCCAGTGCTTCATCTCTTCCCAGGTCGGGCCGGGGCCTGGAAACTTGGCAGCCATCTGCTCTCGCAGCCGCAGCAACTCGCGTCCCGCCGCCTTGCGTTCCTCCAGTGTCGGCTCGCGCCGGAAGGCGACGAGCTTGGCGGCCGGACGGCCGTGCCGGGTGATGACGATCTCCTCGCCGCCCGCCTCGACCTCGGCGACCAGCTTCGACAGCGCATTCTTGGCGTCGTAGAGGGCAACTTCGCGCATGGGGGATAAATCTAGCCAAATGCTGGATAGATTTCAATTCACGTCCGGGGCGGGCCGTCTCCATTGGCAGACCGTCATGCCCGGCCTAGCTTTGCGCCGATGTCCCGCCCGCTCCCCTTCGGCCTCAAAGGCATCGACCACATCGTCCTGCGCGTCGCGCATCTGGAGCGCGCGCTGGATTTCTACTGCCGGGTCCTCGGCTGCACTGTGGAGAAGGAACAGGCCGCCATCGGCCTCACCCAGCTCCGCGCCGGCAGCGCCCTCATTGACCTGGTCACGCTCGACGGCCCGCTCGGCCGCATGGGCGGCGCCGGCCCGGCCGCCGGAGGCCGCAACATGGACCATTTCGCCCTCGCCATCACCCGCTTCGACGAAGGCGCGATCCGCGCCCATCTCGCCGACCACGACGTGATCGTCACCGACAGCGGCGAACGCTATGGCGCCGAAGGCACCGGCCCCTCGCTCTACCTCCGAGACCCCGACGGCAACACGGTAGAGCTCAAGGGCCCCGCTACGCGCTAATTCGGCGTACCCGTCCGCCCTGCGCCCTGTGCGCGGCTGACCAGCCAGGCGAAGACCTTCGAGCGGTCCTCCACCGGGCCGCTGCGGCCTGAGTTGCCCGAATGCCCCGCGCCCATGTTGACCAGGAACAGCAGCGGGTTCGCGTCCGTCTTCATCGCCCGCAGCTTCGCGACCCATTTCGCCGGCTCGAAATAGCCGACCTGCGAATCGTTCAGCCCCGTCAGCACGAAGAGCGGCGGATAGGCCTTGGCCGTGACGTTGTCATACGGGCTGTAGGCCGCCATCCAGTCATACTGTTCCCTGATGTTGGGGTTGCCCCACTCTTCATACTCGAACGTCGTCAGCGGGATGGTGTCGTCGAGCATCGTCGTCAGCACGTCGACGAACGGCACCTGCGCAACGACACCGTCGTAGAGATCGCCGCGCAGATTCGTCACCGCGCCCATCAGCAGCCCGCCGGCCGAGCCGCCCTGCGCATAGACATGCTTGGGATCGGCATAGCCCTGCGCGATCACTGCCTCCGTCGCCGCAATAAAGTCGGTGAAGCTGTTGATCTTCGTCTGCATGCGGCCGCCCTGGTACCAGGCGTCGCCCATGTCGCGGCTGCCGCGGATATGCGCGATGGCGAGCACGAAGCCGCGGTCGAGCAGGCTCACATAGTTGCGATACCAGCCCGGCTCCGTCGTGATGCCGTAGGCGCCGTAGCCGTAGACCAGCGTCGGATTGCCGCCCGCCTTCTTCTGGTCCTTGCGCCACACCAGCGTCACCGGCACCTGCGCGCCGTCCTGCGCCGGCGCCAGGATGCGCGCCGCCTCGTAGAGCTCCGGCTTGAACCACGTATAGGCCGGGTTCTTCTTCAGCTCGGTCTTGGCGCCCGTCGCGAAATCCACCTGGTACAGCACCGCCGGCAGCGTCGCGCTCTGGAAATCGACGCGCACGAAGGGCAGCGCCGGGTCCTCGTTGCGCTCCAGCGCGGTCACGCCGAGCGGCCCGAAATCCAGCTCCGACGTCGTCTTTCCGGTGGCGCGATCGACGAGCCGCACGGTCGACGTCGCATCGTGCACGGCCTGCACCGCGATGACGTCGTTGAAATAGGCGACGCCCTCGATGTAGTGCCCCTTCGTCTCGGCGACGACCGTCGTCGCCGCATCGAGATTGGGGTTCGCCTCGTCCAGCGCGACGATCTTCAGGTCCGGCGCGCCCTCGTTGGTGAGGATGTAGAACTTGCCGTCGAAGTGATCGCCGAAGGCGCGCGTGTTGCGCGTGCGCGGCACCAGCATCACCGGCTTGGGGTCGGGCGACGTCAACGACACCGCGAGAATCTCGGTGCGCTGGAGGTGATAGACGGTGATGATCCCGTACTGCTCCGAACGCGAGGTGGCGATCGACAGCTCGAACGTCGTGTCCGGCTCCTCGCGCATCACGGTGTCGCTCGCCGGATCGGCGCCCAGCGTGTGCCGCTTGATCTGGTTGCAGCGCACCGTCTCGTCGAGCCGGCCGTAGAACAGCGCCGTACCGTCCTTCGTCCACACGAGGTCCGACGACGCGTCCTTGATGCCCGTCGACGTCACCGCGCCGGTCGCAAGGTCGCGGACGAAGATCTCGTTGATGCGGTCGCCCTTGAAATCGACCGCGAAGGCGACCTTCGCGCCGTCCGGGCTGACGTTCCAGCCGCGCAGGAAATATTGCTCGTGGCCGTTCGCCTTCTCCGCCGCCGCCAGGGAGGGCACGTCCAGCACCACCTCTTCCGCTGCATCGGGCGAACCCTTGCGCCGCACGATCACCGGATAGTCGGCGCCCTCCGCGTAGCGCTCCTGGTAGTAATAGCCGTCCTTCGCGTACGGGATCTCGACGTCGGCGAGGCTCGCCCGCGCATCCAGCTCCTTGTAGATCTCGTCCTTCAGCGCCTGCTGGGGCGCGAGCTGGGCGTTGGCATAGGCGGTCTCGGCCTCCAGATAGGCGATGACCTCGGGATTCTCCTTCTCGTTCAGCCAGTAATAGGGATCGACCCGGATCGACCCGAACGGCGCCGTCACGGTGTGATCCTTCTTCGCCGCGACGGGCGGCGCGGCGGTCGTGTCGGCGATCGGGACTGCGCCCACCGTATCCTCCGATGTGGCTGTGGCCGGCGTCAGGCAGCTCGTGCAGCTCGTATCCGCCGGCGCGCTCGCGACCGGCACGGGCGCGGCATTGCTCGAACCCGGCGACATCAGGAAAGAGGCCCCGGCCGCAACGAATGCAGCCGTGCTGACGGCGAGGAAGAGTCCGTAGGTTCCACGCATAGAGTTCCCCGTGACACTGGCGCGTTGGCGTCTGGCCCGCCAGCCCTGGCGATCCGGCGCCACTCTCCCGAAATTCGCCGTCCCTGTCGACCCGTTACGGCCGCGCCTGTGCGCCGCTCACACAGGCCTTCTCGATCGGTCCCATCCTGGCCTGTGCGGCTTCGAGGAACCGGCGCGCCTCCGTTTCGCTGACCTGCAACAGCGCAGCCGCCAGCACGACGTCGGCGGGCCGGATGTCGGCGATCAGCACTTTCAGCATTTTCGCCGCGTCCGGCCCGAAATCCGCGATGATCCGGTCGACCACGCAGCTACAGGCCGCCGCGGCGCCCGACGGCGGCGGGTTCGGTGCCACCACGGCCTGGCAATGCTCGATCGCCGGCTGCCGCAGGTCCTGTGCCGTCTCGGCCGCCGCCGCGAGTCCCGCGAGACCCACAACGGCACAAAATCCAGCCCGGAAACAGCGCATGCCCAAATCCTTAACCCTCGGAACCCGCGATTGCATCGCATCGGCCCGCCCATCTTCGCGTAAACTTAACGGCGCGCGCGCAGATATGCCGCATGGCGCAATTCGTGCACACCCGAGACGGTCGAGTGAGGCCCCGGTGAGCGTGCACGGCAGACGTAGCGAATTGATACGGCGCCTGCGCCCCTTCGCGCTGAACTATGTCGCGTCCGGCGCCAGCCTCGGACTTGCGGCCGGCGCGCAGCTCGTGACCTTCGCCCTGCTCGCGCGCCATCTCGGCCCGGCCGAGTTCGGCCAGCTCGTCGCCGTGACCGCCTTTATCGCCATCGCCGCGCCTTTCTGCGGCCTTGGCGCCCTCGAAGGCCTCGTCCGCCGCACCGCGGCCCGGCGCTCCGACTACGCCGCCATGCTGGGCCACGCGCTGGTCCTCATCGCGATCACCGGCACGCTCCTCGTCGCCGCCGGCATCGTCGGCCTGCCCTTCGTGTTCCCGCTCTCGCCCGATGCCGGCGCGGCCTTCCTCGCTACCGCCCTGATGCTCGGCGGCGGCATCGTGCTCGGGAACATCGTCAATCTCTCCGAGCATGCCTGCATGGCGCATGGCCGCTTCGGCGCCGCCAACGCGATCGTCGCCGGCTTCGCCCTCGCCCGCACCGCGACCGCCGCCATCGCCTGCATCGCCTTCGACGTGACGACCGCGGCCGGCTGGGCCGACTGGTTCTTCGCCTGCCACCTCGTATCGGCCGGCGCCGCCTTCTGGGCGATCCGCGGCCTCGGCCGGCCGCGCTTCGGCCTGGTGCGCGAGGAACTCGTCCGCGGCACCTGGTTCAGCCTGCCCATCCTCGCCCGCGCCTTGCGCCAGAATGTCGACCTCATCGTCCTCGGCCTCGTTGCCGGCGGCGCGACCCTCGCGAGCTACGGCATCGCCCGCCGCATCCTCGACGTCTCCTACCTCTCGATCGGCGCCCTCAGCCGCCTCGTCTACCCCGGCTCCGCGATGGCCGCGGCCAAGGGCATCGGCCCGATGCTCGACCGCGCCCGCTCCGTGCTCGTCGGCGCCCTCGGCGTCGGCGCCCTGACGGCGGCGGCGGTCTGGCTCGCCGCACCGCTCCTGCCGCTGATCTTCGGCAGCGGCTATGTCGCCCTGCCCGGTTTTGCACGCGCCCTCTGCGGCCTGCTTATCGTCTCGGCCGGCGGCGTGACGGCGCTCGACGCCCTCGCCGCCTCCGGCCGGCACGGCAAGCGGGCCGCCGTCCTCGGCCTCGGCAGCCTCGCCGGCGCCGCCCTGGTCGCTGCCGGCTGTGCCGCCTACGGACCGGACGGCGCGATCAGCGCCGCCTATGTCGCCGATACCGGCGTCGCGGTGCTGGCATGGATTCTGCTGCTGCGGCTCGCCCAGCCGGCCCGAATCCCAGCATCGCCGGTCCCGGCTTGAGACGGTCATGACCCTCGACGACGTCATCCACCCCGGTCTGCCGCGCATCGCGCACAGCGCGCCCGCGCGCGGCGGACGCGTGCGGGCGATGGAACGGGCCGACATCGCCGCCGTCGGGCGCATGTTCTTCCGGACGTTCCGCGGCCGGGATCGCGAATCGCCGCCCGAGTTCAACGCCTATTTCGCCCGCGCCTTCTTCGGCTCGCCCGCCTACGCTCCCGAAACCGGCAGTATCGTCCACCAGACCGCCGAAGGCTGGATCGACGCCGCCATCTCGGCCGTGCCGATGAACTTCATCGCCAACGGCCGCGCCCTCGGCGGCCGCCTCCTCTGCGCCTTCATGGAGGAGGCCAATTCCCGCCACGGCGGCGCAGCCCAACTGATGCTCTCGATCCGCGCCCGGCTTCAGGATCTCTGCTTCACCGACAGCGCCGCCCCGGTCAGCGCCGACCTCTGCCGCGCCGTCGGCGGCGCCATCCTGCCGGTCCAGAGCCTCGAATGGCGCCGCCTCTTCCGCCCGACCCGCTGGCTGGCCTCGGCCGCGCGCCGGCGCTTCCTCGGCCGCACCCGCCTCGGCCTGCTGCTCGCCCCGTTCGACGCCGCCCTCCGCCGCGCTTTCAGCGCCTTCGTCCAGAGGCAGCCCCAGGAAACCACCGGCACGGCGATGACCCGCGAGGAGTTCCTGGAGGCTGCCCCGCGCTTCGTCTCGCGCTTCGCCATCCATCCCGAATGGTCGCCCGGCGAACTCGGCTGGCTGCTCGACATGGCCGCCCTCAACAAGGCCGAAGGCCCGCTCGTCCTCCGCGCCGTGCGTGGCGCCCAGGACCGCCTCATCGGCTGCTACCTCTATTACGGCCTCCCCGGCGAGACCGCCCATGTGCTGAACCTCATGTGCATCGGCGGCTACGAGACCGAGACCATCGCCCAGGCCTTCGCCGACCTCGACGCCGCCGGCTTCGCCGCCGCCCGCGGCATCGCCCAGCCCTTCCTGATGGAATCGCTGCTGCGTCAGAAGCGCACGACCTTCCGCTATCGCGGCTATTTCTGCATCGCCAGCCGCCACAAGGACGTGCGCGACGCCGCCGCCCAGGGCGACATCTATATCGGCGGCCTCGCCGGCGAATCCTGGAGCCGCCTCCTCTCCGACTTTCACTAGCCGGACTTGGGCGCTAGAAGGCGCCCCATGATCCCCCGTTATGCCCGCCCGCAGATGACCGCGATCTGGTCATCGGAGACCAAATTCCGCATCTGGTTCGAGATCGAGGCCTATGCCTGCGAGGCCCTCGCCGAACTCGGCGTCATCCCCCGGGACGCCGCGCGCAACATCCTGGAGAAGGGCTCGGCCGCCGAATTCGACGTCGCGAAGATCGACGCCATCGAGCGCGAGGTGAAGCACGACGTCATCGCCTTCCTCACCCACCTCGCCGAATTCATCGGCCCCGACGCGCGCTTCGTCCACCAGGGCATGACGTCGTCCGACGTGCTCGACACCTGCCTTGCGGTGCAGCTCGCGCGCGCCAGCGATATCCTGCTTGACGGCGTCGACCGTGTCCTCGCCGCGCTTGAGAAGCGCGCGAAAGAGTACAAACTCACCCCGACCATCGGCCGCAGCCACGGCATCCACGCCGAGCCCACCACCTTCGGCATCAAGCTCGCCGGCCACCACGCCGCCTTCCAGCGCGCCAGGCACCGCCTCGTCGCGGCCCGCGCCGAAGTTGCGACCTGCGCCATCTCCGGCGCCGTCGGCACCTTCGCGCAGGTCGATCCGCGCGTGGAGCAGCATGTCGCCGAGCGCCTCGGCCTCTCGGTCGAGCCGGTCGCCACGCAGATCATTCCGCGCGACCGCCACGCCGCCTTCTTCGCCGCGCTCGGTGTCGTCGCCAGCCAGATCGAGAATCTCGCCGTCGAGATCCGCCACCTCCAGCGCACCGAAGTGCTCGAAGCCGAGGAGTATTTCTCCGAAGGCCAGAAGGGCTCGTCGGCCATGCCGCACAAGCGCAACCCCGTGCTGACCGAGAATCTCACCGGCCTTGCCCGCATGGTGCGCGGCTACGTGACGCCGGCGCTTGAGAATGTCGCGCTCTGGCACGAGCGCGACATCTCGCACTCCTCGGTCGAGCGCTATATCGGCCCCGACGCGACCGTCACGCTCGACTTCGCGCTGAACCGCCTCGCCGATGTCGTCGAGAAGCTCGTCGTCTACCCCGAGCGCATGCAGCGCAATCTCGACCTGCTGGGCGGCCTCGTCCATTCGCAGCGCGTGCTGCTCGCCCTCACCCAGGCCGGCGTCGACCGCGAGGGCGCCTACCGCCTCGTCCAGCGCAACGCGATGCCGGTCTGGCGCGCCATGCAGAACGGCACCCAGGCCCCGACCTTCCTCGAAAACCTGAAAGCCGACAGCGAAGTCACCGCCGCGCTGAAGCCCTCCGAGATCGAATCCCTCTTCAACCTCGACCACCACTTCAAACACGTCGACACCATCTTCGCCCGGGTGTTCGGGTAAATCGGCGTGCCGCGCGGTCGATCTTGACCTAGGCCAGCGAGCCGACGATCCTTCCGCTCATAAGGCATTCTCTGCACGTAACAGTGGTGCGGTGAGGGGATGGGGGAACATGACCGGTCGGTTCGAAGAAGCGCTCGCAGTCTTCCAGGCGGAGATCGCCGCAGCGGCGAAATCGCTCGGGATTATCAAGACGTCGCTTGGCCGCGCGTCCAAGGCAGCGGAGGCGGGCCACGTCCGTGACATCGACAAGGCACTGGCGGCGCTTTCCAGCTCCGGCGCAGAGTTCGCCCGGCGCCTGACGAGCGCCCAGACCGCTTGGCGCTTCGATGCGGACGGCTACCTGTCGAGCGGCGCATTCAAGGATGAACTGCTTGCCGCCGCAGCGGCGGCGGGCCTGAAGCTGTTCGAACGCGATGGCCGCATCTATTGCTACCCGATGCTGCTCGGTGTTTCCGCCAAGGATCTGGCGGTCACGATCGACCGGAAGCCCGAACGGCGCCTGCGGCCCAGCGCGCTTGTAAAGCTTCTTGCTGCGCGGCAACGTCAGCCTCAGAAATTTGCCGTCGCGCAGTTTCTGGAGACGCTGTTCGCCGCCTATCGACTCCTCGCGCCGCGCTTCGACAAGGCGTGGACCGCGACCTCGGACGGTGCCGGGCCGGTAGTGCCGCTCGCAGAGATTCACGAGACTCTCACCCTCCTGCCCGGCGCGGCTCGCGACTATCCTTTGGCCGAATTTACCCGCGACGTTCACCTCCTGGATCGCCAGCCGGAGACGCGCACCAGGGACGGCCGGCGCTTCACGCTGCCCAACTCGACCGGCTCGAAAGGCGGTAAGCGCCTGACGATGGCAGACGAGCAGGGCGGCGAGCGCGTCTATGTCGGGCTCGCCTTCCACAAGGAGGCGTAGATGGCCGTCGACAGCGCCGAATGGCTGCGCCTGATGGAGGCGGAATACCTGTCCGAATTCGTCCCCGAGGGAGGATCGGCCATCAAGTTTGCCGTCGTTCCGGACGATGCGAAGGCGGACGAACTCCGCGCCAGCCTGATGGCGTTGGGGGAAAGCCATCAGATGGTCTGCGCGCACATCGACAGCGCGGAAACCAAACTGCACATGATCCAGGACGTCTTCTTCGGCGTTGCCCGTCAGATCGACTGGAACACGTCCGCGCAGAGCTTTCTGGAGCGGCTCTTCCGAAAACAGGGGTATCAGTGGCCCAACCCAGGGCAACCGATGACCGTGCAGGCGCTAAGCGCCGCGAACGATGTCGACCCTACGATCCTGCGCCGCGAGAAGAACCAGTGGCTGACAAGCGAGATCATGCGCGAGCCGGGCATGGCGCAGGACTTTCGTATCGCCATGACGCGGCTCTGCGAGGAGCGCTTCGTTCCCGAATCTCCGTTGGGCGCCTCCGCCGCGCCGCCGGTCCTCGAATGGCTCAAGGGCGATCTCCGCGCCATCGGACCCCTCAAGTCGGCCCAGATTTTCGCGAAGATAACCCGCACCAACGCGCGCCCGATGCTGCGATCCTTGTGCCGATGGCTGAGGATGCTGGGTCATGGCGGCCTCATGCTGACGATCGACATTCGCCGCCTGGCGATGTCGTTGCCTGCCGGCTCCCCGGGCATCCGCTACACCGCGGCTGCTGTCATGGATGCCTTTGAAGTTTTGCGGCAGCTCATCGACAATGCAGACCAGTTCGACGGACTCTTTCTCGTCGTCATCGCCGGCGAGCCGTTCATCGGCAACGATCAGAAGCGCAGCATCGAAGCCTATACCGCATTGAAGATGCGCATCTGGGACGATGTCCGGGCACGCGACCGCGACAACCCTCTGTCGCCCCTCACCACGTTGGCTTGGAGCACGGCGCCATGAGCGATGCCAGACGTGCCATCGAAGCTTTGCGCGCCGGCGTGCCCAACAGACCCGCAATCCGATTGCTCGGCTCAGCCGAATCCGAGCTGATCGAGGGCTTCGAAAGCAATCTCCGGTCCGTCGAGTCGAGCCTTGGCGACATCCGCATTCCCGGACAGGTCGTTGCCGGTGGCTTCGGCGCCGGCAAGTCGCACTTTCTGGGATATCTGCGTGAGATAGCCTTGGCCAGGAACTTCGTCGTTTCCTGGATTTCGATCAGCAAGGAAACGCCGCTGTTCGATCTGGAGAAGACGTTTCTGGCAGCGATGCGCAACGCGGCGGTCGCCAAGCGGACGGACGATGCGATGACGGCGGTCTTCGCAGGTCTGCGTCCCGGCTCGTCAAGCTACGAAGCCCTCCAGGACTGGGCCGGCTCGTCCGAGGCCGGGTTGTCCCCGCTCTTTTCGGCGCTCTTGGAATTGATACCGCGCCGGCAGAGCACGCCGGAGGATCACCAACGCATCGCGCGCTTTTTTGCCGGCGGCAAGCTGGCGATGGCCTCGGTCAATCAGTGGCTGCGCGAAGCCGGCATCAAGAAGCTGTTCGGTGCCATCAAGCCGCCAAAAGCGGCGGAGCTCGCGCGGCAGCGCCTCCTGTTTGCGCCGCGTCTCATGGCCGCGGCAGGCTTTGCGGGATGGTGCGTCCTGCTCGATGAGGTGGAACTGATCGGACGTTATAGCGCGCTACAGCGAGGGCGCAGTTATGCCGAACTCGCGCGCTGGCTCAACCTCGATCAGGACGGCGGCCGGCCGGGCATCGTCGCTGTCGCCGCCTTCACCGACGACTTCAAGGATCGGGTGATCGTCGACAAGCGCGACGACGAAGCCGTCCCCGCAAAGCTCTACGCCAAGAACGAGCGGGAGGCCGCATCGGCGGCCACGACGATGATCCGGTTTCTCGAGACGGGGACCAATATGCGCGCATTGCGGCAACCCGATGCCACGATGCTGAAGGAGAGTCTGGACAAGACACGGGCGCTTTATACGCAAGCCTACGCTTGGTCTCCGCCGCCGACGGATATCGGCGAAATGTCGAGCACGGGGCGCATGCGGCAATACATCAAGTCATGGATCACCGCGTGGGACCTTCAGCGGTTATACGACCAGGTTTCTTCGATCGAAGTCAGCGCCATCGCATCGGACTATTCGGAAAGTGCGGACATCGAGAAGGCGTCGGAGACCGACGACGATGACTCCGACGACTGATGGAGACCTCGGTGCCGGTTTCGGATTTCGGGCTCTCCTGGCCGCGCCCCTTCTTCCCCTATCAGAGGACCGGCATCGAAGCGCTGGTCCAGCGCCAGGCCATACTGCTGGCCGACGAGATGGGGCTCGGCAAGACGATCCAGGTCGTTGCCGCGCTACGGCGGCTGCTTGCGGCACGGGCCATGGCGTCGGCCCTGATCGTTGCCCCGGCCGGCCTGGTACTGAATTGGCGGCGCGAACTTAAGGCGTGGGCGCCGGACCTGCGTCTTTCCACCGTGCTCGGGACGTCCAGCGAACGCGGCGAAGCCTGGCGTCGCGACGCCGACGTCTATCTGGTCGGCTACGAAAGTCTCCGCTCCGACATCGGCCACCCGGTGGTCAAGCGCCTCTGGGATCTCGTCGTGCTCGACGAAGCTCAGCGCATCAAGAACCCGCTCGCGGATGTCACCATCGCGGTCAAGCGCCTCCGCCGCACCCGCGCCTGGGTGCTGACCGGCACGCCGCTCGAGAACAGCCTGTCCGACCTCGCCTCGATTCTCGATTTCGTCGCGCCGGGCGCCTACGATCCCAATACCTATCTTGTTGGCCTGCGCCGCGTGCTCGCCCGCTTTCAACTGCGCCGCCGGCGCGCCGACGTGCTGCGCGACTTGCCGCCCAAGATGTCGAGCGAACTCGTCCTCGACCTCGCGCACGGCCAGCGCGCTGCTTACGAAACGGCACAGCGGGAAGGCATCGTCCGGCTCAAGTCGTTGGGGCGTGATCTCCGGGTCAGCCATGTGCTCGAGTTGATCTTGCGGCTCAAGCAGATCTGCAATTTCTGTCCGGAGACGGACGCTTCGGCCAAGTTGAGCGATCTGCGCAGCCGTCTGGCCAGAATAGCCGCGATGGGCGAGCGCGCCCTTGTATTTTCACAATTCGCGCAGGAACCGTTTGGCGTCCACCGACTGGCGCGGGAACTTCGCACCTTCGAACCGTATATCCTCACCGGCGAGATGGATCAGGATACGCGGGCGGCGGCGGTTCGCGCCTTCCAGTCCGGCCTCGACAGCCGTCCCATGATCCTGTCGCTGAAGGCCGGCGGCGTGGGTTTGACGCTGACGGCCGCGTCCTATGTCTTCCACTTCGATCGCTGGTGGAATCCCGCAACGGAAGCGCAGGCGGAAGACCGGGCCTATCGCATCGGCCAGACGCGACCCGTTCACGTCTACGCATACCTGACAGCGGGAACGGTCGAAGAGCGGATCGCACAAATTCTCTCGGACAAGCGCGCCCTCTTCAGCGATGTCATCGACGACATGCAGGCTCCGCCTTTGGAGCGACTGGATCTCAGGACATTGCTGGAAATTATCGACCCGGCCATCGGTCATCTCGCCGGCTGAAGCGGGCAGCCTCCTAACCGTTCGCCTTTGCTTTTGCCCGGCTCGATGCACGCTGCGTAGCAGCCGGTCGTGCAGGCGCGCGGCGTTTGCGCGGCGCGGCGCGGCGGGTGGCGGGTTCGCCTTCCGAGGACGGACGGATCAGCCACAGCAGCGCGCCGGCTGCGAGGGCCGCGCCGCCGAGGCTCAGCCACACCGGGCGATGGCCGCGCGTCAGCGCCTTCGCCATCGCCGCGCCATGGGTCGTCAGCGCGTGCGACATCTCGGACCAGTCGGGCTGGACGCGGCGGAGGGCGCGGGCGCGCCCGGAGGGCGAGAGAAGATCGAACATCGCACAGTCCTGCGTTGGATATGCCGCGTGGCGGCTCTCCGTCTGCAACGCGACGCCGCGGGCGCTGGTTCCCTCAGGTCCGCCGGCGGCGCATCCGGCGCACGACCATGACAACCGCGATCAGCGCCAGCGCAATCCCCGCCACGCGCGCCCAGAACCGCCCGCCCGGCCGGTCGATCGTGCGCGACCACAGCGACGGCCCGCTCTCGCCTTCCTTCGGCAGGCGGAAGGCGACGACACTGTCGCCCATCGTCGTGCCGGCCTCCGAATGGCCGCCCGCGGCGATCACGACATATTCCTGCCCCTGCCATTCATAGATCATCGGATTGGCGATGCCCGGCGCCGGCAGCCGGCCCTGCCACAGCTCCGCCCCGCTCGCCGCATCGAAGGCCCGCAGATAGGCATCGCCCGCGCCGGTGAAGACGAGCCCGCCGCCGCTGACCGCAACGCCGTTCAGCGCCGGCATGCCCGTCGCGAGCGCCAGCCCCAGCGGCGCGCGGTCCTCGCTCGTCCCCAGCACCGCTTCCCACACGATGCGCCCGGCCTTCAGGTCCACCGCCACCGTCTTGCCCCAGGGCGGCCGGTTGCACGGCAGCCCGGCCGGCGAGAGCATGATCTCGCGCGTCATTGCATAGGGCGTCCCGCTCTGCGGCCCCACCTCGACGCCGCGCGTCTTCAGCGCATCGCGCTGGTCGGCCGGATAGAGCGTGATGCGATGCACCGCCCGCGTCGTGTTGGCGTAGAGGATCTGCCGCACCGGATCGAACGCCGCGCCGCCCCAGTTCACCCCGCCGCCCGTCATTGGAAACATGAGCGTCCCCTGCAACGACGGCGGCGTGTAGAGGCCGTCATTGCGCGCCGCCTTGAGCGCATCGCGGCATGCCGCCTTGTCCCAGAAGCCGAGCAGTCCCCACGCATCGGCCTCCGCGTCCAGCGTCTGCGGCACCAGCGCCGGCACATGCGTCGGGAAGGGCTGCGTCGGCGACAGCGTCTCGCCTGCGACGCCGCCCTGCGGAACGGTGCGCTCCTCCACCGGCCAGATCGGTTCGCCCGTCTCGCGGTCCAGCACGAAGACGAAGCCCTGCTTCGTCGCCTGGATGACGACGTCGCGCGGACCGCCCTCCAGCGTCAGCGTCGCCAGCACCGGCTGCGCCGGCAGGTCGTAATCCCACACGTCGTGATGCACGGTCTGGAACGCCCAGACCTTCTCGCCCGTCGCCATGCGCAGCGCGACGACGGAATCCGAGTCGCGATCGTCGCCCGGTCTCTCGCCGCCGAAAAAGTCCGGGCTCGGCGAGGAGGTCGGCAGGAAGATCAGTCCGCGCGCCGTATCGACCGACATCGTCGACCACACATTGGCGTGCCCCGGCGCGATGCCGGAAGCCGTCATCGGATCGAAGGTCCAGCGCGGCGCGCCGGTCACGGCATCGAAGGCGCGCACGACGCCCGGCGGCGCCGGCGTCCGGCGATTGTCGCTGATCGCCGAACCGACCACGACGACACCGTCCGCCGCGGCCGGCGGCGAGGTGATCTGGAATTCGCCCGGCCATTCCAGCGGCATGGCGGGCTGGATCTTCACCTCGCCCTTCTCGCCGAAGCCTTCGCACCGCTTGCCCGTCTCGGCATCCAGGGCGATCAGCCGCCCGTCATTCGTCCCCATGAAGATGCGGCGTGCGCACAGGCCCTGCCCCGCCGGATCGCGCCACGCCGTCACGCCGCGGCAATTGTAGCGGTTGGCCGGCCGCTGCGCGGTCGAGATCGCCGCATCGAAGCGCCACAGCTCCGCACCGGTCGCCGGGTCCAGGGCGATCGCCTCGTTGTAGGGCGAACAGAACACCAGCCTTCCCCCGTCGAGGATCGGCGTCGTCTCGAACTTCGACCGCCCGGTCACCTCCGGCGCCCGCCGCGCCAGGTCGCCCGTCGAATAGCGCCATGCTTCGATCAGCGCGCCGACATTGCCCGGCGTGATCTCGGCCGCCGGACTGTATTTCAGCCCGCCGGCATCGCCGCCCGTGTGGCTCCATCCGGCCTCCCCGGCCATCGCCACCACGGCAAGGAGCGTCAGGATCGTCTGCATGAGCTTGGCCTTTCGCCGCCGCTGCGCTAGCCTATTAATAACTGAACCATTCATTCAGTAAAGGTGACATGCGTCGCAGGACCGAAGGCCGGCTGGAAGCCATCGTCGAGGCGGCCCTCTGCGTCTTCACGCGCCACGGCTATGCCGAGACCCAGATGGCCGATATCGCGCGCGCCGCGGGCGTTTCGACCGGCACCCTCTATCTCTATGCCGAGAGCAAGGAGGCGCTCTTCCACGCCACCCTGCGCCACGCACAAGGCAAGTCGCTCAGCGGCGAACCGCTGCCGCTGACCTTCCCCGGCTGGACCGGCGCGATGGGCGAGCTGAAGCGCTTCTCCGCCGGCGTGTCGGCCTGGCCGCGCCTCTCCGCCGCCCTCACCGCGCGCACACGGCCCTCTGCCGCGACGCTCGCCGCGATCGCCGGCGAACTCTACGACCTCATCGCCGCCAATCGCCGCACGCTCACGCTGATCGACCGCTGCGCGCGCGACATCGCCGACCTGCACAACGTCTACGAGTCCGGCCTCCGCGACCGCTACATCACCGAGCTTGAGCGCCTCGCCGCCCGCCTGCCCCACCTCGCCCAGCCCACGATAACCGCCCGCGCCTTCGTCGAACTCATCGCCTGGATGGCCATGCACCGCCACGGCGACCGCCGCCCGCTCCCCGCCGCCGAAGACGAAATCCGAACCGCCACCCTCACCGCCGCCGCGGCCACGCTCCAGCATTGACCGCAACCAAGTGTGCGTGGATACATCGGCGCAAGGGGTCCTATCCGCGATTGCCCCGTGAGGCTTCGGCCGAAGATCGCGTCCATCTGAAACCCGCTCTGTAGGGACCTGGACGCTCATGCCCGCTCCGACCGAGATCACCTGCGCTCAGCTCGCGCGCCTCGTCGGCACGCCGGAGGCGCCGGTTCTCGTCGACCTGCGCGACGACGCGGCCTATGCGCGCGATCCGCGACTCCTTCCCGCGTCCCGGCGCTATGCACCCGACTCCGTCATCGCCTGGGGGCCGCTGCTCGCACGGCGCAAGAGCGTCCTCATCGGCGACAGCGCCGACGCGCACGGCATGGCCGCGTGGCTCCGCGCCAATGCCACGCCGGCCGAGGTGCTGGAGGGCGGCTTCGACGCTTGGCGCGAAGGCGGCGGCCTGCTGATGAACCCGGGCAAATGCCCGCGCCGCGATCCCGATGGCCGTACCGTCTGGGTCACTCGCCTCCGCCCCAAGATCGACCGCATCGCCTGCCCCTGGCTCATCCGCCGCTTCATCGACCCCGACGCGCTCTTCCTCTACGTCCCGCAGGCCGAGGTCGCCGCCGTCGCCGAGCGCAGCGGCGGCGCGGCCTTCGATGTCGACGGCGTCTTCTGGAGCCATCGCGGCGAGGCCTGCACCTTCGACACGATGCTCCAGGAGTTCGGCCTCGAATCCCCCACCCTCGCGCGCCTCGCCGCCATCGTCTGCGCCGCCGACACCGATCGTCTCGACACCGCGCCCCAGGCTGCCGGTCTTCTCGCCGCCTCGCTCGGCCTCTCGCGCATGTATCGGGACGACCTCGAACAGCTCGACGCCTCGATGCCGCTCTACGACGCCTTCTATCGCTGGGCGCGCGACGCGGTTGATGAAGGCCACACCTGGCCGGCGCGGCGGTGAGCGGCATGGACGCGCAAGCGACACCGCAGCTTCCCTCGCTCGGCGAGATGACGCGCATCTTCGGCAAGGTCGGCCTGCTCAGCTTCGGCGGCCCGGCGGCGCAGATCGCGCTGATGCACCGCCTTCTCGTCGACGAGAAGCGCTGGATCGGCGAGCGCCGGTTCCTGCATGCGCTCAACTACTGCATGCTGCTCCCCGGCCCCGAGGCGCAGCAGCTCGCGACCTATGTCGGCTGGCTGATGCACGGCACGAAGGGCGGCCTGATCGCCGGCCTGCTGTTCATCGTGCCCGGCGCGCTCGTGATGCTCGCGCTCAGCATGCTCTACGCCGCCTATGCCGAGATCCCGCTCATCGTCGGCGTCTTCTACGGCATCAAATGCGCGGTCCTGGCGATCGTCGTCCAGGCCCTGCTGCGCGTCGCCGGGCGCGCCCTGAAGACGACCCTGCTCCGCGCGATCGCCCTCATCGCCTTCCTCGCGCTCTTCCTCTTCGGCCTGCCCTTCCCGCTCGTGATCCTCGCCGCCGGCATCGCGGGCTTCGTCGCCTCCCGCGTCGCACCGCAGGCGATCGCCGGCGGGGCCGGCCACAAGGCGCATGCCGGTTCACCCGAATACGGCCTCATCGACGCGCTCATCGACAACGGCCACCTGACCCATATCGCAGCCAGCCACCGCGTCTTCTGGCTCCGCCTCACCGCATGGACTGCGCTCTGGCTCGCCCCGGTCGCGATCATCCTTGCGGCGCTCGGCCCGCACGACGTCTTCGCCGATCTCGGGCTGTTCTTCAGCAAGATGGCGGTCGTGACCTTCGGCGGCGCCTACGCCGTGCTCTCCTACGTCGCGCAGGAGGCGGTGCAGACCTATCGCTGGCTGACCGCGCCCGAGATGGTCGACGGCCTCGGCCTTGCCGAGACGACACCCGGTCCGCTGATCCTCGTGCTGCAATTCGTCGGCTTCCTCGCCGCCTTCCGTGCCGCGACCGGCCTCGACCCGCTCCTCGCCGGCGTATTCGGCGCCACCGTCACCCTCTGGGCGACCTTCGTTCCGTCCTTCCTCTTCATCTTCGTCGGTGCGCCCTATGCCGAGGCGCTGCGTCAACGCCCCGGCCTTTCCGCCGCGCTCACCGCGATCACCGCGGCCGTCGTCGGCGTGATCGCCAACCTGGCGCTCTGGTTTGCGCTGCATGTCCTCTTCGGCCGTGTCGGCCATGTCGAAAGCGCGGGCCTGCACATGGCCTGGCCGGACTGGGCCTCGCTCGACCTGGTCGCCTGCGCGCTCGCCGCCGCCGCGATGGTCCTGGCCCTGCGCAACCTGCTCGGCGTCGCCACCCTGGTGGCGCTCTTCGGGGCGGCCGGCCTCGCCCTGTCGGCCCTGCATCTCGTGTAAGGCCTGACGCGCAATTCCTAAGGATTGGTTGCGCCGCACCCTCCATATTTGGCCGATCGGAAAAACGAATCTTGAGGCGGAACCGCTAGAGTTCCCGGCGCTGTTCCCGCCCCACGATCGAGCTCATGCCGCCAGCCCTCGACACACTCATCGCATGGTTCTCGCCGCCGGGCGCGGCGCTGCGCCAAGTGCGGCTCGACCAGCTCCAACTCGCCGTTGCCAGCATGCGCCGGGGCAGTGTCGGCATGGCGATCGGCATGGCAGGCATCGCCGCCTCCGCCGCGCAATGGACCGAAACCCGCATCGTGCTGGGCTGGACGGCCTTTGCGACCGTCGTGCTGATCCTCAGCTTCGCCGCCTCGCACCGCCTGCTGGCCCGCCGCGACCCCGACAAGGATCTCGCCTGGCTCCAGGGCGTCTATACCGCAATCTCCGTGCTGATGGTCTCGGTCATCGTGGCCGCCGCCTTCCTGTTCTGGATGCCGGGCGTCGCGGCGAACCACCTCTTCATCCTGCTGATGCTGGTGACCGCCTTCTCGCTGGGTTCGGTGCTCAGCGCCCCCTTCCCGCCGGCCTGCGCCCTCAACGCCGCCTATGCGGTGGCCGGCGCGCTGCTCTGCATGTCGGAAGGCGACACGACCTACACCATCCTCGGCCTCATAGCGCTCGGCCTCGTGCCGCTGATGGCCGCGCCGGCCCTCGGCATCTACCAGATGTCGCGCGACATGTTCAGCCTGCGGCAGATTGCGAGCGAAATGGTCGATTCGCAGCGCGATCTCGTCCACCGCCTGCGCAAGGCCGACCGCGCCAAGAGCGACTTCCTGGCGAATATGAGCCACGAGCTGCGCACCCCGCTCAACGCCATCATCGGCTTTTCCGACATGATGCGCGGCCAGTTGATGGGTCCGCTCGGCAAGCCGTGCTATGTCGGTTACGCTGAAGACATCCACGCCAGCGGCAGCCACCTGCTGTCGCTCATCAACGACATCCTCGACCTCGCGAAGATCGAGGCGGGCAAATACGAGCTGACCGAGACCGAGTTCGACCTCCACGCGCTGGTCGAGGACGCGCGGCGCATGATCGCGGCGCGGGCCGACGCCGGCGGCGTCACGATCATCAACGAAGTGCCGGTCGGCGCCATCATCCGGGCCGACGAGCGCGCCATGCGGCAGGTCGCGCTCAACATCGCGACGAATGCGGTGAAGTTCACGCCGCCCGGCGGCACGGTGCGCGCCTATGGCGTCGCCAAATCCGAGGACGTCTTCGCCGTCGCGATCGCCGACACCGGCGTCGGCATCAAGCCGGAAGACCTCGACAGGGTGTTCGACAGTTTCGGCCAGGGCCGGCACGACCTGACCGTGCGCGACCGCAGCACCGGCCTCGGCCTTGCGATCGTGCGCAACCTGATGCGGGCGCATGGCGGCGACGCCACGCTGGTCAGCACGGTCGGCAAGGGAACGACGGTCTACCTCACCATGCCGCGCAGCCGGGTCGTGTCCTTCGGCCTGATCGCCGCCGCCTGACCGCCGCCTGCCCTAGGTGCCGGCCTGGATCTGGTCGATCGCCGTCCTCATCAGCTCGTCCATCTCGCGGCGGAGCTGATGGTCGCTGACGGCGACGCTCTTGGCCTCCAGGTCGGCCTTGACCCTACGGAAGACGTCCTCGTCGCCCGCTTCCGCCAGGTCGGCCATCACCACCGTCTTGGCATAGGCGTCGGCCTGCTCGCCGCTGAGGCCCAGCTTCCCGGCCGCCCACAGCCCCAGCAGCTTGTTGCGCCGCGCGTTCGCCTTGAACCTCAGGTCCTGGTCGTGGGCGAACTTGCTTTCCTGGGCCTTCTTGAGGTCGTCGAAGCCGGACATCGATGTCTCCTGACGGGGTTCCTTCCGGATGTGCGTCACCCGTTTCGAAATCTCAAGGGCTTGCAGCGGAATTGAGAAATTCCGCGCGATCCCTTAAGTCAGTCGTCCAGGCCCTGAAGGGGCCGACCCAAGGATTCCCGATTCATGAACCGTCGCAGGCTCGTGTACGAGGGCAAGGCCAAGATCCTCTACGAGGGGCCTGAACCCGGCACGCTCATTCAATATTTCAAGGACGACACCACCGCCTTCGACGCGACGAAGAAGGCGAAGCTTGAGGGCAAGGGCGTCCTCAACAACCGTATCAGCGAGTACATCATGACTCAGCTGAACGGCATCGGCGTCCCCACGCACTTCATCAAGCGCGTCAACATGCGCGAGCAGTTGATCCGCGAGGTCGAGATCATCCCGCTTGAGGTGGTCGTCCGCAACGTGATGGCCGGCAGCCTCGCCAAGCGCTTCGGCCGCGAGGAGGGCGAGCAGCTCCCCCGCTCGATCATCGAGTTCTACTACAAGGACGACAAGCTCCACGACCCGATGGTCTCCGAGGAGCATATCCTGGCGTTCAACTGGGCCTCGCCCCAGGACATCGACGACATCATGTCGCTCGCCATCCGGATCAACGATTTCCTCACCGGCCTCTTCCTCGGCGCCGGCATCCGCCTGATCGACTTCAAGATGGAGTTCGGCCGGCTGTGGGACGGCGACATGGCGCGCATCATCCTGGCCGACGAGATCAGCCCGGATAGCTGCCGCCTGTGGGACGTCAACACCAACGACAAGATGGACAAGGACCGCTTCCGCCGCGACATGGGTGGCGTGACCGAAGCCTACCAGGAAGTCGCCCGCCGCCTCGGCATCCTCCCCGAATCCGCCCAACACCAACCCAAGGGCCCGGTGCTGGTGAAGTAGGGCGCGATTCGATGCGCTACGCAGACGGATCGCTCGTAAAAATTGGTGATCGCTTGTTGCTGGACGAGTGGCACGCCGAAGTGGAAGAAGTGCTGGAGCCTGAGCCCGGCGATCCAATCCATCGTTGGATGCAGGACTCAGGGATGAAGCCTGGCATCATGGTGATGACGAAAGAGGCTGGTCGCGTATTCTACGAGGCCGTCAGCCAGGAGTTCCTGAACGCCGCCGTGCTAAGCCGCGCGCCGTTGAGCAAGTGATCAGAGAATAGGTCCATGAAAGCCCGCGTTCACATCACCCTGAAGAAGGGCGTCCTCGATCCGCAGGGCAAGGCCATCGCCGGCGCCCTGCACGGCCTCGGCTTCGACGAGATCTCAGGCGCCCGCCAGGGCAAGTTCATCGAACTCGACCTGAAGGACACCGACGCCGCCGCCGCCAAGGCCCGCGTCGAAGCGATGTGCCAGAAGCTCCTCGCCAACACCGTGATCGAGAACTACACCGTCGAGATCGCCTAAGCGCCGCCTGCCCAATTGGTGTCATCCTCGGGTTCGGCCTTCGGCCGCCCCGAGGATGACACCCTTTGTGAGCGACCTACTGCTTCAGCCGCATCGCGCCCATGAAGTCGCGCTTGCCGAGTTCCACGCCGCGGCTGCGCAGGATGCCGTAGGCCGTCGAGGTGTGGAAATAGAAGTTCGGCAGCTCGAACGACATCAGGAAGCCTTCCGCCGTGAAGGGCAGCTTGAAGTTCTCGCCGAGCTGGAACAGCACGTCGTTGCCGGCCAGCGCGTTGATCTCTTCCGGCTTTTCCGCCTTCAGCGACTCGATCGCGTCCGCCACCAGCTTCTGGAGCGCCGGATAGCCGCCCTCGGGGGCCGGACCCGGCGGCGTCGCCTTGCCCGACTTCATCGCCGCGATGCAGCCCTTCGAATGGTGCACCGCCGAGACCACCTGGAACGAGAACGGCAGCATCGTCGGATGCACCCGGCTGTCGACGATCTCGGTCAGGTCGACAGTATTGGCGGCTGCGAATTTCGCGCCCTTGTCCAGAATCCCTGCCAGCGCGCCCAGCGTCTGGACGAACTGCCCCACGCTGATGTCGTAAAGCGAAACACCCATCTTCCATCCTCCTGGATTGATCTTCCCTTGGGGACACCCTAGCTGACAAGAAATCGGCCCGAAACCGTATCGCTGCGGAAGGAATGCCCGCCATGAAGCTGATCGGCCTCATCGGCGGCCTGTCGTGGGAATCCTCGGCCGCCTATTACGCGCTGCTGAACCGCGAGGCGCAGGCCCGGCTCGGCGGCTCGCACTCGGCGCGCACGCTGATGACGAGCCTCGACTTCGGCACGATCGAGAAACTCCAGCATCGCGGCGACTGGGACGAGGCGGTCGCCCATGTCGTCGACGCGGCGCAGGGCCTGGAGCGCGGCGGCGCCGACTTCCTCATCCTATGTTCCAACACCATGCACATCGCCGCGCCCGCCATCGCCGCAGCCTGCGCGGTGCCGCTGATCCACATCGCCGACCCCACGGGCGCCGCCATCCGCGCCGCCGGCTTCAAGCGCATCGGCCTCATCGCCACGCAATACACGATGGAAAAGCCCTTCCTGAGGGACCGGCTCGACCAGCGCCACGGCCTGCACATCCTCGTGCCGCCGCCCGACGAGCGCACCCTCGTCCACCGCGTCATCTATGACGAGCTCATCAAGGGCGTGATCCGCCCCGAATCGCGCGCCGCCTGTCTCCAGGTGATCGACCGCCTCGTCGCCGCTGGCGCCGAAGCCGTCATCCTCGGCTGCACCGAAATCGGCCTCCTCCTCGACCAGTCCCACACCCGGGTGCCCCTCTTCGACACCACCCGCCTCCACGCCATCGCCGCCCTCGACAGAGCCCTGGCGTAATCGATCCTCCCCTGTGACGCGCAGCGGCACGGGGGAGGGGGACCGCGACGCGGTGGAGGGGGCGAGGCTCGCGCCGGCGTTTGAGGCCGCCCCCTCCACCGCCTTCGGCGGTCCCCTCCCCCGCTCCACGGATGAGGATCAACCGTGCAACGTCGGCCCGCCTTGTGTAAGAAGCCCCCATGAAAGCCGCCGTCGTCGTCTTCCCCGCCTCCAACTGCGATCGCGATGCCGCCACCGCGCTCGAATACGTCACCGGCAACCGGACGCGGATGCTCTGGCACAAGGACAGCGAAATCCCCGCCGACATCGACCTCATCGTCCTGCCCGGCGGCTTCTCCTATGGCGACTATCTGCGCTGCGGCGCGATGGCCGCGCAGTCGCCCATCATGCGCACCGTCGTCGAGCGCGCCCGCGCCGGCACGCCCGTCGCCGGCATCTGCAACGGCTTCCAGATCCTCGCCGAATGCGGCCTGCTGCCCGGCGGTTTCCTGCGCAATGCGGGCCTGAAATTCGTGAACAAGCCGACGCCCGTCCGCGTCGAGACCAGCCAGACGATCTTCACCAACAAATTCGAAGCCGGCGAGGTCGTCTCGTTTCCCGTCGCCAACGGCGAAGGCAATTACTTCGCCGACGACGAGACGCTGAAGCGCCTCGAAGGCGAAGGCCGCATCGCCTTCCGCTACCAGGACAACCCCAACGGCTCGATCAACGACATCGCCGGCATCCTCAACGAGGCCGGCAACGTCCTCGGCGTCATGCCCCACCCCGAGCGGCACGTCGAACCGATCCATTTCTGCCAGGACGGCCGCCGCTTCTTCGAAAGCCTCGCCGCCGCCGTGGGCTGAGACGGCCGGATAAAAAA
Organism: Alphaproteobacteria bacterium; assembly: GCA_020852655.1. Lineage (GTDB taxonomy): Bacteria > Pseudomonadota > Alphaproteobacteria > Micropepsales > Micropepsaceae > JADZAI01. The sequence continues at coordinate 157,428 of JADZAI010000103.1, forward strand.
ATCGGATGCGCCGAGACTGACGCATCCGACAGGGAGCTTGTGGACCTCCTACAACAAATTAGAGGCGTCTCCAATAATATTTTTGGAACTTGCTCTAAGTCTCGCAGCGGCTGTTGAAGCCGTTTCCCGCACGACCTTCGTCCTTCTCGACGGCAGGGCAATCACATACGGCAACCCGGAGATGTCATCCCGCCTCTTGAAGAATCTGACTTTTATCCTACTAAAAGGGAGTTTTTTCTAGGAGGGGAATGAGAAGCAACAGAGGGGGGGGGGGACAACGGTGCGGGAAAAACGACAAACGAATGCCGCCCGAGTTATCCACAGGCAGAAACCGAAAACCGGAAAAAGTGGAAAACGAATGTCCGGGCCTGCGGATCTCTTTGCCGAGGCACGCAAAACTGGCCCCGCGACGATTCCCTCGCTATCTACCCGCCATGCCAGAGACGTCCGCCATCACCCCTCAGATCGTCGCCGAGCACGGCCTCTCGCCTGACGAATACGCGAAGGTGCTTCAGCTCCTGAACCGCGAGCCGACCCTCACGGAACTCGGCATCTTCTCGGTCATGTGGTCCGAGCACTGCTCGTACAAGTCGACCCGCTTCTGGCTGAAGCAGCTCCCCACCACCGGCCCCCAGGTCATCCACGGCCCCGGCGAGAATGCAGGGGTCATCGACATCGGCGACGGCGACGCCTGCATCTTCAAGATGGAGTCGCACAACCACCCCAGCTTCATCGAGCCCTATCAGGGCGCGGCGACCGGCGTCGGCGGCATCATGCGCGACGTCTTCACCATGGGTGCCCGCCCCATCGCGATGCTGAACGCCCTGCGCTTCGGCGAAGCCGACCATCCCAAGACGAAGCACCTCGTCGCCGGCGTCGTCGCCGGCATCGGCGGCTACGGCAATTGCATGGGCGTTCCCACCGTCGCGGGCGAGGTGAATTTCGACGCCAGCTACAACGGCAACATTCTGGTCAACGCGATGTGCGTCGGCCTCGCCCGCGCCGACAACATCTTCCTCTCCGCCGCCTCCGGCATCGGCAACCCGGTCGTCTATGTCGGCTCCAAGACCGGGCGCGACGGCATCCACGGCGCCACTATGGCCTCGGCCGAGTTCGACGACGACAGCGAGGAGAAGCGCCCCACCGTCCAGGTCGGCGATCCCTTCACCGAGAAGCTGTTGCTGGAAGCCTGCCTCGAACTGATGTCCTCCGACGCCATCGTCTCCATCCAGGACATGGGCGCCGCCGGCCTCACCTCATCCTCGGCCGAGATGGGCTCGAAGGGCGACGCCGGCATCGAACTCGACCTCGATCACGTCCCCCAGCGCGAAGAGAACATGACGGCCTACGAGATGATGCTCTCGGAGAGCCAGGAGCGCATGCTCATGATCCTGAAGCCCGGCCGCGAGGCCGAGGCCAAGGCCGTGTTCGACAAATGGGAGCTCGACTTCGCCGTCATCGGCCGCGTCACCGACACCAAACGCCTGGTCGTCAAACACAAGGGCCAGGTGATGGCCGATCTCCCCATCACCGCCCTCGCCGATGAAGCGCCGCTCTACCAGCGCCCCTGGACCGCGACGCCGAAAAAGCCGGTGCTGTCTGCCGCTGAAGTCCCGGCGCCCGAAGACTACAACGCCACGCTGATCGCTATGCTGGGCAGCCCCGACATGGCCTCGCGCCGCTGGATCTGGCAGCAATACGATTCGACCGTCATGAACGACACCGCGCAGGGCCCCGGCGGCGACGCCGCGGTGATCCGCGTCCACGGCAAGCAGAAGGCGCTCGCCGTCACCACCGACGGCACGCCGCGCTATTGCCTCGCCGACCCCGTCGAGGGCGGCAAGCAGGCGGTCGCCGAAACCTGGCGCAACATCACCGCCGTCGGCGGCACGCCGCTCGCCTATACCGACAACATGAATTTCGGCAATCCGCAGAAGCCCGAGATCATGGGCCAGTTCGTCGGCGCCATCGAGGGCTTGAAGGAAGCGGGCATTGCGCTCGGCTATCCCGTCATCGGCGGCAATTGCTCGCTCTATAACGAGACCAACGGCCAGGGCATCATGCCCACCCCCGCCATCGGCGGCGTCGGCATCCTGAAGGACATGGAGAAGCGCGCCACCATCGCGCTGAAGCGCTGGGGCGATCAGATACTCCTCATCGGCGACACCAAGGGCTGGCTCGGCCAGTCCATCTACGCCCGCGACCTCGGCCTCACCTCCCATGCACCGCCGCCGGTCGACCTCGCCGCCGAGAAGCGCAACGGCGACTTCATCCGCGGCTTCATCGAATCCGGCCAGGTCGACACCGTCCACGACCTCTCCGACGGCGGCCTGCTGGTCGCCCTCGCCGAGATGGTGATGGCCTCGAACCAGGCCGACGATGTCGGCGCCCAGATCGACCTGCCGGACGGCGCCGCGGCCCATGCCTTCCTTTTCGGCGAAGACCAGGCCCGCTATCTCGTCGCCGCCCCGCAGCCGGTGGCCGAGCGGCTGCTGGCGGAGGCCAGGGCCGCGGGCGTCCCGGCGATCCGCCTCGGCGTCGCCGGCGGCCGGCATCTGCGCGTCGCCGACCTCGTCTGGCTCGATGTGCCCTCGCTCCGCGAGGCGCATGAGGGCTTTTTCCCGGCCTTGATGGCGGCGCCGCTGAATTAGGCGTCTTCCCTCTCGACACGTCGCCCCGCCCTTGGGACGATCCCGCAGGAAGCCGACCGTCCCCGAGTCGGCCCGGGGAATACGCCATGAAGAGATTTGCACTGGTCTTCGCCGCCCTTGCCGCCCTGCCGCTCTCGGCCTGCGGCGGCTCGGAAGCCCCGGCGGTTCAGGAAGCCCGCGTCGAAGAGGCCCGGCTCAAGGACTTCGTCGCCTTCTTCCCGAAACCGCTGAACGGCTGGAAAGCCGGCCAGCCCGTCTTCTCCACCGCCGACGACAAATCCTCCGTTGCGGTCAGCCAGATGACCGACATGGGCGACATCTTCACCATGACCATCACCTTCTCGAATGCCGAGGCGGCCACGTTCCAGAAGCTGATCGACGACGAGGACGCGCGGCGCAAGGCGGGCGTCGACACCGGCGAATTCGGCGGCAAGCCGGCACTCGTCTACCGGACCTACAAGCCCGCCGCCTATGTCGTGGTGGCGTCGCCCTCGCGCACCGTGTCGATCGTCCCCGTCGCCGGCGACAAGATCATGCCGATCGTCCGCGCGCAGTTCGAAAAGATCGACTTCGCCGGCATCGCGGCGAAATAGGCCTCAAAGGGCAGCGCAGCCGTAGAGTATGTCCTCGGCTGCGCTGCGATGCTCCCGCTCGCCGCGCACGCCGAGAATAGCGGTCGCCTGGGATGACTGCGGCGAGGTCGCTACGACGCGGATATTCGTCTCTGTGCCCTGGGCGTCGGCAATACCGATCATCGCCATGCTCTGCTCCGGCACGGACTCGACCCAGATCGATCCGTTGAGGCTGTCCTGACGCGCCTTGAGACTGGCTGCGATGCAATCGGAATAAGCCGGCCAGGCCTTGTTCGCATCGGCGGTGATCACCGGCGTCTGTTGCCACGAGACGCATCCCGTCAGGGATGTCAGCATCAGAACAGGAAGAATGGCGCGGCGCATCTCGGCTCCCGACTCGTATCGCGTGGCGTAGGGGCACGATAAGCGCCGCCGCACGGCGCGGAAAGTGCGCCTCCTACGGTTCACCCCAATAATTGCCGACCGACCACACATGCCCCTCGGGGTCGGCGCAGGAGAATTCCCGCGCGCCATAGGCCGTGTCGTGCGGCGGATGGATCATCCGCGCTCCGGCGGCCATCGCCCGCGCCGCGGCCGCGTCGACATCCTCCAGCGCGATGCAGACGCATTGGTTGGTGCCGTTGAGCGCCAGCGGCGAGTGCATGCCGTACTGGTCGTCGGCGTGGTCCGGCCCCAGGAACAACCAGGATTCGCCGAGACGCATCTGGGCATGCACGACCGCGCCCTCGTGGCGCGCGACGAAATGCGGCGTCATGCCGAAGGCCGCCTCCAACCACGCGATGGCAGCGGCCGGATCGCGGTAGCGCAGCGTCGGCGTCATTCGCATCGCTCGTGGGCTCATGGCGTTCTCCTTGCCGACCCAAGCTAACCCGGACATGCAACGTCGTCTTGGATCAGAGGAACCGCGGGCCTATACTCGCCGCATGCCGATGAACGCCGCCGACATAGAGCACCTGATCAAGCAGGCCCTGCCTGACGCCGAGATTTCCATCACGGACCTGGCCGGTGACGGCGACCACTACGCCGCCCATGTCGTTTCAAAGGAATTTGCCGGCAAGACGCGCGTCGCCCAGCACAAGCTCGTCTTCGACGCGCTCGGCGGCCGGATGGGCGGCGAATTGCACGCCCTGGCACTGACCACGGCGGCGCCGAAATAGGCCGCAACCCTTGACCCTGGCGGACTCGCACCATAGCTCTGCCGCCATACCCACTGAGAGGCTCGCACCATGAGCAATCCCGTCCACGACCGCATCAAGTCGATGATCGACGCCCATGACGTCGTGCTGTTCATGAAGGGCACGCCCAGCTTTCCGCAATGCGGCTTCTCGGCGACCGTCGCCAAAATCCTCGACCACATCGGCGCCGAGGTACACGGCGTGAACGTCCTGGCCGACCCCGACATCCGCAACGGGATCAAGGACTTCACCAATTGGCCGACGATCCCCCAGCTCTATGTGAAGGGCGAGTTCGTCGGCGGCTGCGACATCGTCCGCGAGATGTTCGAGTCCGGGGAACTCAAGACGTTCCTCAAGGACAAGGGTGTCGAACTGGACGCGGCGGCCTGACGGCTGCGACTGCCTGCGCGGCGTAACGCCGCGTCCCCTGCCCGAACGGCATTGTCTAGAAGTTCCCCTCGGCCGCGCCAGCGCGGCCGATTTTGCACGGGGAAACAATGCTCAGAAAGCCAACCCTTCTCGCCGCGCTCGCCTTCGTCACCTCGGCAGCGGCAGCGGACATCCCGCCGTCGGAACCGAGCGGCGTCGCGCCCGACATCTTCGTCCAGAGCCTCTACCAGACGAAGCTCGAGTCCGAGGCCGTCAGCGCCGAGATGGGCCGGGCCACCACCGACTCCCTGATCCTCAACCACTTCGATGCGGACCTGCTTTCGCTCTACAAGAGCACCTTCTACGCCGATGAGCCGATCATCGACGGCGATGTCTTCATGATGGCCCAGGAGTGGGACACGAAAGAGGTGGCGACCAAAACGACGGCGCAGACCGCCGAATTCGCGACGGTGGAGGCGATCTTCGAGATCGCCGGTGAGCCGCGGAAGGTCGTCTACACGCTGAAGCCGTTCAAGGATGGCTGGGAGATCGACGACATCGCCACCCCGGAAGGCCATCTTCGCGAATGGATTCGCGAAGGAATGGCCGCAGCGGAACCCAAGCCCGCGCGCTGAGCGGCGCGCCCGGCCTGGAGGCCTGCTTGCCGCCGATCGCGCCGGAACGATGGGCTGCCCGGCTCCAGTTCCGGGAAACCAAAGAAAACGGCCGCACCCGTGAGGGTGCGGCCGCTGGAACCGTAGAGCTGCGCTGCGTTTAGCGCGAATAGAACTCGATGATCAGGTTCGGGTTCATCTGAACCGGATACGGCACGTCCGACAGCTTCGGCGTGCGGGCCAGCTTTGCCGTGCCCTTCGTCGCATCGATCTCGATATAGTCCGGCACGTCGCGGTCGGTCGCCTGCGAGGCGGCGATCACCGTCGCCATCTGCTGCGCCTTCGACGACAGCTCGACCGTATCGCCGTCCTTAAGCACCGCCGAAGCGACGTTGAGGCGGCGGCCGTTGACCTTCACATGGCCGTGGCTGACGAGCTGGCGGGCGGCGAACGGCGTCGGCGCGAACTTGGCGCGATAGACGATCGCGTCGAGGCGGCGCTCAAGCAGGCCGATCATGTTCTCGCCGGTGTCGCCGCGCAGACGATCGGCTTCCGCATAGATCTTGCGGAACTGGCGCTCGGTGATGTTGCCGTAATAGCCCTTCAGCGTCTGCTTGGCGCGGAGCTGAATACCGAAATCAGATATCTTGTTCTTGCGCCGGGCGCCATGCTGGCCCGGGCCGGATTCACGCTTGTTGACCGGGCTCTTGGAGGTGCCCCAGAGATTCTGACCGATACGGCGCGAAATCTTATGCTTCGCCTCAAGGCGCTTGCTCATCGCGGTTTTCCTTCAACACGCAAACTGTCAGGATCGGAAAACGCCCCTCCTCTGTTCCTTGCGGAACCGACAGACAGCACAACTGTCACGGGTGTTCTTCACTGAGCCTGACCCCAGCGAAGGGCGCGGACCATACGGATGGCAGCCCTTAAGTCAAGGCTGGAAGCGGCGAAACGCCGCGGCTGGGGTCAAAGCGCTTAAGCGGCGCTCACAAAGGCCTAGAATGCGGCCCAGTACAAACGAAACGGACTGCAAATGACTCGTCTCGCACGCCTGCTCTCCCTCTCGGCCGTCGCGCTCGGCCTCGCAGCGTTCCAGGACCCGAACGGACGCTACACGATCGACTTTCCCGAAGGCTGGACGGACATGGGCGACCAGGGCCAGGGCATCCATCAGGTGAAGGCGCCGGAAGCCGTCGCCAATGCGCTGTGCAACGCCCAGTCTCCCGACATGCCGGGCCTCGTCGGCATGACCCAGGAAGCCATCAACGCCGAGATGTCCCAGCCCATGGACACGGCCGGCTGGGCCAACATCCTGGGTGTCGCGGACGTCTCGCTGGTGACGGTCGAGAAGGCGGAAGCGCGCGAGATCGACGGCAAGTACCAGCAGGTCGCGACGCTCGTCCTGAAGGCCGGGACATTCGCGCCCGTCGACATGAAGGCGCATATGGGCGTTTGGGTGCTGCCCGGTCATCTGGTGAATGCGGGCTGCTACTCGACCATGGAAGACTACGACAAGGTCAAGGACAGCTTCGAGAAGACGGTCGGCTCCTCACGGCCGCTCTGAACGTCCAGGGTGGGCCGTGCGGACACGGCCTGCCTCCTACACCTGCGTCCAGGCACCGTCGGCGGCTGACGATCGCACGGCCGCTTCGATGAATTTCATGCCTTCGAGCCCGTCCCTTGCATCGGGATGCCAGGTCGAAGCGCCGCCAATGGCCGCGGCGTAGCGTCCGTACAAGGCCGCGAAGGCGTTGAGGAATCCGGCCGGCGCGCCCGGTACCTCCGGCAGGGGGCCGGGCGTTTCGACCGTCACCACCTCGGCCGGACCGCCCAGCTTCATCAGTGTGAGGTCATGGGGCCGCTCGAGTCTCCAGCCTATGCCGCCCTCATCACCCATGATCTCGAAGCGCACCGAGCCGCCGCTCGATGCGACGGCCTGCGATATCGTCAATACGCCGCGCGCGCCGCCGGGATATCTCAGCCTTACGAGCGCCGTGTCGTCGAGCCGGCGGCCTTCGACGAAAGACGACAGTTCGGCGGAGAGTTCCGCCGCGGCCATGCCCGAGACCATGCCGGCCATGTGATAGGCATGCGTCCCGATATCGGCGGCAGCGCCGGCCGGCCCCGAACGCGCCGGGTCGAGGCGCCAGGCGGCCATGCCGACGCCCTCGCGCTCGATCGGCTTCGTCAGCCAGTCCTGGATGTAATGCCCGAGGATCAGCCGGGGCCGGCCGATCGCGCCCGCCCGCACACGCCGGGCGGCCTCGGCGATCGAGGCATATCCGGCATAGGTATGGGTTAGGCCGACGATCCGCTCCGCCCGCATCGCGGCCTTCACGATCGCCCGCGCATCGCCGGCGGAGGTGCAGAGCGGCTTGTCGCAGATCACGTGCAGGCCGGCCTCCAGGGCGGCGAGCGCGATCGGCGCGTGAAGATGGTTCGGCGTGACGATGACGATCGCCTCGGCTCCGAGGCGCCCCGCATCGGAGATCAGCGCCGGCCAGTCGCCATAGCCCGCGCCGGCCGCCAAGCCGCTCTTCTCCGCCTGGCTGCGCGATCGCTCCAGGTCGCTGGAGAAGGCGCCGGCGACGAGTTCAAAGCCGGAAGCCCGCGCCGCGAGGCGGTGGGCTTCCCCGATCAGCGCACCCGGGCCGCCGCCCACCATTACATAGCGAATGCCCATGCTTCCCCCTCCCCCTGCACGTTGCACGTGCGCGACACAATGGCGCGGTGTGTAACCGGGCTGTGACCGCATGCGCGCGGCGCTCTACTATGGCGCATCCCATCACGGAACCTGAGCCTGCTTCTATGCTTCTGACGCGTCTATCGCTTGCCACCGTCGCCTTCCTGGGCCTTGCGGCCTTCCAGGATTCCTCGAACCAGTACACGATCGATTTTCCCGAAGGCTGGGCGACCGAACCGCCAACGGAGCAGGGCTACACCTTCGCGACGTCGCCCGACGATGCGGAACTGCGGTGCGGCGCGAAGTCGGCGGCCGTGCCCGCGCTCGCCTCGGCGACGCAGGATGAACTCAATGCGCAGCTTGCAGCGCCCGTGGATGCGGGCTTCTGGGCGAACATGCTGTCGGCCGACCCGGCCAAGCTCGAAGTTTCCGAGAGCGAGGTCCGCGACGTGAACGGCGCGAAGATGCAGGTCGCGACGCTGAAGATCGGCGCCGGGTTCGAAGGCCTGCCGGTCGACACGATCTCGCGCTGGGGCGTCATCGTCGTGCCGGGCAAGATCGTAATGGGCATGTGCATGGCGACGGTCGAGAAGTTCCCGCCGAACAAGGAAACATTCGAGAAGACCGCGACGTCCCTCCGGGCGCTCTGACGCGCCCCTACCTACCCGCCCGCCTCGCCGTGCAGCGCGGCGAGGCGCGTCCGTTCCGCATCGGCTTCGGCGCGGAACGAGTCCGAGGCCCAAACGCGATAGTCGCCGCGCGCGAAGCCCTCGGCATTCTTGCGGTACATGAAGGCGTTGAAGGCGTTCGCCAGCGCATTGTTGCGCGTGCGCGTCACCTTGCCCGGCATGCCCATGACGATCGAGTTCGGCGGGATGACGGTGCGCTCCTTCAGGAAGGTGCCGCCGGCGACGATCGAGTTCTCGCCGATGATGCAGCCGTCCATGATCGTCGCGCCGATGCCGATCAGGCAGTTGTCGCCGATCGTGCAGCCATGCAGCGTGACGTGATGGGTGATCGAGCAATTGGCGCCGACGACGGTGTCGCTGCGGTCGCCGATGTGGATCATCGTGAAGTCCTGGATATTCGAGTTCGGACCGATCACGATCTTCAGCACTTCGGCGCGCATGACGACATTGGGCCAGACCGAAGCGCCCTCGCCGATCGTGATGTCGCCATAGAGGCAGGCCGACGGGTGGACGAAGGCCGAACTCAGCAGCTTCACGTCAGGCCCGATACACGGGTTCGTCATGGGGGGCTCGCATTCCAGGGAATGCGACACTTATAGCGGCAGCGATGCCGCTTTCGCCAAGCGGCAGGCGGCTGTCAGATCAGCCCGAGCCGCAGCATGGCTTCGGCGCCCAGCAGCACGACAAGCGCCACATGCATCGCGGCGACAAGGCCGAACGGGATCGGCGCGTCGTTGAGGCTGAACGTCATGCCGCGGCTGGTGACCGAACCGGTGCGGATCGCCCGGACCAGAAGCCAGGCCAGCACCACGGCGACGGCACCCAGGGCCACGGCCAGCGGAAAATCGTTCATCGGGCAGGCACTCCTTTCCGCAAAGGATACCCGCCGGAGCTTAACGGACCGTCACGCCGGCTCGTCGTCGCCGGCCGCCTGGGCAGCCCGTTCGGCATTCCGCTTGGCGTGCGGACGATGGACCAGCGCCGTGACGATGCCCCGGAGGGTGCGGACGTCCTGCTCGGAGAGGCTCGCCCGCTGCCAGATATTGCGCATGTTGCGGATCATCGCCGGCACCTTGGCAGGCGGGAAAAGGAAGCCGGCCTCATCCAGTTCGCGTTCGATTTGCTCGAAGAAGCCGATCAGCGCTTCCTTGGGCGCGATGTCGAACCGCCCGAGGTCCAGCGACGCTGCCGGCGTCGTATCGCCCGCCTTGTGCCACTCATAGAGGGTCAGCAGCGCCGCCTGGGCGATGTTGAACGAGGTGAAGCGCGGATTGGCCGGGATCGTGACGATGGCATCCGCCAGCACGATATCCTCGTTGACCAGCCCGGCCCGTTCCGAGCCGAAGAGCAGCCCGGTCTGGGCGCCCGCCGACGACCGCTCGCGCAGGCGCCGCGCCGCCTCGGCCGGGGTCAGCACCTCCTTCGCCATTTCGCGGTCGCGGGCGGTGGTCGCCAGGACCAGCGTCAGCCCCGCGAGGGCTTCGGCCGTCGTCTGGAACACCCGGGCGCCGTCGAGCGGCCAGTGCGCCCCGGAGGAAACCGCATAGGCCCGGGCGTTCGGCCAGCCGTCGCGGGGCCGCACGAGGCGGAGGTCCGAAAGCCCGAAATTCGCCATCGCGCGCGCCACCGCGCCGATATTCTCGCCCAATTGGGGCTCCACGAGCACGACGGCGGGGGGCGGCATCTCGGGCGGATTTTCGCTCATTCGGTCCTTCACGGGCGCGGCGGGGCGCTGTTATACCCTCCGCCGTTCCACGACAAACCCGACTCCCCGCCCAGAGGACTTCATGGCCAAGATCAAAGTCGCGAACCCCGTCGTCGATCTCGACGGCGACGAGATGACCCGCATCATCTGGGCGCTCATCAAGGAGAAGCTGATCCTCCCGTTCCTCGACATCCCGATAGAGGTCTATGACCTCAGCGTCGAGCACCGGGACGCGACCGAGGACAAGGTCACCGTGGACGCCGCGGCGGCGATCGCGAAATACGGCGTGGGCGTCAAATGCGCCACGATCACGCCGGACGAGGCGCGCGTCGAGGAATTCAAGCTGAAGCAGATGTGGAAGTCGCCCAACGGGACGATCCGCAACATCCTGGGCGGCGTGATCTTCCGCGAGCCGATCATCTGCTCGAACGTGCCGCGCCTAGTGCCGGGCTGGACGCAGCCCATCGTGGTCGGCCGCCATGCCTTCGGCGACCAGTATCGCGCCACCGACTTCAAGGTGCCGGGTGCGGGCAAGCTGACCGTCAAGTTCGTCGGTGCGGACGGCAAGGTGATCGAACGCGACGTGTTCGACTTCAAGGGCCCGGGCGTCGCGCTGGCCATGTACAATCTGGACGAGTCGATCCGCGACTTCGCGCGGGCCTCGTTCAACTACGGCCTCAGCCGCAACTACCCGGTCTATCTCTCCACGAAGAACACGATCCTCAAGGCCTATGACGGGCGCTTCAAGGACATCTTCCAGGAGATTTTCGACGCCGAGTTCAAGGCCGAGTTCGACAAAAAGAAGCTGACCTATGAGCACCGCCTGATCGACGACATGGTCGCCGCCGCGCTGAAGTGGTCGGGCGGCTATGTGTGGGCGTGCAAGAACTATGACGGCGACGTGCAGTCGGACGTCGTGGCGCAGGGCTTCGGCTCGCTCGGCCTCATGACCTCGGTGCTGCTGACACCGGACGGCAACACCGTGCTGGCCGAAGCGGCGCACGGCACGGTGACGCGCCACTATCGTGCGCATCAGCGCGGCGAGAAGACCTCGACCAACTCGATCGCCTCGATCTTCGCCTGGACGCGCGGCCTGAAGCATCGCGCGAAGCTCGACTCGAACGCGGCGCTGGCCGAATTCGCCGAGAAGCTCGAGAAGGTCTGCGTCGACACGGTCGAAGCCGGCAACATGACCAAGGACCTCGCGGTGCTGGTCGGCCCGGACCAGAAGTGGCTGACGACGGAAGGCTTCCTCGACAAGGTCGCCGACAACCTGCGCGCCGCGTAATCCGCCCAGCGATTGCTGTGAGTCCGAAGCGGCGTCCGGTTCTCCCGGGCGCCGCTTTTCTATCGGCCGCCGAGCAGCAGGCGCCGGCCGAGCGCCGAGGCACGGATCACCGGATAGAGGAGCAGGGGCAGCACGCCCGCCAGCACGAAGGCGAGCGGGGCGCCCAGCCGGGCGTGGAAGTGAAAGATGATCGTCATGTGGAGGAACATGACCGTCAGCGAGGCCTGGCCCAGCCACACCAGCCCATCGACGAGGACAGGGATGCGGGCGAGCAATTGGCACGCCCGGATGAAGCTGTAGCTCAGCAGCGCCGCCGCGATGAGGCTGACGACCGGCGTGCCGAAGAGCGCATATTTCATGTCGAGCGGCGCCGCGACGAAGAGCGACCCGATGGCCGCCGCGGCAGCGGCGAGGTCGGCGGGCCAGGGCACGGCATCGCCGTGCCGCCGCAGCGCCTGGCCGGCATAGAGGAACAGCAGCGCCGCGGGCGCGACGGCAATGTTCCACGGCGACGGCGAGAGCCTATGCGCCAGACAGGTCAGGCCCAGGCAGGCGAGAAGGATCGCCGCCCAGCGCAGGTCCCGCAAATCCGGCAGGCGCGCCAGCAGCCAGCCGAAGACCATCTGCGCGGCGAAGAGGCAGGTGATGAACCAGAAGACGGCGTAGGAGCCCTTCAGCATCTGGCCGCCATAGAGCGCCGTGCCGAGCGCGCCGAGCGGATGGTTCCAGTCGAGCGAGACCGGATGGTCGAAGACCCGGCCGAGCGCCACGTCGATCGCCGTCACCAGCACGAAGAAGCTGAGATACGGCACGAGAAGCGAGCGCACGCGCTTCACGAACATGCCGCCGAACGGCTCGGCCTTCATCGTGTAGCCGGCGAGCAGGAAGAAGAGCGGCATGTGAAAGAGGAAGATCGGCGAGCGGATCAGCGGATCGTTGAACGTGTGGCCCGCGACCACCAGGACAATGCCAAGCCCCCTGGCGGCGTCGAGCCATGCGAGGCGCGCCGCCCCATCGCCGCGCAAAGGCTCAGTCGCCATCGTGCATCGTCTTCGCGCGTTCGCGTTCCTCCTCGATACGCGCCTCGATCAGCTCCTCGTCGAAGCCGAGCCCGTCGAGGACATGGGCCGCGAGCTGGAGGCTGCCCTCCACCGCTTCGGGGATGACGTCGTCCACGCCGAGGCGCCGGAGATGGTCGGCATGCTTCCAGTCCTTGGCACGGGCGAAGAGCTTCGCGTCCGGCCATTCGTCGCGCACCGCCCGCACCATGCGCTCGGCGAGCTGGGGCGTGTCGAGCGTCACCACGAAGGCCGGGCAGCGATTCGCACCGGCCCGCAGCAGAACCTCCTTGCGCGTCGCGTCGCCGAAGAACACCGGCATGCCCTGCTTGCGCGCGGCAGAAACCTCGTAAGGATCGGCCTCCAGCGCGATCCAGGGCAGGCTTTCGGCGTCGAGCACGTTGGCGATGGTGCGCCCGACGCGGCCATAGCCGCCGATGATCACCGGCCCATCGCGGTCGGCCGTCTTCAGCGTGATGGGTTCCGCGCGCCGCCACTCCGAAAGCGCACCGAGGCGGCGCCCGACTTCGTCCAGGACCGGCGTGAGCGCCATGGAGAGCACGATGATCGCGGTGATGATCTGGTGGAGGTCATGCGCGACGAGACCGGAGGCGGCCGCCGCGGTGAGCAGGATCAGCGCGAACTCGCCGGCGTGTCCGAGCAGGAAGGCGACCTCGAAGGCGGTCGCCCGTCCGACGCGGAAGGCCAAAGCGAGGACCAGCAGGACGATCGTCTTGACCGCGATCAGCGCGCCGAGGCCGGTGAGTATGGTGCGCCAGTTCGCATAGACGAAGCCGAGGTCGACCGTCATTCCGACATAGACGAAGAAAAGGCCCAGCAGCAGACCCTTGAACGGCTCGATGTCGGCTTCGACCTGATGCTTGAAGGCGGTCTCCGCGAGCATCGCGCCGGCGATGAGGGCACCGAGCGAAGTCGGCAGTCCGGCAAAGCCGGTGGCGGCGGCGCTGACCATCGCGACGAGCAGCACCACGGCGATGAAGAGTTCGTGGCTCTGCGCCCTCCCGGCGGCCCGCATGATGACCGGCATGACGAAGCGGCCCGCGAGCATCAGGGCCGCCACCGCGAGCGCGCCATAGCCGACGGTACGCAGGATCTCGCCCTGCATGTCCTGGGCACTGGCCGCCGAAAGCGCGCCGACGAGGAAGAGGATCGGCACCACGGTGAGATCCTGCATCAGCAGCACCGCGAAGGCCGTCTGGCCCTCCGGCGTGCCGAAGCGGTGTCGCGAGATCAGGAGCTGCATCGCGACCGCCGTCGAGGACAGCGCGAGGCCGAGGCCCAGCACGATCGACGGGCCGAGCGACACGCCGAAGAACACCAGCGCGGCGCCGAGCGCGATTGCCGTCACGGCGACCTGTGCGATGCCGAGGCCGAACACCAGCCGGCGCATCGTCCACAGGCGCTGGAAGGAGAGGTCGAGGCCGATCGTGAACAGCAGGAAGATGACGCCGATCTCGCCGAGCCCTTCGAATTCCTCAGGGTCGGTCACCGTGACGTGGCGGAGCCACGCATACTCCCCGGCAAGACGGCCGAGGCCGTAAGGGCCGATCGCCATGCCGGCCAGCATGAAGCCGAGGACCGGATTGACCCGCAGGCGCTGGAGGAGGGGCACCCCGACGCCGGCGGCGGCGAGGAACACCATGGCATCCTTGAACTGGAAGAGGGCGTCCGATCCTGAAGTCATGCGCCCCCGTCAGTTCAAGCCGCGGCGGCGCCGAGCGCCCCGCGAATGGCATCGAGGGCCGCGGCCGCACGGGCCGGATCGGGACCGCCGGCCTGGGCGAGGTCGGGCCGCCCGCCGCCACCCTTGCCGCCCAGCGCCTCGGCCCCCTTCTTGACGAGGTCGACCGCGCTGATGCCCGGCACGAGGTCCGGCGTGACGCCGACCACGATCGAGGCCTTGCCGCCATCGTCGGTGACGAAGGCGACGATGCCGGAGCCGACCTTGGCCTTCGCCTCGTCGGCGAGACCCTTGAGGTCCCTGGCGGGAACGCCGGAGACGGATTTGAGGATCGCCTTGTGCGGCCCGACCTGTTCGATCTCGTCGCCCGCGGCGGTCGCCGGCCCGGCGAGCGCCAGCTTCTTCTTGGCGTCGGCGAGCTCGCGCTCTAGCCGGCGGCGTTCGTCGGCCAGCGTGACGACACGGTCGACGAGCTCGGCGGGTGCGGACTTGATCGCCGCCGCCGCTTCGCGCGCGATGCCGGCCTGGTGCTCGAGCCACAGGCGCGCCCCTTCGCCGGTCAGCGCCTCGATGCGGCGCACGCCGGAGGCGACGGCGCTTTCGGAGACGATCTTGAAGAGGCCGATGTCGCCCAGGCGGCGGACATGCGTGCCGCCGCAGAGTTCGACCGAATAGGTCCGTCCGGTGTCGTCGGCGCTCGGCATCGAGAGCACGCGCACCTCCTCGCCGTATTTCTCGCCGAAGAGCGCGAGCGCGCCGGCCTTGATCGCTTCGTCCGGCGTCATCAGGCGCGTCGTGACGTCGTTGTTGTCGCGCACCACGCGATTGACGATCGCCTCGATCTCGGCCTGTTCCGCCGGGGTGACTGCCTTCGGATGGCTGAAGTCGAAGCGCAGGCGGTCATGCGCGACGAGCGAGCCCTTCTGCGCGACGTGATCGCCCAGGACGCGGCGCAGCGCCTCGTGCAGCAGATGGGTTGCGGAGTGATTGGCCCGCGTCGCCTGGCGGCGCGGCCGGTCGATGCGCAGCGTGACCTCGTCGCCGACCGCAAGGGTGCCGCTCACGACCTTGCCGATGTGGACGTGCAGGGCGCCGAGCTTTTTCTGGGTGTCGGCGACGGCGAATCGCGAGGCGCCGTTGACGATGTCGCCCGCGTCGCCTGCCTGGCCGCCGCTCTCGCCGTAGAAGGGCGTCTGGTTGACCAGGACGGCGCCTTCCTCGCCGGCGGCGAGCTGCTGCACCTCCGCGCCGCCCTTCACGAGCGCGACGATCTGGCCCTGCGCCGCGTCGGCGTCATAGCCGAGGAATTCCGTCGCGCCGGTGCGTTCGCGGATGCCGAACCAGACCGCTTCGGTCGCCGCTTCGCCCGAGCCCGACCACGCCGCGCGCGCCGCCGCCTTCTGCGCGTCCATCGCCGCGTTGAAGCCGCCGAGGTCGACCGTGAGGCCCCGCTCGCGCAGGGCGTCCTGCGTGAGGTCCAGCGGGAAGCCGAAGGTATCGTAGAGCTTGAAGGCGACGTCGCCGGGCAGCTCGGTGCCGCGCATCTCGCCGACCGCGTCGTCGAGCAGGCGGAGGCCCCGCTCCAGCGTCTGGCGGAAGCGGACTTCCTCGAGCTTCAGCGTCTCCTCGATCAGCTTCTCGGCGCGGATCAGGTCGCCATAGGCCGCGCCCATCTTCGCGACGAGCTCCGGCACCAGTCGGTGCATCAGCGGCTCCTTCGCGCCGAGCAGATGGGCGTGGCGCATCGCGCGGCGCATGATGCGGCGGAGCACATAGCCGCGGCCTTCGTTCGACGGCATGACGCCGTCGGCGATGAGGAAGGACGACGAGCGCAGGTGGTCGGCGATGACCCGGTGGCTCGCCGCCTGGCCGCCGTCGGGGCCGACGCCGGTGAGCGAGGCCGAGGCCTCGATGAGGGAGCGCATCAGGTCGATGTCGAAGACCGAATGCTTGCCCTGGAGGATCGAGGAGATGCGCTCCAGCCCCATGCCGGTGTCGATCGAGGGCTTGGGCAGGGCGATGCGCTCGCCGCCCGGAAGCTGCTCGTACTGCATGAAGACCAGGTTCCAGAATTCGACGAACCGGTCGCCGTCCTCCTCCGGGCTGCCGGGCGGGCCGCCGGCGACCTCGGGGCCGTAGTCGTAGAAGATTTCCGAGCACGGGCCGCAGGGGCCGGTGTCGCCCATCGACCAGAAATTGTCGCTGGTCGGGATGCGGATGATCTTGTCGTCGCCGAAGCCGGCGATCTTCTTCCAGAGCGCCGCCGCGTCGTCGTCGGTGTGGTAGACGGTGACGAGCAGCTTCTCCCGGGGGAGCCTGAACTCTTTGGAGATCAGCTCCCAGGCCAGCGTGATCGCCTGTTCCTTGAAGTAGTAGCCGAACGAGAAATTGCCCAGCATCTCGAAGAAGGTGAGGTGCCGCGCCGTGTAGCCGACATTGTCGAGATCGTTGTGCTTGCCGCCCGCCCGGACGCATTTCTGCGACGACGCGGCGCTGGGAATCGCGCGGGTTTCGGCGCCCGTGAAGACGTTCTTGAACGGCACCATGCCGGCGTTCACGAACATGAGGCTCGGGTCGTTCCGCGGGACCAGCGGGGCCGACGGCACGATCTCGTGCTGGTGGCGGCCGAAATGGCCGAGGAAGGTGGAGCGGATGTCGGCGAGCGAGGTCATGGAGCCTATGTAATGCCCGGCATGGTGCAGCGCAAAGCGCGGCAGCAATGAGGCCGGCTCCGGACCCTGTTCGATCCTCGATTTTGCCAAACTTTATTCGTTTGCCGCTTTCTCGGGGTGCCTTCCCTGCCCGCCCTGTATTCGTTCGTCGCTTTTTCGTGGGCCTGCTCCCGCCCCTCCCTATTCGTTTGTCGTCTTTTCGAGAGCCTGCCCCATCCATCCCTATTCGTTTGTCGCTTTTCGTTCTTGCCGCCCGCCGGAAGGCCGAAGCCCCGCGAGGGCTTCGCGGGGCTTCGGGTATTCGTTTGTCGCTTTTCGAGGGGCGGCTTATTCGTCGTCCTCGTCGCGCGAGCCCTGGAGGCTTTCGCCGACCACGCCGGCATTGGAGCGGATGGCCTTTTCGATGCTGGCGGCGATGTCGGCGTTGTCCTTGAGGAAGGCCTTGGCGTTCTCGCGGCCCTGGCCGATCCGCTGGCCGTCATAGGAATACCACGAGCCGGACTTCTCGATGATGTTGGCCTTCACGCCCAAATCGACGAGCTCGCCGGTCTTCGAGATGCCCTCGCCATACATGATGTCGAATTCGACCTGGCGGAACGGCGGGGCGACCTTGTTCTTCACCACCTTCACGCGGGTCTGGCTGCCCACCACGTCCTCGCGCTCCTTGATCGAGCCGATGCGGCGGATGTCGAGGCGGACCGAG